>BTVI01000018.1:0-71577 GCA_045862955.1 Fimbriimonadales bacterium
GACCTGCTTCGCTATGCCCGGGCCCGCGTCCGCCACCTGGCACCACCGAGCGCATGAAGCCGACCTAAGGACCGCGCCGGGGCACACACTCTGCCACCAGCCCCGAAGGCACGAACTCGGAGACCGACCCTGCGCCCCTCCCTCGCCCTCCCCACGGGAGTGGGCTGGGGTGAGGGTTCCTTCGGCACGCGGCACTCCGCCTTGGTCGCACTGCCCAGCCAAAACAGCCACCGCCAGCGCTGCCAACCACATCCGCGCTCTCCGATCCCTGTTCGCTTCGGCCCGGCCCGAAGAACGCTATCGTGTGCCGTCACTGGGTGGTGCCGCGAGGAGCCTCTGCCGCAAGTCGTCTATCACTACCAGCTCGCCTTCATCGTCCTCGTAGTACCAATGCTCCCACCCGTTGCACGGACTGCCATTCGACAGCTCGCGGCCCACGTGATGGATCGAACCGACAGTTCCGTTCCGGATCAGCTTTCCGTCTGCACGGATCTGTGCTGCCATCTCCCTGTTACGCCGGAAGTACAGCATCTGACCAGGCTGCAGCATGCCGGCCTCCAGCAAAGCCGCGAAAGGAACCCTCGGCGCGAGCCGCCTTCGGTCCGACACGTCGAACACCTCGGGCACGAATAATCCGGTCGGCGTTGCGTCGAGGCGCTCCTCGGCGACCCGCACATAGCCCGGATCGCGCTCGATGCCGAGGTAGTGCCTGTGCAGCTTCTTCGCAACCACGCCGGTCGTGCCCGATCCGAAGAACGGATCCAGCACCAGGTCGCCTGGCTTGGTGCTTGCTAGGATCACACGATACAGCAGAGCCTCCGGCTTCTGTGTGGAGTGTGCCTTGGTCCCCTCTACCTTCAGCCTCTCTCTTCCACTGCATATGGGCAACACCCAGTCACTACGCATCTGCCGATCGTCGTTCAGCCCTCGCATGGCATGATGGTTGAAGGTGTACTTGGCACCCTTCTGACGGCACGCCCATATCAGGGTTTCGTGCGCGTTCGTGAACCGAACTCCACGGAAGTTAGGCATCGGGTTGGACTTGATCCATATCACGTCGTTGAGGATCCAATAACCGAGGTCCTGCATGATGGTACCTATGCGAAAGATGTTATGATAGGTACCTATCACCCAGATGGTACCAGTGGGCTTGAGGACGCGCCTGCATGCACTGAGCCACGCCTCGGAGAACTCGTCGTACTCCTCGAAGCTGCCGAAGCGGTCCCAGTCGTCGTCTACGGCGTCCACCTTGGTCATGTTGGGGCGCCAGAGTTCCTGACTCAACTGAAGGTTATAGGGTGGGTCTGCAAACACGCAGTCCACGCACGCCTCTGGCAGCCGTGCCAGCTCCTCGACACAGTCGCCTCGGATCACCACGTCCAGTGTCATCGTGCGATCAAACCCACTCCGTTCGCACTTCTCGATTGTACCGACTGGCAGCCACTACCGGTAGCGCGGCACCATTTCCCGCATCCAGAAGCGTGCGGTAAAGTAACAGGCGAAGGCCGCCGGAGGTGCTAGGGCCGGCCACCAAGTCGGGTCGTGTGCCACCGAGTGAAGGATTGCCAGCACCTGCAGCAGCGCGCATAACGCAACCATGGCCATCGGACGGCGCTTCTCCAGCCAAACCCCGATGATGCTGATCCCGCCGACGACTGCACCGACCAGGGTCCACACCTTCGTCACCGGCGTTAGCGCGCCGAGATGTGCGGCAAGGGCATCGCTGAAGTCCAGCAGCCACTGCGACGTCGGGCTCGTGAGTAGCCCCGCGGCGACGACCAAACACCAGATCACGAAAGCCACTGACACGACCTTGTCCAGCAGCTTCCACTTACTCAGCGGCTTCGGCCCCTGCGCAGGTTGCGACATCACGCACGATGCTCCCGCCACACGATTCCGCGCTTGAAGACCCCGTTCCCGCTACCCCGCAGACCCGCTTAGGGCTGTCCGCGCGCTTCCGGCACGATGGTGACCTCAATCCGCTCCTGCCCCCGCTGCACCACCAGCCTGACCGCCACACCCGCTTTGGCTGCGGCGAAGCCCTTCATCAGCGAATCCATGTCCGTAATCGGAATGTCGTCCCACTGCACGATGATGTCCCCTGCACGGAGGCCCGCCTTCTCTGCGGGAGTCCCCGGAGTGGTGCCGGAGAGCATCACTCCCGTGCCCTCGAACGAGTAGTCGGGTACGAGGCCGATCCGCACGCTCACTCTGGGACCATCTCCGCGCGGCCCCTCGGGGCGTTGCTGATCGTCGGCCGGCGGGCGCCGCTCGCCCCGGGTGCGGCTCGGCTGCTGCCACGGCACTTTCTCTCCCCGCGCGTCGATCGCGTCGATCACGCGCCGCGCATACTCCAGGACGCGCACCTGCCCGTCGTAGTTGATGGCCTCCCAGTCGTCGGTCGGGCGGTGGTAGTCGGGATGGATGTTGGTGAAGAAGAACACCACCGGAACCTGCTTGGACGCGAACGACGAATGGTCGCTGCCTCCACCCGTGCCCGGCGAGTAACGGGTGGTCAGCCCCTGCTTGTCCACGCTGTCCAGCAGCTCCGGCCAGATGGGCGACGAGCCGGTGCCCTCGACAACCAGCTTGTCGTCCTTCAGCCGACCCACCATGTCGAAGTTGACCATCGCGGTGACCTTGCTCAGGTCAATCGTCGGGTTGTTCACGAAGTAGCGGGAACCGATTAGCCCCTCCTCTTCTCCCGCAAACAGCACAAAGAGCATCGAGCGGCGGTTCGTCTTGTAGTGCGCGTAGTACTCGGCCATCTCCAGCACCGACGCGCTTCCCGATGCGTTGTCGTCGGCGCCGTTGTGGATCTCCCGGCTACGGCCCATCGTGCCTACCTGCCCGAAGCCGAGGTGGTCGAGGTGCGCTCCCAACACGATGATCTCGTCCCGTAGCTGAGGGTCGTTGCCGGGGAGAAAAGCGACGACGTTTCGCGTCATTCCCGTGTTGCGCTCGACCTGGCTGATGAACCGCGCGCGCGAGTTAGCGATCTCGAAGGCTGGGGCCATACCCGGGGCTCCCTCGTCCTGCCCCAAGGCCGCGGCCAAAGCCGGATCGAGCTGCTCCAACGCCTCCACCGACACCTCCACTACCGGGATTCCCTCTCCCGGTTCGGCGGCGCCACCCGCGATGATCGGCACAGGCATACGCTTCTCCGCGGACACGAGCAGCACGCCCTTCGCCCCCAACTCCTGTGCAGTCTTTACTCGATCACGGATGCTGGACGGGTTGCCCAACGGGCCCTTACCATGCCGCATCACCGCGATCTTCCCCGTCAGATCCGCGCCGGCGAAGTCGTCGCGCTCGTCGTCCCGAATGCCACTGCCTACGAACACCAGCGGCCCGTCCGCCCAGTGGTTGAACCTGCCCGTGGAAACCGGCATGAAGTCTTTGCCTAGCTCGAAGTCGTATCGCTCGCCAGCCACGGTAATGGTCAGGAAGTTGTTCTTCCCAGGTCGGAAGCCTGCGGTCATCTGGAAGGGCTGGAAATAGCCCTCGGTGCCCTTCGGCTCCAATCCATACTTCTTGAACTCGGCGGCTGCATAGGCTGCGGCTCGCTCGAACCCCCTGCTAACCGCCAGCCTACCTTCCAGCTCGTCGGACGCAAGGTAGCTAATGTGCGCGCGGATATCGTCCTGCGTGATCTCGGGTACGGCAACCGCGGACGCAACGAGCGCGAGCGGAAGCGCGCAGAGCCAAACCTTTCGCATTCGGTTCACTTCCACCTCCGTAATCCCCCCTATGGGACCCAGTCCGCCACGAAGACGTTGGTGTCCCCTGGCCTCTTGGCGTTTCGATTGCTGCAGAATACCAACTTCTTCCCGTCGAACGAGAACATCGGGAATCCGTCGAACTCCTTCGTATACGTGATCCGCTTCAGCCCTGTGCCGTCCACGCCGATCAGATACAGGTCGAATTCGCGTCCCCTCGGCTCCGGGTAGTTGGTGCAGAAGATGATGTGCTTCCCATCCGGATGCATGTATGGCGCGAAGGAAGCGCACCCCAGATGGGTGACTTGGCGCTTGTTGGAGCCGTCTGCGTCCATGATCCAAATCTCGAGCGGTGCAGGCCGGTACACGTCCTTCGCCAGGTTCTCCAGATAGGCCTCGTGCAGGGGCCCGCTCGTCGCGACGGCACGGCGGTACACGATCTTGGTGCCGTCCGGCGACCAGAACGGCCCGCCGTCGTATCCAGGCTCGTTCGTAAGCTGCTTCAGGTCGGAGCCGTCCGGCTCGCAGGAGTAGATGTTCATGTCACCGCCTGTGCCGCTGCAGAATAGCACCCTGCCGTGACGGCTGACCGACCCCTCGGCGGTGTACTTCTCGAACTTCGTGATCTGCTTCAGGTCCGAGCCGTCGGCATTCGCCGTGAAAATCTGCATAGACGGGTAAAGCGGCCACACGTAGCCGAGCGACTTGTCCGGTGGAGGCGGATTCTCGTCCTTCCAGTGCGTGCTGGAGAAGAGAATGCGCTTTCCGTCCGGGAAGAAGAAGCCGCACGTCGTCACCCCAGTCCCGGTCGAGACCATGCGGCGGTCCGATCCGTCCGGGTTCATGATGTAGATCTGGTCCCTACCGTTCGGGCTGTCGTCCGATTGGAAGATGATCTTCTTGTCGTCGAAGCTCCAGTACGCTTCGGCGTTGTTCCCCTTGAAGGTGAGCTGGCGGATGTTGCGCAGATGGGTTTCGGATGGATGCCGGAGCGGGTCATCGGCTGCCGCCTGCGCGACGAGCAGCAGCCCGGCGAGAATGGGGCTGACCATGCGAAAATTCTACCTCCGGGCGACCCCTCCCTCTCCCTAGACGGCCCCCTTACCCGTTAGCGGATGGGATGTGCACCATTCGGGACTGCGCGAGCCTGCTCGCGCTTTGCCTTCCGGCACCAACACACTGGCGTGAAGGCCCGAGCAGGCCCGCGCAGTCCCAAGGAGCGGAAGGACGCCTACCGCATCAGGTCGAAAGCTGGCCGTCCTACCCAACCGACCCGGGGTCGGCGGATCGGAGCTCGGCGGCCTTCTCCTCCGCCATCGTGTCGTTGATGAACGCACCCGCACCCGACTCGGACCCCGCCAAGAATTTCAGCTTGTCCGGCGTGCGGTAGGGCGGATAGAACTCCACGTGCATGGTGTAGTGGCCGTGGTCGCCGCCGTCCGTGGGTTGCTGGTGAAACACCATCATGTACGGCAGCGAGAACCCCCAGAGCCTGTCGTACCGCCGCGCCATGTCCAGCAGGGCCCGGGCCAAATCCGTCCTCTCCGCCGCCGATAGCTCCGGCAGCGCGCCCCGGTGCTGCACGGGAGCGATGTACGTTTCGTACGGGTACCGTGCGAAGAAGGGCACGAAAGCCTGCCAGATGCCGCTGCGCGCCACCAGCCTTCGGCCGTCCTCTTCCTCCATCCGCAGCACGTCCGCCATCAGCCGCCTGCCGGTGCGCTCGAAGTGCTCGCGCGACGCGTCGAGTTCGGTCTGAATCTTGGGTGGGATGTAAGGGTATGCGTAGATCTGCCCGTGCGGGTGGCTGAGCGTCACGCCGATCTCCTTGCCCTTATTCTCGAACACGAACACGTAGTGCACGTCGGGCCTCGCGCCCAGCTCCTGCGTGCGGTCGGCCCACACGTCCACCAGACGGCTCACTCGTGCCAGGTCGAGGTCCGCGAAGGTGGCGTTGTGGTCGGAGGTGTAGCACACGACCTCGCACACCCCTGCGGCAGGGCGCACCGGGCACAGCTCGTTGCCCTCCACACTAGGCTCCGGTGGGTTGCGCTGTAGCGATGGGAACTTGTTCTCGAAGACCACGATGTCGTAGTCCTCGCGCTCGATCTCGGTGGGAAAGCCGCCCGGCTTGGTGGGGCAGAGGGGGCAGTAGTCGTCCGGAGGGAAGAAGGTCCGCTCCTGCCGATGGGTCGCGGTGATGACCCATTCGCGCAAGAAGGGATGCCAACGCAACTCGCTCAACCGCTCGCTCCTCTCGGGCCTGCCTAGGATGCGTCGAGTCTACTCGAACGCCTCCTCCCGTCCTACGGCACGAGCGCTCTCCGTAGGACATCCACCTAGCCGGGCCCGGCTCGAACACCGAGGCGAGTCATGCGTATATACTGCTACTAGCACCGGCAGAGCCGGAGCATGGCCTCGTGTTGCTCGAGCACTCTTAGACCTGGAACCCGCGATGGGCCGGTCGCGCGGGCTCAGTGCCGGCACCTGCCTGTCTGCGGAGAAGGTCGCATGAAGAGAACGTTCCTGATCCTCGCCACCGTCATCGGTGGTCTTGCCGTGCTCTGGTGGTTCCTCGTCGGCAATCGGGCCAAAGAGCCCGACGTCATCTACCGCACCGAGAAGGTCGCGCAGAACACCGTCACCCTCAGCTTCAACGCCAGCGGCGTTCTGCAGCCGGAGACCACCGTGGACGTCAAGAGCAAGGCAGGGGGCGTCGTGACGCACCTCGCGGTCGAAGAAGGCTCCATCGTGCAGGCGGGCGACCTGATCGCCGAAATCGACCCACGAGACACGCGAGCGCTCTACGACCAGGCCGTCGCGGACCTCGCCTCGAGCACCGCACGCAGGCAGCAAAGCGTGCTGCAGCACAGCATCCAGACGGTACAGGCCCAGACCTCCGTGCGTTCTGCCGAGGCGGCTTTGGAGGCGGCACGCATCCGTCTCAGGAACCTGGAAGAACGAGCGAGGATCCAGCCCGACCTGACCTCCGCCTCCATCCGGCAGGCCCGCGCCGACCACGAGGTCGCGGTCGAGTCGCTGGAGCAGCTTCGCACCGTCACTATCCCGCAGACGCGTGCACAGGCCAAGGGAGACCACGACCGTGCCAAAGCGGATCTGGACGCCGCGAGCGCCAACCTCCAACGCCAGGAGAGCCTGTTCGAGAAGGGCTACGCTAGCCAGCTGGCGGTCGAGCAGGCGCGAAGCGCACATGAGGCGGCAGCAGCGAGCTATGCGACGGCCAAGGAACGGCTGTCGCGCCTGGAGCAGGACATTGCAGCCCAATTGAAGACCGCCGAGGCCAGGGTCGCACAGGCTAAGGCTGCTCTCGAGCGTGCCGAGGTGTCCGAAGCCGACGTGCGAATCGCTCAACGAGAGCGCGACGACGCGCGTCAGGCCGTGAGGCAGGCCGAGGAGGCACTGCGTCAAGCGAAAGCCGCCACGCGGCAGGTGGACATTAGCCAGGCCGAGATCGCCGCGGCTGCCGCGGCCATCAAGCGCAGCGAAGTCTCTCGAGACAACGCGAAGGTGCAGCTCGACAGCACCACGGTGCTCGCCCCACGCGCCGGTGTGGTAATCAGGAAGTACCTCGAAGAAGGCACGATCATCCCGCCAGGCACGAGCCTCTTTAGCGAGGGCACCTCCATCGTCCAGATCGCCGACGTCTCGCGCATGTACGTCGAGGTGTTAGTGGACGAAGCGGACGTGGGGCGCGTGAGCGTCGGGCAGACCGTGCGGGTGACACTCGAGTCCGCGCCTCGAATGCCCATCCAGGGAAGGGTGACGCGCGTCAACCCGGGTGCAGACACCGCCAACGGAGTCACTCAGGTCAAGGTCCGTGTCGCCGTCACCCCGAGGCGGGGAGTCAAGCTGATGCCCGGCCTCAACGCCAGCTGCGAGTTCATCCTGCGCGAGAGCAAGAACGTGCTCGCCATACCCATTCAGGCCCTTCAGCACGAAGGCGACAAGGCATACGTGGAAGTGATGGCCGCCAAGGATACGCCCGTCCGACGGGATGTGAAGACCGGCCTAATGGGTAACACGATGGTAGAGATAACCGAGGGGCTGAAGGTAGGCGAAGAGGTCGTCACCAGCAAGATTGACATGAAGGCGATTCGAGAACAAGAGCAGAAGATGCGCTCGATGCCACAGAGCCCCTTCAGCGGCGGTTCGCGTACCGGCATGGGACCCGGCGGTGGGGGCTTCATGGGTGGAGGCAGACCGAGATGAGCATAACAGAGAGCCTCCGAACCGCGCTGGGTGCCATCGCGACGAACCGGCTCCGCTCCGTGTTGACCATGCTCGGCGTGATCATCGGCGTGGGCTCGGTGATCACGATGATAGGCATAGCAGAGGGGAGCAAGCGCCAGGCGATGGAGCAGCTCGATGCGCTCGGCAGAAACCTGATCCTGGTGTTCCCTCAGCGGTCGTTCGGTGGTGTGGCACAGGCTTCCGACGAGGCGCAGTCCTTGCGCCAGTCCGACGTGGAGCTGATTCGCCGTGCAGTACCCACCGCGGCGAACGTGTCGGGTGAGGTGCGTCTGCGAGCGCAAGTGAAGTACGGCAGCCGCAACGAGCGCACCATGGTAACCGGGGGCGAGCCGGAGATCCAGTACATTCGCAACATCAAGCTGAAGGAAGGCCGTTTCTTTACCGCCGCCGAAAACGAAGCGGCCGACAAGGTGTGCGTGCTGGGCTACGACATCTACGACCGTCTTTTCGAAGGTGGCTCCGCACTCGGCGCGACGATACGGCTGAACAACCAGGACTTCCTGGTGATTGGTGTCGCGGCGTTCAAGGGTGGGCAGGGCTTCATGAACCCGGATGACGCGGTCTTCGTGCCGATCAAGACCTCGCTAGGGCGCCTTCAGCGGCGTGACACGCTGAGTGGTATCGCAGTGCGCGCCGTAGACTCGTCTACCATGGCGTACACCTTGCAGCAGGTGCAATCCACCTTGGCCCGTGTTCGGCGCAGCGCAAGCGGCGAAGAGCTGTTCCGCGCCTTCAATCAGGGGGAGCTGATCGAAACGGCAGAGGGACAGGCACGCGTTTTCGGCCTACTCCTGGCGGGCATCGCCGGCGTGTCGCTGGTCGTGGGTGGCATTGGCATTATGAACATCATGCTGGTCAGCGTGAAAGAACGCACGCGCGAGGTGGGCCTGCGCAAGGCAGTGGGCGCCACTCAGGATGCCATCCTCAGCCAGTTCCTGCTCGAGAGCATCGTACTATGCTTATTGGGTGGACTGATCGGCATTGCCGTCGGCATCGGCGGGGTGAAGCTCATTGCGGGGTTTATCGGAGTGCCGCCGGTGGTAGTGCCATCGGGCGTGGTGTTAGCATTCGGTTTCGCCGCGCTAGTAGGGATCGTCTTCGGGTTGTATCCGGCCTACCTGGCAAGCAAGCTACAGCCCATCGAGGCATTGCGCGAGGAATGACCGGCGCGCATGGGCGCTGCGCGTCACCCAAATAGGAGACTGCGGGGTAGCGGAACCCCCGCAGTCCTCTCCTTTACGAGCGGAGCATCAGTTGTGTGAGAACGCCTTGGCGGTGGACCTCCCGTTCGACCCATCAGTTGTACGCGCCATGGGAACTGATTAGGTCTTGTAGGTCGTTGGAAGCGCACGGCCTCGCGCTCCCGGGGTCGAATGTACCGACCTGGTGAGCATGAAAGCCACGCTCCGGATGCCCTCGATGGGCCCTCCCGAACGACATTAGCGAAAACCTTATGATCCGCTCGCGAATCTCTTACGAAGTCGGGCTGGCCCCCCCGGCGCAATCCCGCCGCCCCGCCGGACGGGAGCTCGGAGACATCGAGAACCCCTACTCTGCGGGACTACGGTGCGGCGCCGTCGGCGGCCTTCGCGGATCTTCGCGGGGCACTGCGTGGAACCGCATCGGGCGACTTCGTCCACCTCGCCCCCCGTTTTGCAGCACCGTAGAACGTCCTGCCTATCACGCGGAGTTCGCTGAGGTATCGCCAAGATCGCAGCGCCGAAAGCACACGAACCCTAGCCCTGGGAAGCGGGCGGCGAGGCGATCTCTGCGCCCTCGACGTGCGATCGCAGTCATGCAGTCACTGCCCGAGGCGGGAGAGGACGGCATGCGTGGGGAAAACAGAAACCGAGGCCGGAGAGGACGGCCGGAGGCGACGATGAACCTGATTGCCCTCATCCTACTTGCCCAGACCGCGACGCAGAACCCTGTCAGCGCCGATTGGACGCAGCGCGAGCTGCGCGCCGTCGGACTCGCCCTGCACGCCATCAATATGACACGGGCCGACCTCGGCTACGACAAGCGGCCGTTCAACGACCGATGGCGACTGCCATGCGTGGACGCGGTGCTCGACGACCCACCCGCCGCCCCGCGATTCGTGGAGACCATGCGCGCCGCGCTCGAGAGCCCCGCACCTCGCCCATCGGACCTCGCATGGCCCATTCACAAACTGGACGAAACGCCTCCGCCCGGGCCAGAGCGTCTCGTCTTCGATAGGGAGCTGATGCAGGTTCCCGAGCCGCTGCGGACAGCCGTCCGCCCACTGCTCCTCGCCCTTGCCGAGGCAGATGCCGAGCTGAGAGCCGCCACCGCTCGCCTCAGCGCGTCCGAGCGTCAGGAGCTACTGCGCGGCTTGCCCTACCTGGCGCTGGAAGAGGACATGCCCGAGGCACGGTTCGACTTCGTGCCCGACGGCCCGAGAACCGATCCCGAGCGCGTGTGGTTGCTCCTCGAGAAGCTGGACGTCCAGCGCCTGTGCCGCGCCGCCGACGCCCTGCACCAGGTGTCCAGTCCTGCGCTCACTGACCCGCTCTTGGTCCTAGCGCGAGGCTCCCTCAAGAATTGGAAGCAGACTCTCGTCGTCCAACTCCCCATCGGCAAGCTGGTGCTCGCGGGAACGGGACACGATAGGCACGACCACGGGCCCAACGTGGTTGCTCTGATCGACCTCGGCGGTGACGACACCTACGTAGGACGGATCGGCGGTGCTTTGGGCCGCCCCTCCTTCTCGTTGGACCTTTCGGGCAACGACCGCTACATGCTGTCCGACCTCTCCGGTGGAGCGGGCTTCCTCGGCACGGGGCTGTTAGTGGATCTCGCGGGCGATGACCTGTACGAAGGGGGACACCTCTCTTTGGGTGCAGGGCTCGCGGGATGCGGCGTGCTGCTGGACCGAGGCGGAAACGACACGTATCGTGGTCATGCCCTCACTCAGGGGTTTGCCATGTTCGGTCTCGGGTGGCTCGATGATAGCTCCGGCACCGATCTGTACGATGCGTGGTTCTTTGCGCAGGGTGCATCCGCTACCATGGGTGTGGGAGCGCTGGCCGACCGCTCTGGCAACGACGTCTATCGCGCAGGTGGGTGGATCATGAATGCACCGCTCCTCGAAGCGCAGAAGGTGCATTACAGCTTCGCGCAAGGCTTCTCCACCGGCTTCCGAGAAGACACCGGGGGGCGCTCCGGAGGCTTCGGGATGTTATACGACGCGGCGGGCGACGACACCTATAACGGGGAGAGCTACTGCCAAGCCGCCAGCTACTGGTTCGCATTCGGCGCCCTGTTGGATGTTAGCGGACACGACAGCTACGATAGCTACTACTACTCGCAGTGCTCGCCCATGCACCTGTGCGTCGCAACGCTGATCGATCTTTCCGGCGATGACTCCTACTCTTGCAAGCTGGGTGCTATGCACGCAATCGGGCACGACTACGCCGTCGCCGTGATGCTCGACAGGAGCGGTAACGACGTGTGCGCGGGAGGTGATAGTCGTCCCGCACTCGGTAACGCGAACGGTGTGGGCATCTACGTGGACGCTGCCGGCAATGACCGATACCACGGCCCGCCCGGCAACGCGAACGAGGCGCGGGGCTCTGGTAGCGTTGGTGTGTTCGTGGACATGGCAGGGCAGGATCGCTACTACGAGGGCTTCGGCGATGGCAAGCTCGAAAGGCGTGGCTCTTGGGCGATTGCACTGGACTTCGCCGATCCCGTGGAGGGCCAGACTGCTTTGTTCGACACGGTGGACGAGCAGCTCGACAAGTCCCTTCAGCCACTCGCTCCGAAGCCGCCCCGAGCCGCCGCACAGAGACCTCCGGCACCTCCGTGGGTATCCGACACGCCAGAAGACCCTAACCTCGAGCCCATCTACCGCGACGCCATGACCTGGGAAGTCGGAACCGCCCGCGATAAGGTGCGCGCGGCCCGACAAAGACTGATAGAAATCGGCATGCCCGCCTGCCGTTACATGGTAGACAGGCACATCGGCGACTCGAACCGCCTCGCCGACCGCGCTTTCGAAGAGGTGTTCGGCGCAGTCGGAGAACCCGCCCAACAGCTACTGGCAGCCCGGCTAGACGATCCGCATCCCGAGGTGGTGCGTAACGCCCTGCGCATCCTCACCACGCTCAAGTCCCGCCTTCTCGGCCCCCGACTGCCGACGCTGCTCGAGCAAGAGCCGTACCGCAAGGCCGCCATTCGCGCGGCGGGCGCACTGGGCATCGCAGAGGCGGCTCCGCAGCTTCGTGCCCTGCTGGCGGACAAGGACGAGACCGTCGCTTTGGAAGCCGCGATAGCCCTCGGCCAGATCGCCGATCCCAACGCCGCCGACGACCTCGCGGCCACTTTGGCCTCTCCATCCATGCCCCTGCGCGAGGCAGCCGCGACCGCCCTCGCCCGCCTCGGCCCAACGTCCCAGCCAGCCGTAGTCGCGGCGTTGGAGAGCGAGGACCCGACCGCTCTGCGCCTCGCCCTGTCCGTGCTGCGCCGAACGAAACCTCCGGAGGCGGACCGGCTCGTCGCCCGCCTGATGGACCACGCCGATTGGGGAGTGCGCCTGGAGTGCGTGGACACCCTATTCGCGCTCGACAAGGGCGCGTGGGCCCTGACCCACGAAGGCCGCGAGACCCACCCACTGGTTCTCGCGCGCCTACGCACGCTGGACCGCGACCGCCCGAAGGAGCCGCAGCCATGACCCAAGCCGAAATCGCCGCTGCGGCACTGCAGTCTGGAGTGGTTCTGGCTGGATGGTTAGTGATCGCGGTTGTCGCATGGTTCGCCTTCGGCTGGCTCTCCGGGCGGCTGCCCGAGAGTGCTTCGGCCCGCCAAGTGCTGCTCAGGCTGCGCATGCCCGCAGTCGTGGGCTGTGTGGTCTTCGGGCTCTATCTTGCCACTTCTTATTGGCCTCTGTCGGAAGTCGTGCGAGGTCGCGTGACCGCCGCTGCAATGGTGTGTGCCACGCTCGTCGGCGCCTTCGCTCTCGCGCGCATCACCTCCAAAGTGCTGGATTGGTACCTGCAAGCCTTGCGCACGGAGCAGCAAGCGACCGCGCTGCAGCTCATCCGCCGGCTGCTGCTGACAGCAATATGGGTAGTGGCGGGGCTGATTGCCTTAGACCTGCTGGGCTATCGCGTCGGGCCCCTGGTCGCGTCGCTGGGGATTGCGGGTATCGCGGTCGCGGTCAGCATGCAAGACATGCTTTCGGGCTTGTTCGCCGGCCTTTACCTGGCACTCGCCCGCCCCTTCGTACTGAACGAGTACATCCGAGTGGACGGTGTCGAAGGGTTCGTGGAGCAGATAGGTCTTCGCAACACCATCCTGCGCTCCCGCTTCGGCGAACAGCGCATCATTCTTCCCAACGTCAATCTCATCCGCTCGGTGGTCACGGCGACGCCCAACGCAGTGCAACAGGTGACCGTTCGAGCACGGGCGGCCGCGACCACCGACGTTGCTGCGCTCCAACGAGCCTGCCTGGCAGCTGCCCAATCCACTGCAGGCGCGGACCCTACCTCTACGCCGGTCTTCCGAGTGGTGGACCTACCTGCCGGCACGCTGGAGTTCACCCTCACGGCACGATTCTCGCAACCCGAGGACGCGTCTCTGCTGGAACACCGTCTTCGCTGCTCGTTACATACCATCCTGAGGGACCACTCCATCACGCTGGCGTGACAGCAGCAGTCGCATCATAGCTCTGTTAGCACTAGCCCCGGGCTCTGCGCACGCGACACTGCCCGCCTGTACGCGAGGTGTTGTACGGACTGGCGACGCCCTCGACTGCTTCTTTGCGCTCTCTGTGGACCTCTGCGTGCTCCGCGTGGACTCTCATCAATCCGCCATGCCGGCACTCACACGTTGCATCCCACCGCTCGGCCATCCGTCGGATTGTCGCCCAAAGGGGCCGAAGGCCTCGCCGAGCCCGCAGCGGCTGGCACTAAGCTCTGCTCATGTCTCGAGTCGGAAAACGGCGATGCGAGCGGAGGAGTCAGCAGGGCCTCCCTCGGTCGTGGGGCATACCAGCTGCTACGCCACAAGCACCTCCCCGCTCCGTCGAGATGACAGGGCTAAGATGCGCTAGCGCAGGTCACCTCTCTGACGCGCTAGAACGTCCTGCCGACGGACCCACTCCTACCACCCAGTGGCCGCCGCACTGTACCGTCATGCTGAGCTTGTCGAAGCATGCGACCGATAGCCGCACCACAGGAACCCAAACCTACCCTATGCAGCCCGCAAGCGTCATGCTGAGCTTGTCGAAGCATGCGACCGATAGCCGCACCATAGTAACCCAAACCTACCCTCTGCGGCCCGCAAGCGTCATGCTGAGCTTGTCGAAGCATGCGACCGATAGCCGCACCACAGGAACCCAAACCTACCCTCTGCGGCCCGCAAGCGTCATGCGGAGCTTGTCGAAGCATGCGACCGATAGCCGCACCACAGGAACCCAACCCTACCCTCTGCGGACCGCAAGCGTCATGCTTCGACAGGCTCAGCATGACGCTCGGAGCGCACTTTCGGCAGCTCGTGCCTCCGCCGCTTGCGGTGGAGGCTCGCTATGATCGCGCTGGCACCCGTACCGACAGCCTCCACCGCAAGCGGCGGAGGCGTCCTGGCGATACCACCAACAACCACACGCAAGCCCGTGCCTCACCCTACCACGAGCACGAACTCCCTCTCCTGCCGCTCCAAGGGCAGACACGTCGAGTCGCTGCACACCTGATACGTCGCTACCACGCGCGCTATTCACCAGCTATCACGTCCTCTGGCAAGGTCACATGCAAAGAGACCTCGACCGGCCCTTGGTAGAAGGGCGCGTCACCACGCTGGAAAGTCGGCTCGGGCATACGTGTCTCCCACTGCCACTCACTCGGCAGGTCCTCCAGACGCACTGACAATCGCCCTGCAGGCGCTTCCTCTCCCGCGGCATATATCCGCCATCCCGTCGGCACCGTTAGCATTACCGGAACGCGCGCCAGACGCTCGGCTACCACCACACGCTCGGGCACGCTGACCGTCACCTTCGGCAGATCGGGGACTAGTCTCTGGCTCGCTCTCAACAGGGTCGCTCCGAACGATGGCGCGTCTCTCAGCATCGCGCCGAAGGCACGCACCGTCTGATGCGCATATCCTCTCCACCGCGTGTCACCCGTAACATCTGCCAGGCGTGTTAGTGCCAGTGCGGCGACCCCGTTGCCGCTCGGCTCGGCATTGTCCTCCGCCGTCTTCAAGCGTGCTACGTGATCACCGGTGTCAGCGTAGTCGAAGAAGCCACCTTGTTCGTCGTCCCAGAATCGATCCACCATCCGCTGCGCAATCCACTCACACTGTGTCAGGTATTCACCCTTCCTTCTGGCATTGGAGAGCGACACGAACGCCTGCAAGAGGTACGCGTAGTCCGCGAGGAAGCCCTCGCCGCTGACGCGTCCTTCCCTCCACGCTCGCTGCAGCGCTCCCTCGCAAACCATCTCGGTCAGGATGAACTTCGCCGCTTCCTCGGCAGCATCTAATGCATCTGCGTACGCGAACACCTCCGCCGCACGGCACAGCCCCTCGATCATCAGTGCGTTCCAGCCCGATAGCACCTTGTCATCCGTCGCGGGCCGCACGCGGCGGGCGCGATAGTCGAACAGCGCATCGAGGCAGTCACGCATCGCACCTACCCCCGACCCCTCGTCCACCAAGCCGAGTACCGAGCGGCCATGCTCGAAGTTGCCCCGCTCGGTGACACCGTACACGCGCAGGAACCGCTCTGCCTCCACACCCAACACCGAGCGGACCTCGCTGGCCGCAAACACGTAGAACTTGCCCTCCTCCCCTTCGCTATCGGCATCCAGGCTGGAGAAAAATGCACCACTCTCGTGGCGCAGCTCACGGAGCACGAACCGCACGATGCCCATCGCTGCCTCGCGATAGGCAGGGTCCGGTCGCAGCGTGTAGGCCTCCGAGTACACCTCTAGGAGCTGCGCCTGGTCGTACAGCATCTTCTCGAAGTGCGGCACCAGCCACATTCGGTCCGTGGAATAGCGGAAGAACCCCCCACCCACGTGGTCGTGGATGCCGCCTCGAGCCATAGCCCCGAGCGTGTGATGCAACATGGCCGCCGCACGCTCGTCTCCTCCCCGCGCCGCGTCGCACAGCAGCCGCAAGACGGGCGCCATCGGGAACTTCGGCTGCAACGAGAACCCTCCGCGCTCCTCGTCGAAGCGCCCGGCCAGAGAGCGAACTGCCTCCTCCAAAGCGCCCGAGGGAACGAGAGCGCTCCCCCCGCTGCCCGCGTGCGCGCGCAGCGCTGCCGACACCTGCAGGGCCTGTGCACTCAGCTCACCCCTCGCGGTCCTCCATGCGCGTGCCAGCTGCGCTAGTAGGTGGAGAAACGCGTCCTCCGGAAAGTACCTTCCTGCCGCCAAGATGGGGTCTAGATTCGGCGTCAGAAACGCCGAGAGTGGCCAGCCTCCGCCCCCGGTCATCAGCTGCGCGGCGAGCATGTACTGAGCGTCCACGTCCGGACGCTCCTCCCTGTCGACCTTGATAGAGACGAAGTCTCTGGCTAACGCGGAGGCCACGGACTCCTTCTCGAAGACCTCGCGCTCCATCACGTGACACCAGTGGCACGCGGCATAGCCGATGGAGAGGAAGATCAATTTGTCCTCCTCTCGGGCTCTGGCGAGCGCCTCCGGACCCCACGGATGCCAGTCAACGGGGTTGTAGGCATGTTGCAGTAGATAGGGGCTGGTGGCGTGGATCAGCCGGTTCGGCCGCCTTGCCCCCGCGGGAGTGTTCATGGTTTCTCCTCCGAGACAGATCCGATCAACTTCAGCGGACGAACCTGAACTTTATCAGCGTCCAAATGGCGATGACGCCGTCCCACCAGCGGATCTTCTTTCCCGCTGACTTCGTCCTCGGCACATAGCGAATGGGCTTCTCGGCGATGCGATGCCCCGCCCGCAGAGCCTTGGCTGTGACCTCCGGGCAGAACTCGAAGCGGCGGCACGTCAGTTTCATATTGACTAAAACGTCGGTTCGAAACGCCTTGTAGCAGGTCGCCTCGTCCGAGAGCCGGTGGCCGTACAGAACCGTGACCATCGCTGCGAGAATTCGGTTGATCGCACGGTTCGCGAACGCCATGCCAGCAGGAAAGCCGTGATGAAAACGGTTTCCGTACACTGCGGCTGCCCGCCCCTCCAGAATATCGCGGACGAGGGCCGGGATGTCTTCCGGGTCGTACTCCAGGTCGGCGTCCTGAATGATCACCGCCCTTCCTCGCACATGCGGGAGGGCCGCGCGGATCGCCGCGCCCTTTCCTGCGTTCTGCTCCAGACGGATCACCCGAACGCGATCGCTGGCAACCTCCTCCGCCCGTGCACTCGTCCCGTCGGTCGAGCCGTCGTCAACGATCAGAATCTCCTTCTCGAACGGCGCCGCCTCGACGCGCCGTATCACCTCGCGAATGGTCGCGGCTTCGTTGTAAACGGGGATGATAACGGTGACCAGGTCACCGGAGTCGCTGATCCCGGTCTTCAAGGCGGCTCATTATGGCACGGCCCTCGGATCGCAACCTGGGCGAGGTGGAGTCGAGGAGTCGGCCGGCCAAAACGGGGTCCGAGGCCTTGTGAAATTCCTGTGGACAACGGTGTGGGACAGGGGTGAAGTTTTGCTACGCTAACGGTGCGGTGTGGAAAAGTCGCCCCTTTTCCACACTCGTATCGCACTTTTTCACACGTCCCTCGACACTCTGCTCACAGAACAGCGTCCAACCTCCCAGCCGACCGCCTTGCGCATTTCGCAGCTCCTTCCCCACCATCTCTGGACGAACGTCCTCCCTCCTGTCATAACAGAGTCTGAATCTCGAAGCTGCTTCATAATGGATTAGGAGGATGTGAAAAGACCCTCGTGCGCCTCATCGAGATCAGGCTAGAGAGCTTCCGAAGCTACGCGTCCGCTCGCCTCTGTCCTTCTCCCAGGGTAACCATTTTGCATGGTGAGAACGGCGCAGGCAAGACCAACCTCTTGGAGGCTATCCACTTTCTTTCCACGGCCCGCGGATTTCGCAGCGGCCGGGACGGAGAGATGATCCGCTGGGACGCTCCGTTTTGCCTCGTAGAAGGACAGGTCGAGCGAAGCGATGGGTGTCGAACCATCTCGATCCGCTTCGAGCCAGGAAGTAAGAAGCTGGCAGCGATCGATGGAGCATCGGTACCCCGGGTTGCAGAAGCCATCGGTTGCCTCCACGTCGTGGACTTCAGCTCCCGCGACCTTTCGATCATTCGAGGGGAGCCTTCCCGCAGGCGTGACTTCATGGACGTGGAGCTGGTGCAGCAGAGCTCGAGCTACGGGATGGACCTCGCTCGCTACAAGCGCTCTCTGGCGCACAGAAACGCACTGCTGGGCGAAATGGCAGCTGGCTCGACATCTGCAGACCTCAGCGTGTGGGATGAGCAGCTGGCTCGCTTTGGAGAGCCCATCGTGCGGGCCAGGCAAGAGTGGCTCGAAGCCATCGCGCCTATCGCGAGCGAAACCCACTCGCGTCTATCCGGAGATGGCGAAAGCCTATCGTGTCGCTACCGCCCCGACATACCGCCGGGTGGCTTATTAGAGGCCCTCGCAAGCTCTCGCTCGCAGGACCTCGCACGTGGCACCACCTCGCGCGGGCCGCACCGAGACGATATAGAGATCCTCGTTTCCGGCCGAAGCGCCAGACAGTTCGCTTCTCAGGGTCAGCAGCGAACCGCCGCGCTCGCACTGAAGGTGGCCCAAGCACAGGTAGCCGAGCGGAGAATGGGAGAAGCCCCGGTCCTGCTCCTAGACGACGTGCTGTCCGATCTCGACGAGGCTCGGCGCAACCGTCTGCTCGAATACTGCCTGAGTGGAGCGCAGATGATCATGACCTGCACGGACACGCACCAGCTGGCAGCATCGGTGCTAGCGAATGCAAAACTGGTGCAGGTCTCCAACTCGCGACTCGTCGAAGAGAATTAGGCGATGCGACCTCTGAACGAAGCGCTTCCGCAAGCAATCCGAGGCATGGGGCTGGAGCGTCAGGTGCGTGCCCGAGCTGTGGTCGCCAAGTGGCGAACCGCAGTAGGTGATGTGCTCGCACGAGTGTCGGAGGCCTCGTTTTTCCGTTCAGGCATTCTATGGGTTACGGTTACGGACAGCGTTTGGCAGCAAGAGCTGAACATGCGCAAAGACCTGATCATTGCTCGCCTTAATGAAAGTATAGGCGAGAAACTTATACAAGATATCCGGTTTCGGCCAGGTGCCGTGAGCCCGCCGCCACCGAGGGAGGAGGCACCAGAGGAGCCGTGGAGACCCTTCACGCGATCGGGGCCGGAGAGAGAGTGGCAGGAAGTGGTAGACAGCGTTCGCGCTCGCGTCATAAAGCGGCAGCGGGCGATGGAGGAACACGGGAGTCCAATCTGCCCGCGCTGCCGGAGGCGGTTCGAGGGCGATCCGGGCCTCTGCCCGACCTGCCGCGCGACGTAGCATGTTCGGGCTGCTGCACGGCAGACCGCTGCTTCAAACCGTTCTAGCCACCCTCTTCGGTGCTGCGGCATATCCGGCCCTCGGATGGTGGGTAGCTGCCGGCGCCGGCTCTCTCGCACTGCTCTCGCTGTGTTGCCATCGCACCTGGCCTGCGCTCCTTTGCGTGTGCGCCACAGCGGGCGGGCTGTATGCCGGAGCTAGGACCCTGGGGGCGGAGAGGCTGAGCGTGATCGAGGCGACCGACCGCAAGGTGGAAGTCGTTGCTCGGGTTGTCTCCATGCCCCTGTCGCGAGCCCGCTTCACATCGCTAGTCGTGTCTGCGGAAGAAGGGCCGCTACCTCGAGGTGCGCGCCTCCTTGTCGATACCGGTCCGGGCTTCTTCGCCCTCCCTGGCGAATTGCTGAGACTAGAGGGCCGGCCGAAAGCCACGGAGAGCCGCTACTGGCGAAGGCAGGGGGTAGTCGCTCGCATGAGCGCCGCGCGCAACTCGATACAGCGCACCGCGCCCAGCAACCGCCCGGTAGCGGCCGCCATCGCCGGCCTACGCAGGTCCGCAGAGCGCAGTTACCTTCGCCAGATGTCGTCGGAATCGGCGGCCATGACCATCGGTATCGTGTTCGGGGACGACGGCCGCATAGCACAGGACACGCGCGAGGCCATGAAGCGCGCGGGCACCTATCACCTCCTGGCGGCATCCGGGCTGAACGCGGCGGTGGTCGGAGGCCTCCTGCTCGCCATTCTCAGCCTGCTTCGCGTCCCCAGGCGAGGGGCGCTGTTCGCCACGATGCTCGGTATCGCAGCCTACACCTTCGCCGCAGGAGGTACCCCGCCGACAGTGCGCGCTGCTGTCGCGCTCTGCGTGTACCTCACCGGAGTGGCACTGCGACGACAACCCGACGCACTTACCGCGCTCGCTATAGGTGCGGCGCATTCGTACGTCGTAGACCCCGGCGTGCTGCGAGATCCGGGGTTCCAGCTCTCCTACTTCGTTGCGGGTGCTCTGATCGTTTGGTGTCCGCCCAGCTTCCGCTGGATGAGCGAGAGGATTCCTGGCAGCCGGGAGAGGCTGCTTAGACACGCCACGCTCTGGGTCCTCGCGGGAGCGATGACTTCCGTGGTCGCCTCGATCGCTGCCACGCCGTTGTTGGCGTTCTACTTCCAGTCGGTTCCGCTATTAGCGCCCCTCACGAACCTGGTGTGCGTACCGCTTTCCGCCCCCATTCTTTGGGGAGGGCTCCTCGGGCCCGCCGGAGCACTCGTTCCCGGCTGGGAGGCGCTGTGGTTACGAGGGGTCGTTGCCCCCTGCGCTCACTTGCTCTCGCAGCTCGGCTCGACAATGGGTGGTCTCAGTTGGTCGGCAGTGGCTACGCCACAGGTCCCAGCCTGGCCTCTGTGGCTGTTCTTCCCGATACTCTTCGGCCTAGCTCGCGAGCACCGGCGCGACCTGCGCTAGCCACGACCTGTAGGCAAAGGGTTCGGCGGGGGCGGAGGTACGATGCCGAGCATCGCGCCGCCCCGCCACCGCCTATTTGTTCTTCGACCCCTTCTCGTATTAGCGTCGGCCGGGCGAGTCGCCCACGGCCTTCAGGGTATCGGGCCTCTTAATGAACATGGCTCGACCAGTCGTCGTGACCAGTCCGTCCTTCTTGAACTTGTTCAGCACGAGCGTCGTCGTTTCGCGAGTGGTGCCGACGATGCTGGCAAGTTCCTGATGAGTGAGCCGAAGGGCGATACCCTTACCACCCTTTGGGTCCGCCTCGCCGTACTTCTCGGCAAGCCAAAGAAGAGCACGGGCGAGCCTCGCAGGTACGTCACGGAAGATGACGTCCTCGATCCGGTAGTCCGTGTCCATCTTGCGGTTCCAGAGGGCCGTGATGAACTTCATAGAGAGGCCGGTGGAACCGTGCAGCATGGCGCGAGCCTTCGCTGCTGGAATCTCGAGGAGGTCGGTCTCGAGCATGGCCTCGGCGTAGTGGGTGCGGGGAGCCTCGTCGAAGAGAGGCGATTCGCCAAATAGATGGCCGCGCTCGCACATGGCGAGAGTGAGCTCACGGCCCTTCTGCACCGGACGCACGAGCCGGATCAGCCCGTTCTTGACCACGTAGATAGACTCGCTGGGCTCTCCGGGTTGATAAACCAAGGCACGGCGCTCAATGTGATACGAGCGTCCCGCCGCTTCGAGCTGCTTCCGCTCGTCGATCTCCAACGTATCCCAGAACGGTGGCACCGCACCGCGTAGTCTTGACATCATTTTGCTGCATCTCCGTATGGTTACTTGTAAGTGTTCGCCTGCATCCCGGCAAGCCACGGTCAGGAATGGAGGCCCACTCGAAGCCGCTCCGTGCCTTCCTTTCGGAAAATGGGCCGGGCCGTGCTTAGCGAGCCTCACCACAAGAATGGTACCCTGCAACTCCGCGATTTTTCAGAAAAGCGCAGATACATTCTTAATGATACAGGTTCGAATGCCGTAACCTGATTCCTCTACGAAACCGGATCGCTTCTCGATCCGTCGTCTACAATTGGATCGGGGAGTTGGCCGGGCGGCGGCTCCGACTTCGGTCGGGGAGGAAAGTCCGGGCTCCATAGGGCACGGCGCCGGGTAACACCCGGGCGAGGCGACTCGACGGAAAGTGCCACAGAAACATACCGCCTCGGACCTCGCGTTCGGGGTAAGGGTGAAATGGTGAGGTAAGAGCTCACCGGGTCCTCGGAGACGAGGGCGCCGGGCAAACCCCGCCGGGAGCAAGACCGAATAGGGAGGGGATGAGGCGGCCCGCTGACCCTCCGGGTAGGTTGCTGGAGACCGTCGGCAACGACGGTCCTAGATAGATCGCCGCACAAACACAGAACCCGGCTTACAGGCCAACTCCCTCCCTAGCCCCCGAGCCAGACCATGTCCTTGCCCGCGTCTCTGTGCGCTCTACCCTGTCTGCCAACTGCCGTCACGCGAGAGACCGCGCGGCGCAAGAACGAACCTCACTGCGAATCTCTGCGGGTCTTTGCGCTCTCCGGGTGAGATTTCCTCCGGGAGTTACACCGAGCCTCTCGCGCAGCCACCCAGGCGATGGGCGGCGCGGGGGGATGACGCGCAGCGTTCGCAGAGGACTAGCCAGGAACGCAGTGAGCGGCAGACGCATCTCGGGAACCGCGGCGCGCAGACCGATCCGGTGATATCATGTAGGCAGACCGCGCTTGCGGCGCGGCGAAGGGGGGTCGCTTGCGCTGAGCGCCTCGAGGTGATGCTCGGATGGATACCCTCATGTCCCGCCCATGCGGCTGCACGGCCGCCGCACTCCGAACTCCGTCCTGGCCCGCAGTCGTCACCGCGGCGGTCGCACTCATCGCATCGCACGCCTGCCTTGCGCAGCAGGGCGGCACCTGGCGCGTGTCTGTCTCTTCCGGCGGCGCAGAAGCTAGTGGCGGCAGTTGGGAACCCAGCATAAGCTCTGACGGCCGCTTTGTCGCATTCCAGTCTCAGGCTGCCAATCTGGTTCCGAATGACACCAACAACGCCACCGACGTCTTCGTTCGTGACCGTCTTCTCAGCACGACCGAGCGCGTGTCCGTCAGCACGGCCGGAGGGCAAACCTCCGACTCCAGTGAGAGTGCTAGCATCAGCGCCGACGGCAGGTTCGTCGCCTTCGCTTCGTACGCGCCAGAGCTGGTCCCCGGCGACTCCAACGGGGCGCGCGACATCTTCGTACGTGACCGATTCTTGTCTCTCACGGAGCGGGTATCGGTTTCCAGTTCCGGTGTCCAGGCGAACGACGGAAGCCGGGATCCGGCTGTCTCTGCGGATGGTCGCTTCGTCGTGTTCTCTTCGGACGCCACCAACCTTGTTGCAGGCGACACCAATAACTCGGAGGACGTGTTCGTGCGGGATAGGCAGCTCGGCACGATCGAACGCGTCTCCGTGTCCTCGGCGGGCGAGCAGGGCACCGGCGCGAGCGGGCGGCCCGCTATTGGCGCCGACGGCTACATCGTGGCCTTCGAGTCCACCTGCCCGGACTTAGTGCCAGCCGACAACAACGGCTGCAGGGATGTGTTCGTCCGCGATCTCGCGTCATGGTCAACGGTGCGTGAATCCGTCTCCAGCAACGGCGAGCAGGGGTGGGTCTGGAGCACAGAACCCTCTCTCAGCTACGAGGGCCGCTTCGTGGCATTCGCCTCCTATGCGTACAACCTCGTAGACGACGACACCAACGGCGAGCAGGACATCTTCGCGCGCGATCGTGTGCTCAGCCTGACACGTAGGGTGTCCGTATCGAGCTCCGGCGAGCAGAGCAACTTCGTCAGTACTGCCCCGCATATCAGTGCAGACGGCAGGTTCGTGGCATTCGAATCGCTCGCATCGAACCTAGTTGGGGGCGACACGAACAGCGACTCGGACATCTTCGTTCATCAGGACGGTCCGGATACCGGCTATCGTTCATTGTCCGGCACGTTCGACTTCCAGCACCTCGCAGGTGCGGTTCCGACGCTGACTTCCATCGAGTACCGACTCCCTGGACAAACGCAGCGCAAGGGGTACTGGCTGGCAGCGCTAACTGGCAGCGGCCAGTTCACAGTGCCAGCTCCCAGCGGCGCATACGACCTATCCGTCAAACACACTCACTGGCTCCGCCGCACCATGGGCTTCGACACCACGTCCGGAGACGCCAACGTTGGAACGCTGCTACTGCGCAACGGTGACGTTTCCGATGACAACGTGGTGGACCTCTTCGACCTAACAGCCGTGCTGGTGGACTTCGCCAAGCCCGGCCATCGGATGTCGGATCTGGATGAGAGCGGTCAGGTCGGACTGAGCGACATCAACATCGTGCTTCTCAACTTCGCACACACAGGCGATCCATAGGATCTTCGCCCCGTCCTGCGAGAGGCACGGGCGCCGCGGCAGCGAAGCATGTCCCATGCTGCCAGTTCTGCTCGCCGCACTTGGCTCCCAATCAGCCTCCAGCGCCATGCTGGTGCAAGACTTCGAAGGAAAGCCCTACCACGTGCCGTACGCGGTGTCGTCCAACACGACGACACCGACCGCACGCGATGGCGTGATGAGCCTCCTGCACGAAGCCACCTCGGCCAAGGCCGCAATCGGGTTCTCCCGCACCGCCAAGGGGTCATTCTCGAACGTCGCGGCCCAGTGGACCATGCGGCTCGATGGAAATGGTCGAGGCCTCGCCTTCGTGCTGCTTCCGACCGCCACCTATGGCTCTGAAGGTGCGCCGCCCGCGGATGCCGATTGGGACGAGGCCAATCTCGCGGGAGCGTTCGCCGTCTGCTTCGACACACACAACCCGCCGTCCGAGGACCCCTTCAACGCGGACGGCAACATCTATGGGCGCCCCGAGCGGGAGGTATCGCTTCACTGGGACGGGAGAGAGATCGCCAATCGTCTGTCAGGCGCGGAGTTTCGGGGCGCAGAATGCCTCGTCCGCGTGGATGTAGCGCACGTCGTTGGTGGGGCCGAGGTATCGGTCCGCGTCGGCGGCGCGGCCGTGTACGACCGGTTCTTCCTCCCCGAGATGCACCCGTTCGAGCACCGCGTCGCGTTCGGGGCCGTCGCCGGAGACAAGGCGACGTCGGCATCGGTGGACGACGTGGTCGTACGCTGGTCCAATCCGTCTAAGCCGACGGATCCACCACTCAGCGTCATAGCGATTGACAAGTGGCTGAACAACGCCGATCACCACAAGATCGAGCGAGAGGTCGAGTTCCCTGCCGACAACTATCCATACGGGCGCATCCTCTGCACCCTCACGCTGGACAAGCCGGAAGCGGGTTATGACCCTTGGGACCGCTCGGCAGCCATCTACGTGTACGACGAAACAGGCGAGCGCTTCGAGGTGCTGCGCTACATCACGCCCTATCGCCGTGGGCACAGGTGGACTGTGGACGTCTCGGACTTCCGGCCCCTGCTGAGGGGTCGCAAACGCGTGGCCGTGGAGTGCGGAACCTACGGACAGGGCTGGTTGGTCTCCGTCGAGTTCCGCTTCCACAAGGGCCCAGCCGAGCGGTACGCATATGCGGTGAAGAACCTGTGGACTGGCAGCCCGGAGTACGGCAATCCCGAGAAGCCGATGGACGACTTCTTCGTGCCGCAGCGCCTGAAGGTGGATCAGGCGGCCAAAGGAGGGAAGCTGCGGTTCACGGTCACGGGCCACGGCATGAGCCCCAACTCGGAAAACGCCGCCGAGTTCATGCGCCGCGGCCGCACCGTGACTGTGGGAGGCAAGCAGTTCTACAACGTGCTGTGGAAGGAGGACAACTACCTCAACCCTTGCAGACCGCAGGGCGGAACGTGGAAGTACGACCGCGCGGGATGGGCTCCGGGTGATGTGGTGACACCGTGGGAGATCGACATCTCGGCCCTGATCCGTCCGGGAGAGGAGCTGACCATCGAGTACGAGCCGGACCCCTACGTCAACCAGAACCGCGGCCAGACCTGGGCGCCATTCCACTGGGTCGAGAGCCAACTCGTGCTGTATTGTGCTGAGCGGAGGCTGGGACAGACAAACAGAAGCTAGGTGTGCGCAGCCGACGTGCATGGTGTCTTGCGCTATACTAGTGAGCTCGGCCGGACAACGGCAGAAAGAGACGATTGGACCGCATGAACAGAATGCCGCATGAGGCTTCGCCCGCAAGCAAGATAGCCAAGAGAGACAATAAGCAGATTCAGAATGAGGGTGCATGATGCAGCCAGTGCTGGAAGGCCCTCCGTGTGGGCGGAAGCGAGTGTCCATTCTGTCGCCCCTCCGCTATCCGGGATCGAAGCGCCGCTTGGCCACCTACGTGGCTGATGTGATCAGGCTCAACTCCCTCCGTCCAAAGGTGTTCGTGGAGCCGTTTGCTGGTGGAGCCAGTGTCACCCTGCAGCTTCTCAGCGACGGTGTGGTGGAGTCAGCAGTTCTCGGTGAGCGCGACCCGTTGGTCGCCAGTTTCTGGGAGGTGTTGTTCAAGGAGCCGGAGTGGCTTGTTGAGCAAGTCAGCACTATTGAGGCAAGCGTAGACAACTGGAAGTACTTCCGAGAAGCCTCGTTCCGATCTTGCCGGGACCGTGCGCTAGCATGCATCTTTCTAAACAGGACCAGCTTCTCCGGTATCCTCGCACCGACAGCCGGTCCCATCGGCGGGTACAAGCAGGACTCCCCTTACAGGATACACTGTCGGTTCAACCCGCGTACACTTGCTGAGAGGATTCGACGGGCCGCATCGCTCCGTAAGAAGATTCTCCTGGTCAACCATGGGGACTGGCAGGATACGCTTGAACGTGTTGGTTCGTGGAACTACGGGGACCGCGAGGTCTTCTACTACTTCGATCCACCATTCTACGAGAAGGCAGCCCGGCTGTACACGCACTACTTCACGATCCACGATCACGAGGCCCTGCATGACCGGCTCGTTGCCTTGCGTCAGCCGTGGCTGCTAAGCTACGATCCTGCGCCCGCTATCCAGAGACTGTATTCGCACAACGGAGTGGGGCCGAAGCGGCTTGACGTATTGTACTCGGCATCGGCCGCTGGTTCCTTGGTAAAGGCGCAAGAGCTGATAGTGACGAATCTTGAGTTTCTACCCGACCATTCTCGCGTCTGGTCTTCGAGCAGGGCGTCGCCAAGTGCCAAGAAGAGGCTCGAGGCGCCGATGGGGCCTCGTCGGAGGTGACTATGGCCAGGAACTTGACGCCTGGCAGCAAGATTGTTGCCCAGGAACTCGTGCTGCAGCGCCTGTTGTCGGACGCCGCAATCGTCGGGGGCATCTACACAATGGGTTACGTCGAATGCCAGGTGCTAACCAACGATCTGTGGAAGAAGCAGGCGGGCGGAGTACCACGGCATTGCTTTCTCTTGGCGACGGCCATGGTCCCGGGGGAAGCACCGGACGTAGAGGACGAAGAGGTCCTTCTCCTCCGAGTAATTGGGCCGGCTCCCCTACCAGCCGAAGCGGAACTCGTGCAGGTAAGGGAGCAGGCGATGCGCGAGATGGTCGTCGCCAGGGGCACTTCCGAGGCAATGGCCTCCCCTGCTATCCTGGACGTGCTTACCCGGAACGAGATTCAGTTCTCTGGCATTCGGGCAAAGATCCTTGGTACTTTCTACGAGTCCACCCACAATGGACGGGCCTTGCTCTCCTTCGGAAGCGATGTTGAGACCTACTACTCCTCGAGCCGCTACAAGGTGTATAAGCCGTTCGGCGCGAGCTTGGCCGTGATCGCCAGCTATCCGGAGGCGACAGAGCAGGAGGTATCAGTCATCCAGCCAGGCGCACCCCTACCCAGGAGGTTTCAGATCGGCACGGTTCGATACAGCTCTTCCAGCCGTCGCGGCCGATTGGGTTCTGGCGCTCCCGGCGGCACTGCGGTGCCTGTGAGTGTCAATGTAGAAGATTTCATCGCGCTCAAGACTGCCGTCTTTGGCATGACGCGGATGGGGAAGTCGAACACGATGAAGACCATTGCGACTGCGGTGTGCGAACATGCGGCCATCACGGGGCAGAGGATCGGCCAGCTGCTCTTCGATCCAGCGGGCGAGTATGCAAATGTCAACGTGCAGGATCAGACGGCGCTGGCGAAGATCGGACCCGAGTTCGTCACCATCTTCAGGTGGGGTGCTGGGGACTCGGATCCAGGCACGAGGCCCCTCGCATCAAACTTCTTTGATGACGGCAATATCGAAGTCACCTGGAAGCTCATTACTCTTCACCTACAGGCGAGGGGCGCCGATTACATACAGAGCTTCCTTGCTGCCGATGTCATCGGACCCGAAGGGGCCGAAGTTAGCTACTCGGACTTACACCGATCAAGGCGCCGGCGATGCGCGCTGTACGCCACTTTGCTCAAGGCAGGCTTTCGACCGCCTGAGAACCTCAGTGCCGAGATCGTGGTGAACAAGGAGGTGCTGGAGGCAGTCAATAGCAATCTGCCGAGCAGCAGGGACGACCGGTTCGAGACCAATTCCCGCGGGAGCCTTCGTCTCACCTCGGCGGATCTGCCTGTATTCTGGGACTCCCTGCTCGCGGCAAGAGAAGCAGGTGCACACCTAGGCGACTGGATCGATTCCGGCCTAGACGCGATCCTCACTGTCTATAGGGGCTCTAAGGGATCCGGCTACCGTGTACTACAACCCCTCCAAATCTACCACCGTCCGACGTCAACCGGGGATTATGCTGAAGAGGTCTTACAAGAGCTCAAGCGCGGGAAGATCGTGATCGTGGACCTGTCGCTCGGCTCCGAGACGGTTCTGCAGTTCTGCTCGGAACGGATCATCAACCATGTCGTTCAGGATGCAGCAAGGCGGTTCGCGCAAGGTGAGGAAGCAGACAAGATTCAGATCTTCATCGAGGAGGCCCACCGGCTCTTCAACCGCGAGCGCATGAAGCTCAAGGAAGAAGACGATCCCTACGTGCGGCTTGCCAAGGAGGCTGCCAAGTTCAGGATCGGTCTCATCTACGCTACCCAAGAGGTGACGACCGTCGATCCGCTGATCCTCTCAAACACGTCAAACTGGATCGTCACACACCTAAACAATCAGGAGGAGGTCCGCGAGCTCTCCAAGTACTACGACTTCGAGGATTTCGCAGACCTCACCCTCCGAGCGGAGGACGTCGGGTTCTGTCGCCTCAAGACGCGAAGTGGCCGCTATATCATCCCAGTCCAGATTGACCTGTTCGACAGTGCTAGGATCGATGCGGCTAGAGAGGCTGCGTTGGCGGCGGCGCAGCAAGCATCATAGGAGGCGATAGCATATGCCCTACAATCGCAGCACTGGCAGGATGGAGAGGGCAAGGAGTACCGGGCACGTTCCAATCGTGCAAAACGAACTCGTCCAGGAGCGACTGCGCAGTTTCCGGGTCTTACCCCAGGAGGTCCCCGTGGCGCTCGATCCCGAACTGCTGGTTGACGCTACTACTCTTGGCCCGGTGACTTCCACTCCCAAGTGGGTGATGTCTTTTGACGGCTCACCCCAGGAGATTGCTGCCAGGGAGCAGTACCCCAGCACCAGACTGGGCTATGTCCAGGTCGCCGGCGTACTTGTCCACCTTGAAGAACTGCTGGGGCAGGAGCGGGCGCCCTTGGTGGATCCTGCGGTCATTCGATCCGCGACGCACGAAGCCCTTCACTCAATGGCCTTGCCCGGGTCGAACGTCTGCCGACAAGACATGGCGACTGTCCGCGACTCTTGGCGGAGAGAGGTCTTCGAGATAATCCGTGACTACAAGGTTGAGGACATGCCGCTACTCGACGTGTTCATGCTCCTTGTTCGACACAGCGACAAGGCCGCGAAGTGCGGCGTTGTCCTAGCACGGTGCCCGGCCCACGAGGCGTGCCGTGCGAGGGACATAGTGGTTCCATTAGAAGGGACCAAGTGCCCGTCCTGCGGGGGTTATGTATTCCCCACTGATGCCCTTCGTCTCCACGAGGAGGTATCCGAGGAGCACAGCAACGCCACCGCGCTCGGGCGCCTGATGACCGTACTTGAGCACGTCATTCTGGTGTCGTACCTGCACTACCTTTTTCAACGACAGCCTCCGGTTCTGGGATCAGTCGGTTTCGTACTCGATGGGCCGTTAGCTCTGTTTGGGCCCCAGGCATGGCTGCATAAGCCACTCCTCGCCTTTCTCAGTGCGCTTGAGACTTCGCTAGTGGCGAAGAATCTCGCCTGCCCGATAATCGTCGGGATAGAAAAGAGCGGGCAGTTCGCGGAGCACGCCGCGGCGATAGGGGGTCTGATTCCGGTAGGGAGACTAATGCGCCTTCCCGACGAGTATATCTACCGGCACATTCTGACGTTTCGGGCGCCGCCCGGCGCCCCGTTCGGTCGAGATACTTACTACGGACAGAAGTTCTTCTACAAGACCTCGCAGGCAAAGATGCTCACGATTACAATTCCCAAACGATCGTGTGGCGGTACACCTCCCGACGATCCCAACTGCTACCCTATCCTGGCGAATTCGCTTGCTCTACTCGATCGGCTGGGAACGAGCCTGTACGAGGATGCCCTGATACCCGTGGCCCTCGCTCATAACTTCGCCTCTATCCCCCTTCGGACGGGTACGAAGGTCCTCACGCTTATGTCCCGAGAGGCCCTAGGCTTGTCAGGCGGACCGCGATGAGACCGATTGTGGCCGCGGGCGGGCCACCACCCGGCTCGGTCCGCGTCGGAGTTGTCGCCAGCCTGACCCCGCGACCGGCTTTCGCCACTTCGAGGTTTGGTGGTCAAGGTGGCAGATGGCACATCAGTACTCGATCAGCGAGGCCACCTCGTAGCCGACCAGGTTCTGACGGCCGCGGAGGTCCGTCAGCTCCACCAAAAACAGGAACCCGGCGACCACGCCGCCCAGCCGCTCGACCAGGCGCGCGGAGGCCGCAGCCGTGCCGCCCGTCGCCAGCAGGTCGTCAATCACTACCACCCGCTGTCCGGCGGTCACGGCATCGGTGTGAATCTCCACTGTGTTGGTGCCGTACTCCAGCGCATACTCCTCGGCGATCGTGTGGTACGGCAGCTTGCCCAGTTTCCGAACGGTCACGAAGGGCAGCCCGAGCTCGAGCGCGATTGGCACGCCGAGCAGGAACCCTCGCGACTCGATACCCAAGACCACGTCGGCCCTCAGCGCCTCGGCACGCTCGGAAAGCTCCACTACCACCTGGCGCAAGGCCTGTGGGTTCTGAAACACCGGCGTGATGTCGCGAAACAGAATGCCGGGCTTGGGGAAGTCCGGAATGTCGCGAATCAGGTTTCTGGCAAGCAACTCGTCCAACTGTGTCTCCCTCGGGCCCAGCGCGGGGTGTCTCCAAAATAAGTGTGGCGAAAGCCGGCTCATTTCCGCAACCGAAAGGCACTGGGAGGTGAAACCCCGGCCCCTCCGGCCCGAGTCATTGGGTGGGAGGGTGCGAATGAGCATATCGTGCATAGTGCAGGCACTTCTGGCTGCGATGGCAGCCGAAGGGCAGCAAGCAAGGCCGCTTTTCGAGTGCGGCTTCGACACGGAGGAAGAGGCTGCCGCCTGGCGCACCTTCCGCGAAACGGACAGGCTGCAGTGGCTCTCTCGCGCCGAGAGCGAGAAGGACGTGAAGAGCGGCGAGGGCTCCCTCTGCCTCTCCTTCACGCCGGGCAAGGGCACGTTTCCGGCTATCTTCCGAGATCTGGAACTGAACGAGCCGGTCGGCGCAGTGGACCTTTGGGTGAAGGTGGACCGAACCACGCAGGTCATGGTCTCGCTGGTGGAAAGGGCCGAAGGAGAGAACGGCACCCCGCGCCGGGGCGAGGCCTTCAGCGTGCAGTTCCATGCGGACGGGGGCAAGTGGACCAGGGCCACCATCCCCCTATCCGACTTCGCGCGCGACCCGAGCTCGGCGCCAGGCGACTCTCGCCTCGATCCGGCAAAACTGGGAGGTATCGCGATCCTGGACGGTCTCGCCGTGTTCGCTTCCGCAGCCGAGAGTAGCGTCGAGTTCCTCGGCGATCACGCCAGCCCACAGCGCATCGTTCTCGACGAGTTCAGAGTGCTCGGGGTAAGCGATTCGGCCTCACCGCCTCGCCCAGCGGGCACGGTGGACAACTTCGATCGTAACTACCTGACTTGGGTGCCGCTGATAGGCGTGGACATCGAGAGGACCCCCATGCCGGGTGCCGCAAGCGGTTATGGCCTCACCGCTCGCTACACCCGATCTTCAGGCGTCATCCCTGCCGTGGTTAAGCCGATACAGCAACGTCTGTCCGGTTCCGAGCTGGGCCTTCTAGTACGGGCGAGCGGTCCCGTGCAGCTTCAGGTTGGCCTGGAAGACCAGGACGGCACCAAGTGGCACCGGAAGTTCACGGTCCGAAGCACGGAGGGCCAGACCGTTTGGCTGCCTCTCAGCGGCTTCGAGACCTCGGAGGATAGCAAGTTCCGTGACCGCCCTGCGACCTTCGAGCGGCTGAAACAGATCAGCATCCTGGACGGCACCAGCGACCCCGGCCCCGCCTGGTTCCAGATCGGCGACATCACCGTGCGATAGCCGAAGCCACGGGACCCCTGCGCTCCCTCACGTGCAAGAACCGCCCCGCAAGATGCCGGAGGGACCGAGGACGGGTATCTACCTGCTACCCGTGAACGAGTATGCTTAGGCCGCTATGAGCGACTTCGTGGACCTACGCAGCGATACCGTCACCCGACCCACGCCGGAGATGCGCCAGGCGATGTTCGACGCCGAAGTGGGCGACGACGTGTTCTCGGACGACCCCACCGTAAACCGCCTGCAAGAGATGGCCGCAAGGATCATGGGCAAGGAAGCCGGACTGTTCGTTCCCACCGGCTCTATGGGCAACCAGGTGGCCGTGCGGACGCACACCAAGCCGGGAGATGCCATCATCCTGGACGAGGACTGCCACATCCTGCACTACGAGGTGGGCGCACCTGCCGTGCTCTCGCAGGTGATCACGGAAACGGTGCCTAGCGTGCGGGGGATCATGGACATCCAGGCCGTCGCGCCACGATTCCGTAAGCAGACCACGCACACGCCCGGCACTACGCTCCTCTGCCTGGAGAACACTCACAACCGAGCGGGCGGCACCATTACGCCGCTGTCGCACATGCAGGAGCTCTCGCGTCTGGCGCGCGAGCACGGAGCCGCCGTGCATCTGGACGGCGCGCGCATCTTCAACGCCTCGGTGGCCACCGGGGTGCCCGCCCGCGAGTATGCGGCTTGCGCCGATTCGGTCATGTTCTGCTTCTCCAAGGGCCTTTCGTGCCCAGTGGGCTCGATGCTGGTAGGGTCTGCGGAGTTCATCTCCCGGGCACACCGCTGGCGGAAGCTGTTCGGCGGCGGCATGCGCCAAGCAGGCGTGCTGGCGGCTTGCGGCATCGTGGCGCTGGAAACGATGATCGACCGACTTGCAGAGGACCACCGCCGCGCTCGCTTGCTGGCGGAATCGCTGACGGAAGTTCCCGGGCTGACGGTGGACATGGAAGCCGTTCAGACCAACATGGTCTTCGCGCTGACCGAGCGTCCCGCCGCCGAAGTGCAGGAGCGAATGCGAGAGCGTGGCGTCCTGCTGCTGCCGGTAGGCGCCAACCGCATCCGCATGGTGCTGCACAAAGACGTGGACGACGAGGGCCTGGCCCGCGCCATCTCCGCCTTCCGCGCCGGGTGATGCGGCATGGCTCGCGAGCCGTCCCTCCCGGAGTGCAGCCCTGCCAGCCCAGAGCCCTGGCGGTGTGCCAGAACGATGGATGAGGCTTGCGTGGTATGACCTTCCGATCCCGGGGCCGCTGTGTGAGATGTGGCGCACCGCAGCTCTGTGTTGGGATGGATGAACCCGTTGCGTCCGGCATGAGCAGCTTGCGACCGGGAGGGAGAATAGGCCTAAAAACCTAGCAGCCATGTGCGGGCGCTGACAGGGAAGTGAGAGATGTTGAGAATGGGCAGTGGAGGTCGTGTAGGCATGCAACTTCGCCACGAGGCGCTCGTCTGCTTCTCGCTGCTGTTGACGTGCGCTACGTTCGCACCCGCGCAATAGACCCTTGCTCCAAGACCAACCGACCTCGGGAAAGACCCGTTTGTGGGACTGCTACGAATGTAGGAAGGGCCAGTGGGTTCGGTGTGGTAACAAGGTTCTAATGTGGTTTACGTACGAAGAGACGTATGACCCGAGTTTCTTCTGCTATGTTCCTGGCTTCTCCTGCGGGACCCGGCAAGTGCGGAGGCAGGTCTACCGTAGTGGATGCTGTCTTCCTTAGCCAATCGGTGTGAGGCCAATGAAGCCAATGAAAATGAGTAGGAGTGCGCGCTACGTCGTTCTAGGTCTGTCCTACACGGGGGCGGCATTGGCTACGTGCCTGGTGCTCGGGGGCTGTAACTTGCTGGGCTCTCAGAGCACTCGGGAGGTCCGTGGCATTCTCGTAGAACCCGGCACTGAGATTCTGTTCGAGCTTAGTCGGCCTATAGATCCGAGGTCCGTATCGGAGCGACACACGCTTCGCTGGCCGGAATTGGACGCGGAAGTGGAATGGATACCACCCACGCCCCCTTCCGACGGGAAGTATCCCGGGGGAGGTGGCAGGTGGAAGGGTACGGGCGTGGTATGGGCCAGCAACACGCACGTCTTGTACGTCGCCCCAGACACGGCATCTGGCCCGTCCGACCTGCTTCAGCTAGAGCCCGCAGATTATCCCAAGTGGCGCGCAGAAGAGAATCTTTGGACATTCGAGTTCTCGGGGGGGACGACGAACTCATCATGAGGCGTGTCGGATTTCGCGAGCTCAGAGATGTTGGTAGGGAGTGGCTTGGGACAGGCGATGTTCGAGTAAGAGTGGTGGCGACCCGCAGCCGCGAAGAGGCGGGCAAAGATCGCCCTCTGCCGCCAGGTGCCTTCGATCTGGTTACGGGCGACGAGTACGAGAATGGAAGGCTGGTCAAGAAGGGTGGCAACCGGTTGTACCTCCCCCCGGGCAAACCGATCGAAGGAGCACCCTGGGTGCTTCCGGCCAAGGAACCGAATCGAGGCACTCGGTGCGCCCCCTCTTCCCGAGAGCAGCCTCGAAAAGACAAGCAGCCGCCCGTTGAGGCGTCATGGTATGGCCAGGGCTGACGAAGGTTATGACGCCAGTAGTCAGGAACGGTCCCTAGCGTGGACACCAAACGCCGCTCGGCGGCCGTTTTGACGAGCGCGATCGGGATAGTTCTTGGGGCTTGCGCGCGAGCCCGTGTCCAGCGTGATGACCTGCTCTCGGCCCGCGAGCTAGACGAAATGGCCTCGCTCCATGAGAAGGTTTGGGCGCGGAGGGTGCCACTGCTCCCTGACCCGAATGAGGCGACGGGTTAGAGTGACGCAGTCGGTCCAGGTCATAGGACGAAGTGCAGCCGAGCACCACGGCGCCTTTAGGTTGCTGGTGGCGCATGGAACTGAGATCCTCTTCGGAGCAAACTGTGCCATTCCGCTCTAAGATGCCTGCTACAACGAGCTGTGTTCGGGGCTAAAGCCGTCTGGCGAAGTTCGCTGATTGCTGCAGGCGCATCGAAGCATGATGCAGATCTCCGTGCGCCGGCCCGCGTCCGCCTGGCTCCGCCCAGAGAACGCCCACCGCGGACCCAAGGACCGCGCCGGGGCCTCCTTCGGCCCTCCTCATGCCGTACTATCGAAGCCTGCGAAGACAGGAGTTGGGTCTAAAGACCCAATTGCCTTTTGCATCCCTTGACTTTTGCTGGGGGGGCGTACGATGTAAGGGGAAACTTGGTGAGGTGTAGGCGTGAAAGCTCTCACAAAGTACACTATAACCGCGTCACTAGCGCTTGCTTGTGCTACGGTGGTCGCGAGCGCGCAGCAGTCTCTCGAGCCGCAAGGGGGCGACCTTCCTAAATCCCCCCTGCTCGCCAGCCGGGTGAGCGAACTGCCGCCTCCGCTGGTAGTGTATCCGGGAGAGACCATAGTTCTTAGGACCGACAGGCCGCATGACCCGGGATTCTACGGTTGGGTTCCAATGGATCCTCCCAAGACTGGAGACCCCGACGTTCAGTGGATAGAGTACGGGGAATGGAAGGAGGGCTATTGGCGCGCCTTCGGCGGCACGCTCGTAAGCGCCGACGAAAGAACGGTAGTGTTCCAAGCCCCGATCGAGGCAGGTCTCGCATTCCTGGAATGGAGCGATGGAGGCCATGAGCCCATTTGCTTAGCTTTCGTCGTGCCAGGTAGCGATATCGAATGGGACACTGAGGTCGAGCTTCCGACGGAACAGCTTGATGGCCTCGACGGCTCGTATCTGCCGTCTGCGGGAGGGAGTTCGTTCCGTGTTTTCGCAGTCCATCCTTGCGGTACGGATTTGCAGAATGATCGCCCGTGCGGGGAGGGGTTCGCGTATGCGGAGAATCTGCGTCTCGTTCCGGGAAAGCGACCTAATCCGGGATGCCAGGCAGGCGAACGCACCTCCGTTCACAACTCGAAGGAATTCTCGCTTCCTCCGACTAGTGAATATGCGGGGAAGGTTTCGATACGCGGCGTCGAGGTAGTCGTCAATCGCATAAAGATCCTGAGTCATCGGCTTGAACTGTGGGACTGCTACGAATGCAGAGATGGCGTGTGGAAATGGTGTGGTAACAGAGCAAAGGACTGGTGGAGGGTGTACATCACATACTCTCCAGAAATTGCCCGATCAGTGGCTTGTGCAATCTTTAGGGATTGCGGTTGGACGGACTATGGCTTTCAGGATCGCGCGTCCGGATGCTGCAAAGGCTGGACACAGCGGGTTCCGAGGTAACGGGAGGCCCCCGCTTTGGGGCAGAACGGAGGAGAGTAATGGTGCAAGAAGGCAAGAATGGGTTGACAACTAGTTCCAAACGCTGGTGGTTCGCAGGTTTCTGTGCGATCGCGGTCGTTGTCGGCACCTACGTGCTAGCCCGTGCACCGCAAGATCGCGAAGATTTGGCCTTCGTTGGCTCCGTCAGCGAGAAGGTCAGGGCGCGGATGTTGTCGTTGCTGCCCGACCCGAACGAGACGGCGAGCTGCACAGACGAAGTCGTTCGAGGGCACAGGATAAAGTGCAGCCGAACGCCACGCGGCACATGCACGCTGCTAGTGCCGCCGGGTACTGAAATCCTCTTCGAGCTAAATCGTGCCATCCCGCCCTATGATGCGTTTTTGGTTGAGGTCTCTTCGGAGCTGGAACGGCAGGCTTCCGAACTCCGCTGGGTGCCGCCGCCACCGCAACCGGTCGTGGTAGGGTCTAGCGGACAGTGGGGGGGCGACGGGCTCGTTTGGGCTACCGATAAGTACATCTTGTACGTCGCCTCGGATCACCCTGGGAATCACGATACCCTTAGCCTATGGGAACCTGCAGGCATACGAGGTACTCACGGATTTCGCTTGACCATTGTTAGCTCTGGCAAAGGAGTACCCGGCACACGCTTGACCGACGTACCGAAAGATAGCTGGTGGGGATTGGGAAGCGGTTTGCGCCTTCGCGTAGTTCGAACGCGTTCTGCTGAGGAATTGGGCGAGAACCGCCTTCTGCCGCCCGGCGCTGTCGAAATGCAAGGCCACAACCTTTCCGACGGGGGAAGTTACCCTTTGTACCGACTTCCCGGAAGACCACTCTCCAGCCGACCTGATCTGGCTCAGATGACAGAGCATCAACGGCAAGTGTGGCAGGCTGAAGCGCAAGAAATGGTCCGGCAGTACTTGAGGGAGGCCAATGTAGGAAAGTAAGTCGAGTGCCCGCATTGTGGTGTGGGTACGCGGACACTTCCAGTTTGTCGCTTGCTGTAGGTGGTGCCGTACCTGGGCATAACTCGAGGCTGGATGCCCACATTCGCATGCGCCAAATCGCACCTACGCAATGAGAACCGGAGGAGGCGCCGGGGCGTCCTCCGGCTTTCTACATGCCATACTATGGAAGCCTGCCAGCGCCGTCGAGAAGATTCCTCGACTTTTTTCGCCCAGCGACCTAAAGAGCCGAGAGAGCCGCGCCGATAATGCGATTAGAGACCGTTGGCTTCTTGACAGTCAAAGGCAAACCCGTAGCGATGCGGGGACGCAAAGCCAAGGATCCCAAGTGGACAGCCTGGTTGCCTGTCTGGGACTTCGGTGACGAACCCATGAGGAGGGTCACGAATGAAGATCTCAGGCACTGAATACGAAAAGGTCATGCGCCTCGTTCAGGATCACCTGGACACCGCCGATTCTCCCACTCCATCCGCCGACGCCACGGAGTCTGCCGTGGACCCCGAAGAGGCGAAGCTGATCGAAGAGATGGTTCGCCGGGTGGAGGAGCTCCCCGATGTGCGTGAGGACGTGGTGGAGGACATCCGCGCGCGCATCGCGGACGGGACGTACAAAATCAACTCCGCCGCTGTCGCCGAGTTGATGCTCCGCCGCTCCCGAGCCGACCGCCTGAAGTAGCGCGGAATTTGGGACTGCGCGAGCCCGCTCGCGCTTTGGCCGCAGGGACCAAAGTGTCGGCGCGATAGCGCGAGCAGGCTCGCGCAGTCCCACAGCGCTCCTCCCGCCCCGCTATCCCCGTATCCGCCCTGGAGGATGGGGCAATGGTGTCCGTCATGCTGAGCCTGTCGAAGCATGACGAGCGGGCGCGCCGTCCCTTGTCACTGACGCAGCCTCCCCCCTCGGATGGAGTGCCACCGTCGCCAAGGTGCCTGTCCTTGCCGGCGAGCAGTCATCCAGTAACTTCCGGCCGACCAACTCGCCATCACCGCCCCACCCGGCCAATGTAGCGATATAATGTATCCACCGGAACTGAACTGGGAAGGGTAGGTGGATGGTATGCGCTGCTCTGTGCGACTTCTGTGCGCCGCGGCCCTCGCGCTCGGGATGCTCACCCCCGGCCTCGCACGCTGGGACGATGACCAGCGGGTGCAGGAAGTCGAGGACCACTTCCACTTCGGCGTCTCCCACGACCGCCTGAAAACCGTGTTGCTGAAGAGCAACCACGGCGGCAGGTTCCTCGATCAGGGAGTGATCCTGGCCCACCAGATGGACCAATGGGACAAGTACCAACAGGGTATCTACTACGACTGGCTGCCGGACTTCATCGAGCTTCTGCAGGTGAAGCTGCCGGCCGAAACGGATCTGACCGCACTGCTCGAGCTTTATCTTCCCGATTCGCTCGTCGCGACGCTGGGGTTTGTCGGTTTCGCGGGCCAGTTTGGCGGACTGGGCGAGGTCTGGAACGTCATGGGGGCATGGGACACGGAGGTCGTCAACGCCGCCGCGAGATATTACGTGGAGAACGCGAAGGACCCCGACGACGACGAAGACGTCTGGGACCAGATTGCGAGCCAGTGGCCGACTTCCGACCCCGAGCTGTTCCACGCCTTCCTCCGAGACAGCTTCGAGCGCCGTGCCCGCGCCAGTGCGACGTTGGAGGTAGAGGTCGAACGATTTCGCGCAGACATCACCGCCCTGCTGGCCGGAGCAGCTCGCATCGTCGTGGATACCGATGCCTACCAGATCGCAGCGCCGATGAGCTTCACCCTGGACGCGACCGACTCGACGGGGACCGAGGGGGCTGCGGTGGTTGCCTGGGAGTGGAGCGTAGATGGGCAAGTCGTGTCGAGCGAGGCTGTCGTCTCGCTGGACGTCTTGTCGCCCGGGCCGGTGACAGTGCAACTGCGCGTCACCGACGAGGTCGGCGCAGAGTTCACTGCCGGCCGCACGATCCGTGTCTCTCCTCCACCTGTTACCGTCGAGGGCGTGGACCGCGAGGGACTCCGCGCCACGTTCTCCACCCACACGTCTGCACTGATCGCAAACTACACGTGGGACTTCGGGGATGGTACTCCTCCGGTGTCGGGGGCGGATCTGCACGAGGTAACGCACCAGTTCCCCGCACTGGGGCAGTACTCGGTCACGCTAGTTGTTACTCCGGTGGCCGGCAGCGAGCTGACAGTTGTACGCCACTTCTCCTTCGACCCGATGCCGACGGACGTCGTCGGTGTCGTCGAGAGCAGTCAGGTGTGGGGACCGGAAGGAAGTCCGTACCGGCTGAGAGGTGTCGTGAGCATACCGCCGGGCGTGCGTGTAACGTTACTTCCGGGTGCGGTGGTACAGGGGTGGTCTAATGGGCCCTATCCCGGGCGTTTGGTGGTAGATGGCGAGCTCGTGTCGCATGGCAGATTCGGCAGTTCGCAGCGAGTCCACTTCACCTCCTATCGGGATGAGTCGGCACCCACTTTGGGGGGTAGCGACGAGGGACAGACGGGCGACTGGCAGGGGTTGCAGTTCAGCGTTGGCGCCTTCGAGACCCTCACCGGGTCGGTGGTGCGCTACGGGGCTACTGGCGTTGGAGGTTCACCCGCGGTAGTGTCCGGAGTGCGGTTCGAGAGGAACGGCGTGGGAGTGTCCATTCAGAACCGGGTGTCTCCTGTGTTAGTGGACTGCGAGTTCTACGGTTCCACTAGCTACGCCGCCTACCTCCAGTCCTGCACGGGCCGCCTGAGCTTCCGCGGCCTCTCCGGCACGGGCAACAAGACGAACGGGCTGTTCCTGCACACGGCGACAGTGTCGCAGGATAGTGTGTGGCACAGCAATCCAGACTTTGCCTACGTGATAGGCTACTCCTGCTACATCGGCTCCGGTGCAAGGCTGTCCGTGGGACCAGGCGCGGTGGTGAAGATCGAGCGCTCGGGCACAGGCGACACCTATTCGCTGCAGGTCGAGGGGTTTCTCATCGCATCGGGAACTGATAGTTCGCCCGTGTACTTCACGAGCTTGAAAGACGACAGCGTGGCTGGCGATACCAACGGAGATGGAAGCGCGAGTGCCCCTGCTCGCGGTGACTGGAACCGTATCGTTGTGAATGCAGCCGGGGCGAGCGCGGTGTTGGATCACTGCGTGGTTCGCTACGGTGGCCGATCCGGGTCGGGAGCAACAGGCAGTGTGGCCGGCTATATTGGCACGTCGCTCGTCTTACGCGATACCGTAGTCGAGAACGGCGACAGCATTGGAGTCTACGCCAGCCAAGGGTCTCTCCTGATGTCTCGTTCCACGGTCCAAAGGGTCAGGGGGTCGGGTGTACTAATTGCAGACGCAGTCGCAGATATCAACGCCTGCATAATAAGGGAGAATGAGGGAACAGGACTTGATCTTATCATTCCATCCTCGCTTATAGTAGTGAACAACACCGTGTTCGAGAGCAACAGCGATCATGCCGTCCTTGTAGACGGTTTTGCGCCCGGCCTTGCGTTCCCGGGGTGTACTTTCTCGGGGAATCGTACGAACGGGGTGTACGTAAAGGGCTTCCAGGCTTCAGCAGATAGTCTTTGGCAGGGGCATTCTGGCTTCGCCTATCTCATCGAAGGTGCTGCTATCAACAAGGGCGCGACACTGACTCTGGGCGCGGGTACCATCGTGAAGATGATCAGTACTACAACTGGCGCATTCATCAACGTTAAAGGGTCCTTGGTAGCTCAAGGCACGCCGCAGGAGCCTGTATACCTGACTAGCTACAGAGACGACTCCTTAGGCGGGGATACGAACGGGGATGGCGCTGGAACCGCACCGGCCCCAGGTGATTGGGGTGCGATACGGACGAACGAACCTCTCGCCCGCGTTCTCCTTGAGCACTGCGTGCTGCGCTACGGCGGCAAGACCGACGGGGTGTTCCCAAGCCCGATCTTAGAAGCAGGGGTCAGCTCGGAGATAGTACTCGATAACACGACTATCGAGAGAAGTGCTGGTTACGGAGTGCGAGTTGACCGAGGGTCTCTGATCATGACCGCCTCCGTCGTGAGGGATAACCCGCGCACGGGCCTTGAAGTGTCCCAGAGTCTCCTCGACATGCGCGATTGTGAGGTTCGAGGTAATGGAAAACTTCAGGACTCGGGCGTTCTTGCCTCCAAGTGTCTTGTTAGATTGAGCAACTGTGTGGTGCAGGACAACGGGGGGTACGGTGTTAGGCTCACCAACCCATCTTGGATGCCAGAGCTGACCGGTCTATCCTTTACAAGCAACCGCAATTTGGCGCTGAGCATTGAGTCATATGTGGGCCCTCTGGACATCCGTAGCGACGGCTTCACCTTTTCTGGCAACAAAGTGAACGGAGTGTCCCTGTCCAGCTGTACCCTGACGGGAGAAAGCGTCTGGGAGGGTCATCCGGACGTGGCGTACGTAGTGGGTTGGGAGAACTCTATTGCCTCGGGCGCGAGGCTGACGATAGGGGCCGGGACTGTGGTGAAGATGGGTGGCCGGTCTACAACCGATTCGTCTTCACTGCAGGTAAAGGGTGCACTTGTCGTCCGGGGTTCTGCCGATCGGCCGGTGTGGTTCACCAGCCTGAAGGACGATTCTGTCGGGGGGGACACGAATGGAGACGGGAATGCCAGCGCTGCTGCCCCTGGGGACTGGAATAGGATCGTTCTTAGCGCGCCGGGGGCGACCGCAGTCTTGGAACATTGCGTAGTACGGTACGGGGGCTACTGGGCCCCTTTGCCGGGTAGCCTGGCCGGCCTAGAGAACACCACTATTGCCTTACGCGACTCGGTTGTGGAGCGAAGCTACCTGGACGGAGTGTACGTTCTCAAGGGCTCCCTTGAGATGATAGGTTGCACGGTTCGGGAGAATGGGAGGAACGGGGTGGTCCTGCTCAGTACCTCGTCGCCGCCCACAGTGGCTAACACCGCCTTCGTGGCGAACGCGGACGACCCGGTGATCATCTCTGACTATTCCGGCCCACTGACGTTTCCCGGTCCCGGGTGCACCTTCTCGGGCAGCAGGAATGGCGTCTTTATTTCGGGCTGCACTCTATCTGGCGACAGCGTGTGGGAAGGGCATCAGGGCTTTGCGTACGTCCTTGGGTGGTACTGCTCGGTTGCTGAAGGTGGGACCCTGACTCTGGAGCCCGGGACAGTGGTAAAGGTGGCTGGCCGAAGCAACAGCGACCTGCCTTCCCTGCAGGTGAAGGGGTCACTAGTAGCACGTGGCGCTCCAGGCTCACCGGTGTTCTTCACGAGCCTGAAGGACGACAGCGTGTCGGGCGATACGAACGGTGATGGCGGAGCTAGCGCGCCTGCTCCGGGAGACTGGAACCGCATAGTCCTAAACGCAGAGGGGGCAACGGCCGTGCTTCAGCACTGTGTAGTTCGATATGGCGGATACTACGACAAAGGGAGTATCGCGGGCTACCAAGTCGCCTCTGTGACTCTGCGCAATTCGGTGGTTGAGCGTAGCCTGCGTAGCGGCGTGTACATCGATCAGGGCTCGGCAACCACGGTAACCGACAGCGTCTTCTGGCAGAACACCGGCACCGCCCTCGAGATCGCCTTGTGCTCCGATGCACTCATCTCGAACGTCAGCCTCGCCAAGAACCAGCAGGCGATTGCGACCTACTCCTCCACCGTCACGGTGGCCAATACCATCGCCGCGTATAACACCTCCGGCATCCTCCGCTCGGGAGGAACGCTGAATCTTGTCAATAACTGCGTATACGGAAACACGAACTACAATTACAGCGGCGTCTCGCCAGGCAGCTCCGACATCTCCGTTGACCCCAAGTTCTGGAACCTAGCCCTGGGAGACCTGCACCTGAAGGATGGCTCGCCATGCGTTGATGCGGGGGATGACAGCTTCGTGCAGCCGGGCCAGACAGACATTGACGGCCAGCTGCGCATCTACGGCCCGCGCGTGGACATCGGAGCAGACGAGTGGGCTCCTGGCTACGTCGGCCCCGCGGGGCCGCCCGTCGAGGCGGACAAGAACGTGAAAATCCGCATCCGAGGCCGAGTGGTGTTCCGGGACTACCTCGGCGTCATGCCGACCAGCGTGCTCCTTGAGCTACGCAACCCCGGGTCCACGGATGCCTTCGCCAGCGAGACGGTTGCCCTCTCGCCCACTGGGGCTTTCACGCTTGCGGCACCGTCCCGACCCTTCGACCTGTCGCTGAAGCACAGCCATTGGCTCCGCCGCACGCTGCCCATCGTTCTGGGTGGGGACCCGAACGCGGAGGTGGTGTTTGCCCTCATCAACGGCGACGTGAATGCCGACAACCGCGTGGACCTGGAGGACCTCTCACGCATCCTAATCGCTTTCACGCAGCAAGGCCCTCGAGACGAGGATCTGAACGGGGATGGCGTGGTCGGCCTGCCCGACCTGAGCATCGCGCTCCGGAACTTCGCCCGCGTCGGCGACACGTAAGCAGGGACCCTTCGGGAGGTATGGTAGCTCTGGCCGCAGAATAGGCGGGTTGTGGCAACCTGGGGTGTCGTGAATCAGAAGGGCGGCGTCGGCAAGACCACTACCGTGGTGAACCTGGCGGCCGCTCTGGCTATGCAGGGCGCGCGCGTGCTGGTGGTGGACGCCGACCCGCAGGGCAACGCCACCACCGGACTAGGTGTGCCGAAGAACGGGTTGCACGTCAGCCTCTACCACGTGCTCGCCGAGGGTAGGCCGGCCGCCGAGGCGGTGGTCGAGACGTGCGTGGAGGGCTGCAGGCTTCTCCCAGCCACCCTGGACCTCGCCGGTGCGGAGCTCGCGCTTATGGGCCAGGTGGCACGCGAGGGCGCCCTGCGTCGGGCCATTGAGCCGCTGGTGGGCGACACGGACTGGCTGCTCCTGGACAGTCCGCCTTCGCTCGGCCTGCTAACACTGAACACGCTGGTCGCCAGCGACCGTCTGTTGGTGCCGATGCAGTGCGAGTTCTATGCGCTGGAGGGCCTCGCCCAGTTGCTGCGAACCATCGAAATCGTCCGCGCGCATCTAAACCCCGGACTAGCAGTTGGCAAGGTGATTCTCACCATGTACGATTCACGCACGAAGCTGGCGACCGAGGTGGCGAAGGAGATTCGGAGTTTCTTCGGCGACGTGGTCTCGCCTACCACGGTGCCGCGTAACGTGCGCCTGAGCGAGGCACCCAGCTTCGGTGTCCCGGGGGTGCTGCGTTCACCCGACGCGCCCGGTAGCAGGGCCTACATCAAGTTGGCGAAGGAGATGATGCAAGATGTTCGGTAATCGCTTGGGGAAGGGCCTATCGGAGCTGGTTTCGGAAGCAGCGGGGCGCGATTCGGTGCACGAGCTCCCTGTCGAGCACGTTCTGCCCAACCCTCTACAGCCGCGGCGCTCGTTCGACGAGGCGATGCTCAGGGAGCTTGCCGACACCATTCGCGAGCAGGGCATTCTTCAGCCGTTAGTTGTCCGTCAGGTCGGGCACGACCGCTATGAGCTCATCGCGGGCGAGCGGAGGCTTCGTGCGGCCAAGATGGCGGGCCTCGCGCGCGTTCCGGCGGTGATCCGCGCGGCAGACGACCGCCAGATGTTGGAGCTGGCGCTGGTGGAGAACCTGCAGCGCGAAGATGTGAACCCTGCCGACGCGGCTCTAGCCTACCGAAAGCTGTCCACTGACTTCGGCCTAACGCAGGAGCAGATAGCGGCTCGCGTGGGCAAGTCCCGTGGCGTCATCGCCAACACCTTGCGCCTTCTTAGTCTTCCCGCCCCGATGTTCGAGAGTGTGCGGCGAGGCGAGATCACGGAGGGGCATGCACGCGCGATCTTGGCCTTGGACGACGAGGGCCTGCAGCGCGAGCTACATAGGCAGATCGTAGACGAGGGCCTCTCCGTGAGAGAGGCGGAGCGTCGCTCACGGTTCTTCCGTCGTCCGCCGGACGTTGCGGTCGTGGAACCGGTCAGCGTGCCTCCTGAGGACCCGAACTGGCTCCGGATCGAGGAGTCACTCAGCGAGCGCATCGGTGCGCGAGTGCAGATCGTGCGCGTGGGTAGCGGCGGGAGGATTCAGATACCGTTCTATGACCAGGAGGACCTGTCACGCATTCTGGAGGTATTCGGCATCCTCGGGTAGGTCGCAGCCTCTGTCACACGTGTTACGCCACGGGCGTCTACCGGGCCGAGCGCGGGTCCCACTTGGTCTTCAGGTGGTCTCCCAACAGGTTCAGGCTAATCACCGTCAGGCTCAGGGTCGCGCACGGGACGAACACCAGCAGCCAGTCGGTTCGCATGTACTCCCGGCCCGTGCTGATCAGCGAACCCCAACTCGGGTGAGGCGGTGGGATGCCGATGCCCAGGAAGCTGAGGGCAGACTCTGCGAGCACCACCGAGGCCAGGTCTACAGTTGCGGCAGCCAGGACCACGCCCGCCAGATGCGGCACCAGGTGCCGGAACACGGTGTGCGCCGTTGTGGCCCCCGCTGCCCGCGCAGCCCGAACGAACAGGCTCTGCTTCAGTGAGAGGGTCTGCCCGCGAACCAACCGAGCCATTGAGGGCCAGCCCACAGCGGTCAAAGCGGCAATCACGGGAAGGGGCCCGGGTCCAGCGATGCCGACGATCAGGATGGCGAGCAGAATGTCCGGGAACGCAAACAGCCCATCGGTGAGACGCATGAGGCCGGCATCCACCCGGCCACCGCGCAGCGCAGCGGCAATCCCGACGGCGGTGCCAATCGCTACGGTGGCGGCCACCACCGCTAACCCAACTCCCATGGAGACACGGGCGCCATGAACCAGTCGACTTGCCACATCCCGCCCAAGATGATCGGTCCCTAGGCAATGACGGCTGCTGGGCGCCTCACGACGCGCTGCAGGGTCCTGCTCGTACGGGCTATGCGGGACGATGAGCGGCGCAGCGACGGCCGCGATCAGAACCAGCGCCAGGTATGCACAGCACAACGTGATGAGGATGCGCCCCGACACTACACGCTCCTCCTGCGAAGGTCCGCACGTACCCTAGGGTCAACGCGAGCCTGGACGATGTCAACGAGGAGGTTGACAATCACGAAGGCCGCTGCGAACAACACGGTGGTCGCTTGAATCATGGGGTAGTCGCGCTGCTGGATAGCCTGAATCGCTCGATAACCCAGGCCGGGGATGGCAAACGCTGTCTCCACAATGAAGGAACCCGTCAACAGGTACCCAAAGCTCGTGCCGATGACGATCAGTGTAGGAGTAAGGGCATTCGGCAGCGCATGACGGAAGATGACGCCCCAGCGCGAAACGCCCTTCGCTCGAGCGGTCCGAATGAAGTCGCCGGACAGCGCGTCGATCATCGCGGTCCGCGTCAACCGCATTACGGCCGCCATCGGACGCACTGCCAGCACGATGACTGGTAGCACCAGATAAGGCAGAAGGCCGCGAGAAGAGTCTCCCCAGCCCGCCACCTCCGCCCACTCCAGGTGCAGGGCGAACACCAGCACGAGAAGCGGCGCCAGTACGAAGTTCGGTACACCCAGCCCGGCTACTCCAAAGGTGACCACCAGTCTGTCCAGCCGCCTACCGGCGTTCACCGCTGCGATGATGCCGAGCGCGATCCCGGTAGTGGCGGCCAAGCACATCGCCAGACACGCAAGCAGCGCCGTCGGCCCATAGGTCTGGACAATGATGTCCCTCACCGGCCTAGGATCGAAGAACGAGCGACCGAAGTCGAGTGTCACGGCACCCCAGACGAAGGAGGCAAAACGAACGTAGGCCGGACGGTCCAGCCCGTACTCGTGGCGGAGCCTCGTGACCGCTTCAGGAGTGGCATGCTCACCCGCCATCACCTGAATCGGGTCGCTCGGTGCAAGCTCCGCCGCGACGAAGGTGAGGGCTGAGACGAACAGGAGCGTCGGGATAGCCATCAGCAGCCGCTTCCCGACGAATCGCCACTCCGACTTCACTTGCGTCTGACCTGGGTGTGGACGTGCGGAAGATGCCCGAGCAGCGAGTCCTGAATGCCGGTGACGCCCGGACGTATCAGTTCGGGGTCGCGCTGGAAGTAGATGGGCACCCACGGAGCGTCGCGCAGCGCGATCCGCTGGGCCTGCCTATATAGCTCCACACGGCGCTGCGGGTCCTGCTCCACGTCGGCCAGTGCGCACAATCGGTCGAACTCCTTGTCGGAGTAGCCCACCTTGTTCTCGCCGCCATCGGTCGTCAGCATCACCGAAAGGAAATCCTGCGGGTCCAAGTAGTCCGCCATCCACCGCATGTGAAACAGCCCGAGGGACTTGTTGTTGTAGGCCTCTAGATAGGAACCCCACTCGAGCGGTCGGAGCTCTACGTTGACGCCGAGGTTCTGGGCGAGCTGTCTCTGGATCACCTCGGCGACTAGACGCACGTCTGGACGCCCCTCGCGGAAGCTTAACGGCAGCTTCGGGAAACCCTTGCCGCCAGGGAAGCCAGCCTCTGCAAGCAGGGCGCGGGCCTTGACCGGGTCGAACGGGTACATGCGAACGTCAGGATCGTGGCCCGGAACCTTGGGCGGGACGATGCAGTCGGCTCGTGGCACCTTGCCCTCGAGGGCGCTCTCGATGATCGCATCCTTGTCTAGAGCCATCGCGAACGCTTGTCGCACGCGAAGGTCGGCAAACACGGGAGCCGCGAGCGGGTTCATTCCCAGGTAGTACACGGACGGGCGGTCGAAGTGATGGATGTGCTTGCTCAGCTCGGCATCCTGCTCGGCGGCAACCAACTGTGCCTTGTCCAACTGCAGCAGGTCGAGGCGGCCCCGCTTGTACAGATCGTATCTCGTGGTCGCTTCGATGACGATGGGCCGCTCGATACGATCCAGCTTCGGTCGGCCACCATGGTAGTCGTCGAAGGCGGTCAGGACGGCCATCGAATCGGGGTTGTACTCGGTCAGTTTGAACGGGCCGGTTCCCACCACTGCCCGGATGTCGGTCATCGGCCCGCCGCCTGCCTCTTCAATCGCCCGCCGGTTCACAGCGTAAGCATTAGGATATGTCAACTTAGCAAGGAAATACGCTTTCGGCTGGTCAATCCGTATCTCGAGCACGTAAGGCTCAGGCGCCTTCACTCCCTCCAGCCGCTTCGACTTGCCTTCCCAACGCTCCCGAGCACCCACGATGTCGAAAAGGTAGTTGATCGCGGTCCCAGACTTGATCTCGCGGCTGACCGCGCGATCCAGGCTGTATACGAAGTCCTGGGCCGTCAGCTCGTCACCGTTGTGGAACCTGACCCCCTTCTTGATGAAGAAGCGGTACAGCCGACCGCCATCCAGCACCTCCCACCTCTCGGCTAGGTTCGGAACCACTTCGTTCTCCGGTGACCACTTCACGAGGCCCTCGAACACCTGGAGAAGGAGGTCAATGGTGTCTCCATCCTGCACCTGCGCCGGATCCAGGTGGGTCGGCCTGGTCACGAGCGGGTATCGAAAGACGTTCTCATCTCCCGCGGCTTGCTTGCCACACCCCGCACACAGGACCGCCAGTGAACACACCATTCCGAGCCAAGCCCATGCGCTATGCACACCCAAACTCTTACACGTCATGATCGAACCATACTCCCCGTTCCTCGCGAACGCAATCGCCCGCAGGCCATCGCAGCACCCATACGCCGCGTCAGATTCGAATCCTTCGGTCGGAGCGAACCCAGATGCAGCCTCGCGATGCATGAGCGGTGCGGGCTACAATACCTCGTACCGAAGGGAGGCTTCGAGGTGACTTGCTTATCTCTTCTCTTGGTGTGGCTTACGATAACGACCGGAATCCAAGACGGCGATGCCGTCTTGCTTCGAAGCAAGTACGCAGCAGGTGAAAAGCGCGCTTACACCATGACGGCCAAAACGAGTGGCGAGGTGAAGGCGGCCGGGTACGTCATGGGGATGCCGTTCAAGGCAACCGAAACGACCAAGTACACTCTGACCGTACTCGGAGAGGCACCAGAAGACACTGCCGACGTGCGACTCGCAGACGAGAGTTCGGTCACGCGCTACGCCGAGATGTTCGAACAGGAGCCCTGGGAGGAAAAGGGCGAGCTGAGCTGGGCCGTCATCACACTCTCCCCCACGAACGAGATCCTCAAGATTTGGGATCAGTCGAAGCCGAAAAAGAAGGACTCCAAGGAAGAAGAGGGCAACGAGAACGAGCAGCAGGTGGATAGCAAGGGTCTCGCCAAGACGCTGGCCGCGCGTCTCGCCGGCCAGATGCGGTTCCATGGCCTCGTCGAACTCGGGCCCAAGCTTCCGTGGTATCCGGTGAAGGTGGGAGACACGTGGCAGGACACCCTGACGGTGCTGCGAGGAGAGGACGTGACACGCGACCCCTCGCGACGTGCCTCGCGAACATCGCGAATGGATATCACCTATCGCTATGATGGTTTGCAGGAGCGAGACGGCAAGAAGGTGCACTTCATCTCTGCCACCTACTCGGCAGACCTCGATCTGAAGAGCGAGGTTAACCGCTCCATCCCACGTCCGATCCTGAACCAGAATCCTATCAGGTCCGCGACTCTCAAAGTGAGTGGCAAGATCGAGTATCAGCTCGATCCATCGAATGGCAAGATGTTACGTGCTGATTGGCTCGCGGAGTCCGAGGTCGAGCTCGTTGCGTCGCCAGGTTTCGAGATGCTGGAGTACTCACTCAAAGGCAAACTGGTAGCTTCCGTAGAACCCACGAAGTAGCACACCTACAAGAGCACTGACATGTGGCAGTGGCACAGGCCGTACAATCCGCTAGGGCATGCTTCGACAGGCTCAGCATGACGGGAACTAACACCTACCTACACCCCCTCGATGACCACCTTCGAGAAGTCTGCTAGCTCGATGTAAAGAGACGCTAACACTGAAAGCAGACGAAGGCGGTTGTCGCGTCGAGCCACATCCTCCGTCATCACCATCACGCTATCGAAGAACGCACCAATCGGAGCAGCGAGACGTGCGTGCAGCAGGTCGTAGAGCGCCTCGTAGTTCCGTTGCTCCGCGAGCCGAGTCGCCTCGGGAGTAGTGTCGATCGCGGCTCGAAGCAAGACGGCCTCCGCTTCGTGCTCGAACAGAGTGCTATCAACCGATTGCAAGCGGTTCATCGCACTGGCAATGGGAGGTATCGTGCCGGCCTCGATACCTTTGCTAGCTGCTGCCCGGGCGATGTTGCCGGGGCGAGTAGCCGTTCGCACGTACTCCACGAAGCCAGGCCGCGCAGCCCGCTGCGTGATGAGTGTTGCCCGAGATGCCACCTTTGCCGGGTCCTCCCAGCCCGCACCTAGCACCGCTGCGAGCAGATCGTGGCGCATACCATCATATAGGTGCTCATACCTACCCATAGCCAGCTCGCCGAGCGACTTCATTACGTCGGACATGGAGAAGTCGTGGCCTTGGGTCCGATACGCCGAGAGTGCCCAAGATACCATCGCCTGCAGGTCGGGGAAGGGCCGTTCTTGCGGCCAGGCCTGGCCGTTGACGATGAGCATGTGAGTAGCGCGGCGCAACCCGAACGGATCACTCGATCCGCTGGGTACTATGCCTAGACCGAGGTAGCCGCACAGCGTATCGATCCGGTCAGCCGCCATAAGCACCCTAGCAAGACGGGAACCTGCATCGCTGGGTGGTACCTCGGGCCCATAGTGGTGACGGATCGCATCACACACAGCGCTCGGCTCTCCGTCACGCTGCGCATACTCCGCACCGACGATGCCCTGCAGAGCGGGCAGTTCCATCACCAGGCCCGAGGCGAGATCTGCCTTGGCCAGAGCAGCGGCCCGAGCCGCCCACGCACGCTCCTCGTCCGAGAGGCATAGCTGCGCGGCAATCGTATCGCACAACGAGACCAATCGCTCGGCCTTGTGCGCGAGGGAGCCGAGCCTTTCTTGAAAAAGGATGCGATCCAGCTTCGCGGCGAAGCGTGGCAGGATCGGCCTCTCCTTGGTGTCCTCCTCGAAGAAGAACCGAGCATCATTGAAGCGGGCTGCGAGCACCCACTGATTGCCACGTATCACCGTGTCCTCGTCGCCGCTGTTCCTGATGCTGATGAAGTTCGGTGCAAGCTTTCCCTGCACGTCGCGCAGCGGAAGGAACTTCTCGTGTTTCTTCATCGCTACTATCAGCACGCTCTCTGGCAGCTCCAGGAAGCTATCGTCGAACGTACCCAGACTCGGCATCGGCCACTCGGTTAGGTAAACGTTCTCATCGAGGATCGCGTCATCGGCCTCGATGGTGCCCTGGTTCTTCGGCCATAGATCATGCGCCCCTGCGAGGATTCTCTCCCGTCGGCGAGCCGGATCGAACTCCACGTACGTACCGCGAAGCTTGGTGGCGAACTCCTCGAAGCTACGCACCTCGAACTCACCCGGTGCCATGATTCGGTGTCCGCGCGTGCGGTTACCACTAACAACCCCCTCGACTTCGAATGGCACCACTTCTCCGCCAAGGAGGGCTAAGATCCACCGGATGGGCCGCGCAAACCGCATTCGCCCTGCGCCCCAACGCATCGTCTTGTCGAAGCTGATAGAGCGAATGGCATCCGGGAGAATGCCTGCGAGTACTTCCCGTGCGGAAAGGCCCGGTACTGGCTTCGTGACCCACACATATTCGCCCTCGACGCGGACGTCGCTCGGTGCTACGCCTTGGCTACGACAGAAGCCCTCCAGCGCCTTCGTCGGCTGCCCCGCCGCATCGTACGCTGCCGATACCTTGGGCCCGCGTTGCTCCTTCACGCTGTCCGGTTGTCGGTCCGCAAGATCACGTACCACCAGAATCAGTCGCCTGGGGGTGCCGAATGCAGACGCCTCGCCGTGCGTGAGGCGCGTCTCTGCCAGTCGCGCAAGCACTCCATCACGAAGCTGCGTGAATGCGCGCTGCACCTGGCTAGCCGGCAGCTCCTCGCATCCTACTTCGAATAGTAGCTCAGGCACTGGCGGCCTCCTTCACCATAGCAGCCTCGCGCTTCGCGAGGTACTTCAGGCAGCACGCCCTCACCCGCGCTCGCACACGGTTGATGAACGCCGCTCGCTCGGAGACGCTGATGCTACCCCTGGCATCGAGCAGGTTAAACACGTGCGAGCAGCGGAGCGCGAGGTCGAACGCAGGTGCTACCATCGGGCCTGCTGGAGACTCCGTTTCGATGATACGTTTGCTTTCCGCCTCGTACATGTCGAACAGGCGAAACAACATGTCGGTGTCCGCAAAGTCGAAGTTGTAGTAGTTATGCTCCAGCTCCGAGTCGAAGTCTACATCGCGATAGCTAACAGGGTTGCCCTGGGGGTCGTACGTCCATATTAGGTCCCAGACGCTGTTCTTCTGTTGCAGCATCATGCACAAGCGCTCCGGCCCGTAGGTGATCTCGGCGCAGACCGGACGGCACTCGATGCCACCCATCTGCTGGAAGTAGGTAAACTGCGTGATCTCGGTGCCGTCTATCCACACCTCCCAGCCCACGCCGCTGGCTCCCAGAGTGGGGGCCTCCCAGTCGTCCTCCACGAATCGGATGTCGTGCATCGTGGGCTCGATCCCCAGCGCGCGGAGACTCTCGAGGTATTTGTCCACTATGTCCTCGGGAGAGGGTTTCATAATCACCTGATACTGGTAGTAGTGCTGGAGGCGCATGGGGTTGCGTGCGTAGCGTCCGTCGGCGGGGCGACGCGAGGGCTGGACGTACGCCACGTTCCAGGGGTCTGGACCGAGGCAGCGAAGGGTGGTGGCGGGGGCCATCGTGCCGGCACCCACCTCTAGATCGTAGGGTTGGACGATCAAGCAGCCCTGGCTTCCCCAGAACTGCTCGAGACGCAACAGAAGGTCCTGAAAGGTAAGGGCATCCACGGGGCGTAGGATACCCGCGAGGGGTTCGGTACGGCCTCGGACGCACGGGAACCATGCAAGCCTCTCGGGTAGACAACAAGCAACCCGATGGGAACCCTCGCGCCGGGGCAGGTGTAGAATGCCAAGGAGATGAGTCACGAAGCACAGACCGAAGTCGGAGCTCCCATCGAGCTAACGGAAGCCGCAGCAGAGCGCGTTCGAGCCCTGCTGAAGCGCGAGCCTAACTCCGCCGCGCGCCTGCGGGTCGGCGTGAAGGGCGGTGGCTGCTCGGGGCTGGAGTACGTACTCAAGCTGGACGCGAACGTCAGACCCGACGACCTGCAGTTCGAGGTTCGGGGCATTCCGCTGGTGATCGACCCGAAGAGCCTGCCGTACATCCGGGGCAGCGTGTTGGACTACACCGGCCAACTCATCGGCGGCGGCTTCCGAGTGAGCAACCCGAACGCCTCGCGAACCTGCGGCTGCGGAACGTCGTTCACTCCGTCCGACTGACGCCTTAGCGCAGCTGCTGCACCGAACGAGCGAAAAACACGGCCGGAAGCGCCACCACCAAACAAATGACCGCTCCTACTAGGAAGGACTCGGACACGCCGATCCGCGCCGCGATCTCGCCGAACAGCAGCGTGCCGATGGGTCCGAGCCCCGAAAGCGCCCAGAAGTGAACTCCCACCACGCGGCCACGCAGGTGCTCGGCAGCGTTCGCCTGAAGCAGCGTGTTGGTTCCGTTCAGCATCGTCGTGCCGCAGTAGCCCGTCACCACCAGGCACAACCCCGCCACCAACGAAGCCTTGGGGCTCGAACCGCCTGCAATGGCGATTCCCACCAGCCCCAGCGCCAGCAGACCGAGCGAGAAGCCGGTCATCGCCAGGGCCGGGACGCGCCCGCGTCCGCGATAACGGGAGAGCATGGCGAGCGTTCCCAACCCCGACACTGCACCCACGCCAATCGCGGAGTACAGGTAGCCGAGCCCTTGCTTCCCCGTGCCCAGCACGTCCGCGGCGTACGCCGGCAGCTGCACGATGTAAAACAGACCGAACACGCTAATGACGATCTCCAGCAGGATCAGCGTTCGAAACGCGGGGGTGGTTGCCACCGTTCGGATCCCTTCCGTCATGCGCTGGAATGCAGGCTGCGTGTCTTCCACTCGAGCTTCGCTTCGGGGCCGCACCGCGAGCAGCCCGGACAGCATCGCCGCGTAGCTCAGGCCGTTGGCGAGAAAGCAGACACCCGGCCCGAGACTCGCCAACAGAATGCCGCCGATAGAGGGACCGACGAGTCGCGCGACGTTGAACGTGGCCCCGGTGAGCGGAATGGCATTCGCGATGTCCTCCGTGTCCACCAGCTCACTGATCAGGCTCTGGCGTGCGGGCACGTCGAAGCTCCAGATGATGCCGTTCAGCAGGCCGATCAACAGGATGTGCCAGACCTGGACGTAGCCGAGCAGGGTGACCGCAGCGAGCGTGAGCGCAGTGACTGCAAGCGAGGTCTGCGTAACGATCACCACGCGCCGCTTGTCGAAAGAGTCGGCCACCGCCCCCGTGAACGGACCCATGAAGAACACCGGAGCCTGGCCGGCAAAGCTGACTAACGCCAGGGTCGCGGGGTCGCGCGTCAAGTGATACACCAGCCAGCCCTGAGCAACGGTCTGTATCCAGTTGCCCGTGAACGAAACGAACGCGCCCGTCCAGTACACGCGGAAGTTGCGATGTCGGAGGGCGCTCAGTTGGTCCGGTAAGGCTAGTCTGGGCAACGAGATGGCTTCAGGATCCTCCTATTCGCACCATACAGTATGGCGCGTTCTGGCCTCACCGCTCGATCCCGAGCAGGGCTAACTTGGCACTTTCGACCGCAACCGAGCCTTTGTCAGTGGCCAGTAGCCCCCGAACCGCCACCACGTCTCCTACCAGCCAGGGCAGATCGGGCGCCGCGCTCTCACGGACGACCACCTCTCCGCCTCCGATGGGGTCGCGCAGGGTCAGCGGGTCCGTCCCGACCACGCGCAGGCCGGAGAGGCACACGCTCGCGCCCTCGGTGAGATGCCTCAACATCCCGGTCCTGCGCGTCAGGTCCGGGGGTGGGCCGACGATGCCGTGCGCCGACACCGACGTGCCGGCAAAGGCAGAGACACCGCCGATCTCCAACACGGGCCACGCGAGCGACGTAACCCGCACGGTGTAACGGCCGGGTGGCACCCTGAAGAAGGCATAGAAGCCAGTGCCGTCGGTGGAAGTGACAAGCTCTCGCCCCTCAGCGTCCACCAGGCTCAGCGTAGCGCCATCCAAAGGGTTCAGCTGGGGGTCGAGCACCGTCCCGTGCACGATTCCCCACTCGGGCGCACGTTTCCAAGGCAGGTCGGGTGGTGCTGGTACCTGGCTCACGGCCTCTCCCAGCATCCGGTACACCGATTCGTCGTAAGTGCGGATGCCATCACCTAAGTCGCTCGTGCTGGCGTACGAGAAGAGGCAGAAGCCGAAGGGAAGAGCCTCGGCAGCCATTCGAATCTGCGTCATCGTGTCGGCGGGCCTGTTCAGGTACGCTCCCAACCCCGCGACGAGCGCCGAAGGGAACTGCTGCGCCCTCGCCCACTGCAGCCAGAGGTTTAGGTACTGGGGCAGTCGCTGTTGGTTGGCGTACCACATCGGCATCCCGATGTCCAGCCAGCCCTCCCGTAACCACGTCCGCCAGTCGGAGAACACCTCGCGATAGGCTCGCGTCTCCTCCCACGGTCGGCTCTCTGCTGGGGCTTGTCCCCAGGGCACCAGTGCCGCGCTGATCTCGATGTCCCAGCGGAGAGCGGTCGCGGTCGCGTACAGCTTCTTCACCAGAGCGGTGACCTGGTCCCGGCGCCACTGCTGCCAGGCAGGATCGTCGGGCTCGGGAATGCCCGTGCGCCCGTAGCGCCGATTGAAACGCGCCACGCTCTCCGCGTTGTAGCCCCAGTCGGTTCCCGTATAGCGGATGAAATCCATGTGAATGCCCGCTACCGGGTACTTCCGCGCCACTTCCATGTAGGTGCGCCAAAGGTAGTCGGCGGCCTGCGGATGGCCGAAGTCCAGAGCCCGCCCGACTTCCGAGGCCGTCTCACCGGACCGGTTGCGAGTGAGCCAGTCTGGCTTTCGTAGCACCACGTGCTGGGGAAACGGCGGATCGTGCGAGGAAGGCCACAAAGGATGGGCGTTCATCCACGCGTGAACCTCTATCGGATGCGGAAGGCCCTGGCACTTGTGCAGGATATCGGCCAAGGCGTCGTAGCCCGGGTCCTTGTCGTGCGCAGGGGGATCGTATTGGCTATGATGATAGGCCGCGGCACGGGCACGCATCTGAACGAACAGAGCGTTCAGTTTGGCGGTGGATGCCCGATTAATAAGTACGTCCACCTCGTCCGGGTTTCGGAAGCCCGCGTGAAAGGCATCCACCCACATGGCGCGGTACGATTGGGAGTGGCTCATGACAGTCGAGAGTGATAGGACCAGCCCGGCAACGAGGACACCAGCACCCAGCCTCATAGCAGCATCCTACCTGAAGCCCCCGTTTTCGTTGACTCGGGCTCGGACGGCAGGTACACTGCGCCGGTGGCAAGGACGCGAGGTGAGCGTGTGAGCCGTCTCCTGGACGGAATCCGGGCCCCGTCCGACCTCAAGGCGCTGACGCGCGAGCAGTTGCGGCAAGTCGCGTCCGAGATTCGGCAGGCCCTTATCGAGAATATCTCCAAGACGGGGGGACACTTCTCCAGCAACCTGGGGACGGTGGAGCTTACGGTTGCCCTCTATGCCGCCTACGACTTTCCGCCGGACAAGTTCATCTGGGACACCGGCCATCAAGCCTACCCCCACAAGATGCTTACCGGCAGGCTGGATAGGTTCCACACGCTGCGCCAATACAAGGGGCTCAGTGGCTTCTTGCGGCGATCCGAAAGCCCGTACGATCTGTTCGGAGCCGGTCATGCGGGCACGTCCATCTCCGCGGCCCTCGGCTTCGCCGTCGCCCGAGACAAGGCCAAGACCAGCGAACGTGTGGTCGCAGTCACGGGAGATGCGGCGCTGACTTCCGGTCTGGCGTTCGAGGCGCTCAACAACGCCGCCCAGCTCCGCACCGATATCACCGTGGTGCTGAACGATAACAAGATGAGCATCGCGGAGAACGTCGGTGCGCTCTCCACACACCTCGCCCGGTTGCGCGCCCGACCCTGGTTCCAGAGGCTCGAAGGCCAGGCCAGAGCCGCCGTGGAGAAGCTCCCGCAGCCCATTGCCCGTGCAGCCGAGGGCTTGCAGCACGCAGTCACGCACTACGTCGCCCCCGAGGACACGGGAGCCATATTCGAGGAGATGGGCTTCAAGTACATCGGGCCGATTGACGGACACGACTTGGACGTGCTGCTGGACATCTTCGCCGACGCCAAGAAGCTGACTGGCCCGGTACTAATCCACGTACTCACCGTGAAAGGCAAGGGCTACAACTTCGCAGAGGACGATGCGCGCAAGTGGCACGGTGTCACACCGTTCACCATCGTAGACGGCAAGATAGAGACGGGCTCCGGCGGCGAGTCTTTCACGTCGGTCTTCGGCCAAGAAATGGTGCGGCACGCGAGAACGGACGAGAAAATCGTGGCCATTACCGCCGCCATGCCCGACGGGACTGGTCTCACCCCCTTCAGCAAGGAGTTCCCCGACCGCTTCTACGACGTGGGAATCGCCGAGCAGCATGCGGTCTGCTGGGCCGCGGGGCTCGCTGCGGGCGGCCTCAAGCCGGTCTGCGCCATCTATTCCACCTTCTTGCAGCGTGCCTTCGACCAGATCGCCCATGACGTGTGCATCCAGAACTTGCCCGTGCGCTTCATGCTCGATCGCGGTGGACTGGTGGGGGCAGACGGCGCAACACACCACGGCGCCCTCGACCTCTCCTACCTCTCGCTGCTCCCCAACATGGTGGTGATGGCGCCCCGCGACATCCCCGAGTTCCGAACCATGATCGAGTACGCGCTGGGCTACGACGAGCACCCCATAGCGGTTCGCTACCCGCGCGGTGGGTCTCCCTCTTGCGGGCTGCCTGCCGTGCACGAGCCCATCCGGCACGGCAAAGGAGAGCTTCTTCGAGAGGGCAAGGACGTCGCGCTCATCGCCATCGGAACCATGGTCGGGGCCGCGTGGGAGGCCGCACAGACGCTCGAGCGGTCCGGCCTTTCGGCGGCAGTGTTCAACGCGCGGTTCGCAAAGCCGATCGATGCCGAGGCGATCCTGGAGCTGGCCCGGGAAACCCGCTTCGTAATCGTGATGGAGGAGAACGTAGCGCGGGGCGGGGTGGGGGAAGCCGTCAAGTCGCTGCTGCTGGACAACGACCTCTCTGGGGTGCGTGTGCGCCACCTGTGCCTGCCGGATGCATTCGTGGAGCACGGCTCGCAGGACCAGTTGCTCGCAGACTGCGGTCTTACCGCACAAGACGCGGTGCGAGTGGCTAGCGAGGTCCTCTTCCAGCACGCAGCCGCGCCCGTGGCGAGCCCACACTCCCGCTCCCAGCGAAGCTGACCCTGGCCCTGGGTTCCCGCCTTCGCGGGGACGACGTTAGCTGCCTCTATCCGCTAACCGGCGTCCGGCGCACCGCTAACACAATAGGAGCGCTCTCGCCTGCTCGGCTCAGAACCCTTGGCTGGCGAAGTTGAGAAGGACCACCGAGACGTCCGGGAGAGATACCTCGCCGTCACCGTTCACGTCCTCGGGCCGCGGGCCCGAAAGCCCCCACGCCTGCAGGACCCGGTTGATGTCCAGCAGGTCAATCGTGTTGCTTCGGTCCACATCCCCGTTCCGTGTCACGAAGTCGAACTGAGACTGCCCTCGCGGCAGTACCACCGCAGCGTGGCCCGCCTTCAGCCAGCCACCGCCCGTCAGCACCAAGTCGTACTCCCCGGAGTGCCGGAAGCGCGCGGAGTAGTTGCCCTGACCGTCCAGCGTGATGGCAGTCTCTTCCACCACGGTCTGCGTTCCCTGCTCGCGGAGTTGTAGCGTCAGTACGACCCCCTCGGGGCCGGGCGACCAAGCGTCCAGCGTGACCCGTCCGCTCACATTCACGAAGGTGTTTTGGAGCGCGGCGGCCACGTTCACCCGCCCGTACTTCACCCAATCCTTGGGCACGACGTTCGACTGGATGATGTCACGAACGGCCAGCGCGAGCCACTGGGCGCGTTCTCCGGGCTGAGCCAGCAGGCCGTAGATCATCCCGGCCTCTGCCGCCACCAGCGGGGCCGCAAAGCTCGTACCCGTCGAGTTCTTGTAGTCGCCAGGCGGGGTGTTGAGGCCCGTGGAGAGAAGGTCCTGGCCCGGAGCGGCAACCGTAACCCACGTCCCGTAGGTGGATTGCCAGCCCCGCGTGTCATTCACGTTGGATGCGGCCACCGAGATCACCTCGGGATAAGCCGCTGGATAGGACATGCTCGTGTTGTTGCTGTTTCCAGCCGCCGCCACAACCAGCACACCGTTGTTCACGCAGTAGCGGACGGCGTTGAGCAGGGTCGTGTGCCCGCTGGCCGATACCGAGCTGATGTTGCACACCCTCGCTCCGTGATCCGCCGCCCACGTCAGTCCTGCAGCCATATCCAGCACGGTAATGATGCCGTTCTTCATGATCTTCACGGGCATGTAGCGGCACTGCGGCGCCATTCCCGCAATGCCCTTGCTGTTGTCCATGATCGCCGCAGCCACGCCCGTGACGCGCGTTCCATGCCAGTGGTCGTCGTACACGTTCGTGTTCTGGTCCTGCACGTTCCAGCCAGGGACGAACTGACCAACGAGGTCTTCGTGGTCCAGCATCACGCCCGTGTCCAAGATCGCGATGATAGTGTCGGACGAGCCCTTCGTGATATCCCAAGCGGCTTCGGCGCCTACCATCGTCTTGTCCCACTGCGAGCCGAACAGTGGGTCGTTCGGCACGTACGCGAGCTCCAGCAAGTAGTCGGGGCCGGCGTCTCGCACCCAGGGCAGCTTGCGAAGTCGCTCTGCGGTCCGGATGGGGTCCACACCGGGTGCCAGACGCAAGACGTGGGTGTTGAGCGCGGGAATGGAGTAGAGACCGTCGCCGACACCCTCGCACATCGCTCGGAACTCGGCTAGGGTTACAGGACGTGAGACCTCCACCACTACGCGGTCCGGCGCGATGCGAGGCTGCGAGTGTGTGGGTGGCGGCCCCAGAACCATCTGCGCAGCGAGAATCGAGACACCGTAGACAAGCCAAAACATGAGCAAAATCCTCCCGGAATACGCGCCCCCCAAAGCGCCGGGGCTATAAGCAATATATCACAGGTCCCGGCGCCACTGAAGAGCCGACACCAGAGTGGCCTGGTCGGCGTAGTCCAGGTCCCCTCCTACCGGCATACCGTGTGCCAGTCGGCTTACGCGGACACCCAGTGGTTTTACCAGCTTCGCGATGTACAAAGCCGTCGCGTCTCCCTCCAGCGTCGGGTTGGTGGCGACGATCACCTCCGACACGCCCTCCGCCGCGACCCTCTCGGCCAGCTCTTTCAAGTGAAGCTGCTCCGATGTGACGCCTTCTGCCGGCGAGATGACGCCGTGGAGCACGTGGTAACGTCCGCGGAACTCGTTGGTTCGTTCTATGGCGATCACGTCCCTGACTTCCGATACCACGCACACCGACGATGCGTCGCGTCGTGGGTCGGAGCATACGGGACAGTACTCCTCGTCCGCCACGTTGAAGCACCGGCGACAGAACCGGATGTTCCTGCGAGCAGCAAGGATAGCCTCGGCGAGGCGCTCGGCTTCTCCCTCGGGGACACGCAGAAGGTGGAACGCCAGCCTCTGAGCAGACTTAGGCCCCACCCCCGGCAGCTTCTCCAGTTCGCCGATCAGTGTCGAGAGAGAGCGGGGCAGCAGCACGGTCAGAAGGGCATCTGCATGCCTGGGACCTGCGGCAGCATGCTCTGGATCTCGGCCGTGCGCTCCTCGCGGAGCTGATTGGCCTTCAGCGTTCCCTCTCGCACGGCGCTGAGCACCAGGTCTTCCAGCATCTCGACATCGTCCGGGTCCACGACGTCTCGGTTGATCTTGATTCCCACCATCTCGCCGGTCCCTGAGAAGGTGGCTTGCACCATTCCGCCACCGGCCGACACTTCGAGCCGTGCGTCCCGCAGCTCCTGCTCCAGCGCCTGCATGCGCTCCATGGCGTCCTGGAGCTGCTTCATCATGTTGCCACCCGGCATCTTCGGTAACTTCATCTCGAACCTCCTCTTTCTATTCCAGAAGCCGACATCCGGCTCGTCGTACGTTCGCCGTCCAGGCGATGCTCTCTGTGTCCCTCTAGCTTTTCGTCCATCCTCCCTCTCCCCGCCTCGGGGAGAGGGCTGGGGTGAGGGGTAACCTCAACCCGTTCAGCGGCCCCCCGCACCCTCACCTCAATCCTCTCCCTCTGAAGAGGGAGAGGAAGCGCTGCTCCTTCCACGTCTGCTCACCATCCTCCCTCTCCCCGCCTCGGGGAGAGGGCTGGGGTGAGGGGCAACCCCACCCCTTCGGTGTTGACCTCGCACCTTCAGCATCCTCCCTCTCCCCGCCGCGGGGAGAGGGTTGGGGTGAGGGGCGACCCCAACCCGTTCGGCGGCCACGTTGCACCCTCACCTCACTCCTCTCCCTCTGAAGAGGGAGAGGAAGGGAACATCTCCAAGCCTTCCCAACGTTCTGCGCGCCCGCAATGTGCAGCGGGACGCCCGAGATACCGGACTAGCTATTGCCGCTTGCCACCCAGCTGCTCTTCTACCCCCTTCTCCAACTCCTCGCCCTCCAGGTAGCGCGGGACCGACTCCGGCTGGGGTGGCGGTGTCGTACCTTCGGCCCGAAGCCGAAACTCCAGCGACCACCCCGGCTGTCCGATTACCTCGCGAAACATCGTTACCAGCTCGCGCGAGGTCCGGTGCTGGGGGTCGGATAGGCGCTCCAGAATCAGCGGACTTCGCACTTCGACGGTCGCTTTCTTACCAGCTACCTCCACCACGCGAGAACCGGACAGCGTCTTCTGCGCCGAGGGGAACTTCGCGCTGATTCGTCTCAGCACCTCGGTCCAGACGGGATCCAGCGCCTCCGCTTCCGGGGGGCGAGGCGCGAGGGGCTCCTCGACGACCGGCGCCCTGAGGTCTGACGCGATTTCGGGCGAAGCTGCGGACACCGCAGCACTCGCTACTGCCTTGGTCGGCGCAGGCGGCGCTGCGGCGGAAGGGCGCGCTTCTGCCTTGGGCACAGATGTCTCTGCAGCGGTTGCAAGGGAGAGCAGCGCCACCTCCAGCCAAACCCTCGGAAGCCCAGAGGTTCGCAGCTTGGCGTGCGCTTCGGCGAGGGCCGGCCACACTCGCAGGAGCGTCTCCTTGCCGATGCGCGCCACCTGCTCTTGGAGCAGCGCCATCCGGTCCGGCTCTACTCCCGGCATCGGGGTGCCGTGCGCGACCCTCGTCAACTCCTCCACCTTGTACAGGATGGACTCCAGGACCGTCCTCGGCTCCTTGCCCGAGTCGAGCACCTCATCGAGCCTGGCGAGAACCCTGGCCCCGTCCCGCTCCGCGCACGCGACCAGAATGTCCGCCGCAGCCTCCTCGGAGATCAGCCCGAGGGTGGAGTTCACCAACTCCTGCGTGATCTTCCCCTCCGCCAAGCCCGCAACCTGTTCTAAGAGCGAGAGACTGTCTCGAAAGCCGCCATCTGCCATACGCGCGATGGTTGCGAGTGCCCCCGGCTCCGCCTCGATGCCCTCTGCGGCGGCAACGGTTTTCAGACGGGCCACCAGGTTCGGCACGGAGCCGCGGCGGAACTCGTGCTGCTGGCATCGGCTGCGTATCGTGGGTGGCACCTTGCCCCATTCCGTGGTCGCGAGTACGAACACCACGTGTTGTGGGGGCTCCTCGATGGTCTTCAGCAGCGCGTCGAAGGCTTTCGCGGAGAGGTCGTGCACCTCGTCTATGATGTACACCTTGAACCGCGTCTCCATCGGCGGGAACTTGGCGCGCTCGATCACCGATTCGCGAATGTCGTCTATGCCGGTCTCGGACGCGGCGTCCATCTCTATCACGTCCACACACCGTCCGGCGGGGATCGTTTGGCAGAAGGCACACTCACCGCAGGGCTGAGAAGTGGGGCCCTTCTCACAGTTGAGCGCTTGCGCGAGCAGTCGGGCGGTGGAGGTCTTGCCACAGCCCCTCGGCCCGCTGAACAAATAGGCGTGAACGAACGTGCCGCGATCCACGGAGTTCCCTAGTGGCCGCGTCACGTGCTCTTGCCCGACGACCTCGTCGAACGCCTTCGGGCGGTACTTGCGATACAGGGCGAGATGAGCCATCGAAGGAGTGGACGCATTGTCGCACATCGCCCCGCCGGATAAGCACCGACGGGACGGCGAATTGAGCGGTGGGGCGGCGAACGGGAGGGCACTCTCGGCGATAGAGCGCACCGGCTAAAGACTCCCTAGCCCGGCTGCTGTGAGCGCACGACGGGCTCGCCCCAGCAGAAGACGCCAGAGGCGGCGGCCTCCTCGCTTTCGGCTCGAGCTGCCGGGTGTCCGATTCATACGCCGCCCGCCGGCTAGGGAAGCACGGCTCGCGGTTCGGCCCGAGCCGACACGTGTCCCACCCCTCTAGCCGGCATCGAGTGAGAGCGGGAGAGGGAACCGCTGGTCTACTCTGACTCGGGCGTCGGCTCTCCCTCGAACGATTGCAGCGCGAGATAGGCCTCGCCGAAGTTGTCTATGTGGTCCACCTGCTGGTCGAACTGGTCCCAGTGGCTCTCTTCGTCCGCAATCAGACGCTCGAAAAGGTCCTTGGTGAGGAAGTCGCCCGCAGCCGTCGCCTCGGCGGCCATCTTGGCATAGTCCAGACGCGCTTCCATCTCCATATCTCGTGCTTTCGCCAGCATCTCCCGCACGTCGTGGATCTTCGCCACCTTGCCGGACGGGATCATCTCCACCTCGCCCTTGAGGAACATCGCGCGCTCGGCGGCCCACTCCACGTGCATCATCTCCTGAATGCCGATACGGCGAAAGAGCGCGGCAATCGGCTTGTAGCCCATGTCGTCGCAGCGGAAGTGGAAGTACATGTATTGCATGACCGCGGTCAGCTCGTCCGCGACCACTGCATTAAGCAGCTTGATCGACGTCTCGAACGGGTTTTCGCTCTTAGCTTGCTTGCGCATTCACGGCTCCTTTACGCAACGGTCGGCGAGCCGAGCGGCTCGCACGGAGGATTGTACCTGGCTTCACAGGCGCGCCCCTGAGCCGCCGGGCTATGCTATCCGGTATCTTGGGGCTGTTTCGAGGGGGTGGAATGAGACTCGAGGTTTTCCGGGACAGGGTGTTCGCAGAGTTCGGCCGCGACTTGGGCCGCGCCACTCCCGCCAACGTGATGGAGTTCCTCGCAAAGCTGGAGCAGGAGGAGTTCAGCGAGGCCCATCCCGGTCGCGTAGACTTGAGCGAACCGACCGCCTCGTACGAGAGCATCATCAAGGGCTTCTTGGCGCGGATGCTCCAGCTTCCGGAGTCCGAGTCCGTTGTCCCGCTCTGGACCTTCGCGTGTCAGCTCGCGTTCGCGATGGTGGGCGAGTACGATGAGGGCCGCCTCCCCCGCCTAGACCCACCCCCGGGTGAGCTCTGACTCACTCCCAGTCTCTACGTCTGCTGCCCGACCCGCGCCAAAACATATAGTATAATGCTGCTAAATATTGGGCAGCAGCGGAGGTCTGTGCCCGATCCCAATAGCGAGGTCATGACATTCGGTGAAAGCGCGATTACACCATCTGGCGCTATGCGCCGCTGCCCTTTCGCCAGCGCTCTGGACCACTGCCAGCGCAGACACCTTGGCCTACGAGGGGTTCGGCTACCCGTCCACGAGCCTTCAGGGACAGGCCGGCGGGCTGGGCTTCGCCGGTCCATGGAGTTCCGATCTTCTCCTGCAGCCTGGCGCCCTGGTGCCTACCTCTTTCCCGGTAATCCCCTCGTCAGGATACGCGTACAACGAGAAGGTCTATCACTTGGGCGGTCGAAGCGGCTCGCGTAACCTGGACCAGGCTGCGTGGATGGACCTCGGCGGGCCGCAGACCCTCTTCGTGAGCTTTCTGTTCAAGCGCTACAACACGGGTGACCCGTTCGATGTACTCGACTGCGGCATCGAGTTTCGGTCCGGCGGCAGTGTCGCCATGTACATCGGCGGCGTCAACAACGACACCACCTTCGGCGCACGGGTCTACCCTCACGGTGGCAACGGGGGTGACATTCTAAACGGTCGGGTGTACTTCATCGTGGCACGCATCAAGACCTTTCCTCGCCCAGGGGTCTTTCAGTACAGGGTATACGGCCCGGACGAGACGGTTGCCGCTTCCGACGCCGACGTGGACGCCGCAAACGATTGGACGGAGTTCGATCTATACGGCCCCTCCTTCACCTTCACGAGTACCGCCGTTATCGACTCGATCCGCCTCAAGGGATCCGCAAGCTACTCGATTGACGAGTTCCGGATCGGTACCGATTGGTATTCCGTGACCCACGCCCCGGTCCCGAGCTTCGGTACCGTGAGCGGTCGAATCACGCGGCAAGGCTACGCGGGTAGCAGCGGGTTCCAGACGGTCCTCGCTTTCCGTGATGCCAATACGGGGCAACCGCTTTTCACCCGATCCGTGCAGGCCTCGCCCTCAGGTGACTACTCGGCAGATTGGATCCCCGAGGGAGAGTATCAGGTGTCGGTGAAGCTGCCCAACTGGCTTAGGTCAACGCTCCCGTCCGTGGTAGTGACAGAGAGTGGAGCCACTGCGGACTTCGTCCTGACCAATGGCGATGCCGACGGCTCGAATGTGGTGGACCTTCTCGACCTGAACCTGATCCTGGCGAACTTCGGAGCGCAGGGCTCAGCGGGGCTGCTGGGAGATCTCGATTGGAACGGCCAAGTAGCCCTCGCTGACCTCAATCTGACTCTGACCAGTTTCGGTCTTGTGGGAGACGAGTAGAAGGGTAATCCTAGGCGGCAGGGACCGGTCCTGGTCACTAGAGGTGCCTGCTTCGCGTAGCCGTCGCCGCAGCATTGCGGTGCCCGAGAGGCAGCTGCTCGAGCGGGCCAGGGTGGGAGCTCGGCGGTAACGCGAAAAGCAACTTCCACCGAGGCCCCCAAGTTTGCCAGGCCGTCGCCCAGGGCACCGAGCAGCATTCATCTGGACCGGCGCGCTTCCAACGAGAAGGCCTACACGCGAGTTCGGGGTCAGCTCTCTTCCACCGAGGCGGCGAGCCTGCCGAAGGCTCGACAGGCTCAGCATGACGGGACCCTGGCGGGCAGAACCGCCCCTACGGCTGCTCGGGAGCAGGAAGCGCGTCTTCTTTCGACGGGGTAGGGGGTTCCTTGGTCTCCGGCGTGGGCTTCGGCTCCATGGTATGAGGCAGGATCGCCTCGCCATCCCGTGCAGGCGCCGGCTCTGCGGCATCTTTAAGAGTAGTTTCATTCTCCTGCTCGAGAATCGGCGCCGCGCGCGAGTCGAGCGGCACACCGACCGGAGGCGTGCCCTCGAAGCGGGACGAGCCGCTCGGAGAGGATGCGGGTGTTCCTTCGAATGAGCGCGACATCACGGGCTGCAGCCACACGGCCCAAGCTACGAATAGAGCGACACAGCCCGCGGCAAAGGCTAGCCCTAGCCGTAGCGGGGCAAGGGATGGGCTCGAGCGCTCGCGCGGAAGCAGCGGCTGGAGGTTGAGCCAGACGGACTCGGGAGGTGTGGGTGCCCGCCACTCCTGCAGCACTTCGTCTACCCGCCCCAGAGCGTCCAACTCCTGTCCGCACGCCGCACATGCACGCACGTGCTTGCGCACGGCTTCCGCTTCGTCCTCATAGACGTTCTGCTCGATGAAGTCCGCCAGCAGCGGACGAATCCTATCGCAGTCCATTCCTTCCCTCCACCATCGGGGCGAGCATCGTGCGGAGCGCCTCTCGCGCCCGGGCCAGCCGCGATTTCACGGTGCCGACAGGCACGTCGAGCGCCTGGGCGATTTCCTCCAGGCTCAGGCCCTCGAAGTGATGCAGAGCCACCACCACGCGATGGGCGGGCTTGAGCCCGGCAACTGCGCTCGCGACGGCTTCGCGCGTCTCCGTGCGGATCGCATGCCTCTCCGGGTCGTCCTCGGGCGATTCCAGGTCTCTCGGCGAATCGGGGACGTTGCCTTCCAGCGGCTCGAACTGAACGAGCCTGCCGTGACGGAGGAAGTCGATTCCGAGGTTGGTGGCAGTGGCGCGAAGCCAGCCGTACACCGCTTGGTCTGCCCGAAGGCTGTGTAGCCGACGAAACGCCCTCGCGAACACCTCTTGCGTCAGATCCGCGGCGTCGTCGGGGTTCGCCACCATGCCGTAGACGAGCGCGTACACGCGGCCGCTGAACCGCCTGTACAACTCCTCGAAGGCCGCACGTTCGCCCTTCTGCGCCCGCGTGACCAGGTCGGAGTCCGAAAGCCGTGCGTAGTTGCGTCGAAACATGCGTTTGCCGGTTACCCCGCTACCGAAGAAGACGTATCCGACGCTGAGCGGTTCCTCAGACCACCCGCCGAGCGGCCTTCAGGTAGATTCTGTGGTGGACCGTCCCTGGGGTACTAGCCCAGTCGAAGGAGTGAGTCATGGACATCCCTGCGCCTTGGTTGTGGGTTTCCGGTGCGTTTTTCGCGATGGCGATCGTGACGAACCTCGTCATGATCTTCGTGCTCATCACCCTGAAGAACAAGGTGACCGAGGTTAGTGACAAAGTGGGCGGTCTCGTGACTTCGTTGCGGGAGACCGGGGACAAGGTCGCCAAGTTGGCGGGGCGCATCGAAGAGACGACTGCCTCAGTGAAGGACAAGTCCGAGAAGGTGCTGGTCTCCGCTAGCGCCGCAGTGGACACCATCACCGGCCGTGCCGGGCTGATCGCCGCCGTGTTGGGTACCGCTATGGCTCTCGCACGGGCCCGTTCGAGCCGAAAGAAGAAGTCGGCGAAGGACTGATCTGCTCTGCAGCCAGTCGCGCGTCGGCAGGCAGTGCGACATGACCGCCGAGCATCAGCCTGAGGTTCCCGACCGGCGTGCCTTCGCCGAAGTCTGCAGTCCACACGGGCCTCCCCAGCCGTGCCGCCCAGTCGGCGGTCACGTGCGCCCCGCCCTTATCCCAGGCAGCCGCGACCACCACGCCCTGCGACATCGCGGCGATGATGCGGTTGCGCAGGATGAGCCTCGCTACCGTGTGCCGACGGTCGCACCGCGGCCCGCCGGGCGCTTGCTCGCTCAGAAGACACCCTCGGCGGAGCGTCTCGTCCCGTAGCTCGATCATGCCCTCGCGCTCTCCCCTGGCCCGCACGTCGAAGACGTCCTCCCCCAGTACCGCCACGGTCTGCCCGCCTGCCGCGAGCGCGCCTCGGTGGGCCGCGCGGTCGATCCCGGGCGCGAAGCCGCTGCAAATGACGAAGCCTCGCTCTACCAGCCTCGCCGCCAGGTCCGCCGCCCACGCCCGCCACTCGGCGCGGGGAGTTCGAGTGCCCACGACCGCCACCATCGGCTTCAGAACAGCATCAGGGTCGCCGCGGAGGTACACGGTGGGTGACGGCGTGAGTGAGGAGAGCCCAGACGGGTATCCGAGCGACCCTGGCTCTCGCACCAGGCAGGCGGTCGGGACACGTGACGGCTCGGACGGCATTTCCTAACTGTTGGCGTATCGGGCCTTCACTTCCTTCCGGTGCAGGAGCCGTCTGGCCTGCGCCAAAGAGTGTCGGTGTGCCGTTGCTCTTCGCCGTGCTGGTTGCTTTCGCCTCGGTTGCCGCGGGCTATCCGTTCGCCCGCCGCGTGTGGCCGGCCGCCTCTGCCGGTGAGAGGACCGCGCTCGCTGGGGGGCTCTCCCTCGCCCTTTGCGCCTATGCCGTTTTCTTCTTCGGACTCGCCGGATACCTGCGGGCCGGCATCCTGGTTGCAGGTGTAATGCTGCTGCTGGGAACCATCCTCGGCGCGAAGCGCGTGTGGCTGGAGTTACGCGGTGCCCGTCTAAACCCCTGGGTCCTCGTGCTCCTTCCGTTTCTAGCGATCGCCGTACTCGCCGCGATGGCGCCACCCCTAACACTCGACTGGGACAGCCTGGCCTACCACCTGGCCTTGCCGAAGCTGTGGCTGCATGCCGACCGCGTGCAGTGCTATCCGTACGACCACCACAGCTACTTCCCGCAACTGACGGAGATGCTGTTCACCGCCGGCCACTGGGTAGCTGGTTACGCCGGCGCGAAGCTGATGCACACTTGGATGAGCGTGCTCGTGGTGGTGGCGTGCGCGGGCTTTGCCGCACGGCTCGGCTCCCGTCCGGCTGCTATCTGGGCGGCTCTGGCGGTGGCAGCCTGCCCTCTCGCGTTGTGGGAGTCTGGCACGGCCTACATCGACATGGCAACGGCACTGTATACGGCTCTCGCAGTGTTCCTCTTGGCCGATGCTATCTTCAAACCTACTAACACGTTGCTAGGACTGGTCGCAGCGTGCGCCGGGCTTACCGCTGCTACCAAGTACAACGGTCTTCTTACCATTTTGCTCTTGGCAGCGATTTGTGTGCTCGCGATGCGAGGCAACCGTCTTCGCGCGCCACTAATCGTGTTAGTTGTCGGGTTCCTAGTCGCTTCCCCTTGGTACGTCCGCACGTATATGGAGACGGGCAACCCGGTGTACCCCTTTGCTTACGAAGTGTTCGGCGGCAAGTATTGGAGCGCGGAGAATGCTGTCATCTACCGTGGAGAGCAGGTCAGCTTCGGCGTCGGACGTGCACCGTGGGAGCTCGCGCGGGTGCCTTGGGACCTAACCGTGCGTCCGGAACGGTATCTGAACCAAGGCGGGGTGATCGGTGCGCTCGGCGTGCCACCACTCTTGGCGCCGATCCTACTCGGATTCGCGCGTGCACGTCCGCGTGGCTGGTGGCTCGTTCTGTCGTTCTGCGCGCTGAACGTGATAGCATGGTACTGGCTCAGCCAGCAGTCTCGATACGTGTTAGCACTGATCCCCCTGCTAGCTGTCACCGTGGGTTGGAGTGCAGAAGACTCGATATCAGCGGTGCGCGTGTGGTCTCGGCTGGCAGTGGTAGTTCAGTCCTTGGTGACAGTCGTGGTGTTTACATTGGCTGCGCCTGCGGTAGGGATAGTGTCACCTTTCGAGGCGGCAACAGTCGCATTCTGCTCTCCGGGTTCCGAGAGGGTACACGATTTTCTCCGGGAACGTTCATCGGTGTATCGCGCTACACAGGCCATCAACGCCATGGAGGGTGTGCAGAAGATCGCTCTCTACGACGAGGTGTTAGGTTACTACTTCGAGAAACCGTATGTGTGGGCCAACCCGGGGCATCACACGCTGATACCATACGACCGGCTGCGCTCGGGCAGGGAGCTTGCTCTGGAGCTCCAGCGCCAGGGCTTCACCCACGTGCTACTCAACGTCTCCAATCTGCCAGGCGAGTTGCGCGATGAGTGGCTTCCGATGCTGCTATCCGGTAGCACCAGCTACCCGGATCCGACCAAGGTAGAGCGTTGGCGAATCCACCTCGGCGAGGCGGTGCAAGAAGGCCTACTGACACCGGAAGACCCGCAACCCGGTGGCCCGTACCTCCTCTTTCGGGTGAGTGTCGATCGGCACTGAGAGAGCGATCACTCCTGGCGCGGTCCGGTGGTCCTTGGCACTCATGCCCCGGCGCGGTCCTTGGGCTCGAGCGATGCCTTCGGTGGCTGCTGGTCGGCGGACGCGGGCCGGGGCACGGAGGCTAATACGCGGGCGACGACATAGAGACGTCTAGGCATGGAACGACGGAGGGTCATGTGCGGGCGGAGGCAGCTGGGGGTGGTCGCTCCCTCCCTCTCCCCCGTTAGCGGGGGAGAGGGCTGGGGTGAGGGGGGCATCACCAGTCGCTGGCGTCGGGTCGGATTTATGCCCCGGCGCGGTCCTTGGGCTCGAGCGATGCCCTCGGTGGCTGCTGGTCGGCGGACGCGGGCCGGGGCATATGCAAACGTCTGGGCATGGGATCGCCCCTCCCTCTCCCCCGTTCGCGGGGGAGAGGGTTGGGGTGAGGGGGCCACCACCAGTCGCTGGCGTCGGGTCGGATTTATGCCCCGGCGCGGTCCTTGGGCTCGAGCGATGCCCTCGGTGGCTGCTGGTCCGCGGACGCGGGCCGGGGC
>BTVI01000019.1:0-70313 GCA_045862955.1 Fimbriimonadales bacterium
TCCGCAATACGAAGACGGCATAGGCACCTGCCGGAAGTTCATAGATGAGGCGCAGACGGCACTGCGCGTAGCCAGAGCACCCGGGCGCCCCGTGTCGGCGTCCATCCTGACTTCTGCTTTGCCCGCCAGCGTAATGCGGGATTTCGCCCAGGCTGCATCGCGCATCGAGGGCGTCTCGCTCAACGTGTGCGTGGTAGAGAACCATCTCTTCGGCCCGCTCATCAATGTGGCGGGGCTGATGACGGGCGCCGACATGCTCGAGCGAATGAAGCAGCCGGATGTTCGGGACACGGTGCTGATTCCTTCGATTTGCGTAAACGCAGAAGGTCTGCTTCTCGACGACATCCCGGCCGAGGAGCTTTCGCTACGCTCCGGCAGGAATGTGGCCATCATCGAGCCACGACCCTCTGCACTCCTTGCCTACCTCGGTGCGCACGCGGCAGACTAAGGCCCGAGCAGCGGCAGGAGCAGCGCGACGACGGGCGCCGGCAGCAGAAGGCTGTCTATGCGGTCCAGGATGCCCCCGTGGCCGGGGAAGAGCGCACCCGAATCTTTGACCCCCGCCCTGCGTTTGATCGCCGACTCCAGTAGGTCACCGACCTGCCCCAGTACTCCCACCGCCAGGCCGATGGTAAGGCCACACGCGACGCCGAGCTGTCCCACGTGTCCAAGGCCGAGCGCGACTACCACACTCGCCACCGAGTTGGCGATGGCTCCCTCCCACGTCTTGCCTGGGGAGATGCGGGGAGCCAGTTTGTGCCGGCCGACACCACGTCCGACGAAGTAGGCCGCCGTGTCCCCCGCCCATGTGGTGAGCAGAAGGGTGAGAACCAGCCGCGCACCCGGCTCCAAGCCGAATGCCGCAGGCCAGTCGCCGCTCGGTGCGATGCGGAGATAGGCGAACGCAGCCAGCGGCACACCTAGGTAGAGGATGGAAAGGGCCGCTCGAGAGAGTGCGCCACCCGGAAGCAAACGATACGCCTCGACGAACCCGAGGGCTAATACGAGCACGAGAAGGAGGATGAAGGGGAGGCCGCCGGGCGCGACGACCACGAGGACCGCCAGCGGTGCAGCGACAGCTGCAGTCAGGACCCGCGCTCGGAGCGCGCCTGCAGGTGGCGCGGCGCGCGGGCTAGCCCGGTCCCCCTCACTCATCGGCTGGCAGGATACCAGAGCGCTAGTTGGGCCAGCACTTCATGGCTATCTGCACGCGGTTGTTCAGTCCTAGTTTCTTCAGTATCCGGCTCACTAAGTTCTTGACGCTCTGCTCGCTGAGTTCCAGCTTCATGGCGATCTCTCGGTTGGAGAGCCCCTGTGCGACCAGGGCTGCGATATCGTTCTCTCGCTGGCTGAGCCCGCAGTTGCCGCGGCGCGACTGCCTCGACACGGGCGCTGTGCCCTCCAGCAGTTCCCACGTCTTGCCGGAAGCGACCATGCCGAGCGCCTTCAGCAGGGTTTCCGTGCTGTCGGATCGCCGCAGGATGCCCCGGACCCCCGAAGGGATGGAGCTGGGAGTCAGCCGAGTCAGTTCGTCAGCCAAGAGAACAACGTGGCACGAGGGCGCCTGGGTAGTCATTGCATCGAACTGGCCGCGCGTCATTTCGTCGGCTATCGCGGCACACAGCAGCAAGATGTCGGGTTGTGCATCTCTGCACATCTCGACCACGTCGCAGCTCGAGCCGGTGCTACCCACCACGGTGATGTGCGGATAGCCGGAAAGCAAGCTCACCAAACCTTCTCGACAGAGGGTCAGCGAGTCCGCGATCGCGACCCGCATTCTGACCGCAGTGGAGCCGTGTACATGGTTAGACATCGTTGTCTCCTCCAGATGCTAGCGCTACCAGCCCAGACGCCGTCGTCTTCGTCCGGGGCCTCGTCTTCGCAGCAACGGGCCGCGCGCATGCACCTGATGCGTCTTCTTCAAGACCGAGAGTATTATATCGTTATCATTTCGGCTTCGGCAACACGCGACGCGTAAGAGGATGGTTTCAGATGGGCGATGTTCCGTCAAGTTCTGTCTGAACTGGGTACGGGTTGTGGGATTATGTGCCATAGCTAAATAATCGTAAGCCCGCATTTTCACGCGCTCTGCGGGATTGTGAGGCAGGAGAACTGGGGCTTTGCCGCCGAAGATTGGAGCCGATGGGGGAAACAAACGGGTCTTCCGCCCGCCCGGTCCGTGAATGGGGCCGATCTTCCGGAAGGTTGGGTGTCGGATGTTCGCTCTAAACTTCTACTCGGATATCTACGGAGACGTTCTGCGGAACGACCGCAAGACGGCAACAATCCGCCTTGGTGACAAGTCGAAGAAGTATGCCGAGGGTCAGCTAGTGTGGGTGACGGTCGGTCGGCGATTCGGACGCCGCCAGAAGCTGTACACGGCGATCATCGACCGAGTCGAGGTGAAGCCGCTGGAGGAGCTTTCGCCGCGAGACATCGAGCGGGAAAACCCCGAGTTCCGGACGCACGACGACGTTATTGGCCTGCTGTCGCGCATCTACGACGACGTGATCACGCCGCATCACCTGGTCACGGTGGTTCACTTCTCCCGCGTGCACGAGTAACAGCTCGTTCGACCGGGAAGGAGCTGTCCGGGGCGCCGCTCATCGGCTGCCCAGCGTTCGCCGGCATGGACCGCACAGGTCGTATAGACACACCCGGACAGCGCGGAGTGAGCCATCGGCACCGTATCGGGAACGCCTGATAGGCCCCGCGTAGCCCTTTGTGTTTGGGCAGTCGGCAGGCACATCGCAAAGCGTCCGAAGGAGAGGCCAGAGCACGGAAGCCTATTCGTCAGACCCGGCGGCGGGAACTCAGCCCTCGCGTTGCAGGCCTCGGTAATGGTCTCGCGCGGTGAAGTCGCGGGTGGCCGACTACAGGTAGCCCAGCGCCTTGTGCAACTGGGGGATTACGCGCACATCGGCCCCGCGGCGGGAGAGCTCTGCTGCCCAAAGGAGCAATTGACCAGCGCTGGGGGGCTTCTGTTCGGGGGTTACCGAAGTCACCGGCTGAAGAACCAGCGTCACCATATGCCGCATACACAGCTCTGCAGCCCGCTCGAGCTCCTCCTCCAGCGTGTCGGCTGCCACCACGCACTTTGCGAACACCTGTGCGCGCGACGCACATGCGACCTCCAGGAATGCATCGTGACGGTCGAAAAGGTCCGTGTCCTGCGAGACCGAGGGCAGCTTGATGTCAGCGGCGATCCAGTCCACCCACAGCACCACGCGCGAAAGCTGACGTACCAAGTCGCCGGCAGTCTCGAGATACACGCGCAGCCGGCGCTCGCGCAGTAGGGGGAAAAGCTCCACTAGCCCCTCTGCCTGGAGCAGCGGCTCTCCGCCCGTGATGGCGACCGAGTGGTGGGGTCCATAGCGCCGTTCGAGCTCCGCAATGACCTCCAGGGCGGCTTCCGGCTCCACCGGGTTGGCCTCCGAACGAAACTGCTGCGAGCCTGGTGGGTCTTCAATGCGGAAGCGGGGCGGAAGGAATCCCTTCGGCTGCAACACCGACTTGGTCTCCGGAGTGTCGCAGTACACGCAGTCCAAGTGGCATCCGAACAGGCGGACGAACAGTTGGCGCACGCCGACCAGCAGCCCTTCACCCTGGATGGAGGAGAACACCTCCTGCAAGACGAGCGGGCGGCTCACTGGGGGGAGTAGCGGCAGGCGCAGTCGGCGGTCTCCCAGACGGTGACTGCGCTGACCGGCAAGCCCCGTTCGGCCAGCCTACCGAATAGCCACTCTGCGATTGCCTCGGCTGTGGTGGCTCCAGGAAGCACTTCGTTGAGATAGGTGTGGTCGGGGACTACATCCGCCAGGGCGCGCTTGAGATCGCCGAAGTCCACCACCATGCCGAGACCATCCAGCTCTCGGCCCGTGAACTCTGCTTCGACCTCGTATCGATGGCCGTGCAGGCGACTGCAGGCGCCGGGATGGCCCGGAATGCAGTGCGCGGCCTCGAACTGCGTCCTGACGCGAAGCGTGTACATCGTGAGGATCTTAGCACGCGCGGGCTCGGCTCAGGTGCCGAGCAAGACGTCCGTCTCGCGAACGAACGCGAGCACACGGGAGCCGGGCTGCAATCCCATGCGCCGGGCGGAGGCTGCTGGGATGAGAGCGACCATCTCCTGGCCACCATCGAGGATCATCGTGACCTCGGCGAGGCCCTTGTCCATGTTGACCTGCTTCACCGTGCCCATCAGGCGGTTTCGCGTGCTGACTTCCAGGGCCAGCGGCAGCTCGGGTTCGGCAACCACTTTCGGCCCGAGAAGTTCGGCACGGATCACCGCGACCTGCTCGGGTGAGTACCAGCGCCAGTTGCGCCAGTCGCGTTCTGGCGCGGGGATTTTGCCCGTGCGTTCCCACATGTAGAGCGTCTTCGGAGTCACCCCGAGCGCTGCGGCGGCTTCCGATCGGCTGAGCTTGCCTTGCTTCTCCATGGCTCGATAGTCTTGGATTCGACGGGCGGCGCCGACTCCTGCACCGGGGCAGGATTCCCTCTCCCGCCGGGGAAGGCAATCGGTGAGATGGATGCACCGACTCGACCCGAGTTTCTTCACATCCCACCGGGCGGGCAGTTGCTTCTCTACGTCCTATCTGCCCTGGTGGTGTTGGCGCTGGTTTTCTGCATCTGGCGGCGAATGCGCCTCTGGATGCAGGGGAAGCCCACTCCCTATTCGCTGCGACCGGATTGGGCACGACTGCGTGCCATTTTGCGCGATGTGTTGTTGCAGCGCAAGGTGACCCGCTCGCGCAAGACGTTCGGCGCACCGATGCACTGGCTGCTGTTCAGCGGCTTCGTAATCCTGTTCATCGGCACTACACTGCTTGCTATTCACCACTGGGCACCCGAGGGACTGAAGTTTCACCGTGGCACCTATTACCTAGTCTACGAGGTGACGCTAGACGTCTTTGGTGTTGTGCTGTTCATCGGGCTGTTAGGAGCTATCGGGAGAAGGTATTTCGCCAAGCCGAAGTCGCTGGGACGGGAACCATCGGACCTATGGCTGTTAGGCTCTCTGTTAGCCATCACGATAACAGGATTCCTGGTCGAGGGAGGCCGCATTGAGCTGGTGCCGCAGCCGTATGACATCTACTCCCCCGTCGGATTAGGTGTGTCGCGGTGGATGGGATGGATCGATCCGGTATCGTACCAGGTGCTGTGGTGGGTGCATGCGGGCCTGGTGTTCGGGTTTCTCGTCACACTGCCCTTCACGCGCATTCGTCACATCGTGTACGCGATCTTCTCCACTTACATGGCGCCAGCGCGGCCGATGGGTGCGTTGGCACCTGTGTCCATGGAGGATGTGGAGAAGACCGGGAAGGTGGGTGCGAGCGAATGGCGAGATTATGATAGGTATCAACTCGCCTCGCTAGACGCTTGCATGGAGTGTGGTCGCTGCACCGACGTTTGCCCGGCTACGGGCGTAGGCAAGTCCCTGGACCCACAGAGAATCGTGCAGGACCTACGTTCGATCGTGGGCAATGGCAAGCCGGTGGCCGAGGCGCTGTCCGAGGAAGCGTTGTGGGACTGCACCACATGCAACGCGTGTGTGCGCGAGTGCCCCGTGAACATTCGGCATGTAGACCTCATCGTGGATGCCAGGCGGTCGCTGGTAGCGGAAGGCAGGTTCGCGGGAACGGGCGCTAACATGCTGCGGCAGCTGGGTTCGACGATGAACGCATGGGGAGCATCGGGGACCGACCGCGAGGCGTGGATGGAGGGCCTCGACGTGCCGCTGGTACGTGACACGCCGCAGTTCGACGTACTGCTTTGGGTGGGGTGCGCGGGAGCCGTGGACAAGGGCGCCCAAAAGACGAACCGGGCGTTGGTAGGATTGCTCAAGCAGGCGGGTGTTAGTTTCGCGTGTCTCGGCAACGAGGAGGTCTGTACGGGAGACCCGGCACGCAGGCTGGGAGAGGAGTTCTTGTTCCAAGCAATGGGCGAGGCGAATATCCAGACGTTCAAGCAGCGTGGCGTGAAGCGAATCCTGACTGCGTGTCCGCACTGCTATAACACCTTCGCCAATGAGTACCCGCAGTTCGGCGGGGTGTTCGAGGTGGAGCACCATACACAGTTCCTCGCACGCTTGGTGGCAGAGGGCAAGATCACGCCGCCGCGGGTGGGCAGCAAGGTGGCATGGCACGATCCGTGTTATGTGTCACGGGTGAATCGTGACCCGCATTCGGCGCGCAAGGTGCTTCTGCCGATGCTCGACGGCTCCCTTCACGCGCCACGCGCCAAGGGCTTCGACACATTGTGTTGCGGCGCGGGCGGAGGGCGTATGTGGATGGAGGAGCCCGCAGAGAAGCGTCCCGGCAATCGCCGCGCCGAGCAACTGCTCGCTACGGGTGCGGAGACCATCGCGGTCGGGTGTCCCTTCTGCCGAATCATGCTCGGCGACAGTCTGGCGTTCCTGCGTCCGGACGGCGAGGTGAGGCTGGTGGACCTGGCGGAGATGTTGGCAGGGGAGGAGTAGCGACACCAACGCCAACACACATCCCCGGGGGGCCGCCGCAGGATTCCCACAGCGATCTTGGCGCTTTCTCTGCGAGCTCAGCGTGATAGTCCAAGCCGTTCTGGGGCGGCACCCAGCCGCGATCGGGCGGCAGTCAGGCTTCGAGGGGTGAACTCGCGCAGAGGGCGCAAGGAGGTCTCAGAGAGCGCAGAGCGCTGATAGCAGGCCAACACGGGTAACGGGCTGTCGCCAAGTGCAACGGTGTGAAAGCCCCAGACTGGGAGAGGGAGAGCGGGGCCCCGCGGCGAAGTGCGAAGGCATGAGCGAGCTGTTCCTTGGCATAGACGTCGGCACTTCGGGCCTCAAAGCGCTGGTAGTGGACCGAGACGGGAGAGTGCGCGGTCGCGGACTCGCCGAGTACCCGCTTCACATCCCGCAGCCGCTGTGGGCGGAGCAGGACCCCGACGATTGGTGGGCCGGTGCTGCCACCGCCGTGCGCTCTGCGCTGGCCGAAGCGGGCGAAGGCCCTGTCGGCGCTTTGGGCCTCACCGGCCAGATGCACGGATCGGTGTTCTTGGATTCCGATGGGTCCGTCATCCGTCCCGCCATCCTATGGTGTGATCAACGCACCGAAGCCGAGTGCCACGAGATCGAAGAGCGGGTACCTAACCTGGTAGAGATCACGTGCAACCCTGCCCTAACAGGCTTCACCGCACCGAAGGTGTTATGGTTACGCAAGAACGAACCCGCGAACTATGCACGTGTGCATCGTGTGCTACTACCTAAGGACTTTCTTCGTTACCGACTGACAGGCGTAGCCGCAACAGAGGTTTCGGATGCCTCGGGCACGAGCCTATTCGATGTGCCGAAGCGCACCTGGTCCGGTGAGGTGCTGGATCGTTTGGAGATTCCTAGAGAGTGGATGGCGCCAGTGTCCGAGTCGCCGGAAGTGACGGCACGCGTGTCCGCCGAGGGTGCCCGTCACATCGGGGTACCGGAAGGCACGCCGGTAGTAGGTGGCGGGGGCGATCAGGCTGCGGGGGCCGTGGGTGTCGGCATCGTGGGGCCCGGATTGGTGTCCGCCGCGATAGGCACCAGTGGAGTGGTCTTCACCACGCTGGACTCGCCAGAAGTGGACCCTGCCCTGAGCGCTCATACGTTCTGCCATGCGGTGCCGGGAAAGTGGCACGTGATGGGTGTTATGCTTGCGGCCGGTGGCAGCCTGCGGTGGTTTCGCGATACATTCTGTGAGGCGGAGAAGAAGCTGGCGAAGGAGCAGGGCCGTGACGCGTACGAGCTCATCTCGGAGCAGGCTGCAACTGTCCCTCATGGAGCCGAGGGGTTAGTATTCCTTCCTTATCTTACTGGCGAGCGCACGCCGCACAAAGACCCCGCGGCACGGGGGGTGTTCTTCGGTGTCACACTCAGTCACACCCGCGCGCACTTCGCTCGCGCTGTCATGGAGGGAGTGGCTTTCGGCCTACGCGACTCCTATCGGTTACTACAGGACATGGGTGCGAGTATCGGCGAAGTGCGTGCTTCTGGCGGTGGGGCGCGGAGCGATCTGTGGCTGCAGATTCTGGCAGACGTGACGGACCGACCCCACGTGCGAGTGGCGGTGGACGAAGGACCGGCTTACGGAGCCGCGCTGTTAGCGGGCGTGGGGGTCGGCGCATGGCCCAGCGTGGAAGCGGCTTGCGATGCAACGGTTCGGACTCTGGGTTGCTTTCGACCCGATGCGGATAGACATATGTTGTATGAGAACCGTTATACTCTCTTCCGCAATCTGTACAGCGACCTGAAGGCGCGGTTCCGCGAATGATGGGGCGTGAGCGGATAGATATCCGGATTGATATGCAACGGGCCGAGGCTGCGCGGCGGCGTTTCGAGGCTCTGGAGCGATTCGAGTACGTGGATCGCGTGCCTGTAAGCATGGGCTTCGAGGCGCAGTTCTTCCTGGCGGAACGAGGAGTCTCCTGGGAGGAGTACTTCTCGGACCCCGTTACTCAGATGCGCCATCAACTCCTGAACCGGAAGCTACTATACGAGATGGCCCCGGACGATCGACCCTTCGATGGCACTATCACACTCAATCCCGATTTTCAGAACGTCGTGAACTCCAGCGCCGCTGGGTGCGAGATCGAATGGCTGGCCAACGATCCGCCGCGCGCCAAGCCGTTTCTTCGTGACGAGGTGGACCTCCGGCAGCTTCAGAAACCTGCTCCCGATGCAGGGCTTTGGGGCAGGTCGTTGCAGTGGTATCGTGCTATGCTCGAGGCCAGAGACCGGTTCGATGTGCGAGTGAATGGGGAGTCGGTCCCTCTCAACATCCACGTGGGAGTGACGGGTGACACGCCTTTCATTATGATGGTGGATGCCGCACAGCAGAACCTGTTCGTGTGGATGATGGAATGCCCGGAGCTGCTGCGCGATGCGATGTCCAAACTGACACAGGGTATCATCGAGGCGGAATACGCCTTTCGTCGGATGCGTGGTGCAGAGCTCGACTACGGGTTCTGGCTCTCGGATGACCCGGTGCCCATGCTCAGCAACGAGCAGTATCGGGAGCACGTCGCTCCTCACACGCTAGCGCTTTACGAAGCGTTGTCACGTCCGGGCGCACCCAGAGGCATGCACCTGTGTGGTCGCAACACCCACGTGATACCGACCCTCATAGATTACCTCCACATCACCTCCTTGGATGGTGCCGGATACGTGAATCGTCCCGAAGACTACGTGGGCACCCTCGCGGGCAAAGTGGTGTTCCGCGGTAACCTAGACCCCATGCTACTGCTGAACGGACCCGTTAGCGAGATCGAGCGTGCCGCGCACCATGTGATGTCGGTGTTGGCTCCCTATGGCGGACTGCACTTGCAGGATGGCTATAACATTTGTCCACATACACCGTGGGAGCACATTCGTGCGGTGGTCGACGCGGCGGAGGAGCACGGCCTTCCGCGCCTGGAGCGGCCCGCATGAGCGATCACACTGTCACGGTGCTGCCCGAGGGTAGTCGGCTCGAGGCAAGGACTGGACAACCGTTGCTCGACGCGCTCCATGATCTCCGGCACTTCATTCCCGCCGACTGCGGCGGCCTGGGCACGTGCGGTAAGTGCCGCGTGCAGGTGCTACAGGGTCGGACAACGCTGAACGACATCGAGCGCAAGCAGCTTACGGAGCTGGAGATCGATCAGGGTATGCGCCTCGCTTGCCAACAGCGAGTGGAAGGTGACTTGTGGCTCACCCTGCCGCTCCGAGTGGAGACCGAGGACGAGACCAAGACACGCGGCGTCGAGTCTCTGCGAGAATACCCGCTAGACCATGGCATCACCAAGAGTGTTATAGCGATACCGAAGGAGGCACCGGACAACGCTCGTTCGTGGCTGCAGGTGGCAGGATTGAGTCCTCCGGATTCCTCGCTCCTGCGCGTAGCTCGGTCGCTTGCCCGGTTGCGTGCTGCAGAAAAAGACGTTGCGACGTGCGTGTACGCAGACGGTGAGTTGCTGGCCTTAGAGGAAGGCGATACGCGTGACGAAGCCTTTGCCCTGGCGATAGACATCGGGACTACTACCATCGCAGGCTACCTGGTGTCTCTGAAGGGCGATGGCGTGGTGGCAGCGGCTTCGTGTGCAAATAGCCAGGGTCGCTGGGGCTCGGACGTCCTGAGCCGGATCACCGCAGTGACCGAGCAAGACAGTCGGCTGGCCGAGATGCAACGAGAGGTGCGAGACGACATCAATCGGCTGATTGCCGAGATGTGCCGGCGTGCGAAGGTGCGGCAGCATCGAATCTATCGGCTGTGTGTGGTAGGAAATCCGACGATGGCCTGCCTGATGTTAGGTATTCATCCCGTGACACTGGGCATGTCACCCTACGCTCCGCTGACTACGAAGGAGATCGCCTTTGTCGCATCGGAGTTACACCTCTCTCTGCCCGATACCGCGCGATGTGTGTTTGCGCCGTGTGTGTCGGGGTACGTTGGTGCCGACCTGGTGGCCGCGGCGGTGGCTACGGACCTCGACCGCCGGGACGAGCTCGCGTTTCTGTTGGACGTAGGTACCAACGGTGAGACGCTGCTGGGCAATCGGCATGGTGTTTTGGGTGGTAGCAACGCTGCGGGACCCGCCTTCGAGGGTGCGCGTATCAGCCAGGGAATGCGAGCGAGCCGAGGCGCGATCGAGAGGGTGCGGATCGACGACGGCGAAGTACAGCTGGGCGTAATAGGTGATGCGCCCCCACGCGGCATCTGCGGATCGGGGCTGATTGATGCAGTAGCGGCGCTGTTGAACGCCGGTGTGGTGGAGTCGACGGGCAGAGTTCTGGCACCCGAGGAGTGCCCGCCGTCTCTGATGGACAGAGTGGTACCTAGCCAGGGGGGATACGGTTTCGTGTTAGCAGCCGAGTCCGAGACCGCGCTCGGCAAGCCGGTGATGCTAACTCAGCGGGACATTCGCGAGGTACAGCTCGCGACGGGAGCAATCGCTGCGGGTAGGCGCATTCTGTGCCGTGAAGCGGGGCTGGACGAGACGGAGCTTCCGCGTGTGCTAGTTGCCGGCGCGTTCGGGAGTCACATCGATCCGGTCGCAGCCATGCGCATCGGGTTGCTACCGAAGGTGCCGATCGAGCGCGTCGAAAGCGTAGGAAACGCTGCAGGCTACGGTGCCTGCATGATGGCGATGAACCGAGAGGCTGAGCGCCGCGGCTGCGAGATCGCTGCGAGCACGCGCTACGTGGAGTTCGCGAGACAACCGGACTTCCAAGACCTGTTCGTCGAGTGTATGCTTTTCCCAGAAAGTTAGTGTGAGGTCTCGGACTCGTTCGGCTCGTCGTGCTCCTCCGACTCGTTCGACTTGTCAGCCTCCTTGTTTGCAGCCTGCACCTTCTCGTCGAAACCAGCCGTGTATTTGTCAGGATCGCGGTCGAATTCCGCTTTGCACGAGGGGCACTGGAAGTAGTAGCGCTTGCCTTCGTATACGGATGTAGGGGCAGCCTTCACGTCTTCGATTCGGTGCCCCGTCACCGGGCAGATGGGTGGCATGTCTTGCACGGCTGCTGCCGTCTTGAGCGAAGAACCACCCGTCGCAGTCGGCTGCTCGGGCGCCCCGCCACATCCAGCCATGAGAACCACGACGCAGATACCTGTTAGTACGAACCAGCTTGCTCTCATACCCCTAGCCTCTCGGTTTCAGAATCGAGTCTCGAATCGCTATCACCGCCGGCGCGCACCGAGCGTCTCCAGCCCTGAGAATACCCGCTCGCGCACCTCGTTCGCCTCCTCGTCAGTTAGCGTGCCGTCCGCCTTGCGCAGCGTCAGCGCCAGTGCGAGGCTATGCGAGCCTTCGGGAATGCCCTTACCTCGATATACGTCGAACAGCCAAACTTCTTCCAATACCTCTCCCGCGCGGTCCCGCACCACTTGCTCGACTTCGGCATACGTTACGCTCTTCGGCACCACGAAGGCAATGTCGCGCCGGACCGAAGGGAACCTAGGCGGCGGAGAGAACCGCGGGGCTTCCGCGCAAGCCACCATCAGCGCATCCACGTCGAACTCCGCAATCTGGCTACCGAGAGGCAGGTCCATTCGTTCGGAGAGGCTGGGGTGGACCTCGCCGACGAAGCCCAAGGTCTGCTTGGCGGCCAGCACGTCTGCCGCGCGGCCCGGGTGCAGCCTGTCGTCCGAGCGGGGCACGAAGGCCGGCCGTATTCCGAGTGTCTCCAACAGTCCACTCAACAGACCTTTGGCATCGAAGAAGCCGAAGTGCGGACCCTTCTCGCCGACGTGCCAGCTGACTGGCTCCTTCCGCCCACAGAGAAATAGCGCGAGGTGCTTGCCCTCCTCGTATCCTTGGTCGCGGCGCCGGAACACGCGGCCGATCTCGAAGAGTGCAATGTCCAAGATTCCGCGGTTCAAGTTATACAAAGCAGCCGCAGCGACACCTGCGATCAGAGTGGGCCGGAGCACGCTGAGGTCGGGGCCTGCCGGGGTACGGGGTGCCACATAGCCATCCGAATCCACGTCGTCCAGCGGCGAGGGGGCGCGGAGCGAGTGGCAGACCACTTCGTTCAGTCCGAGCGCTACCAGGCGGTCCCGAAGCTTCTCCTCGAAGGCAGTGGACTTCGACTCCCTTCCGAGCAAGGTCCTTCCCACCGGGAGCTCGTCCGGGATGTGCTCGTACCCGTGCACCCTCCCTATCTCCTCGATGATGTCGTCTGCGCGTTTCAGGTCGGCGCGGCGCTCGGGCACGGTAACTGCCAGCTTGCCCCCGCCCGAAGGCTGCACTTTCAGGCCCAGTCGCGTGAGATAGCCCATCGCATCTCCGAGTGGTACCTTCATGCCCAGCAGAAGGTCGGCACGTGCCATGTCCAACTCGATCGTCCGTGGCTTCGGCCCCTCGGGGTACACGTCGATCACCCCGCGCACGGGTGCAACGCCGGTCTCGCGCTCGATCAGCCGGCAAGCCCGGTTCAGCGCCGTGACCACGCCGCCAGGGTCCACGCTCCGCTCGAAGCGATAGCTAGACTCGCTCTTGACTCCTACCATCTTGCTGGTGCGGCGGATGCACACGGGATCGAAGTGCGCAGACTCCAGTAGTAGGTTGTGCGTGTTCCCGGTTACCTCGGACTCGGCGCCGCCCATGACTCCTGCCAGTGCCACCGGGTGATCCTCATCACAGATCGCTAACATCTCGGATGTAAGGCTCACTTCGGTGCCGTCAATGGTAGTAATCGTCTCCCCGTCCCGAGCACGCCTGACTACCACACGACCACCATGTAGCAAGTCGTGGTCGAACGCATGCAGTGGCTGACCCAGCTCGAGCAGAACGTAGTTCGTGACATCCACGATGTTCGAGATAGGTCGCATTCCGCACGCAGTCAGACGACTCTGCATCAGCGCAGACGAGGGCCCGATGTCGAAGCCACGGACCAAACGTGCGCCGTATCGAGGGCAGAGGTCGGGAGCTTCGATGGTGACAGAGGCGTAGGAGGAACAGTCATATGGCCCGTCCTCATCACCGTAAGCCCATCCGTGCCGGTAGTCGTCCCAGGCCGACGTGGGTTTGCAGCGATCCGCGAGCTTCGCGATGATCTCGCGCGCGAGCCCAACCACGCTCAGACAATCTCCCCGGTTCGGTGTTACCTTCACATCCAGCACCGGCCCGAGGTCACTGTCACCGATGCCCTCGACCTCGAGCCCGGCGAGCGTCAGCAGCGTGGCCGTCTCGTCGGCGCTCAGGTCGAACTCCACATATTCCTTCAGCCATTCCAATGTGACGAGCATCTGGACCTATCCTCCGAACTGGCGCAGGAAGCGCAGGTCGTTGTCCGTGAAGTAGCGTAGGTCATCGACTCCGAACTGCAGCATCGGGATTCTTTCTACTCCCAAGCCGAACGCGAAGCCCGAGTACCGTGAGGTGTCAATGCCATAGTTCTCCAAGATGTCCGGGTGCACGAGACCCGCTCCACCCAGTTCGATCCACCCAGACTTCTTGCAGATACCACACCCCGCTCCACCGCAGAAGATGCAAGTGATCGCATAGTCCACTCCCGGCTCGACGAAAGGAAAGAAGTCGGGTCGGAAGCGCACGTTCACGTTTTCGCCGAACATCAGCCGGGCGAACTGTGCAAGGGTGCCCTTCAGGTGCGCCATGCTCACCCCTTCGTCCACCATGAATGCGTCCACTTGGTGGAACGTGTGTGAGTGCGTTCTGTCCACCGCCTCGTTCCGGAAACAGCGGCCGATGGTGAAGATACGGAACGGGGGCTTACGTACCTCGAAGATGCGCCCTTGGAACGACGTGGTCTGTGTACGCAACAGGTGCACGTCGTCGATCCAGAACGTATCCTGATCGTCCATCGCAGGGTGCTCTTCCGGGTAGTTCAGCGCTTCGAAGTTGTAACGATACTGCTCCAGCTCGGGGCCTTCGTATCTCTCGAAGCCGAGGCCGATGAGAGCCTGCGAGATGCGTCGGGCGGTCTGGCTCAGGATGTGCGCACGCCCGACACGAGGCAGGTGGCCCGGCATCGTGACGTCGACTCGCTCCGCCTCCATCCGCGCAGCAACCTCGGTCGCTTCGAGTTCAGCGCGCTTCGACTGAACGGCAGCCTCCAGCGACTGCTTCAGGGCGTTGCAGCGCTGGCCGGCGGTGGGACGCTCCTCGGGCGGCAGCTTCCCGATCCCCTTCAGAAACTCGCTCAGCACACCCTTGCGACCGAGGTACTCGGTCTCCACGGCTTCGAGTTCTGCCAGGCTCTTACACGCTGCCAGGCGTTCGTTGGCTTCTGCCTCGATTCGATCTATCTCTGCCATCCTATTACCGTCCTGCCACTGTGCTCGATGCCGAGGGTGCGGTTGCCGGACCACGAAAAAGCGCCCGCCGACCCCTCGGCGGGCGCTCCGAACCTCGTGATGGGGTCTATGCCTGCCGAACGGAGTCGACTAGCGCCCGAAACGCGTCGGCATCATTCACGGCCATGTGCGCCAGCGTCTTGCGGTCGAGTCGAATGCCCTTGTCCGCCATGCCATGGATCAGTTCGCTGTACTTGAAGTCCAACTCTTTGCAGGCTGCGGTGAGCCGCACGATCCATTGTCGGCGGAAGTCCCGCTTCTTGTTGCGTCGGTCGCGATAGGCGTACAGGCCGGACTTCATCACCTGCTCGTTGGCACGTTTGAAGACGTTCTTCTTCCGGCCCCAGTAGCCCTCCGCCCTCTCGATGACCTTCTTGTGGCGCTTGTGGGTGGTGACTCCCCTTCGAATTCTAGCCATCTCTCAGCCGCCTCACATTCCCAACATGCGCTTCATGCGCTTCTCGAAGGCGGGGGTGAGCGTCGCGTCGCTGCCGAGTCGCCGCTTGCGATTGCCCCGCTTGTGAATGAACATGTGGCTGTCATATGCACGCCGGCGGATCAGCTTGCCCGATCCGCTTACCTTGAAGCGCTTTGCCGCCGTCTTGCTTGTCTTTAGCTTCGCCAACTCATCCTCCGCCGGTGTCTCGGCAACCGGCCCTCTTCCACTCTCGAGTGAGTTACTTGGCCGCCTCGCCGCTCGTCTCGGGTTCTGGCTCGGCCTGTTCAGCGTCTTGCGCCTTCTTGGCAGCCTGCGCGGCTCCCGGCTTCGGCGCGAGGATCATGATCATGAAGCGCCCATCCACCTTGGGCTCGCGCTCGACGACCGCGATGTCCTGCGTAGCCTGGACGAACCTCTCCAGAGCCTGCCGACCCATCTCGGGTCTGGTGATCTCCCTACTTCGGAACAGCACCGAGCACTTCACCTTGTGCCCTTCGTTCAGGAACCGAATCACGTTTCTCAGCTTCACTTCCAGGTCGTGATCGTCGGTCCCGGGGCGCATGCGAACGGCTTTGAGTTCCGAGACGGTCTTCTTCTTCTTTCCTTCGCGCTCGCGCTTCTCTTGTTCGTACTGGTACTTGCCGTGGTCCACGATGCGAGCCACGGGAGGGCGCACGTTCTGATTCACGAGAACCAGGTCCAGCTCCGCCTCGTGCGCCAGCGCCAGCGCCTTGTCGGCCTCCATTGTCCCGAGGTTCTCGCCGTGCTCGTTGATTACGACCAGTTCGCGGTAGAAACGCGGAATGCGCTCGTTCATGAGCGTGCGCTCGGGTGGGCGCATGTCCCGCCTAAGATGCCGGATTTCTTATCACCTTGGCCCTCTGGCCTCCTCGAGAATGTCCACGCAGTATAACCGACGCTCGAATCCGGAGTCAAGCAAGCGGTGCGTACTGCCGGGATCAGTCTCGGTTCGGTGGAACTCGGGGCTCAGGGCCCGCAGCCGCTATAGCAGGCCTTAGCCGAAGGTAGACTGCCCGCATGCCTGTAACCGAAGAGATGGTCCTGGATGCGCTCCGGCCCGTTCGCGATCCCGACCTCAGCAGAAGCATCGTTGACCTCGGCTTTGTAAAGAACATCAAGATCTGCGGCGGCAACGTGGCCTTCACGCTGGAACTGACCACCCCGGCGTGTCCGGTCAAGGACCTCCTGCAGCAGGAGGCCCACGATGCCGTTATCGCTCTGCCCGGGGTGGACAGCGTGAACGTGGAGATGACCGCGAAGGTCATCGAAGGGCGGACGTCGGATCACGAGCTAGTGCCCGACGTAAAGCACGTTATTGCGGTTGCCAGCGGAAAGGGTGGCGTCGGCAAGAGCACCGTGAGCTGCAACCTCGCAATCTCGCTGGCCGAAACCGGGGCATCGGTGGGGCTGGTGGACCTCGACGTGTACGGCCCGAGCATTCCGCGCATGATGGGTTGCCACGAGGAGCAGCCGCGCGTGTTCGAGCACAAGCTGGTGCCCATCCTGGCTCATGGCGTCAAGCTGATGTCCATCGGCTTCATGATGCGCGACGAGCAGGCGGGCATCTGGCGGGGGCCTATCGTGGCAGGGACCGTCCGGCAGCTCTTCGGCGAGGTGGAGTGGGGAGAGCTGGATTACCTCATCGCGGACCTGCCGCCAGGAACGGGCGATGCGCCGATGTCCGCGGCCCAGTTGGTCCCGCTCGCGGGAGTGGTGATCGTGATGACGCCGCAGGAGGTCGCAGCGCGCATCGCGAGCAAGTCCATTACGATGTTTCGTAAGATGAACTCCCCCGTCATCGGAGTCATCGAAAACATGGCGGGGTTCGTGTGCCCCAACTGCGGCGTGGAGAGTCAGGTGTTTCCGGGGCCCGGTGGACGGGAACTGGCGCGCCAGTTCCAGGTGCCGTTCCTCGGCAGCATTCCGTTGGACCCGCTCGTCGGGGAATCGAGCGACAAGGGGCTGCCTAGCGTATTGGGTTACCCCGACCGACCCCAGGCGCATGCATTCCGCAAGATCGCAGGGCAGCTTGCCGCGCAGGTGACGATCTTCCACATGACGGGCGAGTTCGTGCCTGAGGGGTCCGCGGCTTCGGACTAGTCAGAGAGCGGCATACCGTTGGCGTCGCGCATGGAGCCCGTGAGGCACATGATGCCCTCGATGAGGCCCCATAGGCCCGTGATGATCGCGCCGTACCCGCAAGTGCATATCGTAAGCAGCAGCATCACGGTGCCCACGCCGTTGTAGCCCAGATAGAATCGATGGATGCCGAACGCCCCCAGCAGGATGCCGAGGACCCCGGCAACCACCTTGCTCTTGGCTCCCACGTAGGGTGCAATAGGCGACGGCGCGTAGGGCTGGCCCACGTTGACTTGAACGTAGGGTGGTTGGCCGATGGGAGGGGGTTTGGGTGGACCTCCACGCTCGATCTCGGGGATAGGAGGCAGATCGTCGGGCATCCGTTCGCGGGCCGCGCGACGCTGCTCCGGAGTGAAGAGCTGAAAGAACTCCGTGGTTGCCCCGAGCGGCGCCCAGCCGGTCATGCCCTCGGTCCAGACCGGCGTCTCGGGCGCGAGCAGCCCATCCACGATGGCACCATGGACCTCGCTCTCGGCGAGCGGCCCCATCACTCTTCCGACTTCCGCGTAGTACCAAGCCCCCATACCTTTCTCCTAACCGGCTCCCTCCGACACCGTCTCGTATTCGCCTTCGTGCGCAGCAATGTCCTGCAGCGCGTTGGCCCCGAGCCGGTCCATCTCGCGCGAGAGTCCGCGACACAGACGCCGGACCAGCGACGGCCCCTCGTACACGAGTGCCGTATACACCTGAACGAGGTCGGCTCCGGCGCGAAGCATCTGCAGGACATCTTCCACACTCGACACACCCCCGACACCGATGACGACCATCCGATCGCCCGCCAACCGGCGGATGGCGCGTATCGCCTCCAGGCTTCGGCTCAGGAGGGGTGGCCCGGACAGGCCGCCTTCCTCCTGCGTTTCGGTGCGCAGCCCCTCGCGGGAGAGTGTGGTGTTGGTGGCGATGATGCCCGCAATGCGTTTCTTCAGGGCGACCTCTACAATCGCCTCGAGTTCCTCCGCGCTCAGGTCGGGTGAAACCTTTACGAACAGCGGCGTGATCTGGTTGTGCGGGGGGAGCCGTCCGTCCGCATGTCGCACGGCATCTATGATTTCCGCGAGGGCTCCGGGGTCCTGAAGCTCTCGCAGGCCGGGGGTGTTGGGAGAGCTGACGTTGATTGCGAAGTAGGCGGGGCTCCAGCCGAGAGACAGGACCGCGGAGGCATAGTCCTCGGCGGCTCGCTCGAGGGGCGTGTCGCGGTTTTTGCCCAGGTTCACGCCGATGGGGATCGGCGGGTCTAGGGCGCGCAGCCGGTCGCCGAGTGCTGCGGCTCCGGCGTTGTTGAATCCCATGCGATTGATGAGAGCGCGGTCAGCGGGCAGGCGGAACAGGCGCGGCTCGGGATTGCCGGGCTGCGGACGAGGAGTGACCGTTCCGAGCTCTACGAAGCCGAAGCCCATCGTTGTCCAAGCTTCGATGGCTTCGCCGTCCTTGTCGAAGCCCGCGGCAAGACCGATGGGGTTTGGAAAGGTGATACCCGCGAGTTCTCGTGCAAGCCTGGTGTCGCGATGGGGCGGGCCCGCCGCCAGGCGTGCGAAGCCCGGAACGCCGAGCCACCTCAGAGCGAGCCGGTGCGCTCGCTCCGGGTCGAGCCGGAAAAGCAACGGTCTTGCGATGGCGAAATATAGCCCCACGCTCCGATTATGACCGCCCGGCAAGGCGCTGCGGTCTACACCAGGCGGGAGTCCTCCATGCCCCGGCCTGCGTCCCGCCGGGCACGACGGCGCTCCCGAGGATCGGCGTGCAAGCGACCGCGCCGGGGCTCCGACTTGGCTGCTCCATGCCCCGGCCCGCGTCTACGGCAGGGACTGTCACGCAAAGGGAGCAGAGACGCGCGGAGATCGCGAAGATCGTCTCCATGCCCCGGAACACGTCGCGCTAGAGCCGCGCCGTTTGCGCAACACTACTTCAATCGCACCACTGGCCTGTTGTCCACTCGAGGTTTGACAGTGAACGCAGCGGTCCGACCGTTGTGCTCTACCACGTACTCTCCTCCAAAGCCCCGGAAGCGGACGCGACCTTGCGTATCCGTTCGGATGGTCAGCGCCGTCCACCACTTCTCCCGGATCAGCTTGCGGAGGGCATCGTAAGCCGGTTTGGGTGATAGGTCTTTGCGCACCAGCCCCGCAGGCGCCCCTTGCCATCCGCCGTCCATCAAGTCCCACCAGGTGATAGCCTCCACGGATGGATGGGAGAAGAGCAGCGTGTACAACCGAACCACGTACTCGGCTTGGCGTTTCTCGCCTTCGGGAGTGGTGAGCCAGTCCGTCCTGTACGCGTTCCAGTCACTATCGGTCTTGTGTGCACCCGAGAGCACCGTTAGCTCGGTGAAGTGAAGGGGAAGGTTGAAGCGGCTGTAGGTCTCGCACACCTGCCACACACGGGAGAGGGGCCACTCGCCGGTATGCATGTGGCTCTGAATGCCAATCGCATCGAGCGGCGCCTTCGCCTTTTGCAGCTCCTCGACGATCTTCTCGCAAGCGGGGCCGACGTTGAAGTCGTTGTACAGGAGCACCGCCTTGGGGTTGGCATCGCGAGCCCACCGCAGGGCCGTCGCCACCATGGCGGAAGCGCCCTCGCTCTTTGCCCACTCGCCGACGCCGGTGTTTGTCCTGGCGGACACAGTAGCCTCATTGACTACGTCCCAGCGGTCGATCAGTCCTGCGAAGTCGCGCACGATTTTGCGGACCCTCTGTTCTAAGAGCAGTCTCGCTTCCGCCGCCGTCCTGGGTGCCCAACTCGGCCACACTTCGTGCCACACGAGCGGATGACCCTTGGTGGCGATATCGTGGTCCCGGCACCACTCGGCCATACGGCGTATGCGTGCAGCGTCGGTCTGGCCCTGCTCACGCTCGTACGAACCCCAGTAGAACGGGAGCGTCGCGTAGTTGAGGAGACCCGAGAAACGCTGTTCATACAGCTTCTCTTGCTCGGCAGGATAGCTGAACAGCGGAAAGATGTTGCAGCCGAAGAGAAAAGCGTGTCGCGTCTGGCGGACCTTCACCTCCGCGTTGCGCACGGGCTTACCAAAGGAGTCGAGCACCTGCAGCGTCACATCGCCCTTGCGGTAGCGGTCTATACGCTTGTCGGCATTCTGGAGTGGGTCCCCAGCCGGGGGTTGCGCTAGCTGCCCCAAACATGCCGATGCCAATGCCACTGCCGACCCCACCCATGCGGCTCTAAGCATCCCTACCGCCTCGGTGCGTCGCCTTGGGGCTTCATGTCCACCGCGGCGCCCATGTGGACCAACTCGTCGTGCAGCAATTTGGCCTTGCGCATCGGGATCCCATGAAGCAAGGTGACCGGAAGGCTGACCAGCAGCTCCTTTACCTGGTTCCTCGGGAGCGCCAATATCTGCTGCAGTCTGCCGATGAGCGGCTCTACCTGCGGTCCCGGCGCGACGAGAATCAGGTCGTAGGGCCGGGGGTCCTCCTCTAATGCGATGCCCTTGGCCAAATGCTTCATGTGGCCCGTCTCGGACGATGCCAGCGGAATCTCGTGATCGCACTCCTCGCACAACGCGACCTCGGTGCGCTCCGAGAATCGCTGCAACGAGCCGCAGAAGCCACACCTAACCTCGATCACTCGCAGCGGCTTCCCGTCCTCCACGGCGACGCGGCGGTGACAGTTGTCGCACGTGAAGTCGCTCGCCGGAGGAGCTAGGAAATACGTCTTGGAGTTGCAGTAGGGGCAGAGTACGGGGACTCCGGGCACGTTCTTCGCCGCGTAGAACTTCGTGCCAGAGACGATGAGCCCGATCGGCGTGACAGCCAGGATGACCCAACCCACGGTGGACACGGGGCCCCCACCGCCGTAGCGACCGAACAGGAATCCGACGAGGGCGACCACCAGGCTACCTATCAGCCAGTAGATGCCGGCCTCGATGTCCTTCTCCGCCACGTCAGAGCGTCGAATCGGTTCCGCCATAGCACACCCGCCTTGTGAAGGTATGGCACGGATTCGACGGCACGCGGATTCCTCCCTTCGGCGAACCGCGGAAGGAGCCTGGGCGAGCCTGCGGAAAACCCTTTCGATGGCCACACGAGCGAGACGGTTCACCCTTCACGATTGCTTCACTGAGGACCTGTTCAAGCACCCGCTCCCCACGCAGCCGCACTGGATGAAGGATAGGAAGACCCTTTGCTACATCCACACGGCGCCTGGTCAGGACTGCACCACGCTCTGGCAGATGGACACCGAGACCGGCAAGCGCGAGCCGGTGATAGACGTGCAAAAGGTGCGAGTACGTCCCAAGCGGCAGATGGGTATCGACAACTTTCTCTGGTCGCCAGACGAGAAGCGGTTACTGCTTTGCTCACAAGGCCCCGCGCGCATCTCCATGCCCGGGGTGTACTTCGTGTACGAGCCGGCAACAGCAACGTTGCGTCGCCTGTGCGCTCGCGGGAAGCCCCAGCGTAATGCCAAGTTCGCCCCGGACGGCAAGAGCGTCGGGTTCGTTCGCGGCGACGACCTGTGGTCCGTGGACCTATCATCTGGGCAGGAGACGAGGCTGACGGAACTCGCCAAGCCCAGCGTCTACGTGGGCCGATTCGGCTGGGTGTACGAAGAGGAGCTGGGGCAGGTAGACGGCTGGTCGTACTCGCCCGACGGAAAGTGGCTCGCCTTCTTTCTGGTGGACGAGCGGAGGGTGCCCGAGTTCGAGTTCACCGACTTCACCCCCAAGCACCCGAAGCACGAGCGCATGCGCTACCCGAAGGCGGGCGATCCGAACCCGGTCGTTCGCATCGGAGTGATACCGGCAAAGGGCGGGCCGGTGCGCTGGATGGACACCGAGCACGAAGAGGACGGCTACCTCATCCACATGCAGTGGACGGACGATGGGAAGCTCATCGTACAGCGCATGCCTAGGCTGCAGAACCGGATCGACGTGCTGGTGTGCGACCCGAAGACCGGCAAGTGCCGCGTGGCCTTTAGCGCGAGCGACGAGCGGTGGGTGGACAGCCCTGGGAAGCTGAAGTTCCTTAGCGACTGCGACCGCTTCCTCTGGATCGGCGAGGAGACCGGATGGAGGCAGATTTCGCTCTGTAGCCTGAGGGACGGTAGCCGGGTCTCGGTGACATCCGGCAAGTACGACGTGGCCAAGGTCGAAGCAGTGGACGAGGACGAGGGCCTCGTGTACTTCACCGCCCAGGCGCCCTCACCGCTGCAAATGAACCTCTTCCAGGTGCCGCTGTCCGGCGGCAAGGCGAAGCGACTAACCAAGGAAGGCGGATGGAACACCGTCTCGTTTTCCGATGACGCCCGAACCTACCTGCTAACGCACAGCACCATCAATAGCCCTCACTCCGTCACGGTGCGAAGCGCATCGGGTCGGGAGCTGGCACGGCTCGTAGAGCCCAGGATCGCAGCGCTAAAGGGCTACCGGATGCAGGAGTGGGAGTTCGTGACCTTCCAGACGAGCGACGGGGTCAAGCTGAACGGTCGCATCCTGCTTCCGAAGGGCTTTCGACAGGACCGTAAGTACCCCGCCCTCATCTCGACGTACGGCGGGCCGCGGTCTCAGGTGTGCACGGACCAGTGGACGGGCGACTGGCTCTGCCAGTACTTGGCTCAGCAGGGATACGTCTGCTTTTTGTGCGACGGACGCGGCTCTGGTGGGCGCGGCTCCCAGTTCGCGAAGTGCACCTACATGAACCTTGGTCACTGGGAAGCGCACGATCAGATCGAGGGCGCGAAGTACCTCGGCTCGCTCGGATTCGTGGACCCGAAGCGGATCGCCATCTGGGGTTGGAGCTATGGAGGCTACCTCTCGTCGCTGAGCGCGCTACTCGGAGGCGATCTGTTCGCCGCGTGCATGTGCGTGGCTTCCGTGACGCACTGGGAGCTGTACGACAGCGTGTACACGGAGAAGTTCATGCGGACGCCCGCGCAAAACCCCGAAGGGTATGCGCGGAGCGGGCCGGAGGCTCACGCGGACAAGCTGCAGGGCGCGATGCTCGTGGTGCACGGTATGGCGGATGATAACGTGCACTTCCAAAACTCGGTGCGCCTGGTCGAGGCGCTGCAAAAGGCCGGCAAACAGTTCGAGACGATGTTCTACCCCGGAAAGAAGCACGGCATCGAAGGCATGCGCGAGCATATCTTCACCATGCTGGAGCGGTTCTTGGCGCGCTCCATGTAGGCCTTCGGGCGGGTCAATGGCCCTGCTCGCCTAGCCAATCAACGGGGAGTCCGACATTTCTTCAACCTTTTGTGCGCTTTGCCCTTGACACTGGAGCAAAAGTGTTGGAGAATAGAGGGCGACGGAGATGAGGCTGCCGCCCATGGGCGGACAGCCCGCGGATGTGATTTCTTGGCTTTGATTGGCCCCTGGCACCGATTGCGGTGTCGGTGTTTGAAGGAGAACCTGGATGAGAAGGTACTTGATCGCCGTTTCGGCGGCGCTGGCTGTGTGTGTGCCTTTAGCTGCACGGGCAGCCGACTTCACAGTCACCTGGAACTGCTATGTGCTGGATGGGTCCCTCAGTGAAGGCGCATTCGACACCTTTGGCGGCGTCATTCAGATCGGTCCCGATCGGATTTTCAATACCACGGTCAACTTCGTGTTGCCGAACGCATTCGTCGGGAACGGTACCGGGCGCTCGATTGGATCCATCGTGATGGTCTGCGACGTGTTCGCGGATCCTAACGGCCCAGCCATTCACGATATCCGGGTGGACATGTTGGGGACGATTGTTCCTGGAGTGAAGGCACGCAACCCATATATCGCATGGACCGAGCTGGTTAAGGATATCTCGGATGCGAACAACCCGAGAATCCTCGTGTCCGACTCTGGAGTCGACTACGTACAGCCCACATCGCGACACTACGTATTCGACCGACCCACGCACGCCATCCGAATCAAAGAAACCTTTGTCCTCGATGGCGTGACGTACACAGACGAGAACGGCAGAACCCTAATCGACGAGACCGCGCTCGCAGCCCTGACTCTGGTGGAGAAGGAGCTGTCCTTCGTCCCGGAGCCGAGCCAGATCGCGGGTCTCGGGATGGCGTTGGCTACGCTGACCGCCGTGCTGAGACGACGTCGCAAGTGACCTCCTAATGGCATAAGTGTCCGAAAAGAGTGGTTTCGTATGCAGTAGGCCGGGCGCCTAGCCCGGCCTTCATTCTCTAGGACCTGTGGGTGCATCCCTATCAGGGCCGGACCCTGCGCGGTGGGAACCGATCCGAAGGCAGCGTCGAGATCATGCAAGGGATGCACTTGACAAAACGCGGACCGCGTGATAGAGTAGAGATTACGGGAGAAGGCAAGAATCCTTAGCCTGTTAGCATATCGGTGCCCGAGTGCAGGCAAGTCTGCTGCCAGTCGGGCAGCCTCAAGGAGAAATCAGAATGAAGAAGGTCGCTGGCCTGGACGTCACGCGTCTGGGCGTCACCCTCGCCCTGCTGTGCGGGGGGGGGGTAGCGACCGCCCAGACCGATCTCATCGAGAACTCGCCCTGGAAGATGGCGGGCTATAACTACGAACGCACGGCCTGCCGAGACTACGCGACCGTCTTACCCTCACCCCCACCCGGTCAGCCCCCGCCGCAGATTCTGCCTGGGAGCCCCGTGTGGACGTACACGACTCCCTCGGCTCAGCCCATCAACACCGGCGTGGTGTTCGGACCCGTGGCGAACCCTGGCGCTGGCGGCTCGCCCGTCACGCGCGTGTACTTCGGCTGTGACGACGGCTACCTCTACGCTCTCGACATCGATCGGGACAATCCCGACTTCGGCCAGCGCGCTACCTTAGCCTGGCGGTACTGGGTCGGGTACCCCGTCCGATCCACACCTTGTCTGGTTCAGTTCGGGACGGGCGGTTACGGCCTGGCGTTCGGAGCCGACAACGGCACCGTGTACTGCCTGCGGAGCAACGGGACACTGCAGTGGAGCACCAGCATTGGCGCCGTCGTGCGCGGCAGCCCGTTCTTCCGCCCTGGCCTCGGCATGGCCCCCGGAGGCGAAGCGGAAGCGGTGCCATCGGCGGTGATCGTGGGCAGTGTCACGTCGCAGGGACAGGGCCGGTTGGTCGCGCTGAAGGTTAACCCGCCGAACGCCGGGAGCATCTTGTACGAGAAGGTCCCTTACCTGCCCGTCGGAAACGGCCTGGTCGGGTCACCTTCCTACTATCCAATCTGGGAGCAGGTCGGCGAAGACCGGATCATCGTCGGCGGGTACGTGTTCGTCACCGACCTCGCGGGCAACCTCCGCCGGTTCTATGAGAACAGGGTCGAGTTCGTTGCTGCGCTTGAGCGCACGTTCACGTGGCCCGGCCCGCCACCGAGGCCGCCCTGCATGGGTTGGCCGACGCTCGGACCGGGCGAGACCATTCGCGACACCGTGGCGTACTTCGCAAGCGGGCCGAACGACCAGGGCGGCGGGTACATCTACGCCGTGAAGCACGATTACAACACAGATCAGCTTCTGTCGAAGTGGACGCAGTTCGGCCAACCGTACCGCATCGCGGACGCTTGGTGGACCCCCATGGACCCCAACGAGCCCACCAGTGATGTGCGCATTGGCCACATCTACGCCGATCCCTGCAAGGACATCGGCGGCCAGTTATACTTCGGCACCTGGATTGCTGGGACGCAGGACGGTTGGGGGATGTTCCTCAAGGTCAACGACCTCGGCTCGTTCGGGACGGCGACGGTGCTGCACGACTTCTGGGAGCAGCCCCGTGAGGTGCGAGCTACGCCCTGTGTCGGCGTGAACGGCGTCAACATGTGGATCGCCTTTGCCGACTCCGCAGGGTACCTGCACGTTCGCGGCCCTGCGGGTCCAGCGGTTCCACCCTTCCCGGTTAGTATCGGCGCGGCTGCAGGACTACAAGGGGAGCAATACGGCGCGAGGCCGCACGTGGTGCTCGACAACCAGGGCATTCTGTACATCGGCAACAACGCCGGGCAGATGCGCGCCATCTGGGCGCCGTTCTCGCGATAGTGAACTGACCGCTCGGCCCGGACTAGGTCCGGGCCGAGCTCGAGGCACTGGATTGGAGGCAACGATGAAGACGTACATTCAGTCGGCGATGGCAGTGGCACTCCTCGGGGTCTCTAATATCTCCCTAGCCGCGGAGCAGTGGCTCCACGAGAAACTCGTCGTGAACGTTTACGGCGCAGGGGTGTGGAGTCAACGTGCAGTAAACAGCCGAGGAGACGTCGCATACAACGTGCTGCCTACGTCGAACATCTACTTCCTGGACGTATACAAGAACCGGGAGAACATCACGGAATGGCTAGGGCCTTGGCGCACGGCATACTACTTCGGGATCAACGATGCCGGACAGGTGGGCTACGGGGGTTGGGTCGGCGGCTGGAAGAATCTCAAGGTATTCGTGGACCGCACGGACTGGAGCACTGCCATGCTCGACCCGAACAAGTCGTACGATCTAGGCGGATCGCAGGTTACCAGCCGCGGAGAGCCAGTGTGGAACGCGAAGGAGAACGTGGCAGGTGCCAGCGCAGACCTGTATGTTGGTCACCGCAGGATCACTCAGGGCATTCCGGGGTACTACGAGGCGGGCGGCAAGGTGAACGCCAACTACGACCTCGCTTGGTACCTGTACGGCGACGTGACGGGTCGGCAGTATCAGATCTTCTTCAACGACCGGAACATCACGGTGCCCGTCGTGGGCTACGGTGCACGGGTCAGCCACTTGTTCCATGTCAACGACGGGGGCGACGTATTCTGGACACACGAGTGGCTGGACTCCATCGGACGGCCCGGCTCGCACATCTATCTCAACGACCGCAACATCACCAGGCCTCTGTTCGGTGACGAGCCATGGACTGGGGCGTCTGCGTCTGCCCTGAACAACCGGGGGGACATCGCGTGGTCCGCGGCGGACATCCGACTGTATCCCGGTTACGACGGGGAGCGGTTCGGCAGCAAGGACGTGTTCCTGAACGAGCAGAACATCTCCTACCAGTTCTATGGGGAGGAGCCCCATGATGCGTACGTTACGGGGCTGAACGACCGCGGCGACCTTCTGTGGGTCGGGGGGATCCGAGCAACCGGCCAGGGGACCATCTGGAAGAACCAGACTGACATCTCTTGGGTTGCAGGGCCCGATGCCAGCGTGGACTTTACGCCCGGCCGAATGAAGCTCGACCAGCACGGTCGCGTCGCGTGGATGGATACTAACAGGTACGGTGAGTGGGGCTGGCGTGTGTGGGTGGACGACCTATGCCTCAGTACGGACGCCCTGGGGCCCGATTGGCGTGACTTCGGCGCGGAATTGCTGGACATGGGCCCGAACGGTCACGTGCTGTGGATGAGCTACGACCGCAACGTAGCGGGTAGGGTCACCGTCTGGCGCTCCACCCCCATCCCGGAACCGAGCGGTACTGCGGCGATGTGCGTTGGGCTGGGGCTCCTATGGTTGCGACGACGGTAGGCCACCCGGCCTTAGCACAGAGGCCGGAGTAGGCAGTCCAACGGGACAGCGCGATGGGCGGCACGTGAGCCGACGCGTGAACGGCTCGCGTCTCCGATCCCTGCCTCTGCCCAGGGGGAAGGTGAGAAAGGCCGTCGTCGAACGCACCCCCGCCACCAGTCCATGCACGCCCGCGTAGTACCTACAACCCCCCTCGAATGCCTCCGCTGCTCCTGCAGTGGATGCTTGCCCCATGAGGAGGTGCCGTGTAGGGCCTCCGCTGCAGGTGTAGCGGAGGCATAAAGAAGTCTCACATTCCCCGTATTGTCAGGAGGAACTTGCACTTTCCCGCGCAGATTCTCCCTTCCCGGCCCCCACGGCCCGGAGGCATCGGGACAGACCTTCCCCGCGTCCGCTAGGAGAGGCTTCCGCAGTGGCTAGCGGTGGATGGAACGGAGGGACGGCAGCGGGTGGCGCCTAGTGAGCGTGGCCTCCGGTGAATGCTGCGATGGATGCGAGCAAGAGGCTCACCAGGCCGGCGAGGAGGACGACGCCGCCTGCGATATGCCCGGCGTAGCGGAAGATGCGGTCCATGCGCTCGCGCAATAGGTTGGCGAGCGTGGCAGACATCAGCGCTGCGGCAAGGAGCGTTGCGCCGAGCCCCAGCGCGAACGCGAGCACCAGGGGAACGGCAGCGCCGAAGCTGCCAGCCCCCACCGCAGCCATCACGAGGGCCAGCGACCCGTAGCAGGGAATGAGCCCGCCAGCTAGCCCGAGGCCTAGAGCCTCGCGACCCTCCGGGGAGTGCATCGGGCAGTGGCAGTCGGCCGACTCGGCTACCGCATGCCGGAGCATCCGCCACCCGAAATAGACTGTGAGCAGCGCCCCGACCACCCGAATCGCGTTGGCTGCTGCGCCGGGCTCCAATATGCTGCCCAGCAACGCCACCGCCAACGCAATCACCAGCGTCGTGGCCACGTGCGCCAGCGTGACGATCCCCGCGTAGGCGAGCACCGTGGACCGCGTGCCCGTAAGCCCTACCGCAAGCGCCGCGACGATGCTCCGGCCGTGCGCCGGTTCGAGCACGTGAAGCGCGCCGAGCACGAACGCCGCAGCCAGCGATATGCCGAGACGCAATTCGTGATGTGCATCCATCGTAGAAGTCCTCGCGGGGGTCGGTTCTTGCGGCGAGTCCTCAATATACTCGAAAGCGTACTTGGCGACCGCCTTGGGTACTGCACGGAAGAACCGGATGGCGATGGGGGAGAGAACTGCATTCGGGGGGTCTGGCGCGCGCCTTACGCCGCGCCGGGCGCGTATGGTGACGGAGTATCTGCGGCGGCAGCTTCGGCTGTCTCATCAAGTTCGGCTGGAGCGCATCAGCCGCTGGCAGGTGACGGGGGAAGACGGTCGGCCAGGCGAGCCGTTGGTCGGCGTGGCGCACGAGAAGGACGGTCCCTGCATCTTCCACACGCGCGCACTCACCGTGGAGGACCTGGTGCACGAGATGCTCCACGTACGGCATCCCGAGCTGAGCGAGGACGAGGTGAACGCGCGTACGGCGGTGATGCTCCGGCGCATGGCTCGCTGCGCCGACTTCCGTACGACGCTGCGTGACAATGGGCCTTCCGACTAACCGCGGGCCTAGCTCTCCGCGCGCTCGAGGTCCTCTTCGTCCACCGGCGTGGGTAGTCGCTTCACGCGCACCTTGGTGATGCGGCGACCGTCGGTCTCCTGCACCTGGAACTGCCACCCCGCATCCTCGACGACCTCGCCGTTCGCTGGCTGGTGCCCGAGCAGACCGAACACGTAGCCACCGATGGTGTCGAACTCTTCGGACTGCAGCTCCGAGTCGAGATGGTCGTTCACGTCATCGAGGTTCATGCGCCCATCTACGATATAGGTGCCGTCATCCAGTTCCACCACCATCGGCTCGTCTTCGTCGTATTCGTCCACGATCTCGCCGACGATCTCCTCGACAATGTCCTCGATGGTGGCGAGGCCTGCAGTGCCACCGTACTCGTCCTGCACGATGGCGATCTGCGTTCTCCCAGTGCGGAACTCGCTGAGCAGCTCGCCTATCTTCTTGTTCTCCGGTATCAGGTACACGGGCCGCATGATGTCTCGCAGGCTCACGTCTTTGCCGACCTGCATGTGCTGCAGGAGGTCCTTGGCATGGATGGTGCCTACGATGCGGTCCACCGTCTCCTCGTAGATGGGAATGCGGCTGTGGCCGGTAGAAGACACCAGTTCGGCGACCTCGGCGAGGGAGGCGTCTACGGAGATGGCGTCCATGTCGGTGCGCGGCGTCATCACCTCGCGCACCACGGTGTCGGTAAAGTCGAACACCGAGTGGATCATGTGCCGTTCCTCTTCTTCTAACCCCCCTTCTGGGGTGGCGTCGAGCATGTCCCGAAGTTGCTCTTCGGTCACGACCTGGATCGGTGTGTACAGCTTGACGCGGTACAGCGAGCAGAGTTTGCCGGCAATCCACGCGCTGAGCGCGACGGGTAGGCCGAGAAGCACACGCACCACACGTAGGAGCCAAGCTCGGCGAAGCGCACATCGCTCGGGGTTCGCTGCCCCGAGGCTGCGCGGAAGCATCTCTCCGAACACTACCATGAACCCGGCTACCAGTACGAACACTCCGAGGTGGGAGACACCGTAGGCGTCTTGCGGCTGCATGCGAGGCATGGCCTTGCACAACGCCTCTGCGATGCCTCCTCCGACGAACAGCACCCCTACGACCAACCCCAGCGCCAGCACCAGCAGAGACCCGAGACGGGCCGTCCGGATGGAGTGGTCTAGGTGGTCGGTCAGGTCTTGAAGTGCCCGTGCCCCTCTAACCCGCCGTTCACGGAGGTGCGCGGCACGCGCTGGGCTTATGGAAGCCAGTGCCGTCTCACCCTGCTCCAGCGCGAAGCGCACAATGACCGAGCCAACGACGAAGAGGAGGGCCAGCCAGAACTGGATGCTGGGGCTCTCCGGGGTGCCGCTCTGGATGCCAGCAGACAGCTGCACCCACTCGGGACGCAGCACTAGGTACAGCGCGGCGAGTACGACGAGTGCGCCGACCAGCGACGCCAGCGTAGATGATGGAGGTCGGTCTCCATTACTGGCGGCGGGCGCTTCGTTACTGTTTGTTTCGTTCATAGATTAGGTTTATCGAGCGCTCAGCCCGTAGATGATCGCTGCAAGCACGCTGCCGACGGTCGCTCCCAATCCTACTTCGAAGAGCGAATGGATGCCGGCCTCCCACCGGCTCTGCGCCACCAGCAAGCCCAGCATTACGGCCAAGAGCTGAACGAGGATGTTGCCTTGAGCCAGGATTACGATGCCGATCGCAAAGAAGAAGCCCAGGGCAGAATGACCGCTGATCAGACCGCCGTGCCAAAGGGAACCTCGCCTACCGAGCGCCTTTCCGATCACCACGAGTGCGAACACCACGAACACGCCGACCAGCGATTTCAGCGTGATCGCTTGCGGAATCTCATTCGGCCGGAACAGTCTGCTGAGGTCCACCAGCCGCGTGTCCCCGATGAAGAGCAGGGACCCCACGACGATGGCATTCACGGTCGTTATCAGGACGGCTCCCGCGGCGATGTCCTTGGCAAACTTCGCCATGGGATGGTATGTCGGTTGGACCAAATCCACTACGGCTTCGATGGCGGAGTTGAACATCTCGGCCATCAGAACCATGGAAATCGTGAATAGCAGGATCAGGATCTCGCGGTAGTGCAGGTTGTAGAACATGCCGAGAACCAGCACCACCACGACGGTGTAGAAGTGGAAGCGCATGTGGCGCTGCGTGCGGAAGGTGTGTATCACACCCTCCATCGCCACGCGGAATGGCTCGAACGGGTTGTGTCGCCGCCCACTCACGCTGCGCCTCCCTCTACCTCGCCAGAGAACTCGTGGCCCAGTCTTGCGGCAACCTTTTCGGCACGGGTAAGCATGTCCGATGCCTCTTCCTGCGTGTGATCGTCATAGCCCAACAGATGAAGGGTTCCGTGTAAGCCGAGCAAGACGGCTTCGGTGAGCAGCGCGTGGCCGCGTGCTTCCGCCTGTCGCTCGGCAGTGTCCAACGAGATGACGACATCGCCGAGCAGCCGTGATCCATCTGGGAGCTGGGCGTCACGATCTTGGGGGAAGGCCAGCACGTCGGTCGGCGCATCCACGCCCCGGAACTGAAGGTTCAGCCGGCGCATCTCATCGTCGTCACAGATGAGGACACTCACCTCCGATCCTTCGACCCCCTCTTCTTGCAGCAGCTCCAGCATGGCATGTCTAATCGGCGCCGACGGCAGGCGCCTCGGAAACCGGGACGCCACGGTCACCTTGTTCGCCGGCGTTTTCTTCCTCGACGGCCTGTCCATAGTCTATCCGGTTATGCCTCACGGCGGTCAGCGATTGCACGAACGCTGCTACGATTCGGCGTACATCTTTGAACGTGAGCTCGCACTCGTCCAGTTGCCCGTCTTCCACCCTCTCGGTCACCAAGCTACTGACCAGGTGCTCCAGGCGCGAAGGGCTGGTCTTCTCCTGGGAGCGCGTGGCGGCCTCCACGATATCGGCAAGCATCAGGATGCCGATCTCTCTACGCTGCGGCTTGGGCCCTTCATAGCGGAAGTGCTGTTTTAGCACGGGGTCTTCCTGCCCGGCTGCCGCTCTATGATAGAAGTAGCTGATGAGGGTGGTGCCGTGATGCTGGGCGATAGCCTCTCGGATGGCCTGCGGGAGCCGATGCTCCTCTGCCAACTGGAGTCCATCTTTCACGTGCGCGGCGATCACCCTTGCGGAGAGATTGGGGGAAAGCGTCTCGTGTATGTTCCCTCCTGCTTGGTTCTCGACGAAGAACTCCGGGCGGTTCATCTTGCCGATGTCATGGTAATAGGCGCAAGCGCGTGCGAGCAGCGCGTTGGCGCCGATCGCCTTGGCCGCGGCTTCGGCCAAGTTTCCGACCATCACGCTGTGCGCCCATGTTCCGGGGGCGCGAACCATCAGCTCGTGCAGCAGGGCGTTCTCGGGTGAGCAGAGTTCGAGGAGCCCCCAGTCGCTCGTGATGTCGAAAGCGCGCTCGAACACGGCGACCGAGAGCCAGAAGAGGGCCATCGCCCCCACCCCACCGATCACACCCCACGGGCCGACTTGCAGGGCATCCACTACGCTCGTCGCGTTGATTGCCGCCGCGCCGATGCCGAGCGCGGTGAAAGTGAGTGCGACCACTACCCCAGAGCGCAGGAGGTCCGACCGTTGCTTGAGAGGGTTGACGGCATAGGCTCCGGCGATTCCGGAGAGAGCGGCGGCTGGGAGGAAGGCGCTCTGCGCGACGCCGCCGATCCATACCATCACCGTGAGCAAGGCGAGACACACCGCGGCGGTGCCGGGACTCATCAGCGCACCGAGCAGCATGCCCGTCGCGACGAGCGGAGCGGTGGTAAGGAGCTGGAGCCCCTCGTCCGGGCGACCGGCGATGGCGTAGCGCGCGAGCTGCAAGCCGATGAGCGACAGCACCGTAACCGAGAAGATGACTCCCAGTCGCTTTCGGAGGCGGCGCGAACTAAGGCGCTGATGGAAAAGGTGGCTGAGCACCGCTCCCATGCCGACGAGCGTGAACAACGCGACGGCGACGGCCCGGCCCACAGTCAGTTCGTACGGAAACGGGGCGACGATAAGCCCGCAGATCAGAACCCATGCGCCGATGGCCATGATGACGTGCCGGGACCCTCCCCGCAATGCTGCGGGGTTGGAACGGGGTCGGGCAGGCGAAGGAGCGGGCTTGCGGCGAACCATGGCTCCGCCTAACCTGCAATGCGGTGATGCGCGAACGCGCAGTCGGAGAGGGTGAATGGGGGAATGGATGAGAGGCGCGCGTTATCGGCGACGGCGACGACGCAACCGTCTCTTCTTCTCGCTCGGCTTCTCGTAATGAGCATGCTCTTTGAGTTCCTTTAGGATGCCGCTCTGCTGCAGCTTCTGGTTGAACCGCTTTAGAGCCGCGTCAATGGACTCGTTTTGCTGCACCTGAACCTGAATCAAACTGCGCACTCCCTCCTAAGACGCCAAAAAGGGAGACCGACGCTGCCTTGCTCGGTCGCCGCTTTGCACCTCTTGTCGAACATATTCTACCGATCCGCAGGCACCGTGTCAAGCAACTCCCATTATGGCAATCCGTGGGCCAAGCTGGACCGAGCCAGGCAACCGGAGCCCCCAGCAGCCGATGATCCCAATAGATCGCGCGATTCTACGTGTCGGCCGAGAGGAGGTCCCCATGGCGGATTGGAGCAGCAGCATGCGGGTGGAGATGTTCGGGCACTCGGACGAGGTGCCGCTCACCAACGCCTGGGGGCAAAACTACCCGAGCTTCTTGGACGAGCCGATGGCGGGCCTGCTCGGCATCGAGCCGGGGCATCGGGTGCTAGACGTCGGTGGCGGGCAGTATCCGTTCGCCTATGCCGCGCTGAGTCTGGATGCGTTCGTGGACGACGACATCCACCGTCAGGGTAAGGCTGCGGTGCGCACCGTGCCACTGGTCGCGGGGTACGCAGAGCGCATGCCGCTGAAGGACGGCTCCTTCGACTTCGTGATCAGCAGGCACACTCTCGAGCACGTCCTGGACCCCGAGGCGGTGGCGAGAGAGATGAGCCGTGTAGCAAAGGGCGGCTTCGTGGATACCCCCGGACCCGTCTTCGAAAACGTCCTCGGTTTTCCACCCCATCTATGGATTATCTCCGTGGAGGACGACACGCTGGTCTTTCGCAGGCGCAAGTGGCTGCGGAACCCGCTGCTGAATGCCATGCGTCCGTTCTGGTGGTTCGACGCCGCCTCGCGGTTCGACTTCGAGTTGAAGTATCGGAACGTGACAATGACCCAGCATCGGTGGCAGGGAGAGCTGCGCGTGCGTGTAGAGGATGATGGCACCGCTCCAGACTATACGGCTCCGGAGAACGCCGCCCTCGCGCACCTGGACTTTGCGCTGAACGCCCTGACGATGTGCACGCCACCCGTGCACGAGGTGAAGCAGGACATTGCAATGGCCTTGCGCTTCCGCCCCGACTGGGCGTTGGCGCACAACGCTCTCGGCGTCGTTCTTTGGGCTGAGAACCGGCGGGAGGAAGCGTTGGAGCGTTTCCGGTTGGCAGCCGCGCTGGACCCGGCCCAGCGGGAGTTTGCCGAGAACGCACGGCTCGCTCCGTCTTCGGAGGGGCGCCCTAGGTTGGTGCCGCTGCCCGAAGAGCAAGTTCCCCCATACCCCGACGTTGCCCGGATGGCAGAAGACCTACAGATCGGCCCCGAGACCAGCGTGCTGGAGATCACTGGGTCTGCACCTTGGTTCGCACAGGCGGAAGTACGGCAGTTTCAGCCGGACGGCTCGCTGGCTACAGACAGGGCGCGTTACGACGTGGTGATCGTGCGCGAGGGTCTCGGCGAGGTGCAGGACCTCGGGGCGACGTTCGCGCGGCTGGAGTCCCTCGCCGGACGGGGATACGTGGAGCTACCGACCAAGACCGCAGCCGCCCTGCTCGCTTCACCGGCCATGCAGTGGTACGCCGAGCCATGGGGCTCTGGGCTCGCGGCGTTCCGACGTCCTGACGGGCAGAGCGCCTGCCGCCATCTGCTGGCAGTGCTGGAGCGCGTTCACGAGGACGTCGCGAGAAGGCTAGCAGCGAACCCGTATGGCGTAGTGCGTGTCGGCAAGACTTGGAAAGGGCGCATTGGCATCGAGATCCGCCGCACGCAAGGCTACGACGCATCGGATCCGGCGCAGAGGGCGCAGGCAGAGGCCGCGTATCGTACATCCCTGAGCCGAGTCGGAGTGGCGGAGCCGCCGCGTCTTGCAGAGGACGAGAAGCGATCGCGGCCTCGGGGCCAGGGCACACCCGAGCCGCCGACCTGGCTCTTGCCACTCGCGGAAATGCTCTCCGAACCGCAAAGCAAGCGCCGCGGCTACTTCGTGGGCTGTCCCTCCTTGGGTGAAGCGGCTCGTGCTCGGGGCTGGAGCATTCTAGCAGGCACGCAGGCGATGCGAAAGGCGGAATTGCTGGTCGCGTGGCAGTGCGAAGCAATCTCGTCAGATACGCTCGTGAAGCTGGCTACCGAGGCACGCCGGGGCAGTCTCGTGATCCTCGGCTTTCCGCCGTCCGAAAACTTCGAACACCTGCGGGGCAAGCTGGAGACGCTGTTCCAGGCAACCGTACATTTCGTGGACCCGGACTCGGACTGCTCGCGGCTGGTGGCGGTGCTGTGGAATCGGGAACGCATCTCCGTGGCTCGGAAGACTCTGGTCTCTCTGCACCGGAACGCCTTTCGCATGATGGGTGGCGGCGAAGCCGTGGTCTTTCAGACGCTGATGAAGGCGGGGCGCGAAGCAGGCGTGAGGGCCGACGTAACGGCAGCCTTGCGCTTGCGGCCAGACCCGCATGACGTAGTTCATGTGGTCTCGCTGTACCAACCCGACCACGCAGCGACTATTCGGAGCTGGCCGAAGCCGAAGGTCGTAATGCCCATTCACTGGGACGGTCCCCGGGTTCGCTGGGTCACTGCGGTTCTCCCCTATGTCCTGTCTCCAGACCGACCGGAAGAGGAGCGACGCCAGCTTCTGCGGCTCTACGCGGACCGCACGCTGGCGGCCAACGGCGTCACGCTGGAGCAGGCACGCGAATCGGGCGAAGTGATCCGGGCGTTGCGTTCCGTGCGCGACCTCGGAGACCGCGTGGTAGCGACGGGGCCGCAGGAACTGACAGCCATGGACCAGATGCTGGGTCCGACCTCGGCGGACACCGGCAGCGTGCATTTGGGTGTGGACACGGAACTGTTTCGGAGCGCCGATGCCAGACAGTTCGAGAGAGCCTTTGGCCTGCGTGACTTCGTGCTGTGCGTCGGACGCGTCGAGCCCATGAAGAACCAACTCATGACTGCGTACGCGCTGCGCGAGACGGGCCGAAAGATCGTCTTGCTCGGAGGCTCGTCGGATCCCGAATACCTCGCTTTGTGTAAGCGCTGGGGTGGCGAACAGCTGGTGCACATCGCGAATCAGCCGCCGTGGATGGTGGCCTCCGCGTACAGAGCCGCTGCATGCCACGTGTTGGCCAGTTGGTGGGAGGTCCCGGGCCTCGTAAGTGTCGAGGCTGCCGTCGCGGGCTGCCCAGTGGTTGCCACCGAGTGCGGAACCATTCGACATTACCTAGGCGACGATGCGTGGTACTGCGACCCGGCGGACCCCGACTCGATTCGTACGGCAGTGGAGGAGGCGTGCGGGGCGAAGGGCTCGGAGCGCGTACGCCGATTGCAGGAGCGGTGCAGCGCCGAGTTCTCGCACCGCCGATGCGCCCAGGCCTATCGCGCCATCTACGACGATTTGGCAGGAGCGGGGCGCCGCCGATTCCTACTCACGCCGGACTGGCAGCGGCGGGAGACTTGGGAGCCGTTCGTACGGGAATACCTCCGCACCTACTCCCAAGCGGACAGCGTGACCTTGTGCCTTCTGGTTGAGGAGCCGACCGGGGCAGGCGCCGAAGAGGCGGAGAGGATGGTGCAGGACCTGCTTGCGAAGGAGGAGATCGAGCTGGAGTCCTGCGCGGACATAGAGCTGGTGGACCTGGCATCGGTCGGCACGATCGCCGGGCTCATCGGGTGCGGGTCGGAGGCGGAAGCGAAGCTCCACGCGGCGTTGGGGCTGACGGCAGAGAAGGTGGCCTAGCTCCAAGTGCGCCGGGCGCGAATTGCGGTGAGAGTTCCAACTGGTCGGGGCGGGCGGATTTGAACCGCCGACCTCACCCACCCGAAAGGTGCGCTCTACCAAGCTGAGCCACGCCCCGCCAACCGAACGAAGCATACCACATCGTGGACAGCCTGCCACAGGCAGATGGACCGGCCCGGCTCGCGACAGCCGGGCCGGCACGCGCCCCATGGGTACCATGGGTTGCCCTAGGGGTTCTCTCTCTCCCTTCGCAGTGTCGATGCGTAAGATCGTAATGCGATTCGCCCGTGCTGCATAGCACGGGCGCGATGCATGCGGAGTGCCGGACCAAGGAGGTCGAGGTCCAGCGACGTGGCTATGTCGGATGCAGAGAAGGCACGGCAGTGACGCGGCTCGCCGCGCTGGAAGCGGGAGCGGAACGAGATCTCGGAACCGGCACATACCGGCCCGAACCGGGCAGCATCGCACTCGAACATCTCGTCGGTCCGCCTGAAGCTGTGGAGACCGACCGGTTTCCGCAGCCACTCTCCTATTGCAGTCGGGAGCATTCCGCCCGACAGGCCAACAGATTATACAGCAATAACTCGGATCGCGCCACTTTTTGTGCCCTATAGCCAACGAAGAATGCACATTTCTGTTGATAACGCAAAGGAACGTTCTTCGCAGCTCGTGGGCCCTCGCAGGCAGGTGGTCAGCCCATCGAGAACGAACTGAGGACCGGGGCGTGCCGAAACCAAAGCCACCCGTCCGAGGAGTGCTGTGATGCCTGAAGCCACCGACGTCAATAGGCTGTGCGACGAAGTCGTTGATAGTGAGCTCCGGCGAAGCCCGGAGTTCGCAACCTATGCGGGAGTACACGATTACGATGACGAGGTGACCGATCACTCTCCCGCTGCAGTGGAGGCTGCGATCCGCGAGCGCTCCGGTCAGGCGCGCCGCCTCGAGACGATAGACCCCACGGGTCTCGACGAGGATAGCGCGCTGGACCGAGACCTCACGCTGGCCTTCCTGCGTGGGCAGATTGTGTACGAAGAGGAGGTGCGCATGAGTTCGCGCACCCCCGACGAGATCCTTGGGAGCTTCTGCTGGGGCCTCTTCACTCCCTCCAAACGTACCTTTGCCCCGCCCGAAGTGCGGATGAGAAACGTCATCTCTCGACTGGAGAAGTTCCCTGCTGTGGCCGAGGCTGCGCGGGCCCGCCTCACCGACCCATCGCGCATCCCATTGGACATCGCCGCCAGCTCTCTGCGAGACACCATCCCCTTCCTGGAGAACTCACTCCCAACGGCGTTTGCGGTGGTGCAGGATCAGGCGATGCAAGCCCGTCTGAGGAGTGCCATCGAAGTGGCTGTCAGCGAGTACCGCCGGATGTTAGTATGGTGCGAGGAAAAGAAGGCTGCGGCTACGCCCGAGTTTGCCATCGGCGAAAAGGCCTACGAGTCTTACATGCGACAGGCAGAGCTGATAGATATGCCGCTTAGCGAAGTGTTCGAGATCGGACAGCAAGAGCTGAACCGTCTCAGTGAGGCATTTATCGCCACATGCGGCGAGATCGATGCATCGGCCACACCTGCCGAGGTGTTCGAGGCTCTCTCGAAAGACCACCCTGCCGCCGATGAACTACTAACATATACATCCAGCCTACTGGAGGACCTGCGCACTTTCTGCGTGGAGAGGGAGATACTGACATTTCCGAGCGAGGTACGTTGCACGGTCGAGCCTACACCGGAGTTCTTCCGCGAGTTGACTTTTGCCAGCATGGACACGCCGGGGCCGTTCGAGCAGAACTCTACGGAGGCATTCTACAACGTTACAACGGCCCTGCCGGAGTGGGATGCCGATACCACCGAGCAACACATGCGTTCCTACAACCGCTACACGCTAACATCCACCAGCGTACACGAAGCCTATCCCGGCCACTACACGCAGTTCCTACACCAACACCTATGGGGGTCGAGGGCACGCAAGCTGTTCGGCTCCTACTCCGCGGTCGAGGGGTGGGCGCACTATGTGGAGGAGATGGTGATCGAGCAGGGGCTGAACGGGGGCGATGCTAGGTTCCACCTCGGGCAGATCCAGGAGGCGCTGCTGCGAGCTTGTAGGCTGGTGGTAGGCATCGGTATGCACACCGGCGAGATGAGCTATGAAGAGGCCGTGAGTGTGTTCCAGAAGAAAGGCTACTTGGAGCCAGTGAACGCAGTGCGCGAGGCGCGACGCGGCACCGTGGACCCGTTCTACAGCAGCTACACGCTCGGCAAGCTGATGATGCTGAAGCTACGCGAAGACTTCATGGCTCAGAACCGTGGCACATCGCTGAAGCAGTTCCACGATCGGTTCTTGTGCATCGGCACTCCTCCCATCCCTCTGGTCCGCAAGAAGATGCTGGGCGAGGTAGGTCGGCCCCTGTAAGACGCGCTGCGCCGGTAGAATCCTGCCGATGGAGGGAAGGGTCACGATCCTAGGCGGCGGGTTCGCCGGCGTGGAGGCTGCGTGGGCAGCTGCGCAGCGTGGCGTGCGCGTGCGCCTCGTCGAGATGCGCCCAGGGACAATGACCCCAGCGCACAAGAGCGGGTTTCTGGGCGAGCTGGTGTGCAGCAACTCCTTCAAGTCCGCGCTTCCGGACAGCCCCTCCGGCGAGCTGAAGGCAGAAATGGAGATGCTGGGATCGCTGGTGATCCCGGTCGCTCGTCAATTCGCTGTGCCGGCCGGTGAGGCGCTCGCGGTGGATCGAGAGCTCTTCGCCGAGGAGATCACTCGCCGAGTCGAAGCGCACCCTCTTATCGAGGTGGAACGAGTGGAGGCAACGGAGCTTCCTGCCGACAGGCCGTTGGTGGTAGCCACGGGTCCGCTTACGTCGGATCGGCTCGGCGAAGCCATCGCGCGCCTTACCGGGCGGCAGCACCTGTACTTTTATGACGCGGTGTCACCGACCGTGGAGGCGAGCAGCCTCGACCACTCTGTCGTCTTCCCACAGTCGCGCTATGACAAGGGTGGCGGGGACTATCTGAACTGCCCGATGAACGAAGAGCAATACGAGGCGTTCGTGGACGCGCTCTTGGCCGCCGAGCAGGTCCCGCTGCACGATTTCGAGCAGCCGCAGTACTTCGAGGGTTGCCTTCCCATCGAAGAGATAGCGCGTCGTGGCCGGAGATCGCTGGCATTCGGCAACTTCAAGCCGGTTGGTCTGACCAACCCCGGGTCTGGCGACAGGCTGTACGCTGTTGTACAACTTAGGCCGGAAAACTTAGACAAAACCCTCTACAGCCTAGTCGGCTGCCAGACGCGGATGAAGTGGGGAGAGCAGCGCCGTGTCTTCCGGATGATTCCGGGCTTGGAGCAGGCAGAGTTCGTGCGCTACGGCGTCATTCACCGCAACACGTACTTGGACTCTCCCAGACTGCTGTTTCCAACGCTGCAGTTTCGCCGGGACGACGGGCTGTACTTTGCCGGGCAGCTGGTAGGAGTCGAGGGATACATCGAGTCGGCGGCGGCCGGCATCGTCGCCGGAATCAACGCGGCGCGCGCCGCGCGAGGACACGGGCCGGTGACCCCGCCACGACAGAGCATGATCGGTGCGCTGCTGGAGTACGCGGCTACGTGTCCGGCCAAGGATTTCGCCCCGATGAACGCCAACTGGGGCCTGCTTCCCGATCCCGAACCGCCGATTCGGGACAAGCAGCAGCGCCGCAATGCTAAGCTGGCAGCCGCGCGGGACGCGATGCGACGGTTCGTTCGTGAGGACCTGGGGGAGAGCTGCGATGGATGAAGCCATCGAGCGGTTTCTCGGGCATCTGGCCACGAGTCGCGCCGCGCACACGGTGAAGGCGTACGCCACCGACCTAGCCCAGTTCGCCGAGGTGTGCGAACAGGCAGGCGTCGGGTCACCAGCGGAGGTCCAGCCAGAGCACGTGCGCAGGTTTCTCCGCGCCTTCGCGCACGCCAAGGCCTCGACGCCAGCGCGAAAGCTATACGCCGTTCGCAGTTTCTATCGCTTTCTTCGTTCGCGGGGTGTGGTGGAGAGAGACCCGACGCTAGAGGTAGAGGCTCCCATCCGCCGCGAGCGGTTGCCCAAGGCACTGACCGCGAAACAGGCCGCTCAGTTGGTGGAAGAGCCACAGGGCACAGAACCGGCGGCGTTACGGGATCGGGCGGCGCTAGAACTACTGTACGGTGCCGGTCTCCGAGTGGCGGAATTGTGCAACTTGGACCTCACTGACCTGGACATAACTGGCGGCACCTGCCGTGTGCTCGGAAAGGGCTCCAAGGAGCGCGTAGCCGTATTCGGCCGAGCTGCAGCGGAGGCATTGGCGGAGTATGTGACGCACGGCAGGCCGAGGCTGCTTGCGAAACGGGAAGAGCCGGCGCTGTTCCTAAACGCGAAGGGTGGTCGGTTGACAGTGCGCTCCGTCCATCGGCTGGTGCGTAGGGCGGCAGAACGGGCGGGGCTCCGGGCGAGTCCGCATACGCTGCGACATTCCTTCGCCACGCACCTGTTAGATGGCGGCGCCGACCTCAGGAGCGTTCAGGAACTTCTGGGCCATGCGCGGATCCAAACGACTCAGGTGTATACGCACCTAAGCATCGAGCGACTCCGCAAGGCATACGAACTGGCCCACCCACGGGCCGAGGAGGAAGAGCTATGAACATCCACGCTACCACGATTCTGGGGGTGAAGCGGGACGGCACGGTCGCCATCGGCGGCGATGGGCAGGTGACGCTGGCGGACCAAGCGGTGGTGCTGAAACACACGGCACGGAAGGTGCGAAGGCTGGCAGGCGGGTCGGTGATCGCGGGCTTCGCAGGAGCCGTCGCCGATGCACAGGCGCTGGCCGACAAGATCGAAGGGAAGATCGAGGCCAGCCGAGGCAACCTGCGAAGGGCGGCTGTCGAGTTTGCCAAGGAGTGGCGGACGGATAAGATCCTGCGCCAGCTGAACGCGATTCTCGTGGTGGCGGACAAGGACGCGATGCTGGTGGTGACGGGCGACGGCAACGTGCTAGAACCCGACTCGGGGGTGGTGGGCGTCGGCAGTGGGGGGCCATATGCGCAGGCCGCAGCCACCGCATTGCTCGCACACACCTCGCTAAGCGCCGAGCAGATCGTGTCCGAGGCACTCTCGATCGCCGCCGACATCTGTGTGTACACCAATCGCAACCTTACCATCGAGACGATTCCGGCAGAAGGAGGCTCCTAGCGCCTGACGGGCAGACCGAAGCCGGTGCCTGCCGGCTGCCAATTCGCCGCCGGATCCCACTCGGTGGGAGAAGGATCGCCGGTGCGCAGCCGGATCTCCCGAAGGAACGTGTACTCGTCCTTGTGCCCTAGGTTGTAGGCGAGGTTCGGGTCTGTTACCTCTTCGAACAAGAAGTAGTGCTTGCCCTGGTAGGTGACTCTCACCAGAGCGACCGAGGTGGCGATCCCATACGTATGAAGAACCTTGCCGTCCTGCTCCCAGATCGTTCGATCCAGCACGGCCCTTCCCTGGTCGTCGGCTTTCGTCCGATATGCGAGTTCGTCCTCGTACACCTTGGTATACCAGTCACTGCCCGTGCCCCGAGCTCTGTATGCTACCACTTCTGCACCGACGAGCGGCCTTCCCAGCTCGTCCCGATATTGGTAGATCATCTTCGCCGGCATGTCCTGCAGGAACTCGCCAATGGTAGTAGGGGCGTTGCAGTTCCCACCTCGTGCTCGCTTGCCCCGAACGCGCTCCCAGCACATCGCTTCGAAGACGCTGAACTTCCAGTAGTCGCCACCCATCTGACCCTCGTACTTCTGAATGTGTTGGATGTCTGCGTCCAAGGGCATGTAGCGCCCGAGGATCGGACCCACCTCGTCGGTGACACGGATGTTCCGCTTACCGATATCGTCGCCTCTGCCGGAGTGTACGTTGAAGCCGTAGGAGTCGACCAGGTATCGCGCATGGTTCATCTCGTGAATGTAGCCCAAACCACACCAGAAGGGTGGGTCCTCCTCTCTGCGCAGCACGCGGCCCGAATCGAGCGCCTCTATGGCCCGTTCGGGAGACCACCAGTGATTACGATCCACGATGCTTCCCGGACCGATGTCGCCCGATTCGTAGCCCCAAGTGATGTCCACCGTCTTGTCGCGTAGGTCCGGGTTGTTCGAAGGCAGCCCCCCGGCGAGTGGTAGCGCGAAATCGGGAACGATAACTAGCCTGTCCAGCCGCACTCTCTCTGTTATGCCGTTCGGGTACTCGCGATATCGCGCTTGGACGAACATCTTGTTCCATTGCCGCATCAGTCGCTGCATCCAACCTGCGAAGCTGTTAGCATCCTTCGTCGGCAGCTTCATCTGGTGCTCGTGGTGGAACTCCCACAGCGACTGCTCCACCCACGCACCTACTAGAATGGCATCCGTCTCGATTGTGAGTGAGTTGTTCTGCGTAATCGCTTCCGCAATGCGCTGAAGTGGTCGGATCGAGAAGGATAGTTGGTGTCTCTTCGGGTCCCAGTTCCACGGAAGGTCTACGGTGACAGATTGGGTGGACGGAGGGCCGACCGGGAGATGCACTCGCCCACTCTCGACCACCTTTCCATCCAGTTTCCACTCGTACAGGCCGACCAGCGGCGCGGTTCCCCAGTTGTACAGGTGGGCCCGCCAGGTCACGTTGGACCCGGGAAGGGGCATCCCCTCGTTGGGCCCGTCGTACGGGATGCGGGGCAGACGTTCGATGTACCACACGTCTATGTCGGGCAGCCGATTCTGGATCCGCCGCTCCGTCCCAACGACGGTGATAGTTCTTGTTAGGTCGCCGATCCTGGCAGTCAAGGTGCCTTCACCCACCCGCTCGATGACGAACATACCGGGTGTGTCACCGAACGCCCTCAGCCCTTTGCCCCGAGCACTCCATTGCACCTTGTCGGACACGTCCATGCGCACGTCCCCTGCCCTCGCCTCGGCCTTCAACCATATCACGGTCTGGGTGGGTTTGCTTATCGCTTCGGTGACCTCTTTTCGTCCCGCGGGAAGGTCAGCCTGGCGCCGGTCCGTCACCTGGCTGATAGTGATGCCCTCGATGCGCCCCGGAGTGCAGAACTGCCACTCTGCGATGTGCACGTAGTCGTCCCCGGTGAGGCGGTGGACATCCAGCTGAAACGCGCGAGCGGAGACGCGTTCATCGAACTTCATCTCCTGCACTTCTCCCTTGCCCTTCCGCTCGTTCACCAGTAAGCGGTAGCTTCCGCGCTTGCCCAACAGGTCGTCCCAGTTATCGGCAGCCGCCACGGACCACACATGCTCCTCGTCGATCAGATGCAGACGGATGCCGTCGAAGGCGACTGGCTCACGAAACTCCACGCGCACGAAAGCCGGATTGATGGCCGGCGTGCGGATCAGCGTCGTTCGGTCGTGGTCGAATAACTTGCTCGGGTCACCGATGTCGAGCTTGGTGGACTCGGTACGAACTACCTTGTCCGCGACGGCGAGCGGGAGGAACACGGTGTCGGCTGGTCTAGCTTGGACGGTGAGTAGAAGGAGGAGCACTGCAGAGTACATGAGTCGGGGCCCCGATGTGGTGTGGTTGCCGTATTGTAGCCGTTGCGGGCAGCCCCATGCCCCGCGATAAGGCCGCTATTCCGACGATTGCGGCGTTCGCACCCCATGCAGCGCGGCGCCCTGCTCCACCGCTGCCCGAAGGGCATCATCGTCCGTGATCACGGTGCGGAAGAGTGTGTCCAGAAGTGCGAACACGTCCAGCAAGTTGCGCACGCGAGTCTCGTAGGTCTGGGATGCTGCGCTCTTCGGCTCGTCGCGCACTAGGGCGAGGCAATCTCGGAGGGCGGTCACCGTCGGGTCCACCTCGCGCCGCTTCCGCTCGCGAACGACGCGCGAGAACATGTGCCACACGTTGGCCTCCGAGAAGTAGACGTCCTTGCGGTCGCCCGGGCGCTTGTAGCGGTGCACCATGCCCCACGCCATCAGCTCGCGCAAGTTCATGCTCGCGTTGCCGCGGCTGATGCGCAAGCGTTCGATGATCTCGTCCATCGTCATCTGCTCTCCGGTGATGTAGAGCAGGGCATGAATCTGCGCCATGGTGCGGTTGATGCCCCACGATGAACTCATCCGGCCCCATTCCAGGATGAAGAGCTCCTGGGCTTCGGCAAGGCGTTGCGACGGCGCCGGTTTTCCTGAACTTTCACTCATGTGTTGCATTGTGCAGAGAGTGATGCGGCTGTGTCTACAGCCGCTGCGGGTATGGCTCCATCCGCCCTCCCTTCCGGGTATGCCTCCATCCGCCCTCGGATGGAGGCTTCGGGCATGCCTCCATCCGCCCTCGGATGGAGGCTTCGAGACATGGCGTGCACTTGCGGCTGCTTAGCCTCCACGTGCGCCGCTAAGCGGCCCGAACCAGACCCCCACCCCGGGTATGCCTCCATCCGCCCTCGGATGGAGGCTTCGTGACATGGGGCGCGCCCGCGGCTGCATAGCCTCCACATATGCCGCTAAGCGGCCCGAACCAGACCCCCACCCCGACCCTCCCCCTTCCGCTGCGCTCCAGGGGGAGGGAGTTGCCTGTAACCGGCCCAACCGGCAACCGGCCCGAACCCGACCCCCACCCCGACCCTCCCCCTTCCGCTGCGCTCCAGGGGGAGGGAGGAGTTCGTCGGAGCCGCGGCCGGCCGCAGCGGAGCTAGTCGTCCCCGCGCGTGTTCCAGCGGAGCAGGATGAGATTGAGATCTGGCAAGTCCACCTGCGAGTTGCCATCCACATCGCCGGGAGTGTAAGGACCTTCCTTGGTGAAGTTGAGTAGCGCGATGTTGAGGTCCATCAGGTCTACGAAGTTGTCACCGTTCGCATCACCGCCAGGCAGCAGCCAGTCGAAGCCGCTAGTAGTACCACTAAGGTCGAGTGGTTGTACTACGCGCAGCCACTGTGCAGACTTGGCAGCTACGTCTACCTGTCCACTTCGTTCGGTAGTGAAGGAGTAGAAGCCGTCGATATCCAAGGGTACCACGTGCGTTTCTAGCACGTTGAGTGTTCCCGGCTCTCGCAGCTCGAAGGTGACTGGCCACATGCGCGGATCGCCGATGAAGTGGTCCATCAGCACGCGACCGGCCACTTGCTTCGTGGGGTTCTGCACCTCTACCTTGTACCAAGCCGCGGTCCCGCGCGAGATGCTGCCCGTGAAAGGGATTCCTTTGACGGTAAGGGTGTACGTGCCTTCATCGCCCGTACCGAGCCCGAGGCCCTGTCGCGGCTGACCAGTGTCGGGGGGCCAGGTCTCGAAGGTGGAGACTGCTACGTAGTAAGTACCCGCTGCGAGGGAGCGTGTTAGCTTGGCGCGGAATCCGCTGCCCGAGTCGTCATCATATGCTATGAAGTTGCCCTGTGCATCGAAGAGCGATAGCACCGTATCCGCAATCGTCCCGTCACCCGATGTGTCGAACACCACCTGCCCGGGCGTGATGGTCGGGCCCTGGTTTACTTGGATCGGCGCATAGGTAACACGTATGGCATACGGCCACACGTCCGCTGAGTCGAACCCCTCTATCAGAACACACCAGAGGATGTCCGTGCCATCCCAATACATGTCGAATCCACACTGGCTCGTGAGATCAACGCCTTGGACGAAGTCGTCGTTGAAGCACAGGATGAATGCGTCCGTGATGCCGTCGTAGAGCGTCATCAGGGAGTCTCCGGCCGAGGGAATGCCCTCGGCTCGGAAAGTGAAGCGGTACCAGCCGGGCTGGCCCGTGCCCGCAGTGCGGAATAGCAGGTAGTCCACGTCCAGCGCGGGTGAGATAGTGCCGACGATGCGGTCGCCTGACTGCAGCGTGCCTATTGGCGGCCCCGAAGGAAAGCTGTTGTTCGGCTCCTGCTCGGAGAAGTCGGCGGCAAAGGTGGCCGCGAGGACCATCACGGCGGCACAGGACAGCAGTAAGCGAGCGATCATATCGGCAAACCCCTTTCGAGCGGTCGGACCAGCGTCCGCCCCAATCCATAGACGCGCAGCGCCCAGTTCAGTTTACTATGGGTTGCCGCCGACGGGCGGACGATTGCCGAGGTCGCCGCGAGAACACATCGCGGATTCACATAAGCCCCCGCCAGATAGCCGACTTCCCCTACCCCAGCAACTCCGCGGGCTGGAACCAGAGCGCGACCTCGCGCTTTGCGGCGTCTAGGTCCGAGGAGCCGTGAACCACGTTCTCCTCCAGCTTCGTCGCCAGGTCCCCCCGAATCGTCCCCGGCGCGCTCTCCAGCGGATTGGTCTTGCCCATCATCGTCCGGACCGTGGCCACCGCGTCCGGCCCTTCGAGGCATGCAGCCACCACCGGGCCGCCACTCAAGAACGACACCAACTCGCCGAAGAAGGGCTTATCCCGGTGCTCACCGTAGTGCTCCTCCACCAGCGAGCGTGATGGGTGAAGAAGCTTCAGCCCAACCATGCGAAAGCCGCGCCTTTCGAAGCGACCGAGCACCTCTGCAACCAAGCCTCGTCGCACGCCGTCCGGCTTCACCAACACGAGAGTCCTCTGTATCTCCGCCATTCCGCCTCCTTGCGCTAAACGGCACGGATTCTACCGCTCGGCCCTCGCCGTGTCAGGCCAGCAGGGACTTCAGGCGCCGCACGTTCTCCTCGTGCATGGTCTCCATCTCGGGCGTCTCGATGTAGATGGGCACATGACTCAGCCGCGGCTCGTTAACCAGGAACCGGAACGCCTCCACGCCGATCTCGCCATCGCCGATGTGCGCGTGGCGGTCCACACGCGAGCCGAGCGATTTCTTGGCGTCGTTGGCGTGCAGGCAGGTGAGCCGGTCGAGGCCAATCACGCGATCGAACTCGTCCAACACCTTCGAGAACGCCTCGGCGGTCCTGATGTCGTACCCCGCGACGAAGATGTGGCAGGTATCTAGGCAGATGGTAAGCCTCTCGTGACCCTTGTTCGCTTCGAGCACGCTGGCGAGCTGCTCGAAACGGTGGCCGATACAGGTCCCTTGCCCCGCATCCGTCTCCATCGCGATGGCCACCTCGGTGGGTGATTCAGCCAGGAGGGCGCGGATGCTCTCCGACAACGTCTTCACGCCGACATCCTCACCCGAATCCATGTGCTTCCCGACGTGGACGACGGCCTGCGGGATGCCGAGCAGCCGGCATCGCTCCAGCTCCTGCAGATAGGCCGTGCGGGATTTCTCCAGCAGCTCGGGATCGGGTGAAGCGAGGTTGAGCAAGTAAATGGCATGCGATGCGACTGCTCCGATCCCGGTTTCTGAGACTGCCGCGCGAAAAGCTGCAGCGTCCTCCGCCGAGATGTTCCTCCCGCGCCATTGCATAGGTGTGGTGGTGAAAACTTGTACACAATCGCAGCCGATGGCCTTGCCGTCGTGGAGGGCTTGCGCCATTCCCTTGGCCGTGGGCATGTGCGCGCCGATAAGTCTTTTCACGACAGGACTCTACGAACTCTCGCCCCGCGATCCTCTCGGGTCCCGCCGGCGGTACCCTTATGTGTGCGATGAAGTTTACTGTCGTATCCGTCCTCATCGGATTGGGCCTCGGCTATGAGATGCACGGGCAGTGGGCGGTTCCCCCTCTGACCGAGCGAGCCCGCGAGTTCGGTCACGAGGCGCGTCAGCTCTGGGTGGACGCCTCCGCCAACTGGTCTCTGCTCCTCAGTGAGGCCTCCATTCGGGATATCTGCGCCAGGGCCAGTCGCGCGGGCTTCAACGAGATCATTCTCGACGTGAAGCCCATCGTAGGTCGGGTTCTGTTCCCTAGCCAGGTGGCCACCGAGCTGCGCGAGTGGAAGGGCACACGAAAACCCGACGGGCTGGACATCCTCGGAACCATGGTGAAAGCTGCGCGAGCCGAGGGGCTGCGCATCTGCGCCTCCATCAACGTGTTCAGCGAGGGGCACGCGCACTTCGAGCGCGCCGGCGACATTTGGCAGCACCCGGACTGGGCCTCCACAGCGGTAGTTTGGGAGTGGACCGCCGAGCGAGGTGGGGCTCGAGTCGCGTGCGGGAGGGCTAATACGCTGAGGCCGGGAGCCACCGCGGCGGTCTTCACTCCGGATGGATGGTCGGCTCTCCAGAAGCTCCCGGAGCCAGAGCAGTGGCTCGCAGTCTCTGAGAAGGGGGTCGTAACGGCCTCCGGAAGCGGCCGACCCCCGAGAGGTGAATGGAAATGGCTGCTAGTCGGCTTCTCGGCCGGGGCCCTCCAACCGTTAGTGGAGCAGAGTGGGCCGATCGGCTTTCGAGCGTCGGCCTTGCTGGAGCCGGTCACCGAGCACGCCTCCAGCTACACCGCCTTGTTCGTCTCCCCGCTCCACCCGGAAGCGCGGGCAAGGCAGATCGCGCTGGCCAAAGAGATCGCCGAAAGGTACGAAGTGGACGGACTCGTGATGGACCGCATGCGGTTCGAGGGCTGGTCCAACGACTTCGGCCCTTCGATGCGCGAGGTTTTCGTGCGGCGCTTCGGCGAGCCCGCCTCTTGGCCCGAAGACGTTCTGGCACCGCCGAAGGCGCCCGGCGAGGTACCGGAGAAAGGTCCGAGGTGGTCCGAGTACCAGCAGTTGCGGGCAGAGGTTATTCGCGACTTCTTGGGTGAAGTGCGTGCCGCGCTGCCTCCTAGCACGTCACTCGGTGCCTACGTGGGCGCGTGGTATGACCGCTACGAGGGGGTGGGTGTCAACTGGGCCGACGATGCGTTGCCCGTGCAGTACGGCGATGCCGAGCGAGCCTTCCGTTTTAGTGGCTATGCTAACATGATGGACTTCCTGTGTGTGGGTGCCTATTACCGTCCCGCCGAGGTGGAGGACCTGCCGGACGATCCGCTGCTAACGGTGGCAGGGTCTACGGCACGGGCGGTGGAGGTTGCTGGAGATGCCACCTTCGTATACAGCACGCTGTACCTACTAGAGTACAAGGATGCTGAGGAACTGAGAGCAGCGATACGCGCGGCGCGACGCAACTCGCTGGGTGTGTGTGTATTCGATCTCGTGTACGTCATGCAGAACGACTGGTGGCACGTTTTCGAGGAGGAGTTCGCGCTCGCACCGGGTCCTCCTCATGCCAACCCCTCACTACTGCGCTCGCTGCGAGATGCCAGGTGAATCTTCGGCCCGACGGCTTCATCCACTATCCGATGGAGCAGTGGGACGTACCCTTGTGTGTTAGTCGTGGCCAGGCTTTTCGTTGGCGAGAGTGGCGCGGCGGTTGGCTGGGAGTGGATGCAGAGCGAGTCATCTGGTGTCGGCCCGTCGCAGGTGGTGCCGAGTACGCCACCCTGCCCGAGCCGGGTCGAGAAGACTGGCTTCGCAGCTATTTCCAGCTCGACGTGGACCTCGGCGCAGTGCACTGCGCAGTTCTCGAAGCCGAACCCGACTTGGCGCCGTTGGTCGCGCGCTTTCCCGGCCTTCGCGTACTGCGGTGGGGGAGTGCCGAGGAGTGCCTGCTCAGCTTTCTTTGCTCGGTGAACAACAACATCCCACGCATCTCCGCGATGATCGAGAGGCTGTGTGCGCGCCTCGGCTCGCCTCTCGATCTGGAGGCATGGTCGGCGGACCCTGTCCCACACCCTCCCCGTTCGCAGGGAGGGTCGGGGCCGATTTCGGAGGAGCGGGCGCACGCGCTTAGACTCCACGCCTTCCCGTCCGCAGCGGCCGTGGCGGACGCGCCAGAGGAAACGCTCCGCGGTCTAGGCTTCGGCTACCGCGCGCGTTCGCTACGAGCCGCCGCACGCGCACTCTGTGAGAAGCCGGCTAGCTGGCTCGACTCGCTGGCGCACCTTCGCTACGCGGACGCTCACCGTGAGCTGCAGTCGCTGCCCGGGGTGGGCCGCAAGGTGGCGGATTGCGTGTGCCTGTTCGGGCTCGGCTTTCAACAGGCGGCACCGGTGGACACCCACCTGTGGCAGGCGATGTGCGAACGGTACTTCCCCGAATGGCGCGACCTGGCCCTGACCGAGCGGCGGTACGAGGCGGTGACGGCGCTGTTGACCGAACGCTTCGGCGACCTTGCGGGATGGGCGCACCAGTACCTGTTCTACGACCGGCTCCTGCGACGGCAAGCCCCCGTCTCGTCCCGGTAGCCCGGAAGCCGCTCCATCCGATATAATGAACGGCGCTCCTCGCCGCCGAGGGGCGGCGGGCGCCGACCGGGCTTTTCGGAGGCGCCCCGGCCGAGTTCCCAATAGGGGCCGATGTAGCTCAGTGGCAGAGCAGCTGTTTCGTAAACAGCAGGTCGTCGGTTCGAATCCGACCATCGGCTCCAGCCGTAGCTTCCACAACGACGCTGTTCGCTCGTCCCCGGTACACTCTCTTCGTCATGCTCGATGAGCTCACCGACGGCAGCGTGCGCATTCGTAGGCATCGGGAGGAGGATGTGGATGCCGTGTACGAGGCAGCGCGTGAGTCCATCGCCGAAGTGGGGCGGTGGCTGCCCTGGTGCCACCCCGAATACCGTCGGGAGGAGACCGCCGAGTGGATTGCAGGGCGCATCGCGGCCTGGGACTGCGGTGAGGCCTACGAGTTCGTGATCGAAGACGCGGCGACAGGCCGCGTGCTGGGTGGCGTGGGAATCAACGGCATCGACCGCAGCCATCGGTCGGCCAACCTGGGCTACTGGGTGCGCACGTCGGCGGCTGGGCGTGGCGTGGCGACCGCAGCGGCGCGGCTGGCGGCACGATTCGCTCTGAAGGAGGTGGGACTGGTCCGCGTGTGCATCCTGGCGGACATCGAGAATCGGCCCAGCCAACGGGTTGCGGAGAAGGCGGGAGCCGTGCGCGAGGGAGTACTGCGCAACGCGCTCTTCCTGCGCGGCGAGCCGCGGGACGCCGTGTGCTATTCCCTGATACCGGGTGATCTCTGATCAACCACACGCTCAGGTCTAGTCGTGAGTGTTCTTCACACTGAGCCACCCGCCCCAGACGCAAAGGCGATGCTGGCGTGCTTGTTGCGCGAGGGCACTCCCAGCAGGGTGCACTACATCGAGCTCTACTTGGACCGTGAGGTGCAAGAGGCCATCGCACGGGAGTACCACCTGTGGGATGACATAGCAGCCTCCGACGAGCTAGCGACCTATTGGCAGTCGCAGATCGTGCTGCAGCGGTTTCTGGGATACGATTACGTGACTTGCGGCTTGGAAGAGCAAGAGTGGGTGTTCCGCAAGGAGGTCGCAGCCGACACCGCAGCTTTGCCTCGAATGGGTGGCAGGTCCTTCATGAGTCAGACGGAGGGCCCGATCACCTGCCGGGCGGAGTTCGACGCCTACCCGTGGCCCGACCCGAGGAAGGCCACCTCGCGAGCCCTGGAGTATCTGGAGCGGCACCTTCCCGATGACATGTGCGTACTGTACGGGCAGGTCGGACATTTCATGGAGCACCTCACCTGGCTGATGGGCTATGAGACGCTGTGCTATGCGCTGACCGACGATCGCGATCTGGTGCGCGACATAAGCGACCGACTGATCGACTACTACGTGGTCTGTGTGGAGCGACTACTGGAGTTCGAGCGCGTGCGCATCGTGTGGGGGAGCGATGACATGGGCTTTCGCTCCGGCACGTTGATCAGCCCCGCCGATCTGCGCGAGTTCGTGCTGCCTGGCCACGCGCGCCTTGCGGAAATGTGCCACGCGGCTGGAAGGCCATACATTCTGCACTCGTGCGGCGAGCTGAGCGCCATCATGACGGACCTGTTGGACGACGTGCGCATAGACGGCAAGCACTCCTATGAGGACACAATCCTTCCACCCGAAGAGGCTAAGCGGTTGTACGGCGACAGGACCGCCATCCTCGGTGGCATCGACGTCGGCTTCCTGTGTCGTGCCGACGAGGCGGCCGTGCGTGCTCGCGTGCGGACCACGCTGGATGCCTGCATGCCCGGCGGCGGGTTCTTGCTGGGCACCGGCAACAGCGTCGCTAACTACATACCACTACCGAACTACCTCACGATGTTGGACGAGGGCCGGCAGTGGAGGCCTTCGGCATGATCGCCATCCCGGCTCGGACGGAGCGGCTCCCCGGGTGAATGTGTACTAGTATTGCCGGATCAGCCGCGCTGAAGCCTGGACACGACCCGTGAAGTGCGGTACAGTGTGGGGCGAGGAGAGTGAAGATGAGGGCTTTCGGCATTCTCGTTCTCTGGCTGTGCAGCGCGGCCGTCCTAGCGCAGATCGCGGTCGCTCCGTCGCCATTGAGGCTGGCGGACCGCACCGGACCGGACTGGGGCACCGCGCTCGCCTTCGACCCCCTGGCTTACCGAGCGCTCAAGACTGCGAACGGGCGCGTGCTTCTGCGTGGGTTCCCGCTGGACGCGGGGCGCAAGGTCAACTTGGAGTTGCAGCGGTTCGAGGTATTTTCGGCACACACGCAGCTCGTGGTGGTGTACCCGGACGGCGAGCGGAGGCTCCCCTTCCCGGACGTCGTACTGCTGCGTGGTAAGGTCCAGGACGAGCCGGATTCGGAGGTCTATCTGGGCCTATCACCACACCTGAGCAACGGATGGATCAACCGCGGCGATGAACGACACATGATCTCGACGCGGGACGGCATCACCACGATCACCGACCTCCGCACTTTGCCCACCCAACCTGCGAGCAACTGGACTTGCGAAGCTCTCATACCACCTTACACCGATTCGCATGCCGACAACGAGGTACGGATCGAGAGCGTCGGCCCCCGGATCGCATCGATCGCGGTGGAGACCGACCGCGAGTTCACGTTGCTCCGTTTTTCCAACAACCCGACTCGTGCAGCCGAGTACGTTGCGGAGCTGTACGGAGCCATGACCTTCATCTATGAGCGAGACGTGCAGACGCGGCTGGTAGTCACCTACCTGCGACTGTGGATGACGAACGACCCGTGGGATAAGGCCAGCTCGGGCGATCAGCTGTCCCAGTACCGCGACTACTGGGTCAACAACATGGCACACATCCCTCGCGCGCTCGGGCACTTTCTGTCCGCGCGCAATCTGGGCGGTGGTGTGGCATGGGTTGGCGTAGTTTGTAACCCTTGGTGGGGGTTCGGGCTGAGCGGTAACATCAATGGGTACTTCAACCCCAGTCTCGAACCGCATTGGAGTAACTGGGATATCTTCGTGGTAGCACACGAGACCGGTCACAACTTCGGCACCCTACACACACACGACGGGTACAACCCGCCGATCGACACCTGCGGCCTCGGGTGCAACGATCCGCCTTTCGTCGGCACTATCATGAGCTACTGTCATACATGCCCTGGAGGTATGTGGAATATACTGCTGCAATTCCACCCGAGGGTGATCGAGCGTATCCTGTACTACCTGCAATACGAAGCCGGGTGCAACCTCACACGTGCACGAGTGACCGGAACCGTCGATCTGCAGTACTACCTCGGCGATCCGGTCGGCTTTATGGGTGGTCTGGAGCTTCGCAATCCGGGGACGAGAACGATACGGTATCTCGACTATCCGGCGCTCGACGCGAACAGACGCTTCACGAGCTCGTGGCTGGCAGACTGTGGAGACTACGATGCATGGCTGTATTGGGAAACCTATCTCGGCAAGACCGTTCCCAACATCGTGGTTGCCGCGCCGTCCATAGACCTGAGCGTGCTGCTGACAGCGGGTGATGCGGACTACACCAACGTGGTGGACATAGCCGATCTGACGCTAGTGTTGGCCAGCCTCGGGACCGGCCCGGGTCAAGGCGACCTGAACTGGGACGGCGCCGTGGACCTGTCCGATCTGAACATCGTGCTGATCAACTTCGGCAAGCAGGGCGACAACTAGGCGAAGCAGGAAGGCGGCGGCGCACGTCGTAGGTAGGGCACGACCATGCCACTCATCGAGTTCTCGTGCCGAAAGTGCGGACACCGTTTCTCGCAGTTGCTCGGAGTGACCGCCGACTCTGCCGTCGAGCCATGTCCGAAGTGCGGCTCGAGCGATCTAGCCCAAGTCGTTTCGCGATTCCGACCCGCTCGCTCCGAAGAAGATCGCCTGGACGAGTTGGCCGACAGGCTCGAGACGCTCGGCGAACCCGAGAGCCCTCGCGAGATGCGAGAGCTGGCGCGCGAAATGGGGAAGGCGCTGGACGAAGATATGTCCGAAGAGATGGAGGAGATGCTGGAGACGGACGCAGGCAGCGAGGACGAGTTATGAAGCGTCGTGGCAGTCTCACCGTTATCTGCGGTGGAATGTTCGCTGGCAAGTCCGAGGAGCTGATACGTCTCATCCGCCGTTCCCTATACGCCAGGAAGAAGGTCCAGGCGTTCAAGCACGCGTACGACACCCGGTACTCCGAGACGGAGATTGCTACCCACGAAGGCGTCAAGCTGAATGCCATAGCCGTCCGCAGCTCTGCCGAGCTGGAAAAACTCCTGCTGCCGGACACCGAAGTGGTAGCCATCGAAGAGGCGCAATTCTTCGATGCGTTGTTACCCGACCTTTGCAATCGGCTCGCGGACAAGGGCAAGACGGTGTTAGTTGCGGGACTGGATCAGGACTTTCGACGAGAGCCGTTCGGCCCTATGCCGAAGCTGTTGGCACTGGCAGACGAGGTGGTCAAGCTTCGGGCGATCTGCGTGCGGTGCGGTAACACGGCCAGCCACACACAACGGCTCGTGGACGGGCGACCTGCGTCCTACCACGACCCCATCGTGCTGGTAGGCGCGAGCGAGCGATACGAAGCGCGCTGCAGGCACTGTCACGAACTGCCAGATGCACCCAAGCCGCGGAAGCGTTCCCGCACACGTGCCTCGAACAACCCGACGTACGTGCGCGAGCAGCGGGAGCTATTCGATGACCTCAACCGAACCTAGCATCTCGAATCACGACCGCACCACGCTGCGCGATCTAGCAAAGCGCGTGGCAGAAATCGCCTCGCTTCCGACCATGCAGGAACGGCGTGACATGTGGACGCGCCACAACAGCCTCGAGCGCGTACGGCCCATGATCCTCGTGTTCCCGGAAGGTTCCTGGGAAGAGCTGCTACCCCAGTCCTCGCTGGTATGTGAGGGTGAAGCCACGCGCGCCATGGAGTGGAACCTGCGCGCACGAATCTACACCTACGAGCACTTCGATGATGACACCGTGTGCGAGGGACGCTGGATTGTTCGGAGACGTATCACCGACACCGGGTGGGGGCTCCAAGCGAGGCAGACCGACAGCACGATGGAGCGCGGCTCCTGGGCGTTCGACCCGGTCATACGTGGTTGGGACGACCTAGAGAAGCTCCGCATGCCCGAGGTCATCGTAGACGACGACGGAAGCACGCGCGACCTGGAGATTGCGCACGAACTGTTCGGTGACATTTTGCAGGTGGTGCAGAAGGGCATTGCGCACATCTCCTTCCACATGATGAATGTATATACCAAGCTGCGCGGGCTCGAGCAGGTGATGGTGGACATGGTGGAACAGCCCGAGATGGTGCACGCAGCCATGTCACTGCTAACAGAGGGGCACCGGCAGCTCGTTGCGCAGTATCAGGCGATGAACCTGCTGAGTCTGAACAATGACGAGACGTACTGCTCGACAGGCGGGAACGGGTACACGCGAGACCTGCCGGCGCCAGGCTTCGACCCGGACCGGGTTCGGCCTTGCGATATGTGGGCATCTGCAGAGACGCAGGAGTTCGCGGTAGTCTCGCCGAGGATGCACGAAGAGTTCGCATGGCAGTACGAGCGCACGCTTTTGGAGCCCTTCGGCCTGACGGGATACGGCTGCTGCGATCCGTTGCATGACAAATTGCACCTGGTGTTCAGCCTACCTAGCATGCGACGAATCTCGGTGGCACCCTTGGCCGACGTGATCAAGTGTGCAGAGGGTATCGGGACAAAGGCCATCTTCTCCTGGAAGCCACAGCCGTCTCACTTGGTTGGTGAGTTCGACCCATCCTTCATCGAGAAGTACATCCGTAGCACACTCGATGTGACGAGAGACTGTGTCATCGAGATGGTGCTGAAGGACACCCACACATGCGAGCACGAGCCGGAGCGATTCACCGAGTGGACCCGAGTAGCCAAGCGCCTGGCCGAGCAGTACTAACACTCACAGCACACGCAACCGCCGCAGATTTCTCGCAGAGGGTGTGACCGCCAACCCGCCCTTCGATGTGCAGCGTAGTTCTGGCGGTAACATCTTCCCGACAGCGAAGACGGCGTCCACCGTTTCGTCCAGCGAGACCGGATTCTGGTAGCCACCCATCACGACATCCGCACAGACGAAGGCGCTGGACGCTGCCACTGCGTTGCGTGTGTGGCACGGTATCTCCACGATGCCCTGCACCAGATCGCATACCATGCCCATCGTGTTCTGAAGCGAGATCGCGGCTGCATCGCATGCCTGTCGCGCGGAGCCACCGAAGATATCCACGACCGCCGCGGCTGCCATGGCGCCCGAGGCGCCGATCTCTACTTGGCAGCCGGCAACCTCGGCTGCGAAGGTAGCCCGCTCCGCGATCACCACGCCTACCGCTCCGGCAGCCAGTAGTCCGAGTGCAATGCGCTCCCGATCTACACCACACTCCTCTTCGAGCGTCACTAACACGCCAGGGAGAACCCCTGCCGACCCGGCCGTAGGCGCTGCGCAGAGCCGCCCCATAGCCCCGTTGACATGCATTACTGCCATTGCCCTCGCGGCTGCTCGGGAATGCAAACCACCCACCGGCAATGCTCCTGCGTTCTCTCGCTTCATCATCTGCCCTGCCACGGGCTGCAGCAGCTGCATGGGGAGATTCTCTTCTCTCAGCCCAGCGTGCACCGACTCGCGCATGACATCGTAGCGGCGCAGCACCTCGGCTAACACGTCTTGCTCATCCAGGCCCAATACCGCGCATTCGTAGGACAGACCTAGACGCCCGAGCCGATCACCAGCAGACGCGAGCAGCTCGGTCGACGACCGCCAAGGCGGTGAGCCGACGCGTGGGTAGAAAATAGCACGGGCAAACCACGCTTCCTCGACTCCCTGCGTCGGAATCACAGGCCGAGTGTGGGGCGGACAATTTGCCACTAACAAGGGCCCACTCGGCACTTCAGCCTCGATTCCCTTCTCGCGAAGCTGCGCAATTACCTGCGCTTCCTTACCGGCACTCGGCAGAAGAACAACAACGTCTGCGTCCCCCTTTAGCAGCACTGGCATATCGTTGAGTCGTACTATCTCGATCGCACCGCCACCGATAGACCGGGCAACTACGTGTAGCTGCCTACCGCCGGCAGCATTGAGTGACAGATCCACTGTGTTCGGGTGCTCCGCTCCTGCTAACGGCTCGACTACGAACTCCACTGCGATGCCCGAGCGCTCGGCCTCTGCCAGAGCAGAGTGAAACCGCTCGTCGGTGATCTCCCAGCCGAGCAGCCCCGCAACGAATGCACGGTCACTCCCCTGCTCCCGGTACAGTTGCGCGTACGAGCCGGCCGGGTCGAATGCGATCCGTGCGGAGCGAAGAGGCTCGCCTAGCAGCTCGCCTGCCAATCTGCCGATGTGGTAGCTGCCCGCCGTGTGTGAGCTCGACGGGCCGAACATGATAGGACCAATCACTTCGTTCAAAATGCTGATCGCCTTCATACCTACTCCAGTGAAACCTCGGTTCCGACTCCCTGCTCGACAGCGCGCTGATACACTAAGCTGGCTACCATCGCATCCTGCACTGCCAGTCCCACCGACTTGAAGACCGTGATCTCGTCCGCCCGCGTTCTGCCAGGTGCGAGGCCCAGTAGAACCTCTCCGATTTCCCCCACGATATGATCTGGAGCGATCGCGCCCTCCCCCAACGGTATCAGGACGTCTCCGGCCTCGAGCAGCGCCGCGGCCCGGTGGTCCACGTACAGCTTCGCCCTGCGCACGGCCTCCGAGTCCAGTTCCCGTGTGTCTCGAGTAAAGGCGCCAATCGCCGTAACGTGCGCGCCCGGTCGCAACCAACCTCCCTGGAGCACCGGCCCGGTGGCATTGGTGGCCGTGATGACGACATCCGACTGACGGACCGCCGCCTCGGGATCGGAGGCAGCTACCACGTCACAACCTAGGAGCGTCGCCATCTCGCGGCAAAACGCGTCTGTCCGAGGGTCATGCTTGGATAGTACGAACACACTCCGCAACGGTCGAACGAGGGATAGAGCAAGGAGTTGGGTCCGTGCCTGCGCCCCTACACCGAAGACGGTAGCAACGGTTGCATCGGCACATGCTAAGGCGTCCGCTGCCACCGCGCCCGCTGCCCCAGTGCGCACAGCAGTCACGTATTCGGCCTCGATGATGGCGGCCAACCTTCCGGTCTCCGGGCGGTGCAGCAGAACGACACCTTGCACGGGCGCCTCGGCATACTTTGCGAAGTTCTGCCCGTAGGCCGTGACTACCTTGACACATAACACTTCTGGCCGAGACCGGATGTACGCGGGCATGCATAGGTGCGTTCCGTCGTGTGCTACCACGGGGGTTACGCTACGCTGTGGCATGACCACCTCGCCTGCCGAAAGAAGGCGGAAGCCTGTCGCGACGGCCTCGATAGCGGCGTCCATGGGAAGACAACGCTCTACGTCGGCTCTAGTTAGCAGTAGCGGCATGCCGGACCTCCATGCAGAAGGTAGCGCGCTCGGCAGGGTGCGCGCAATGAAGTCGTCTCAATAGGTATCGGCGGACGCATAGACGAGGGCGTCCGCCGACCCATAGTATGTATTCTACTGCTGTGGTAGCAGCACTTCTACCAGCTCACTTTCCATGCTCAGGTCTCCCACAGCAGTGACCGCGAAACGGTTCGTTTTCGAGAACCAATACACGTCCTCGGGATACTCCCTCAAGTCGACCAGCGCCTCGAAGGTGTTCGGTCCCACTGTCGCAACGGGGAACCAGGGCCGATCGTTCAGCCCATCATATCCGATGCGCCGATACACGCGGTAGCCGATTGCGCGATCGAAGTAGTGCTGCTCTCGTACGTCGGGTGACGGCTGCCATGTAACCTTCACGTGGTGCTCGTCCACCTTCTCCGCCTTCACGTTAGTGGGGGGTAGGGGAGACGTGAGCGAGCGATAGGGTGTCTTCAGCACAGTCACGTAGCGGTCCTTCTGTCCTCGGAACCACGAGCGGATAAACTCCGTCGCCTCCAACCAGAAGTAGACAGGCCTTTCATACTTCGTCACCTTGACGAGCATCAGGCCACGACCACCTACTACGTTGATGTTTCCCCACGGATTGGGTTTGCGATGGAAGCCGTTCAGCGTGCGCACTTCCATCACCGGACGATTTGGTAGGCGAAGATAGCCCTCCCGATCGGTGGTCCCCACGATCACGGGGTCCTTCGAAACGGGCTTGCCGAAGTCGCCGTCCTCGATTACGGGGAAGTACTTGACGCCGTGGTCCTCGCCTGGGGTGCCGTTCGGATCCACCGTGCAACCACGTTGGTAGATCTCGACCTTGGCGTCGGGCACTCCGAGGCCGTTCACGTCCGTGATACGCAGGTAGTTCTCGTCCGGTATCGCGAAGTAGTAGTCGCCGAAGTGCCCACGCGGCTTGTCCCATGTCATGTTCAGGTAGCCAGCGTCAACTTCGTTGTAGAGGTGCGGACCGTGCCAGTGCATCATGGTCTGTGGGTGGTTTTGGAAGTGAGTCACTTTCTCACCGTTGTCCGGCGCGACGTGATCCTCATGGCCGGCGTAATCCAACGCATAGTAGTCAACGAGTCCGAGTTGGTGACCCAACTCGTGTGGCAGCGACCACTCTGTCTGGTTTCGCCATTCCTTGCTAGCGGGCTCCCACTTCTTGTTGCGGTCCTGGTCGTCGATCCATATCCAGCCGCCCTGGTCATAGGCGATGCCGTCTGGCGACGTGCGCTCTTTGACAGCCTGGTCCACGTCGTCTGTGTAGTAGATCTTGTCCAGTCGCACTCGAGCGATGATGCCCTTCGGCGAAGCGGGCCACACGCTGTGCGCGAACAGCAGGTTCATGATGTCCAAGTGCCAGCGGTAGAAATCCTCGAACGAAAAGGTGCCATAGGCTGTCCGCTTCTCGTGCCAAGCCTTCACCCTTCCATTGCTGACAATATAGAAGTAGCTGAACGCCCATAGCGGATCGGTGGCCTCGTTGTTGATGGTAGCAATCTCTTTCTGATCGGTAACAATGCGCAGGGTCGCTTCGTGGAAGCCGTTGCGCCAATGCCACTTCAGCTGCGTGGTGAACTCTTCCATCTCCTTCAGCTCTCGGCGGCACCGCTCGCGCTTCATCTCCTGCCCATCAATCAACCACACCACCTCGAAGGGCTTCGCGGTGGCGAAGCCGAGATTGCGGACGTGGCCGGTTAGGGTGATCTCCTCGCCCGCCTCGTACTCGAGCTTCAGCTTTTTGGCGGCCTCCTCGGGCTCCAGGAAGATACGCTCGCCTAAGTCGGGGATCAGCGGGGAGTTACCGAGGCTGGGCCGCCCGTACACGTCGTAGTTGACCTTGCCGTGAAGGCCGGCCAGCTTGGGGTTCATCTCGATGTAGGTCACGGTCAGATCGGGGAGATTGGGCTTCACATCCCACTCGTCCGGCCGCTCGATCTTGACCGACTTGACGGCGCTGCGAGGGATGACCCGTGGAGGGCTGCCGACCTTCTCCAGGTTCTCCCAGACCGTGTAGCGGATGCCTTCGTCGCGGACATAGCACCCTTGCAGTATCGTGCCGTCCTTCAGCTCCAGCGTGTCCGCTGGGACGGCGATCGGAAGGAAGCCGGCAGCGACGAGAAGCGCCGCTGCCCGCACCGCTGTACGACCGATGATGCCTTTCATAGGAGCATCCTTCGCTCCCCACGAGACTTCTCCTAGGAACTCGGGACCGGTTGGCTTGCTGGGACAGGAGGTCGGGGACGGCGGACGAATGATCGACGCGGTAACCCCAGTTAGGAGCGTGGTCGCCAGTGTCCGTCATAGCCCTTCTTCTCTGTGCTCTGATTGCCCCGCAGCAGGCTGCCAAAGAGAGCGTGGTCTGGCTGCAGGACCTCGACATTGCCCGAATGACACAGGAATGGGGAAGCCCGCGTGCAGGCACGTCGGTGGAGCGGAACCCGATCCGGATCGGCGGTCGGGAGTTCACGCGTGGCCTGGGCACCCACGCTGTCAGCGAGTTGACGCTGGATCTCGCTGGCGAGGCGCTGGTGTTCAAGGCCATGGTGGGTGTGGACGACGAGTCGCAACACAAGGGTAGCGTCGAGTTCCAGGTCATCGTGGACAACCGGCTCGCCTTCACGTCTGGCGTCCTGAGGGGCGGGCAGGCCCCCGTGCCCGTCTCCGTGGACCTCACCGGAGCCTCCACGCTTACACTGATGGTGCTGGACGCCGACGACGGGATTGACCACGACCATGCCGATTGGGCCAACGCGATGATCGTGCTGCGCTCCGCATCGAGCCGTAGACCAGTGGCGATTCACCGGCCACCCGAGCCCGCGCCCGAGATCGCCTCCGGAGACCCGCCGCAGCCACGCATCCACGGCCCTCGCATCGTGGGTGCAACTCCAGGTCACGACTTCCTATTCCTTATCCCCGCAACGGGCGAGCCCCCGCTCACGTTCTCGGCCGAGAACCTGCCTGCCGGGCTGACACTCGACACACGTAAGGGCATCATCACCGGTCGCGCTCCGGCCGAGGGCAAAACGGTGGTGACGCTGCGGGTCCGCAACCATCTGGGTGAGGACAAACGCAAGCTGGCCATCGTCACTGGCAAGCACAAGCTCGCGCTCACTCCACCACTCGGATGGAACTCATGGAACGTGTGGGCTGGAGCCGTGGACGATGCGAAGGTGCGAGCCGCCGCCGAATGGATGGTGAAGAGCGGACTGGCTGCCAAGGGCTTTCAATACATCAACGTGGACGACTGCTGGGAGGGTAAGCGCGGACCAGACGGAGTGCTGGGCACCAACGAGAAGTTTCCGGACATGAAGGCGCTAGCCGATTACGTTCACTCCCTGGGGCTGAAGTTCGGTGTGTACTCCTCACCCGGCCCGAAGACGTGCGCAGGATTCGAGGGCAGCTACGGCCACGAGGAATTGGATGCGCGCACCTGGGCTGCATGGGGAGTAGACTACATCAAGTACGACTGGTGCTCCTATGGTGCCATCGCAAAGGATAACAGCCTGGCGGAGCTTCAGAAACCCTATCGCGTAATGCGCGATGCGCTCGACAAGTGCGGCCGGGACATCGTATATAGCCTATGCCAGTACGGGATGGGCGAGGTCTGGAAATGGGGCGCCGAAGTAGGTGGCAACTGCTGGCGCACCACGGGGGACATCACCGACACCTGGGGAAGCATGTCCTCGATAGGCTTCGGGCACGATGGCCGAGAGAAGTACGTCGGTCCCGGTGCCTGGAACGACCCGGACATGTTAGTGGTGGGAGTGCTCGGCTGGGGCCCGAACGTCCGACCGACGAGGCTGACTCCCAACGAGCAGATCACCCATATCACGCTATGGTGTCTGCTAGCGTCTCCGCTGCTGTTAGGTTGTGACCTATCGCAACTCGACAAGTTCACGCGCGACTTGCTGACGAACAGTGAAGTGCTAGACGTGAACCAGGACCCACTAGGCAGGGCGGCAGGTCGCAGGGCCAAAGAGGGCATGACCGAGGTGTGGGCTCGGCCGCTTTGGGACGGGACGGTGGCGGCCGGGCTGTTCAACCGAGGCCCGGTCCGCACGCGGGTCACGGCGCGATGGTCGGACCTCGGCCTGCGTGGTAGGCAGCCGGTACGTGACCTCTGGCGGCAGAAGGACCTGGGCAGTTTCGATCGCGAGTTTTCGGTGGAGGTTCCCGCTCACGGAGCCGTGCTAGTTAAGATCGGTACTGCTCGGGAGGGGGAGCTGTAGGAGGGTAACACAGATGGACCGGATCGCAGGGGGGCCTGACCGTATCACCCCCATCCCGTCATGCTGAGCCTGTCGAAGCACGGCTGAGCCCGTCGAAGCATGACAGAGCGATAGCCACGGCACTCCTCCCACTCCGTCATGCTGAGCCCGTCGAAGCATGCGACCCCATCCCTTTGCGGACCTCCAAGTACCGTCATGCTGAGCCTGTCGAAGCATGACAGAGCGATAGCAACAGCACTCCTCCCATCCCGTCATGCTGAGCCTGTCGAAGCATGACAGAGGGACAGCCACAGCACTCCTCCCACTCCGTCATGCTGAGCCCGTCGAAGCATGCGACCCCATCCCTTTGCGGACCTCCAAGGACCGTCATGCTGAGCCTGTCGAAGCATGACGGAGAGATAGCCACGGCATTCCTCCCATCCCGTCATGCTGAGCCTGTCGAAGCATGACACCACCCACCGCATGCCATCGCTTGCAGCCACCAACTTGGCGGCTTCAGGCATCCTGCATCGACAAACCCACCATGTCGGGTAGGTGGCCGTTGCAGCTAGTACAAGAACATCGGCTTGTCCAGGACGTGGCGGATCACCGGCTTGTACTGGTCCGGATCATAGAACTCGGATACGTCTACCCGCTTCGTTCCTGTCCCTACATCAGCGAGTGGTGTCGAGCCGTAGATGCCTCGATGAATGGCTACCATAACACCCGTCTCGCCGCGGAGCAACATCTGCGCCGCGAGGTGACCGAAACTCAACGCCACCATGCGATCCAAGCTGTCCGGCGCCCCGCCACGCATCAGGTACGCGAGCTGCTGCACGATAACATCCTGGCCGGTAATCTCCTTGATCATCTCACCCACGATCATGCCGATTCCGCCCAGCTTGCGATGCCCATAAGCGTCGGCCTCGCCTCGCTCCACCACGTCGCCGCCGATCATCTGAGCCCCTTCGGATATCGTCATGATGGAGTAGCCCGAGGGGTTGGCAGCCTTGTCCTTCACCAAGAAGTCGGCCAGTTTCTTGATGTCGAACGGCACCTCGGATATCACAGCACGGTCCACGTTCGCGAGGTACGCGGTGATTAGCGAAGTCTCACCGGAGTTGCGTCCGAACAGCTCTGCCACCGCGATCCGCTCGTGCGACCCCGCGGGCGTCCTGAGACTCGTGATGTAGTCAACACTGCGCGTGATCGCCGTGGAGAAACCGATGCAGTAGTCGGTGCCGAAGACGTCGTTGTCCATGGTCTTCGGGATGGCCACCACGGGAACGCCTTCCTTGTGCATTCGCACCGCGTAGCTGAGCGTGTCGTCGCCACCGATGACCACGAGGCTGTCGAGCCGAAGCCTGTCAATCACCTTCAACACATGGCCCGTGAAGTCCCGCGGCTCATCCGGGTCCGCCTGGGGACTGGGGTCGGAGAGGAACGCCGGAGCCTTCTTCAGTTTTACCGAGGCGGGGTTGGTGCGCGAGGTGTGCAAGAACGTGCCGCCCGTGCGGTCAATCGTTCGCACGTCGAGCCTGGAAAGAGGGCGAATCCATTCCGGCTGCTCGGGGAACGAGTCGGGGTTATAGTGCAGCAGGCCTGCCCAACCTCGACGGATACCGACCACCTCGTGGCCGCAGTCGATCAGGTCGTCCACGACCGCTTTGATGCAAGGGTTGAGACCGGGAACGTCTCCCCCACCTGTCAAGATACCGACGCGCACCTTGGGTAACCTCCGGGGTAAGGTTGTTGCCGTTCGATCGGAACACTCGGAGTCTACCTAATGGTCGGCTTCCGAGAACCGGGAGGGTGCATCGGAATGCCCACTCGAGAAAGCGCAACACAGCTCTACGCCGCCGTTTGCCGGATCCCCCGCGGAAGGGTCGTGAGCTATGGCGCTATGGGGGAACTCCTCACTCCGCCGATATCCGGCAGGATGGTCGGCCGCCTGATGTTCCAGTGCCCCGAAGACGTTCCCTGGTGGCGCGTCGTCAACCGGCTGGGCGCTCTCCCCATCGGGAAGCGCTCGCCGCAATACGCCATCGAGCAGCGCCAACGGCTGGAGAAAGAGGGCGTGCAGTTCTGTGGGGACTGCGTGGACATGACCCAGTTCTCGCTTTCCGTGGAACAAATGGAGGTCCTGCTAGGGATGCCGGCGCGGCGAGAATGATGTAGAATGAGGTCGTGACGTTGGCCGAGATCTCCGGCGAAGCGGAGCCCGTAGAAGCTGAGCCAACCTTAGAGATATCCACCGACCTCCGATCAGACGGAACGTTCGGCAGCACTCACCTGCAAGTTTCCAACGGCACGCTGCGCGTAAGCGAAGGCGGCACTCCGAAGCTGCAACTTCCGATAGCGGATCTGAGCTCTCCCCGAATCGAACCGCTGGTGGACAGCAGCGCGCTGGTAGTTAACGTCAACGGTGCGAAGGTAGAACTCGTGAGGGGCACCAACCGCTGCTCCAGCCTGCTGCTTTCGGCACAGAAGAAACTGGAAGGCATGCTCACGGGCGGAGCGGCCGGCGTAGAGATAGAGTCCCCGCGACTGTGCCCGAAGTGCAACCGACCGCTGCCGGAGGATAGCGACCGCTGCGACGCGTGTATCCACAAAGGCCGGACCTTGCTTCGCATCTTCGGCTACCTCCGTCCGTACCGACGCTGGGTGGTGCTGTCTGCCTGTCTCATCTTAGTAGGTGCGGGGCTAGAGGCGGTGCCGCCGTATCTCACGAAGATCCTGATCGACGACGTGCTACTCTCCAACCGGCACGTGGGACTGTTCTCCCTCCTGGTCCTTGCCCTCGTGTTGTCGCGCGTCCTGCACGGGGTCTTGCAGGCCGTCCGGGGACGTATCGGCGCGAAGGTGGGCCACTCCGCCATCTTCGACCTGCGCGCCGACCTGTACCGTAAGCTTCAGTCGCTGTCGGTCGGATACTTCGAGAAACGGCAGGTGGGCAGCATCATCAGCCGTATCACCCAAGACACCAGCGCGCTGCTCGACATGCTAGTGGATGCTGTCCCGGCGCTGATCGGCAACACCGCGCTCTTGATTGCTATCGCGATCGCGCTCTTCTCGCTCCGCTGGGACATCGCCCTCTTGACGCTGCTTCCCGCACCCCTGATTGCCGTGCTGGTGCGGATGTCCCGAAGAAAAATCTTTCGCGCATGGCGACACTATTGGCACCGCTGGTCCAAGCTCGGTGGCGCCTTGACCGGAACGCTTAGCGGCATGAAAGTCGTGAAGGCATTTGCAGGCGAGGCGGTGGAGCAACGGCGTTTCGAGCGGCGGGTGGGAGAGTTGCGGAACGCCGGCATGCGTGCCGAGAGCATGTGGGTAACGCTCGTCCCACTCATCACCTTCCTGATCAACGCCAGTTCGTTCATCGTATGGTATGTGGGCGGCATCAAGGTAATTCACGACGCCATGACCGTGGGCGAGCTCGTCGCGTTCATTGGCTATCTAGCACTCTTCTACATGCCACTGCAGCAACTTACGAGATGGATCGACTGGACATCCCGCTCGCTCTCTGCCGCCGAGCGCGTGTTCGAGATCATGGACACGCCGCCCGACATCTGCGACAGTTCGGACGCCGTTCCCATGCCTCGCATCGAGGGGCGCGTAACCTTCGAAGGCGTGCATTTCGGCTACGACAAGCTGCGCACTGTCCTGAAAAACATCAACCTGGACGTGCAGCCCGGTGAGATGATCGGCCTAGTCGGCCACTCGGGCGCCGGCAAGACCACCCTCACGAACCTGCTCTGCCGCTTCTTCGACCCGACAGAAGGTCGCATCCTGATCGATGGCGTGGACATGCGTCGGATTCGGCTGGACGACCTCAGACGGCAGATCGCGCTGGTCCTCCAGGACTCCTTCCTCTTCCCAACCTCGCTGAAGGAGAACATCGAGTACGGCCGTCCGGGTGCGACCGACATCGAGATCATGAACGCGGCGAAGGCCGCGAACGCACACGACTTCATCATGAAGTTTCCGGACGCCTACGACAGCTACGTGGGTGAGCGCGGGCAGCGACTGTCGGGCGGCGAGCGCCAGCGCATCGCCATCGCCCGCGCTATCCTCCGGGACCCGCGCATCCTGATCTTGGATGAGGCGACCTCGAGCGTGGACAGCGAGACCGAAGCAGCCATCCAGGAAGCACTTAATCGCTTGGTCCAGGGCCGGACCACTTTCGTGATCGCTCATCGCCTATCTACACTTCGGCACGCGGATCGCATCGTCGTGCTGGAAGAAGGCGAAATCGCGGAGATCGGCACGCACGACGAGCTGATGGCGAGCGGCGGCGTGTACAAGCGGTTGGTGGAAATGCAGCAGCGCCTCAACGAGGCCAGGCTCATCTAGTCGCCCGCTTCCCCGTGATATACTCGCAAGCGGAATGGAAGAGACCGACACCACTCAGACACCCGAAGAGCAGACGAGCGCGAGCTCCGAGAGCTCCGTCCCTCGCGAGCCGGTCTCGGTGTTCGTTTTCGCTTATCAGATGCTGCATGCGTTCAATGACTTGGCCTATCAGCGCATGGGACTCCAGACGGACCTGATCGCCGGAAAAGTGGTCCGCAACATGGAAGAGGCGAAGGCCGCAGTGGATATCGCATCGAGCATGGCGGATACACTTCTGCCTCACTTGGATGACGAGGACCAGCGTGCCGTGCGCAACCTTGTCACTAACCTCCGGATCAACTTCGCCCGCCAGTCGCAGCCGAGCGCACAGGTGGAGTCGGACTGAGATCACACCGAACCTCATTCCATGCCCCGGCCCGCGTCCGCCGACTAGCAGCGACCGACCGAATGCCTCGAACCTAAGGACCGCGCCGGGGCATGGAAAACATCACCTGGACGGCGGGATCACGCGCGTCCCGCCGGAAAGTGGTGATCTCGGTGACGGCGAGCTGACGGCGGGGTTTCTATCCCTCACCACGCGCAAAGGACGGGTAAGTGGGACACCGTCATGCTGAGCCTGTCGAAGCATGACGCCCCGAGCCGTGCGCGCCCTTCCCTCTCCGCACCCAATGGCGACGTCATGCTGAGCCTGTCGAAGCATGAGGGCGACAGAGGAAAACGTACCTGCTGCACTGCAGGGCGGGAGGCAGGCGGGGTCATGCTTCGACAGGCTCAGCATGACGGATAGGGGTGTGACGGGTAGGGGGTGTTAGGTGTTGGCGTTTCATTCCATGCCCCGGCCCGCGTCCGCCGACTAGCAGCGACCGACCGAATGCCTCGAACCTAAGGACCGCGCCGGGGCATGGAAAACATCACCTGGACGGCGGGCTCACGCGCGTCCCGCCGGATAGTGGTGATCTCGGTGACGGCGAGCTGAGGGCGGGGTTTCTATCCCTCACCACGCGCAAAGGACGGGTAAGTGGGAGACCGTCATGCTGAGCCTGTCGAAGCATGACGCCCCGAGCCGTGCGCGCCCTTCCCTCTCCGCACCCAATGGCGACGTCATGCTGAGCTTGTCGAAGCATGAGGGCGACAGAGGGAAACGTCCCTGCTGAACCGCAAGGCGGGCGGCAGGCGGGGTCATGCTTCGACAAGCTCAGCATGACGATTTGGAGTGTGGCGGGTAGGGTGTTAGGTGTTGGCGTTTCATTCCATGCCCCGGCCCGCGTCCGCCGACCTGCACCCACGAACCGCCCGCCACGAACCCCAAGGACCGCGCCGGGGCATGGAAAACATCACCTGGACGGCGGGATCACGCGCGTCCCGCCGGATAGTGGTGATCTCGGTGACGGCGAGCTGAGGGGGGGGTTCTACCCCTCACCACTCGCAGAGGATGGGTCAGGGCGAGCCGTCATGCTGAGCCTGTCGAAGCATGACGCCCCCAGCCGTGTGTTTCCTTCCCTCCCCACTCGCAGAGGATGGGTCAGGGCAAGCCGTCATGCTGAGCCTGTCGAAGCATGAGGGCGACAGAGGAAAACGTACCTGCTGAACCGCAGGGCGGGAGGCAGGCGGGGTCATGCTTCGACAGGCTCAGCATGACGGTTTGGGACGCTGCGGGTGCGATGCCTCCTTCATTCCATGCCCCGGCCCGCGTCCGCCGCATTCCTCCAACCCGCCGCACACCACCAACCCAAGGACCGCGCC
>BTVI01000020.1:0-64952 GCA_045862955.1 Fimbriimonadales bacterium
GAGAATGGGGTATGGTCTGCGTGCGTAGCCGGGTTTCGGTCGGAGGAAGCAGGCATGGGTGATGTGGGGCCGGCATCGCAGGCCTCGTTGGGAGCAAGGTGTACCTCGGCATCGCCGCTCCACTCTGATGCCGAAGCATGAAAAGCAGGAATGCGTGATGTGGGGCTGGCACCGCCGGCCTCGGGATGCGGGGTGTGCCTCGGCATCGCCGCTCCACCCTGATGCCGAAGCATGAAAAGCAGGCATGGGTGATCCGGGCCTGGCGTCGCCGCCCTCCTTGGGAGCAAGGTGTATCCCGGCATCGCCGCTCCACCCTGATGCCGAAGCATGAAAAGCAGGCATGGGTGATGTGGGGCTGGCGTCGCCGCCCTCCTTGGGAGCAAGGTGTACCTCGGCATCGCCGCTCCACCCTGATGCCGAAGCATGAAAAGCAGGCATGGGTGATTTGGGCCTGGCGTCGCAGGCCTCCTTGGGAGCAAGGTGTGCCTCGGCATCGCCGCTCCACTCTGATGCCGAAGCATGAAGCCAGGTCGGGACGGGCTACGCCGAGCGGATTCACTTTTGCCGGCACCAGACTGCGCCTCTCGCATCCACCAGCGACTTACTCACTCACTGCGCAACCTCGTGGTACCTGATCATCTCGGAGCCGGGGGCGGTCGGAAGTGTGAGTGTCAGTAGGTGCATCAGGTCGGAGCCGCGCAGTCGGATACATTGGCCTGTGGTGTCGAACATCAGCTCATACGTTGCATCCGCAGCCAGCCCGTGCAGGCGCACCTCCACCGAGCGGTAGGGGCTCTCCGGACGGCGAAAGACCAGTATCACGCCCTCTCCCAGGTCGGGACGGTGGTACTGCGATGCCATCCACTGTCGCGCATCTCGGCTGTAGGGTAGCAACGGATACCAGGCACCTATCAGTAGGTGGCGCACTTCGCGATACTTGTCCATCAGCGCCTTCGCGCGCCGCGTGTCGAAGCCCGGGTCGTCGGCGATCCAGCCGAGGCACAGACTGGTGGCGAGGGTGGAATGGAACGAGTAGTCGTCCAATCGTATCAGCGGAGTGGTGAACGTGTTGTTAGGTAGGTATTGTGACAGACCCCATATTTGGCATTGATCCGTCTCATTGTCGAACCAGTAGTCGCTGTCTTGGTGGATGTGCATTCGCTTTATGGTCTCCAGGTCGATTCGCCTGCCGCCGCTTGCACACTCTTCGCGAATGCCATCCGGCCAAGTGGAGGCGATGCGGTCCCAGTAGGCATAGAGCCCTTCGATGTACTTCATCTCGGTTATGCCTTGTCTGTTTGGCGCATCGTTATGCCGCCAATACGGAAGAGGGTCCATGTTGAAGTCCTGTCTGTAGAAGCGGAAGCCCGGCAAGTCCATGAAGCCCTTCACGATGGCGAACATGTAGTCTCGGGCCTCGGGCAATCCTAGGTTCAGCAGACGTGTTACCTCCCCGGGGTCGTCGGTGGATTTCAGCACCCACTCCGGATGCTCCTTATCAATGGTAGTCCCTGCTATCACGCGCTCCGGCTCGAACCAAAGTCCATACACCATGCCATGCTCTTTCGCCGTCGCAGCCACCGGTGCCATTCCCTCGGGATAGGCGTCCTTGCGCGGCGTCCAGTTACCCGCACCCATCGGCCACCCCCCTTCGAACCAGCCTGCATCGGTGATAAGAGCGTCCAGCCCCATGGGTGCGTAGGCGCGGATGAGTGATATCTGGTTTTCGGCATTGCACTCGTTGAGCCAGCCGCCGCCACGCGTGAAGCAGGTGTTGCAGAAGGGGGTTGGCAGCGGCTTCTTGCCATCGCGCGTTGCCACGTAGTGCTTATAGAGGAGCTGCCGGAACTGCGCGTTGGCCTCCAGCGTATCACCCTGCCAGTGCAACACCAGGATGCGTGGCGAGCGCACCTTCTCGCCGGGATGCAGCAGGAAGTGGGTGCCTTCCATACCAGCGGTGAGATGAAGGCTATCCGGGGTCGGGCAGTCGAGCCTTGCATACCACTGTCCCGACCACCCAACTGCCACCACGGCCGAGGCTCCCGCCATCTCTACCTTGAAGAAGGGCAGGTCCTTGTTCGAGGACCGTCCGCCACCACCACCCATCTCCGCAGCCGTACCCTGCGTCAGTTGGGTTGCGCTCGGCTCGAAGTCGGTGGGGTCGGAGGGTGCACCCTTCGTTCTATGGAGCACATAGGGCGCTGCGCCGTTAAAGCCGACGTCTAGGGCTCGTACGTCGGCGATGATAAGTGTATCCACCGTGCCGGTATTCTCGAAGTACAGCACCCAATCGGCGGCTGGGAAGTCGGGGTAGCGCGTGACCTCCCAGTGCACTCTGAGCCCTGAGGTAGGATCGGTCCATACCGTCGTAACAGTGCGGCCGGTGGTGGCCCGATCGACCTGCCACTGGTCGAGCACCTCGTCGCTCGGCTGGCCGCCATACCGGAATGAGAACGGACGACGCGGGATCGTTCCTGGTATGAGTCCTCTTTCGATCTCGTCCACTCGCAACTTAGTTCCTCCTGCTAGTGTCAGGGTTGCCTCTGCCCAGTCGGCGTGGTCGCACGCCGGTCCGTCACCCGCGTCGTCCACTTGCAGCTCGATGGTATGTGCCTCCGAGACCTCGACGCCGACTCGCTCCGGCTCTTGCCCTCCGCGCATCGTCGCCGACCGGTAAAGCTCGTGCCCATCCCGCACTACGCAGAAGACCACCGAGCCCTGGCCACCTGCCGTTCGGTCGTTGCTATCAATCCCGATTTCGGCGTCGAAGCGTATGATGGGCTGGGGGGAGAAGAGGATGATGCGGCTGGCGGAGTGGGTGCCCAGCCCGTGCGCATAGCTACGAGAGCCGATGCGGAGTGGCGTGCCGATCACGGAGCGATTGATCTGCAGGCTCTCGTGCGTGTGCTGGAGGACCTGCATCACGGGCTTGCTAGGTTGCTTCCTGGTCCCTGGGTTCAGAATGGCGTCCAGCCATTCCGACTCCCCGCCCACCGATGCTGCTGCAGCGAGCGCCAGGAATCGAGCGATACCTACCATGCCGGCACCTCACCGGGCCCTCGGATTGTGGCATCGGCCCGACGCGAGTTCCTTCCGCACCGATACCTCCCTCTCCTGCCGGGCTACCCACGCCTTATCATTTCGAGCGAAGCGGGGAATCCCTTTCTGGCTGTGACATTCGGACGGTCGGTCACCTACTCGAGCTGGTTGTGCGAGCGATTCCTCGCTTCGCTCGGAATGACAGTGGTGGCGTCAGCAATTCGTGGTGTTCGGGTGCCCCTCACCCCAGCCATCTCCCCGCGGTGAGGGAGCGCCTCGTGCAGCCAGCCAGGGCTCTCACGCACGGGTTGCAGAGGTGAGAGGGGCCTCGACTCACCGCCTATTCGCGTATCAGCTCCAGCGTGTACGAAGCAGCGCCGCGATGCCCCCGCGCAAACTCACACACGAAGTGGCCTATATCTATGAAGGCGAAGTACCACGCATCGTCCTGCTTGACCCGAATCAGGAACAGCCCATTGCGCCCTACCACATCTATGTAGCCGAATGGATTAGGCTCCAGTGTGCAGCCCGTGGCAGTGGTGTAGCGCTCCGGCGGCGCAGCCTGGTTCGCTGAAGCACCAGGTCGAATCGGCCACCACGGCCTGTTGGCCAGCACGAACCGCCCGGCCGCGTCGGTCTTACCCGTATGTACCGGTGGACCGTCCATCAGCCCCGAGTCCATGTTCTTCTGATACACCTCGACTTCGGCTCCAGCGACGGGCTTGCCATTCAGCAGGAGAACCAAGGTGTTCTTCTCCGGCACGTTGAAAAGATACTCACCGAAGTAGCCGCGGCGATGCCCGTACGTCATGTTCATGCCAGCTACGTCTATGTCGGCGTAAGCAGGCGGGGTGTTAGTACCAGTGTGACCCCCACCCATCATGCCTCCATCTGGTTGACTGAACCCCTTCCCGTTGATCTTGTTGTTCTGCGGGGGCAGGTCGAACTGGTAGTCGTCTATGATCCCCAGCTGATGGGTAAGCTCGTGGTTCAGTGCCCACATGAAGGAGTTGGCGAGGCTCGTGTATTCGCCAACCGAGCCGGTCGGATACGACCAAGCGCCGTCGCATGCTAGCCGATCTTCGATCGCCGCCTCCGCCTCCCCACCTATCTTGTCTACGATGACGATTCGACCGACACGAACACCGATGCGCGCCCCCTCGGGCGCGAAGTCATACTTGCTATGTCGGAACAAGCGGTTCATCGTGTCGACCGTGGAGCCGCGCAACCAGTCCTCGTAGGAGAACGAGCCGTAAGCGTTGTTCACCTCGTCCACGCGCTCCGTCATGCCCTTTTCGCATATCGCCAGGAGCGCATATGCGTCAGTCTGGAATGTCAGCACGTTGTTCTTCTTCGATATCTCGTCCATCGGCTGTTCCAAGCCGACGCTCGCCTCGAATCGGTAACCTCCTTGCTTCCACTTCCATGGCACCTTCACGATGGTTTCCTGGCGAGGCTCGAGTGCTGGTACCGTCTGCTTATGACACAGCTTGCCGGCGATCTCGCAGACGAAGGTGGTGGGCAGGGATCGCGCGAATCCGACATTGCGCACATGCACTTCGTAGTAGATCTGCTCGCCGTCATCGGGCCAACGCTTCATCGCCTGCTCTTTGGCCGACAGCTCGGGGTAGACGTTTTGGTAGTCCACGGAGTAGCGGTAGTATCGCGGAAATTGCTCTGCCCATGTCACGGACAGGTCTGGCTTCTCCAAGGATGACAGCCACCACCGAACGGGGCGCCCGTTGCGTGCCACGAACTCGATTCCGTCGTGCCACATGATAAAGCCATACCCGCCCGTGTCCTCGTGGATCTCGAAGCACGCTATGTGTTTCCAGTCGAATCCGGGTTCGATGGTCACCAACCACAGCACGGGTGCGGGTCCACGGGTCTTCTCCTCCAGCGCGAGGTACGCCTTCGTCTTTGCTGCCATGCGCTCTGCGAGGAGACTGAGTGGCACGCTGTAGTCCACCCATTCTTCTAGGGCCATGTGCAGACGGTTGCTTGTTCCATCGTAGCGAACCGTCCTGCCCGCCATGTCTTTCAGGATCACCCACGGGTCGCCGCCCCACCCGTTCTTGTTCTCACTGCGAAGCGAGAACTTCAGCATCACTAGATCCGTGGCGTCCAGGTCCAGGTCTTTGGTGTTGGGAAAGTAGGTCCAGGTATCGAAGCCGCTGGTGGTCTCGAGTTTGATAGAGCCTCGACCCACACACGTTTGTCGAGTGTCGGAGGTTATCGTATTCGTCGCGTAGTCCGTCGAGCCGTACCCGAAACGCGAGGCGTACTGGGGTTCACTGATCTCGCCGGTGTACCAAGTGCCCTCGCTGTCGCCCCTCTTGTCGGCATTCGCGTTTGCAGCCAGCAACGTGAGGGCCATGAGGGTCAGTATGGCGGTGTTAGCTTTCATTGGTTCTCCTCTTTGCGAGCGGACGTGGCGCCGGATGGGGCAGTGGCGTCACGAGGCCGCGCATTCGTGTCCCATCCGCTCCGGACCCAGTTGCAGCGGCTTGGCCTTCGGGAGTGTACCTCTGAAAGAGCAGCGTCTGGCGCCGGCCGATGAATATTCCAGGCAACTTCGTCTTCCGCGACGGTCGGCTCGCGAAGGTGCCACTCGCCCCGTCGGCGGCGTAACACGGCGCGCCAAGGCACGGACGCTTCTCCTGCTAGGGGTCGGGAGGTGGGGAGCTGTTAGTGAACTTCTTCGGGGGTCGCCTCGTAGGAATCGCGACGCTTGTGGCGCACGATCTCGCCCTCGATCAGGTACAGGACATCCTCTGCAATGTTGGTCGCCTGGTCGCCGATGCGCTCGATGTGTCGTGCGACGGTTAGCAGCTGCACCTGCTCCATGATCTCCGTGGTACCTAACAGGAGCTGCTGCTTCACGTAGTCGTAGACGCGTCGGTTGCACTCATCCACCTTATCATCCATTTCGCACACTTTGCGAGCAAGAGAGGCGTCCAGGTACACGAGCGAGTCCAAGCTGTCACGTACCATTTCGTGCGCTAACTTGCTCATGCTGACGAAATCTTGAGGAATGTCGATCTTCACACGATGGGACAGATAGATGGCGCGCTCGGCAATGTTCGTGGCAATGTCTCCGATGCGTTCCAGGTCGTTGTTGATCTTGAGCATGGCGACGACATAGCGCAGGTCTATGGCCACAGGCTGGTGGAGAGCCAGCACCTTCAGGCACTCCTCCTCGACCTCGACCTCCATCTGGTCGATCTGCTCGTCGGTCTCGATGACGCGCTCGGCGAGCTCCACGTCGCGCGTCATGAGGGCCTCGATGGCCATCTTCCCCGCTTCCTCGACCAGGGCACCCACCGAAAGAAGCTTCTTTCTCAGCGCGTCAATCTCGCGCTCCAAGTGTCGTCGCATTTCCATGCTCCTATCCGAACCGGCCCGTAATGTAATCTTCGGTTCGTTTCTCTGCGGGCAGAGTAAAAACCTGCGTCGTCGGGCCGTATTCGATCAGCTCGCCGTCGCACAAAAAGGCCGTGAAGTCCGACACGCGAGCCGCTTGTTGCATGTTATGCGTTACGATCACGATGGTATATCGTTCCTTCAGCTCGATGATCAACTCCTCGATTCTCGCAGTTGCGGTCGGGTCGAGCGCGGAGCAGGGCTCGTCCATCAGCACCACTTCGGGTTCCATTGCGATGGCGCGAGCGATGCAGAGACGCTGCTGCTGGCCGCCGGAAAGGGCCATGCCACTCTGATGCAGCTTGTCTTTCACCTCGTCCCACAGGGCGGCCTTGCGCAACGAGGTCTCCACCACTTCGCGCAAGGAAGCACGCGACGCACCGTTGATGGCCGGCCCCCAGGCCACGTTGTCGAACACGCTCTTCGGGAAGGGGTTCGGTTTTTGGAACACCATGCCGATGCGCCTGCGCACCTCTACGGGGTCCACTTCCGGAGCGAAGATGCTCTCTCCTCGATACAACACCTCCCCGGACATCCAGACACCGGGGATAAAGTCGTTCATGCGGTTGAAGGTCCGAAGCAGCGTGCTCTTCCCACATCCCGAAGGGCCGATGATGGCGGTGATTCGCCGCTCGGGAATGCGCAGGCTGACGTTCTTGACCGCGGCCTCCGAACCGTATCGTACGGTGAGGCTGCGCGTCTCCAGGATGGTCTCGAGCGCTTCCACGGGTTGCTGCTCGGCCGTGCGCTGCGACGGCTCCGGGAGCTTGGTAGTCAATATCACGTCGCTCATGGGCGGAACCTCTGAAATCGCTGCCGGATGATGATGGCCGCGGCGTTCATGCTGAGCAGCACGGCGAGAAGAACGATAATACCCGCCGCCGCGAGGGCCTTGAAGTCCTCCTGCGGTCGGCTCGCCCAGTTGTAGATCTGGATAGGCAGCACGGTGAACTTGTCCATCGGGCCGGAAGGCACGAAGGCCACGTAGGCAAACGCACCGATCATGATGAGTGGAGCCGTTTCTCCTATCGCACGAGACAGGGAAAGGATCACACCTGTTAGTATGCCCGGAAGGGCCGACGGCAGCACGTGCGACCAGATGGTCTGCCATCGGGTGGCGCCGAGGGCGAATGCCGCCATGCGTATGGACGGTGGGACGGCACGGATCGCTTCGCGGGCTGCGATGATGATTACCGGTAGGATCAGCAGCGTCATGGTGAGAGCGCCCGCCAAAACGCTCCGTCCCAGCATCATGGTGCGCACGAAGATTGCGAGTCCGAGAATTCCGTAGACAATGGACGGCACGCCTGCGAGATTGGCGATGTTCACCTCGATGAACGAGCTGAGGCGGCCGCGCTTGGGATATTCCTCGAGATAGATAGCCGCGCCGATACCGATAGGTAGCGCGAAAGCAGCGGTCAGCAAGATGTTCCACACGGAGCCATACAGTGCAGACTTGACGCCCGCTTCAGCCGGAAACCTAGAGGGGAAGCTGGTCAGGAACTTGAGCGTCAGCCACTTGGCCCCTTGGTGGTAGACGGCGATGAGCAGTATGGCAAGAAGAACTACTCCGACTAGCGTCGAGGCCAGGCACAATAGGTGGAAGACACGATCAACGCGTCGGCGTCTCGCAACGCTGCCCCTCGAAAGTTCCAGTCCGCTCATTCGTATGCCTCTCGGTATCGCCGAAGAATGCGCAGAGATAGTATGTTGAGGGCGAGCGTGATGACGAAGAGCAGCATGCCCACCGCGAACAGGGTCTGATACTCGATGGTCCCTTGTGGTGTGTCCCCTAGGCTGATCTGTACGATGTAGGCGGTCATCGTCTGAACGCTTTCCAACGGGTTCAGTGTTAGTTTGGGCGATGCGCCCGCGGCGAGCGTTACTGCCATCGTTTCGCCTATCGCGCGCGATACTGCCAGCACGAACGATGCTAACACCCCAGAAAGCGCCGCAGGAAACACGATGCGTGTACTAACCTCGCTCTTCGTTGCGCCTACGGCAAACCCGGCGTTTCGCAGCGAGTTCGGCACCGCGCGAAACGCATCATCGCAAAGGGATGCTACCATCGGCAAGATCATGATTCCCACCACCAAAGAGGCGCTGAGCGCATTGAAGACCTCGGTCTGCGGAAGGATGAGCCGCAGGAACGGCGTCACGGTAGCTACTGCGAAGTAGCCGTAGACAACGGTGGGGATCCCCGCCAAGATCTCGAGCACCGGTTTGATGATGGCTCGCACGCGTGGGGTGGCGTACTCGCTGAGGTACATTCCGCACCCAACGCCGACAGGTATCGCTACGAGTGCGGCTCCCACCGTGATCAGCATCGTGCCGCACACCAGCGGCAGCACACCGAAGTGCTGCGGCTTGAAGAGAGGCGTCCACCTGGTGCCCGTCAAGAACTCCCAGATCGAAACCTGCTTGAAGAACGTGAAGCTCTCCGTTGCGAGCACCCAGATGATAGCGACGGTAGTGGCGATCGAGACCAAGGCGCTCAGCAGGAGTCCGTTCTCGTGCAAGAACTCCGTCCATCGGAACTTCTTGGCGCGAAGGCCGCTCGCGGAGCGGCCTCCCATCGCCTGGTCAGCCGTTGTCAACTGCTACCAGTCACCCCTACTTCGATTCCTCTTCCGTCTTCATCAGCTGCTCCAAGGATAGCCCGACCTGATGCTTCCCTTCGAAGACCGATCCGGTCTTCCTACTCTCGAAGCGCTGCAGAGCGATCTGATACACGTTCGCCGGGAGTGGCACATACTTCACCTCGGCTACCAGCTTCTCCGCGTTCTGCATGTAGAACTTGATGAACGCCTGCACTTCGGGGCGCTCCGCTGCCTTGGTGCTCACGTAGATGAAGAGCGGGCGCGCGAGCGGAGTGTACTGCCCGTTTCGGATGGTCTCTTCCGTAGGAGTGATAGGACCCTTACCACCGTCTATGGGCACTACCTTCAGCTTGTCGGCATTCTCAGCGTAGTATGCGTACCCGAAGTAGCCGAGCGCGTACTTCTCGCCCGAGACCCCCTGCACTAACACGTTGTCATCCTCGCTAGGTTGGAAGTCTGGGCGGCACTTTTTCTGCTCTCCCACGACTGCCTCGGTGAAGTAGTCGTAGGTACCCGAATCCGTACCCGGGCCAAAGAGCCTGATCTTCTCCTTGGGCCAGTTAGGACGCACATCGCTCCAATACTGCACCTTGCTGCCGGGCTCCCAGATTCGCTTCAGCTCATCCACGGTCAGGTAGTCCACGAAGTCGTTGTCCTTGTGCACCACCACCGAGAGCCCGTCGTACGCAACCGGGAGCTCGATGAACTCGATGCCGTTCTTCTTAGCGAGTTCCATCTCTTCGATCTGGATGGGCCGCGAAGCGTCGCTGATGTCAGTCTCGCCAGCGACGAACTTCTTGAACCCGCCACCGGTACCCGACGTGCCTACCGACACTCTCACGTCGGGGTTCTCTTTCATGAACTCCTCGGCCACGGCCTCGCTGATGGGATACACCGTGCTCGAGCCGTCTATGCTGATCGAGCCCGAGAGCTTCGAACCAGCCTTCGCGCCGCCTTCCGATGTCGAGGACCCACCACAGCCGGCCACCATCGCGATGCCTACCAGGGCCAGTCCGCTTAACCAAGTGCTTCTGCCAAACGCTTGCACCACTCGATCTCCTTCTTTTCAAAACTGGATACCCGAAGTCTATGCCTATAATGTTAGAATCGCGTTAGCACTAGGGCCTCCAGCAGCCGACCGCGCTACCCCTCGCTTCGAGACGGGATTCGTATCGTGAACGTGCTGCCTTGTCCCAACACGCTCTCTGCACCCACTCGACCCCGATGCACTTGCGCGACGTGCTTGACGATGGACAGCCCGAGCCCCGTACCGCCCTCCTTCCGACTCCGAGCCGCGTCCACGCGGTAGAAGCGCTCGAAGAGCCTGGGCAAATGGCGCTCCTCGATCCCGGGACCACGATCTCGAACCCGGATCTCCACGTCGTGGCCGACCGCTTCCGCCTCCACGTCCACGGTCTGGCCGGGAGGGCTGTGGCGTATCGCGTTGTCCAGCAGATTGACCACTGCCTGCACCAACAGGGGTGGGTTGATAGGCGCAGCGAGGTTCTCAGGGCACGAAAGCCTCACTTCTACCTGTCCGGCATCCGCGAGTGGAGCGGTATCCAGCAGTGCCTCCTTCAGGCACGGGAGAATGGGTTGCAGTTTGAGGGGCACGCCACCTTCCCCTGTTTCTTCCAGCCGCGCCAGGCTGAGCAGGTCCTCGATGATCGCGCTCAGGCGCGCCGTACTTCGATCGATCATCGCGAGGAAGCGTTGCCTCGCCTCCGGATCGTCTGCTGCTCCACTCAGCAGAGTCTCCACGGCCCCGCGGATAGTGCTAACCGGCGTCTTCAGCTCGTGCGAAACGTTCGCGACGAAGTCCCGTCGCACCCTCTCCAACTTGCGAATCTGCGTGATGTCGTGGAGCACGATCAGGGTGCCCATCAGGTACCCCTGCCGATCTCGTAGCGGCGTAGCAGTGACCTCGAGGACTCGCTCCTCGCCCTCGCGAAGGACTACCTCTCCACGCACGGAACCGCCCTGGCTTCGGACCTCCTCCAACATTCGGTTCAGTTCGGGGTTGCGCGCCACGCCCTGGATGGGGAAACCGAGGCACCGGGCCGAGTCGAAGCCCAGAAAGCGCTCCGCGGCCGGGTTGGCAGCGAGCAGTCGGTCGTCGAGGTCCACGGCAACAACGCCCTCTACCATGCCGGCGAGCACAGCATCGCGCTCGGCCTGCCTCTCCGCCATCTGAGCTCGTTCCCTGTCCAGTTGGTGCGCCATCTTGTTCAGAAGCTCGACCAGGCTGTCCAGCTCCTCGAACCCCGGGGGCGGAATCCGTTTGGAGAGCCGTCCCTGGCCGAAGGCACGCACACCGTCCTCCAGCTCGGCCAGGTCTTCGGCCAGTCGCCGGGCAGTGGTGCGTAGGCACAGCGCCGCGACGCCCCAGGCGCCTAGAGCCAGGATCGCAGCCCGCAGCAGAACGTCACCGAAGACGACGCCCACCGAGGCCGCCGGAGCGACAACGCGAACCGCTCCGCCTAGGCCGGCCCGCGAGGGCATGGGAGCCGCCGCACTTAGCAGGCCGCGGTCGGCGTCGAAGTAGGTCTGGACGTGCGGCTCGGCCTCCGTCCCCAGAGCCGCGGCAACGTCCGGCTTGTGAGAAAGGTCACCCACGTACTCGGCGCGAAACCGAGAGTCGGTCAGCGCGACGCCGTCGGGGCCGATGATGGTGTATCGGTAGCCAGTCGCGTGTTCGTAGCGACGAAGTACGTCGGACATGCGGTCGGAGTCGGCGGTGGCGGGGTCGAAGCGAAGCCGGTCGGAGAGAATCTCTGCTAACCTAGCGAGGTCGTCCAGCTTGCGCTGCCTTCGCTCCGTCGCATCATACTGCGCAACCGTGTACGAAAGAACGAGGGCAACCACGAAGTACAGCAGAAGCTGAGTGAGAGGTGGCGCGCCGAGTAGTTTGCGGCTGTGCATCACCCTTGGAAGCGGTAGCCCACGCCCCGCACGGTTTCGATGAGATGGGCCTCAGTCCCTAGCTTCCGCCGAAGGGATACGATGTGCACGTCCACCGACCTATCGGTGACGGGGTAATCGTGGCGGTGAACGGCGTTCACGATTTGGTCCCGCGTGAACACCCACCCACGCTTACGGGCCAGGTAGTGAAGGATGCGAAACTCGGTAGCTGTGAGGTCCAGCGCCTGACCGTTCAGCAGCACCTCGTGCCTACGCGGGTCAATCACTAATGCCCCGACCTCGATTTGGGCATCCTCGCCAACCTGCTCCCCAGAGGCGCGCCTCAGGACGGTTCGAACCCTAGCACTGAGCACGCGCGGGCTGAACGGCTTCGTAATGTAGTCGTCCGCCCCCAGCTCGAGGCCTACCACGATGTCGGGTTCTTCTCCACGAGCGGTCAGCATAATGATCGGTATGCTAGCGGTCCTGTGCTCCCGCTTCAACACACGGCAGACTTCCAACCCGTCCAAGCCTGGTAGCATCAGGTCCAGGACGATGAGGCTCGGGGGCTTCGCCTTCGCCGCCGAAACGGCAGCTTCCCCGGTCTCGACGCACCGGACGGAGTACCCCTCCCGCTCGAGGTTGTAGCGGACCATCTCGCGGATGTCTTCTTCGTCGTCAACCACTAGGATGCTCGCCTTAGCCAACGCGCAACCTCCGACGTTCTGGCGGGCCCGTCCTGCCCTGCAGCATTGGCCATAGCATACCTGCACAACCGAACCCCGGTCGGGCGCTAGATAGCACGAGAGCCCTAGCAGTTGCTAGGGCTCTCGGTGAATGTTAGGAGCCTGTTAGTGTTTGCGACGCCGTGTTACGGCAAGCAGTGCTCCCGCAACCAGACATGCCACAGTGCTCGGCTCGGGTACTACCGCGGTGGTGAGCAGACTCAAGGTTCCCTGCTCATCGCGGTATAGGAGGAAATACTCCTCGCCTTGCGATACCAGGAACGGGCGGATGCCTCGTACCTCTGCACCTTCGAACAGGACCGTTTCCACGGCCCCGTCCTTGGCAAACCGAAGGACGCCGCCATTCTGGAATGCTACGGCAACGCCGTTCTTGGCATCCACGGTAGCCTGACCACCGGCACCGAGCGATTCGAACCCTGACCAGATGCCTCCGGTGCAGGTGCTGGCATACACGGTTCCGCTCGTGGCGAAGGCGAACCCGAGGCGGTCATCCCCTGCCGAGATGGCTTGGCGGGAAAGCTCGGACCCTGCGTTCCAGCCGACCTCCATCCAGGTGTTGTTGCCGCCCGGGACGATGGCGCTGGGATATCTGGAGGACCAGGACGCCCTCCCGCCCCAGTTCGAGATCTCGAGGGAATACACGTAGCCGCTGCCCGGGAGCGCAGCGAGGGACATCTGGGAGAAGTAGTTGCCGTAGCCCGAATCGTACCAACCGTCGTGCAATACGGCGAGGTCGGACCAGCCGGATCCTGCATTCTGGACGAGAGCGATCTCGGTGTAGCCGTCTCCATCGTAGTTGCCCTCGAGCATCAGGTGGAGCACGCCGCTGCCGTCCACGTCCAGCGAACCGTACGAGCCGGCTACAACGGGTGTGGCGGCCCAGGCATCGGCGCTAGACGCTACGTGGATGGTGCCGCCGTTCTGGAAGGCGACGTAGGCGGTGCCGTCGGGTCCAAGGGCGACCGAGGGGGTCGCGCCGGAGCCGAGGTCCACTGTGGTCCAGGCTGCATCCCACGGTGTTCGGGTCGCGTAGTAGACGTGGCCCGCATGTTCGTAGGCCACGTGTGCACGAAGCGGGCTGATGGCTAGATCATAGTTCTCAGAAGAAATGCCTGTGACATCAATCTTCGTCTGCCACACCAAGGCGTGGGAGGACAGACACACCCCTAGCGTCAGGGCCAACGAGGCTAGGCTGCGCAAAGCCATTGTGCGGTTCTGGTTCTGCATGGCTTTCCTTTCTGTGCAGTCGAATTTGCCCTTGACTAGGCAACGCTTGTGCCAAACTGCACGAACGTCGGCTCGAGCCACCCGGCATGCCCTCCTGTATCGCGCAGGACTGCGGTACTGAACCCCGAAACTCGACCTGGGACGAACGGACCGGAGAGAGAGGAACGGAGGTCACATTCGATGCTGAACCGATGGGTTTTACTGCTCCTGCTGAGCATGCTCCTCGCCGCGATCGCCGCCGGATGCGGAGGCAAAGCGGAGAGGACGCTAGTGGGAAACTGGAGCTTCAGCGAGCACATCCTGGACCAGGATGCGATGTCCTCCATGGTGCTGCAAGAGGACGGGAAGATGATCCAGTACTTCCGAATCGAGTACCAGAATCAACCCGGCGCGTTGGAGATCCGCGGCAAGTGGGAGACCGACAAGGAGAAGCAGACCCTGACCATCACCAAGACCGAGGTGTATTGGAACGGAATGCTCACCGAGATGCCGCAGCTTCTCGGAACGGAATCGGGACCATATCGCTGGGTGGAGGGCGGCATCGAGTGGACGCGAGAGGTCGGCGGCAAGAAGGTCACTACGAAACTGGCCGGCGCTGGCGGCGTGCCCACAGCGAAGCCCAAGGACTAACGAACGGGAGGACCTGATGAGCAACAGATGGCTTTTGGCGACCCTCGCGCTAGGGTGCATGCTCCTGGTAGCCGGGTGCAAGCCGAGCGTCGTGGGCAAGTGGAACGTTGACACGAGCATCCAAGGGGTCTCCGCAAAAGGTACCGTCGAGTTCAAGAAGGACAACTCGATGGCAGGTGAGCTCGTAGCCTCTGCAGGAGGACAGCAGGCCCCCATCTCGCTGAAGGGGACCTGGCGGATGGAGGAAAAGGATAAAAAGCAATACCTGACCGTCAAGTACACCGAAATCAAGGTTGCGGGCCAACCTATTCCTGTGAATGCGGTACCCGAGACGAAGAGCGAAGTCACCTTCGGCAAGAACTCCATGACGACGACCGCACTGGACGGATCCGGGGTGACTACCACCTACACGAAGGCCGAGTGAGGACACGTCTTCGCCATGCGTAATGCCGGCGTCCCGCCGGACAGCCCCGTCGCGCCGGGCCGGTCTGCGCAGATGCGTTCAGGTCCCGACGGACTGCCTCGGGTCGGGGTCCGTGATCGTTCGTAACGCACGTCGCTTCGGTGCGCTCTCTGCCGCGGTCCTGTCGTTGCTGGGCTGCTCCGCGGGTGCTCCCCAGGGGATCTGGGAGACGAAGGGGCCCAGCGCCGGCCCGCTCCAATACGTCCGCCTGCACTTGCGCGACGGCGGTAGCTTCTCGTGCGACGCCGTGTTCACCGAGGGCGGAACGCGCGAGGAGATCACCGGCACGTGGGCCCAGCACGCCCAGAAGGAAGGATTCGTCTTGGAACTCCGCGCCACGAACCCTCCCGCCCCCCGCCTCTTCGGTGGCCGAACGTCGGTCCTTACGGAAGCCCGCCGCGACGGCCGCCGGCTCATCCTCCCCCGCGGCTTCACCGGCGAAGCCACGCTGATCCTGAGCGAGGTGGAGGGCAAGTAGGGTAACCGCGCTGCGCTTCGAACTGACTGCAGAGAGCGCACACCGTTAGCGCACCTCGTTCGGAGCGGGTCGACAGGGCCCGAAACGCGGATGTCTGGCCTCCCGCCTTCGCGGGAATGACCGTAGAAGCCCGTCCACTGAAAAGTGTCCATGCCCCGGCCCGCGTCCACCGGACTACCGGCCCATCAAGCACCGCGAACCCAAGGACCGCGCCGGGGCCTGACCACGCCCCCGGGATTCGATCTGAGCTTCGTCATGCTGAGCCTGTCGAAGCATGACCTCGCCGAGCGCACTCCATTCCCCGGCCCGCGTCCGCCGGACTCCACCGGCCTATCAACCACCGCGAACCCAAGGACCGCGCCGGGGCAGGGTCGGGGGTGGCTGCGGGGGGCATGCTTCGACAGGCTCAGCATGACGGGCTTCCGATAGTACCATGCGGCAGGCGGGGGCATGCTTCGACAGGCTCAGCATGACGGTTGCGGGTGGGCTGCAGGTGCTCCATGCCCCGGCCCGCGTCCGCCGGCCTCCACCGGCTTACCAAGCACCACGAACCCAAGGACCGCGCCGGGGCAGGGTCGGGGGTGGCTGCGGGGGGCATGCTTCGACAAGCTCAGCATGACGGGCTTCCGATGGTACCATGCGGCAGGCGAGGCCATGCTTCGACAGGCTCAGCATGACGGGCTTCCGATGGTACCATGCGGCAGGCGAGGCCATGCTTCGACAGGCTCAGCATGACGGTTGCGGGTGGGCTGCAGGTGCTCTATGCCCCGGCCCGCGTCCGCCGGACTCCACCGGCTTATCAAGCACCGCGAACCCAAGGACCGCGCCGGGGCCTGACCACGCCCCCAGGATTCCATCTGAGCTTCGTCATGCTGAGCCTGTCGAAGCATGACGGTTGCGGGTGGGCTGCAGGTGCTCCATGCCCCGGCCCGCGTCCGCCGGACCCCACCGGCTTACCAAGCACCACGAACCCAAGGACCGCGCCGGGGCAGAGAGACTGACTAGGTAGGGGTATCGCCGGGGGGCTTGGCTCGCATGGCCTCTACCCCTCGCGTTGGAACGGTGTTAGGTCGCGGAGGTAGCGGTTGTGCTCGTCCACCAGGATGATCTTCGGCGTGACCGGTTCGTCGGTCACCACGAAGCTCACGATGATCAGCTTATCGCCCACGGACACCTTGTACGCCGCGCCGCCGTTCAGGCCCACGCAGCCGGGTGCGCCCCGCATCGCGTAGGTGGTGAAGCGCTCGCCGTTCGTCACGTCCCACACGTGCACCAGCTCGCCGTCTATCATGCCGACGCGGTCCATCAGCTCGCCGTCAATCTCGATGCTACCGATGTAGTCGGGGTTAGCGTACGTTACGCGCGCGTGGTGGATTTTGCTTTTGAGCAGTTGAAGAAGGCGCATGCCCGTTTCCAGACGACCTACCGTTTCCGAGAAGCTCCTGCTTGCGGGACAGCGCGCGCGAATCCAGCACCCGGCGCCGCACCGAAAGCAAACTACCCAACGTCATGATACCCGTGCCCAGCCACACCAGGCTGGTCAGCGGCTTGTAATGGACCGTCACGGGCAGAAGCTCCTCGGCGGAGATCAGTTGGAAACCGATCGGCCCGTCCGCTCCTTGCACATTCGAGACCCTTGCCACCTCGCCGTTGCCCAGCGGAGCCAGCAGCTCCTCGACGCCGTTCTCGGTGAGGACGAAGCCGGGCGCTACCTCGATGGTTTGCCCCATGTGCTCCAGCCGGAAGCGCGTGGTTACGCGCGTGCCGGGCTTGTCGGTGGGACCGTCGGCCTCTAGCGGCGTGAGCCTCGTCACGGTGAGTTGACCGATGCTCTTTTTCTCGCCCGGCTCGAAGGAGATCACTTCGGTCTCCGGTCGCTGGGGCGGGTTGATGGCGACATAGATGTCGTTATCTACGCCACGCTTGATCCACGGTCGGGTCATGCGCTGCGGCTCTTCGCGGCCAGGCGACCATCGTTCCCAGTATTCGGGGTGAGCCGTGAACTCGCGCTCGCCTGCCTGGAAGTGCAGCGCGAGCTCCCGCATCTGCTTGGTCTCCGAGCTTCGTGGCAGCCAGCGGTCGTCTCCCCTGCGAACCCAGAACCCGAAGGCCTTTGCAGGCGTTGCGCCCTCGAGAACCACCTTCTCCTCCCGCTCGAACGCCATGGACACCACCATGCCCAGCAGCAAGACCGCGACCCCGATGTGCGCGATGAAGCCTCCCAACGTGACGCGGCTGCGCTTCACCAGCTCGGCAATGCGGTAGGCGTTTGCGGTGATTGCGAGGAAAGCGAGTGTGGCGAAGAGCAGGGGTACCAACGTGCGGATATTCAGCGCGAAGAACCCGGTGACCGCGAGGGCAACCGCGGCAACCCAGGGCACGGAAAAGCGGTTCAGGAAGCGGCCCCCGTCACCCTTGTGCCAATCCAAGAAGGGCACGATGGCAGCCAGCAACAGCATCACTGCGCCAGGCAGGGCGAGGGCGGACTCGTAAAAGCTCGGTTCGAGCGCCTCGGACTTTCCGGTGAGAAGAAACTTAATCCACGGCCAAGACGTGCCGACCAGCGTCAAGACGGCGATGAAGACAATGGCGGCAATGCCCGCATAGAGCCCTTGCCGGCGTCCCAGACGTGCACCGGTCGGGTCCGACGACTTGCGCGGGAGCCGCGTCGGGTCCTCGGGCTGGCGGAGGAAGGTAGCACGCACCAGCAGAGCAAGCATCAGCACGGTCCACACGCCGATGGGCCACTTCAGGTAAGCGGCGTAAGCGCCCGGCACCATCAGCGCCCACGCGAGGAGGACGACCCCGACCGCAACCAACGCAGCGTACCGGAGCGAGAACCTGCGCGCCTTCATCGGGTCGCGAATCGAACGCGCGGTATGAGACCAGGTGAACAGAGCGACGAAGCCAACGATACAGGCTTCCACCATGCCGATCAGCACCCGCTTCGTCTCGTGCTCCAACCCGTCGAAGGAGTGAACGCTGACCTCGGCCAAGGTCCCGCTGCGGGTGAGAAACGTGCCGAACAGGAAAGCGAGAAACGGGAAGGTGCAAAGATAGAGACTCGCCCGCGCCATCTTGCCCGTCGTGTTCAGTACGTAGATCGCGTGAAGTGCGGCCACCGCTCCCAAGAACGGCACGAGCGACACGTTCTCGACGGGGTCCCATGCCCAGAAGCCGCCCCAGCCCAAAGTCTCGTATGCCCAGAAGCCGCCGAGGCACATCCCCAAGCCGGTCGTTGCCACCGAGAAGGCTGCCCACGGCCGTGCTGCCGCAGACCACGCCTTTCGGTCCCCCCGCACCATGGCAGCGACGGCGAAGCAGAACAGGATGGCAAGCGAGGAGAAGCCGAGGAACATGACGGGCGGATGGATGGCCATCCAATAGTTCTCGAGCGCCGGAACCAAACCGTTCCCGTCCGGGGGCACGAAGATCGCACCGGATGCGTCGCGCAGCCACTGGCCGGTCGTTTCGTCCAAGTGGTATGTGAAGGGCGGCTTGAAAGCGATGATGCCCGCCAACCCGGTAAGGACCAAACTGTAGGCAATCATGAAGGGCCGCTCAAGGTTGCCCAAGCGGGTCATTACAACCAACCCGAGCGCGCCGGTCAGCGTCGCCCAGAGCAGGAAGCTGCCCTCCTGGCCCGCCCATGCACCCGACACCTTGAAGTACCAGGGAATGTTCCGTTCGCTGAACTGCCAAACGTACTCGAATTCGTAGCGGCCGGCAAGCAGAAGATAGACGAGGTAGCCCTCGACGGCGAACAGCAGTACGCAGGCGAGGCGGAATACCCTGCGGGCAAAGGCGAGGTACTTCTCACCCAGCACGTAACCCAGCGAAGCCAAGGCAAAAGCCGCGAGTGTTAGCCCGACCCCCCACTTGCCGATCAGCATCACGAGCCTCCGCGTTGCTCAGCGTCGTCCGGCCTGCCGTGCACAAGCCACATCGCGACTACGTGCCCGATGTCTCGACCTTTCCCTCGTACTTCGACGGGCACTTCAGCAGAATCTTGTCGCAGCGCATCTCCCCGTTCTCGACGGCTCCTTGTACCACGACCCTGGGCGCGGACTCCATGTTCTCTGGCTTGAAGCCGTGGTACACGACGGGAAGCCGCTCACCGGTCGCCGCGTCCTTCACGACGAACCGCAGCTCCTTGCGGTCGAGGTCATTTACGATGCTCTCCGGAACGAGCTCGGCCGCAACGTGCACCTTACGCCCGGCCGCCGACTTGGCCTCAGAGATCGTCACGTAGGGCGACGAACTCTGCATGAACGAATACACCGCCACTGCGATCCCCGCAGCAACGAGCAGAACCGTAATGATGGGACCCGTTTTCATCTTACTTGCTCACACCTACTCCACACTCACCACGCACGGCGTCGCACGAGTTGCACTGCATTCGAGCAACATCCGCATGCCCACGCTTCTGCAAGGTCTTCCCTCAGCCTGAGCCGCAAGACCCGCACGGTCACGCCTCGAGCCCCATCGTGCTGCGTCGTTCGAGGGCATCCGATTCGTCGGGCTTAGCGTGCGCGGCTCCTCTGGGCTCATCCCTCGAGCCGGCTCGAATCCATTGTACCGCTAAGTAACCGCCTCGTCTCCTTCTCGACTAGGCTGACGCGCCTCTCCACCCAGAACAGGTATCCCATCAGCGCCGACCAAACGATGAGTGGCGGGAGCATGACCGCCAGTCTCCAGTCCATATGCACTCTCCAATCTCGACATCAGCTCGCCCGCCCGCACCCGTAGGCGCATGATGAGCAAACCGATCGTTATGTACCCAGCGAACGAAGACCAAAGTACCGTCCGATAGATGGGGTCGAGCCCTGCCGAGCTGACCAGCGTGTTCTCCGGATGCAGCGAAGCCCAGTACCGGGGAGCAACGAAGATGAGGAACGGCACGGTCACGATGGCGAAAAGCGCGTAGCCTGCAGCCAGGCTCGCCCGACGCCTCGCGTCCTGCACCGAAGCGCGAAGGGCGAAGTACGCCGCATAGATGAGCAGCTGCGCGACGATACTCGTCTCGCGAGGATCCCAGTGCCAGGCGCTACCCCACTGAATTAGGGCGAAGATCGAGCCGGTGATCGTGGCCAGTACGCACATCAGGGTGCCCATTTCGATGGCCGCCAGGGACTTGACGTCGTCCATCTCCTGCTTGCGTCGCAGAAACCGCCACGCATAGAAAGCCCCGACCACGAAGAACACCACGCACGAGATGGCGGCGGGAACGTGGAAGAAGATGATCCGCGCCGCATCTTCCACCTGAAACTGCCGAGCGGGAGGCGCCAGGTAGGCAGCAATGATCACCCCTACCATGAACAGCCACAAGATAATCCTCAGAACCAAGTCACTCTCTCCAAATCGCTTCGAACAGGCGGAACCCCGCTGCCCCGATGGCCAGCCCCCATCCGGCCATTCCCAACACCGCGCGCCATCCGAGCGCCGCGTCTGCCGCTCCCAACGATGCCTTGGTGGTCATCACCGCCATTCCTATCAACGGGACGAGGACCGGCAAAGACAGCACGGCAACCAGCGATCCCCTGCTGTCCGCTCTTGCCACCAGTGCTCCGCTGATTGTCACGCAGATCGCCAATCCGATGCTGCCGACCGCGAGCCCCGACAGAAGCAGCGGCCAGTGCACCACGTGCATCTGAAGCAGCAGTACGCCCAAAGGTACCAAGACGGCTTCCGTCACGCCCAGGAGCAGACAGTGAAAAAGCATCTTACCCGCCAGCACTGCCTGAGGCCGCCCGGCAAGACGCAGCAGGTCCGCCGTTCCCATCTCCTCTTCCACGACGAGGCCTCTCGCGAGGGCGGTCACGGCCGAGAAGATGAGCGCGACCCAAAAGACCCCCGCCTGCCCTTCGGGGCTTAGGCCGGTGTTCGCGGTCGCTAGGCCGAGAGTGACCACCGTGAGTACCGCGAAGAGCACCGCCGCATAGACGCCGTGCCGCGTGCGCCACTCGACGGCGACGTCCTTCCCTGCCACGGCGAGCGCTTCAGCAACCAAGCTCAAGCCGCCTGTCCCCATATCGGTATTCGGCCCGGTCGTTCGTTGCCACGATCACGATGCCCCGGCTACGGGCAGTCTCGACGATGCGATCGACGATCGCCCTACCCGCCTCGTCGAGCCCGGCTCCCGGCTCGTCGAGAAGTAGTACCGGCGGTTCGTGCATGGTTGCGAGTGCGAGGCGTAGACGCTGCTTCATCCCCGTAGAGTAGGCGGCCACACGGTCATCGCCCCGTCCCTCCAGACCGACGTGTTGGAGGCATGCTCGGGGATCGAAGGCGCTCAGCCCCCGAAGGCGTGCGAAGAAGCGAAGGTTCTCGCTACCGGTGAGGGCCTCGTACAGCGATTGCTCGGGGGAGCAAAGACCGATGCGGTTTCGCGGTTCGCCGACGCAGCCTTCGACCGCCGCTTCGCCTTCGGTAGCCGGGATGACTCCGGCGAGGATTCTCAACAGGGTGCTCTTGCCCGCACCATTCCGGCCCGCGACCACCAGGCTGTCTCCGAGCACCAGGTCCAGGTCGAGCGCTCGGAACACCCAGCGGCGCTCGAACCGCTTTCCGAGTCCGCGGACTCGCAGCGCCACCCCGCTCATCGGCGCGGATTGTACCTGCGCGCCGTAGTTCCGCCGTCCCGGCAATGCTCCGCACCCGTAGATGCTCGAGGACGATGCCGATGGTGCGGCACATCGGGAATGACGCGGGCGGCGGGGGAACCCCGCCGCCCGCCATGTTCGACGAGCACCAGCGTGATGCCGAGGCTGTCCGATTACTTCTTTCGTCGCGCAGCCAGCAGCCCGACGAGACCAACCGCCAGCGCTGCGATGCTCCCCGGCTCGGGAACGTTTGCAAAGCCGGGGGTGTCCTGCCCCCCTACCGGATCGAACTGCCCAATATTCCAGCCACCGCTGCCATTCGGATAGCGATACACATGGCTGGGAGCGAACGAGCCGTCCGGCCCCACTACGATCGGCGAGTAGTACTTCTCGCTGGTGGTGGCAGTCGGGTCGATAACGATGGAGACCCAGTCGAGGATGCTTGCCCAAGGCGTGATGTCTAGCGTGCCGTTGTCGTCCAGGTCGAGGTCCTGGTTCAGCGAGCCGGTGAACCCGGAGACCAGCATGTGCGTGACGTTGTCCGAGTTTTCGAAGTTCAACGGGTTGCTACCAGTCAGAACGAGATCCGGAGTCCCCAGAGTGAACGTCGACTCGGTCACCAAGAAGAAGCCGTCCGAGGCAATCGAGTAGCCGGTAAGGCTCGCGACGACCTCGACGACGCCGCTTCCTCCCGTGCCGTCGCCGATGACGAGGTAAGTAAGGCCGTTCAGGGAGTAGCCGGGCGCGCCGAACAGCTCGAAATACTCGTCGTTGTCCGTGCCGGGCTGGTCAGTGCGGATCTCGTTGATGACGGGAACCGCGAACGCTGAAGAGAGAAAGCCGAGCCCGAGGGCGGCCGTGCAAATCCTAAAGCCGAAAGCCATTTCGCATCTCCTTTTGCTGAATAGGGGATCAGCCTCCGGCTGGGTCGAGCCACGAAACAAAACAGAGCCGGAAACACGCTCCGGCTAGCACACCGGAATCCTACCTGCTCGGTGACCTTCGAAGCCGGACCAGGAAGCCGAAGACCTAAGTCTGGTCTCGAAGACCCCGCGTCGGCTCCCGCCGCCGAACGGTCTGCTGCAGCGCTCCACCTTGCGAGGCTAGGGCTTGACAAGCTGTTGGCGAGGAGGTACAATATTTAGGAGTCCTAAATAATTTCCGCGGATGAGCCAATGAACAACCATCGGTTTGAACGAGAGAGCGGAACCCTGGAAGAGAGGCTGAGTGCGGCGCTGGCGAAAGTGGCCTTGGCGTCACGCCACGCTTTGGTCCGGCGCGCTGCGCAGGACGGGCTCTCCGCCGTCCAGGCTCAGGTGCTAAGCGTCTTGGTGCGCGAAGGCAGCATCGAGGCCGGTCCGCTCGCGGCTCGTTTGGGGCTCACCGGCCCGACCGTCAGCGACGCGGTTGCCGCGTTGGAAAGGAAGGGATACGTCCGACGCGAGCAGGTGGCAGGAGACCGACGTCGCGTTCGGGTATGCGCCACAGCCTCCGGTGCTGCTATCGGGACGAGACTGGCGTTGTGGCCAGAGATCCTGCTCCACGGGCTGGAGCCCCTCTCAGAACCAGAGAGAGCGGTCCTCTTCAGCGCACTGAGCAAAGTCATCCTTTCGCTCCTAGACCGAGGGGTGATTCAGGAAGCGAGAATGTGCGCGACGTGTTCGCACTTTCGGCCGCTCGTGCACCCGGGCAGTCCCGAGCCTCACCACTGCGCCCTCGTAGACGTTCCGCTAGGCCCGAGTGCACTCCGAATCGATTGCCCGGACCACGACCAAGGCCGCACCCCCAGTGAAGCGTTGGCAATCGTCGGTGCCTGGTCCGAAGGATCTGGGACGTGAAGGTTTCGGCAGGTTAGCCGTGCCAAACGGTGCGCACTGGCTTGTCGAGTCTCGTTCCGCTGGGAGCGGAAAGGCCACAAACCCATCGGAACCAATGAACATTCATCGAGAAGATAGGAGGAACAATGGCAAGAGCGATCTTCTACCATGCGGGGTGTCCAGTCTGCGTAGATGCCGAGAGGCAGCTGGTCGAGGCACTGGATAGGACCCGTTACGAGGTCGAGGTGGTGCACCTGGGGCAGGCTATGGATCGGATTGCCGAAGCCGAGCGGGCAGGCGTCAAGTCCGTCCCCGCCGTGGTGATCGACGACGTGCCTTTTCACATCAACTTCGGGGCTGCCCTTCAGGATCTGAAGGGCTAGAGAGGAACCTAGGGGTTCGGGTCCTGCAGAAGGACCCGAACCCGCAGCTAGAACTGCTGTGGCGCCGACCAGAGGTTCGGGCGCTCTTCGTAGGCCACGTTCAGAAACATCAGGTCCGGGTCGAGCGCCTCCACGTGGCCGTCCACGAACAACATCACGACCCCACGGTGCGGGTGGCGGGGATGCGTGTTGCCTGGTAGCCAGGGTCTGCCCGCATCGGTTCGCCGCACTCCCAACCGCGTGATTCGCTTGGTCTCTTCGTCTGCCCGCTCGTTCGAGTTGTCGAAGGCGAGAAGGAAACCGTCGTTGCCCCCTGCCATGGGTAGCGGGTCGAAGCTACTCGCGCGCCCTCCCGCAACCGAGTCAGCGATGAGAGCAGTCGCCGCCGCCCGCTCGATACGGTTCCTGTCGGCTCCCGCTACGCCAACGAACATGCCGTAGGTGAGCAGGATGTCTCCTGCGCCGGCAACGGGCTCCGGGTTGGTCAGCACCGTATGCTCCTCCGGACCGGCGGCAGGGCACCGAAACGCTTTCGGGTCTCCCACGCGGCCCACGAGCGAGGTGACCCAGGTGCGCGGCCGGCCTCTGCTGTCCAGTGCGACGTCACCATTCTCGCCCCGAACGTAGGCGGGCGGAAGACGGTCACCGGAATCCAGCATGTAGAGCTGGAGCGCGGTGTAGATTCGGTGCATGTTGCTCTGGCAGGCGACGTAACGGGCGTTGTCTCGGAAGTAGAGAAACAGCCAATAGAGCAGCGCAAGCAGAACCAATATCGCAACGAAAGCCACTCTCTTGTCGGTCGGGGTCAGGTGTAGGCCCTTGCTGCGCTCTTCGCCCGGCTCGACCGGCACGGCGGCTCCTGTCACGAGCCAGGCGGCGTGAAGCCGGTAGAAGCGGTCTCGCCCCGTCGGGGCCAGTTCACCGCTTCCAGCATTCTGGAGATGGCTTCGTGGTCGGGTGCGAAGTCGTCAGAGCCGATAAAGCGCGTCGGCAGGATCACGCTCTTCACGTCGGTAGAAGGGTTCAGGCTACGTCCCCAGAGCATCAAAGAGGCGAGCTGGTTGGCATCCAGCCCGGTCACGCTGCGGCGAACGGTCTCCGCGATACGCGGGATGGCGACGGGCGGCTGCTCAGCGATTCGACGCTGCAGGGCGAGCAGGAACTTCTGCTGACGCTTGCCACGAAGGAAGTCGTTGTCCGTGTGTCGGAAGCGCACGTACCCCATCGCTTGCTCGCCGTTCAGCACCTGGGGGCCCTTCTTCAGGTTAATGTACAGGCCTCCGGCGCGGTCCCTGTATTTCATGTCCTTCTCGACATCCAGCCATACGCCGCCGACTTCGTCCACCAGCCGCTTGAAGCCCTGATAGTTCAGCGTCACCACGTAATCAATCTCGACACCCAGCACGTTCTCGACGGTGGCCTTGGCCAGCTCCGGGCCGCCATACGCGTTGGCGGCGTTGATCTTGGAGCGTCCCCGTCGCCCAGGAATCTCCACGTAGGTGTCTCGCGGAATAGAGATGAGAAAAGCGTGCTTGTTACGGAGGTCCAGCCGCGCAACCATCATCGTGTCGCTGCGGGTGTGATCGAACGTGACGAAACCCCTCCTGCCGTAGTTCGCGTCTACGCCTAACGCGAGAATGGTGATGGTGTCCTTGGCGAACACTTTCTCCGGGGAGGTGCCGCCAGCGAGGTTCATCAGAGCAGCCGTGAGTAGTGGGCTGCCCCCGAGCGTCATGCCCGCACCGAGGGCCACTCCACACAGGAGCGCCCAGGAGCACCACTTCAGCAGAACCTTCCAAGTCGGCGAGCTGTTCATAGACCTCCGGACGAACAGAACTGGATTCGGGGGAACGAGTGTAGCACTCGGGTACCGACCGAGTCAAAGCTTCGGGACCACGGCGATCCCGGCTAGGTGAAGCCCGACCCCGCACCCGCCGGCTTCACGCAGGGGCAACCAGTCTGAGGAAGGGAGAGGAAGGCAGCCTCCCTCTCCCCCGACACCGGGGGAGAGGGCTGGGGTGAGGGGGGCTCGTCACCGCCAGCAGGCTGGACCGTGGTGGACGGCCGGAAGAACCCTCACCTCAATCCTCTCCCTTGGGAAGGGAGAGGAAGGCAGCCTCCCTCTCCCCCGTACCGGGGGAGAGGGCTGGGGTGAGGGGGGCTCACCACCGCCAGCAGGCGGGACCGTGGTGCACGGCCGGGAGAACCCTCACCTCGATCCTCTCCCTTAGGAAGGGAGAGGAAGGCAGCCTCCCTCTCCCCCGAAACCGGGGGAGAGGGCTGGGGTGAGGGGGCTCACCACCACCAGCAGGCTGGGCCGTGGTGGACGGCCGGGAGAACCCTCACCTCGATCCTCTCCCTTGGGAAGGGAGAGGAAGGCACCCTCCCTCTCCCCCGAAACCGGGGGAGAGGGCTGGGGTGAGGGGGCTCATCACCACCAGCAGGCGGGACCGTGGTGGACCGCCGGAAGAACCCTCACCTCAATCCTCTCCCTTGGGAAGGGAGAGGAAGGCACCCTCCCTCTCCCCCGACACCGGGGGAGAGGGCTGGGGTGAGGGGGTCCTCTCCGCCAGCAGGCTGGACCGTGATGGCCAACTGGGAGAACCCTCACCTCAATCCTCTCCCTTAGGAAGGGAGAGGAAGGCACCCTCCCTCTCCCCCGACACCGGGGGAGAGGGCTGGGGTGAGGGGGGCTCACCACCACCAGCAGGCGGGACCGTGGTGGACAACCGGGAGAACCCTCACCTCAATCCTCTCCCGTAGGAAGGGAGAGGAAGGCACCCTCCCTCTCCCCCGACACCGGGGGAGAGGGCTGGGGTGAGGGGGTCCTCTCCGCAAGCAGGCGGGACCACGGCAGATAGCGGCGTATGCGACTGAGCGACCCTAGCGCTGGCAACGCGCCACCCGCCGTCCCGTCAGGGTTGGATCAGCTTTGGTAGCGAAAGGTTCGGGCGCTTGCTGAAGTCCGGCTTCGGTGGAGGCTCTTTCGCCAGTCGCTCCATCACCATCTCGATGGCCTTCTCCATCTGCGGGTCGCGGCCCGCCACGTAGTCCTGAGGCGTGACGTCTATGTCCACGTCCGGGTCGGTGCCATAGTTTTCCACACCCCATCCGACGTCGAAGAACCAGAAGGAGAACTCGGGCTGCGAGGTGATGGTGCCGTCGGCCAGTTGGTTGCGCGGCCAGATGCCTATCACGCCACCCCAGGTGCGCTTGCCGATCAGCGGCCCGAGGCCCATCAGCTTCCACCCATGGCTAACGATGTCACCGTCGGAACCCGCCCACTCGTTGGTCAGCGCGACCATGGGGCCTGCTACCGAGAATGGCGGATACGGCTCCGGCTGACCCCATCGCGGCACGTCGTAGCCGATCCGCTTGCGCGCCAGTTTTTCCAGGAGCAAGGATGATACGTGCCCGCCTCGGTTGTAACGCACATCCACGATCATGGCCTCGCGTGCCACCTCGGCTAGGAAGAGGCGGTGGAACTCGGCATACCCCGCGGGCCCCATGTCGGGTATGTGCACGTAACCGACGCGGCCGCTGGTCTTCTCGTGCACGTAGCGGCGGTTGGCTTCCACCCACTCTCGGTACCGCAGCTTGAACTCGCCCTTCAGTGCCTTGACGGTTACATCACGCCTCGTACCGTCCGGGCTCTCGACCGTCAACACCACCTCGGCATCTGCCTGATGGACGAGCGCTTGGTAGGGCGAGTAGTCCTTCGACAATGGCCGACCATTCACAGCTACCAGTGCGTCACCGACACGAACATTGACACCCGGTGCGAGAAGGGGTGACGAGCAGTGTTCCTCTCCCGGCGCCCCGTGCAAAATGGAAGTGAAGCGGTAGTGCGTTCCGTCGAAGGCGATGTCCGCGCCGAGGAAACCTTGCGGATAGGTAGGCTCGGGTCGGTAGTCGCCACCGAACTCGTAGGCGTGCGAAGTGCCCAGCTCGCCTTGCATCTCCCATACCAGATCGGAGAACTCGCCGCGAGTGGTAACCCGATCGATGAGAGGTGCGTAGCGGTCCCAAACCGCATCCCACTCGACCTGCGACATGTCCTCGGTCCAGAAGTGCTCGCGTTGCAGCCGCCACGCTTCTCGTGCCATTTGCTTCCACTCAATGGGTGGAATCACGGACAGTTTGATACGTGACAGGTCCACCCATCCCGACTGGCGTCCCGGCGACTCCTTCTCCATCTTCTCGTCCGGCTTTGCCCCGGCCTTAACCACGCGGAGCCTGGTTCCCGCTTGGTATGCCATGGTCTTCGAGTCGCGTGACAGAGCGAAACCAGTGATGCCCTGCACTAGCGGCTCTGCCTTCTGCGTCTCGAAGTCGAACACTTCCAGCGTGGCGCGCGCGGGAGGCTCCATCTCCGGCCAGGGGATGTCCAGCGCGCCCATCGGCTGGAGCGAGGCGAACAGCACCTTGCCGGGCAGGCCGGCGATGCGCTCGTAGATCCCCTCCGGCACCGGGAACGCCTGCACCCGCTCGGTGATACCCTCTAGATCGATCTCGACGGGCTTCGGGCCTTCTTGCTTCTTCTCACCCTCTTCGGCGGGCGGCGTCTCCGGCTTAGAAGGCTCGAGGGGACGCGGCTCTGGTAGGAACGGCGAGCGGGCATCCGCCTTCAACGTGATCACGTAGGGCTTCATCCCTTTGGGGAAGCCGAGGTCGAAGTGCAGATTGTCATACACCGGGTTGAGCACTCGCATGCCGAGGAAGTACAGGTACTTGCCCTCCGGGTCGAACGCAGGCTCGATATCATGCAGCACGGGTTCCGTAGCGAAGTAGGCATCACCCGTCTCGCGGTTCCAGATCTTGATAGCAGTGACGTAACTACTGCTCGAAAGCCCATACGCGGCCCAGCGTCCGTCCGGCGACCAACAGAACCCCTGGATGGGCCGGGCCGGACTGGCATCTACTCGCGTGCACGTACCGGCCTCCAGATCTACGAACACTAACTCGTTGCGATGATTGGCGAGCAGCGCATGGTCCGCGGTGGGAGAGATGCGCACTTCCGCGGGCCGTCCGATATCGAGCCCTTCGAGACGCTTACACTCCCCCGTCTTGGTGTCATGGATGTCGAGTGCGTAGTCGCCGCCCTGGTCCGTGACTGTCAGCACGCGTTTGCCATCGTTCAGCCACCTCGTCAGCCGATACCTAACAAGGGCATCGGGATGTCCTTGCGGCACGACTGCGCCTTCCCAGTTGCCCATCACGAAGCTCTTGCCGCGTGCGTTAATGGCCAGCGAGTGTCCCTCGGGATGCAGATCGTAGGTCTCCAGATACTTGGCCGCGTCCACGAACTTGCGCTGGCGCTGCGCACGGGAGCCCGTATACTCGACGTTCACCTTTCCGGACTTGTCGGACGCAATGTCATATACGTATAGGTCCGCGCCAGCGTGGTATACGATGCGCTTTCCGTCGCTGTTAGGAAATCGGACGAAGTAGTCTGCGTGATGGGTGTGTCTCTTCAGGTCCTCGCCTTTCGGCGTGCACGAGTATAGGTTGGCGATGCCTTCGTGATCGGAGATGAAGTACACCCGCTCGCCGATCCACATAGGGCGCGCGAGGTTGCCCTTCAGCTGAATCAGCCGCTCGAACTCCCCGTTTCCCTCGCGATCGATCCAGAGGTCGCCGGCGGTGCCTCCGCGATAGCGCTTCCACCTAGCGGGATCGTTGTTGTTCCGTCCGATCACGGCTGCCATGCCGCAGTGCACCCAAATGCTAACAGCGGGCCCCACGGGCCAGGGCTCGTGCATGCCCCCCGCAGGAGGAATGCGATGCACGTAGCCGATGCGGTCACGCGGTTGGCCGTAGTCCGTGCTGAACAGGATGTATGAGCCGCAAGGCGTCCACCCGAGCACCGTGCTGTTGCAGCCGAGGTAGGTGACCCGGCGCACGGGCCCGCCCTCGGCCGGCATCACGTACACCTCCGGGTTGCCCTCTTCGCGACCCGTGAAGGCGATGGTCTGGCCGTCCGGCGAGAAGTGCGGGTTGGCGATAGCCCCCAAGTTCGCGGTCAAGCGACGTGCCACGCCACCCCCGGCAGACACCTCCCACAGGTCGTCTTCGGACACGAAAACGATTCGGTCGCCATGGATAGCTGGAAAACGATAGTAACCGGATGCAGACACTGCGCAGCCTCCCTCAATGCAGTGACCCGGTCCTCGGGCCCGGGTGGTCGGCAAACGGCGCGCAGGCGATTGCGCGCCGCGCCCTGATCGCTCTCGGTTACGGCGCTCCAACGAGGTTCTCCTGCTCTAAGGTCCCAGCGGCAGTCCCGGCCCTGGGTGGCGCAAAGGAATAGCTCGGTCGCAAGCGAAAGCCCTACCGTGAACCCATACGACGTCGGGATGCGACCGAGCGCCGGGTGGAGCTGGCTCGTGGCGGCTCTGCTCGTCGGCGTCCTTCTCGGCTTCACGGCGAGCCGGTGCGGGCTCTTCGACCTGGACGAAGGCTTCTACGCCTCTGCCGCTGCCGAAATGGTGCGCAGCGGCGACTACCTCACGCCGCGGTACGCCCAGAAACCTTTCTTAGAGAAGCCGCCGCTACTCTACTGGTGCATGGCCGGGTTTCTCCGTCTCGGTGTTTCCGGTGCGCTCGCGGTGCGCCTGCCCTCCGTGATGGCAGCGACGCTGCTCTTACTGCTAGTCGGCTGGGCGGCTGCGAGACGGGGAGCGGGAGTACTCGCGGTCACGGGGCTCGCCGTCACACCGATCTTCTTCGGGCTGGGCAGCCTGGCCTACACGGACGTGTTGCTTACCCTGTTCCTCACCGCTGCGCTGTTACTCTTTTGGAGCTCGCTGACCGGCGGTCCGGCGTGGCTGCGCGGGCCGATGGCCATCTGCCTCGGGCTCGGAACGCTCACCAAAGGGCCGATCGCCCTCGTGTTATTTCTCTTGATTGCCGGCATCGCTTACTGGAAGATCCCTTCCGTGCGTCACGCCTATCGGAAGTGGTGGGTGGAAGCCGCTATCCTGTATGTGCTGGTAGCGGTGCCGTGGTATTACCTTATCTACAAGGTGCAAGGGCCCGAGTTCTTCTCGGAGTTCATTCTGAGGCAGAACCTGGGGAGATTCGGCGGGGGGGACACCGCGCATGCGGCACCGATCTACTTCTACCTACCGGTTCTGTTGGTGGGCATGTTTCCATGGTCGCTCTATCTTCCCTGGTTGGCGGTGCGCTCGCACGGCGACCCGTTCCACAGATATTGTTGGACATGGTTCTGGGTGGTATTCGTGTTCTTCTCGTTGAGCGGAAGTAAGCTACCCAGCTACATCCTTCCGGCGTTTCCCGCCATCGCGTTGATGCTACCCATCGTGCCCTTCGAGATGACTGCCAGCCCATCGCCTTCGCGCGCATGGGGCACGCCTCTGATTGCCACCGGCGTAGTAGCACTCGCCGGTGCAGTGGCACTAATGCTGACCGCAGGAAGCCTGTCGGCAGGAATCGGCGATGCGTTGCGTCTGACCGCTCTAGCGCTGGCAGCGATGCTGATAGTTGCGACGCTACTGATGCGGCTGGTGCGCGTAGAGGTTGCTCACTGCGTAACGCCCGTGCTTATCGGTGCAGGTCTCGTACTACCATTGGCACTCGTCGGCATGCCCGCGTACTACGACGAAACGCATCGCGATGTGCACGTGTTAGCGGACCGGGTCAGGCCGCTGATCGAGAAGGGTGCGACGTACGTACTCTACCGCGTGAGGCCGGGGCATCCGAGCGTGATGTTCTACATGCCCAAGCAGGGTGTCAGTGTCGGCAACGTGCATGCCGCCAAGCCGTACACCGGCCACGGTGAGGTGTACATCACCCTGCGCGAGCATGTCGCAGAGCTGCGGCGGCTCGGGCTGACCGAGATCGACTCGCAGGGCAAGTTCGTTGCGATGCGCTCGGCACCGGCCGAAAACGAGGAGCCCTAGCGGCCGCAGTAGGCGACGCAGGATATCTGCACCATGGCCCCGTCTTGTAGCGCTGCTTGCATTACCGACCGCGCCGGCAGAGGGGCGTCGAAGAACTCCTCGAACGCCCGATCCAGCTCGGGGAGCAGGCTCAGATCGCTCATGCACACGTCAACGCTCACGATGCGGTCTACCGAGGTACCAGCAGCCTGGAGCAGCGCTGCGATGTTCAGCAGGGCGCGCTGAGCCTCCGCATGCACCGTCCCTGCTTCGAGACGCCCCGTGCTGGGGCTGATGCCTCTCTGACCGGACACGAACACCCAATCGCCGACGCGCAAGGCGGGCGAGTAGGCTCCGGTAGCAGGCGGAGCGGCCTCGGGGGCGATGGCTTTGGTGATCATGGGCGCACCTCGTGAGCAAGCTGTCTCCACTCGGATTATCGGCTGTCCCGGTCCACTGCCCGACGGGCCGCCGGGCCGTCGGTCTTCCCGACGGCCCGGCGGAGCCTCAGTCTTCACATCCCTCACCTCACGCAGTTGCATAGCCTAGACCCTCAGCATGGCGCGGCAAAGGGCATGCTGTATGACCTCACGCCTTTCCTATCTCTAACCACTTGCAAAGGATGGGTCACTAGCGACGTCATGCTGAGCCTGTCGAAGCATGAGACCGCCGACCGCACGTCCCCGCCTAGACGCCTCCATGCCCTGGTCGGCGCATGAGCCACCGTGCCCCGGCGCGGTCCTTAGGTCTGCAGTGCACGATAAGACGGTGGAGCCCGGCGGACGCGGCCCGGGGTATGCAATCCCCGTGTCGGTGCAGTTCCATGCCTAGACGTTTCGGATGCCGTCTGCCACCACGCTCTCGCCCAGCGGCTCCCCGAGCAGCCGAGCGTCGAGGCACCGAAAGCCAGGGGCTGGTGATGCCCCCCTCACCCCAACCCTCTCCCCCGCGAACGGGGGAGAGGGAGGGAGAGACTACCCCCCCGCTGCCCCGGCCCGCGTTCCATGCCTAGACGTTTCGGCTGTCGTCTGCCGCCAAGCCCTCGCCCAGCGACTCGCCGAGCAGCCGAACGTCGAGGCACCGAAAGCCAGGGGCTGGTAATGCCCCCCTCACCCCAACCCTCTCCCCCGCGAACGGGGGAGAGGGAGGGGAGATCCCATGCCTAGACGTTCCTGGCGTCAGCGGATGGTGATAGCACCCTCACCTCAGTCCTCTCCCTCTGAAGAGGGAGAGGAAGGTGATTCCCATGCCTAGACGTTTAATCCCGCGAAGGCGGGAATCGAGACGAGGGAGTTCCTCGGAACTGCGAGGACCCCAATCACGACCTGGCGACGTGCGCGATGAGCGCTAGCGTGAGGTCGGCGGTGGCGTGCAAGTCGGCGACCGTGCAGAACTCGTCGTGCGTGTGGTTCTTCTGCATCCCCGTGCACACTACCACGCTCGGGAGGCCCCGTGCGTTCAGCACGTTCGCGTCGCTTCCTCCTCCCGCCTGCCGAAGAGCACCCGACAGGCCGAGCGAGCGCGCCGCGCTCTGCGCCACCTCCACCACGCGCTCTCCGGGCGTCCGCGCGTAGCCCTGGAAGGACACATGCTCGCGAACGACTGCACGCGCGCCGCGCCTCTGGGCCGCCGCCTCGAAACGGGACCTCATGTGCGCGACCTGAGCGTCCAGCTTCGCCTCGTCCAGGCTCCGAGCCTCCGCGCTGAACTCCACGCGCGGGCACACGACGTTCGTCGCTTCGCCCCCCTTCAGCACGCCGACATTCGCCGTGGTCTCCTCGTCCAACCTGCCGAGCCTCATGCCCGCGATGGCCTCGGCCGCCACCTCGATGGCGCTGATGCCGTCCTCTGGCCGGACACCCGCGTGGGCGGCCCTGCCGATCACCTCGCCGTGCAACTCGGTAAGCCACGGGGCGCGGGTAATGAAGCTCCCTACGGGCGGTCCCGCGTCCAGCACGAAGGCCATCTCGGCACCCGTTGCTTCGACGTCCAGCGCCTTAGCGCCGAGCAGCCCCACCTCCTCGCACACTGTGAACGCAACCCAGAGCGAGCCGTGGGGCATATTCTGGCGCCTCAGCTCTCTGAGCGCGTACAGCAGGGGCGCCACGCCGGCTTTGTCGTCGGCCCCGAGGATAGCCGACCCATCGGTGCGCACGATGCCATCCTCCACGAGGATGGGCACGTCGGGGTTCGGCTCCACGGTGTCCACGTGCGCGGTGAGCAGGATGGTCGGGGCTCCCGCGGCAGTCCCCGGCACCTCGACGACGAGGTTGCCGGCGTTGCCACCCACTGCAGAAGCCGCGTCGTCTTCAGCCGGCTGCAGGCCGAGTGCTCGCAGCTCCTCTGCCAGAAAGTCCTGCATCGCCCTCTCGTCGCGCGAGGGGGAGTCGATGCGGCAGAGCGTGAGGAAAAGGTCGAGAAGCTCGTCCATGAGTCAGGCGCCACCCATTAGCTCGCGCTCGGCTCGCTCCAGTCGCGATGCCGTTGCCTGCCTCTCGGCCTTCAGCTCTCCCAGCTCGGCTGCCGCCTCAACGCACTCGAGCTCGGACTGCTCGCGAATGATGTCGAAATCGGCGCGCAGATCGCTCACATGCGTCGCATTCTGGGCAGCGAGGCGGGCCGCCTCGCGGTATGCATCTCGGAAGGGCATGCCCTCGCGCAGGAGGCGATACGCCTGGTAGGTCACGTATAGCTCCTCGGACATCGCTGCCCGCAGGCGATCTTCATCGGGCTGGATGCCCTGCACGAGCAGCTCCGCCATCTCCATCATCGCTTCCGTCTCGCGCACTCCACGGAACAGGGGCTCCTTGGTGTATTGCAGGTCGCGGTGGTAGTTGGAGGGCAGCTTTGCCGTGACCACCGCAAGCTCGAAGGCCGCGCCGCGCACGCGCGCGGCGCGGCCCCTGAGCAGCTCGGCGAGGTCGGGGTTGCGCTTCTGCGGCATGATGGACGACCCTGTGGTCAGCTCGACGGGCAACGTCAGGAACCCGAACTCGCGGGTCAGGAAGAGCGACACGTCCCACGCGAACTTCTCGAGCAGCGAAGCGATCTCGCAGGCCCAAGCGAGGAAGCGGCCCTCGTGGCGACCGCGGCTGTTCTGGACGTCCACCACGCTGCGCTGCGGCCGCGCGAAGCCGAGCAGGCGCGCGGTCATTGCTCGGTCGAGCCGCAGCGGCACGCCGAAGCCTGCCCCCGAGCCTAGCGGGCACTCGTCCAGCGCGTCGAGCAGCCGAAAGCCTTGACGCACGAGGTCCAGGCAACCCTCGACGAAAGCATGTAGCCAGAGACCGAGGGAGGAGGGCATGGCTGGCTGAAGATGGGTATAGCCCGGCATAGGGATCGTGCCTAGCTCTTCACGACGAGAGAGCAACGCCTCGGCGAGGGAGCACAAGCGGTCCTGCCACCGCAGCGCCCGATCCCGTAGATACAGTCGTACCGCGAGCAGCACCTGATCGTTGCGGGAGCGACCGGTGTGGATCTTCTTACCTGCGTCCCCGACTAGCCGCGTCAGCTCCCGCTCGATGGCGGTGTGGCAGTCCTCCTCCTCCGGCGCGATCTCGAACTCGCCCTTCGCCCACTGCTCGATGATCCCTGCCAGCGCGCTAACGAGCCTATCCGCCTCGTCCTCGTTCAGCACGCCGATGGATGCTAGCATTCGGGCGTGCGCCGCAGAGCCGCGGCAGTCGAACGGGACCAGCTCGAGGTCCAGCACCGGATCGTCGCCCACCGTTAGGTGGCGCATCCGCTCGTTTACCCTCTCGCCCTTATCCCACAGTGGTTTCGGCATCCGGCCCTCTATTTCGCATGCTCCAGGATCACGTTGTGCGCCTTCAGGCGGATGGCATTGATCCGGATGAACCCTTGAGCGTCCTTCTGGTCGTATCCGCCTTCGATGTCCATGCTAGAGAGGTCCTTGTCATACAGCGAGCTCTCCGACTCCCTCCCGACCACCGTCACGTTGCCCTTGTACAGCTCCAGGTACACCGTTCCGGTGATCACCTCCTGGCTCTTGTCGAACGCCTGCCGCAGAAAGTCCATCTCCGGGGAGAACCAGTAGCCGTAGTAGATGAGCTCCGCGAAGCGTGGCATCAAGCTCTCCTTCAGCCTGTGCACCTCACGGTCCATTGCGATGCCCTCCAGGTCGGCGTGCGCGGTCCACAGAATGGTGCCGCCCGGCGTCTCGTACACGCCACGGCTCTTGATGCCGACGTAGCGGTTCTCGACGATGTCCACGCGTCCGATTCCGTTTGCGCCGCCTAGCTCGTTGAGGTAGAGGAACAGCGCGAGCGGATCGGTCTCCACGCGCCCATCGTCTCGGTTCTCCACTTTTGTAGGCAGTCCGTCCTTGAAGCTGATGGCGATCCGCGTCGTGCGATCGGGTGCTTCCTGTGGAGAGACGGTCATGCGGAACATATCGGGCGGCGGCGGTGCGGCCGGGTCCTCTAGGATGCCGGCCTCGTAGCTGATGTGCATCAGGTTCGCGTCCATGCTATAGGGCTTCTGGTGGGTGACGGGCACCTTGATGCCGTGCTCTTTGGCGTAGTTGATGAGGTCCGTACGGCCCTGGAACTGCGCGAGGAACTCGGGGGTCTTCCACGGCGCGATCACCTGGATGGTGGGCTCCAGGGCGTAGAAGCTGAGTTCGAAGCGCACTTGGTCGTTGCCTTTGCCGGTGGCCCCGTGAGCGACGTAGCGTGCCCCCTCGCGGCGGGCGATCTCCACCTGCCGCTTCGCGATCAGCGGGCGCGCGAGTGCGGTGCCGAGCAGATATCGGCCTTCGTAGATCGCCGAGCCCTTGAGCGCGGTGAAGATGTAATCTGTGACGAACTCCCGCCGCAGGTCCTCGACGTACACCTTGGACGCTCCGACCTTCAGCGCGTTGGCGCGAACGGTGTCCAGGTCTTCTTTCTGCCCCACGTCCGCCACGTAAGCGATCACATCGAAGCCCCGCTCCAACAGCCACTGCAGAATGACCGAGGTGTCCAGGCCACCGCTGTAGGCGAGCACGACCTTCTCCATCCGTTTCTCCTTCGCCGCGTTTCCGGTTTCTATTGCATAAAGTCCCGTTTGCGGCTTGACCTTTTGCCCAGTGATGCAGTATTATGCTCATATTCTCACCGATTATGCAATAGCGATGTTCAGGACGCGAGACGAAAGAACCAAGAGACAGCAAGCCCTTCTCCGGCTCCTGCCGCGTCGGACCTTTACTCGGCAGTCGGAGGTGGCCGACGCGATGCGGCGCCTCGGCTTCTCGGTGACCCAGTCCAGCATCAGCCGCGATCTGCGCGAGTTGGGAGTCGCCAAAGTCGGCGGACGCTACGTGAGTCTGCATCGGTCGGAGGCGCGCGAACCGTCGCCGCCCGCCCTGATCCACTCCGTCGAGCCCGCAGGACCCAACCTGATCGTGGTCAAGACGCCCATCGGCGCGGCGAACATCGTGGGAGTGGACATAGACAACCGTGGCTTGGACGGGCTCGTCGGCACGGTTGCCGGCGACGATACGGTGTTTCTCGCTGTGCGAAACAAGAAAGCCCAGGACCGCGTGCTCAGCGAGCTCCAGAGGTTGATGTAACGTGATACGCCTGATTGCCGACAAGATTGCCGCAGCTACCAAGAACGTGCCCTTACGCAACGAGGTGCGCTGCCGCAAGGAGATCGTGGCCACCGAGGGCTACTTGGTAGCAGGACGCATTCACGGCGAGAAGGCCGTGTACAACACGCTCGAGAACACCCAAGGGCGCATGGTACCCCTTCACGATGGTGACATCGTAGTAGGGGTGTTAGGTCACCGGAACGCTCTGCAGGGATATAGCGGCGAGGTACCCGCGTCCATCCGTGCGGGAGACCATCTGCATGTGCTGAACCTAGGTGGCGTGATAGGTAAGTGCACCTCGGTCAATCCCGACGTAGGCGAGCCCTTCGTTTTCGAAGTGCTGGGCACCGTGTTAGTGTTCCCGGAGTTCGGTAGTCGCACCGGCGTGCCAGCACACGTGGGCATGAACGCGATACGCGGCAACGGCTCGCTGGGTGCGTGCCCCGTGGTGTTCGTGGCAGGAACCTCGATGAACAGCGGCAAGACGCTGGCATCTTGTCATATCATACGTGCGCTGGCGACCGCGGGTATGAAAGTGGGAGCGTGCAAGCTGACTGGTGTCTCGCTCCTGCGCGATACGCTGCACATGCGCGACTACGGGGCTGCCTGGGCGGTCTCGTTCATGGACGCGGGCATCGTTACCACCGATCCGACTACCGCACTCCCTACCGCGCGGACACTGATCTCGCACTTGGCGCACGAAGGGGCGGACGTGATCGTCGCCGAGCTGGGGGATGGGCTCCTCGGTCAATACGGCGTGAGAGACATCCTCGCCGACCCCGAGATCGCTGACAGGTGTAACACGCTGATCCTGTGTGCCAACGACCCGGTAGGCGCGTGGGGGGGTGTGCGGCTGCTGAGCGACGAACTGGGCCTTGCACCGCATGCCATCAGCGGTCCGACCACGGACAACGCGGTCGGGACCTCCTACATCGAGAACACGCTGGGTGTTAGGGCGATCAACGCGCGCTCCAGCGGACGACTGCTCGGGGCGCACGTGCTAGAGCGTGTCCGCGCGATGGGTGGCAAGTCTTGAAGCAGGTGGGAGTTGCCATACTAGGGGGAAGCGGATACGGCGCGGGAGAGACGTTGCGCCTGCTCACTCATCACCCGGACGCAGAGGTAGTCTGTGTGGTGTCATCGGGGTCGGCCGGACGAGAGATATCCGAGGCTCACCCTCAGCTACGAGGCTTCTATGACGGCGCTTTCGCCGACGACGTGGATTGGGATGCGCTCTGCGCCTACCGCGATCGTGTGCTGATATCGGCGCAGCCGAACGGCGTGAGCGGTAAGCAGGTGGCAGAGTTGGCACCGATGTGTCGTGAGCGTGGCGTGCGCGTCATCGATCTGTCCGGCGACCTCCGATTGGCCGACCCCGAGACGCACCGATTGCACTATCCCGAGTCGCCGCTGGAGCAAACGCTGCGGCAGCAAGTGGTGTACGGGCTTCCCGAGCTCGCCCGCGAGCAGGTGCGGGCGGCGCGCGTAGTAGCCAATCCCGGCTGTCTGGCCACAGCCTGCATCTTGGCGGCAGCCCCCTTCGCTTCTGCCGTGCGTGGCAGGATCGTCTTCGATGCGAAGACCGGCTCTTCCGGCGCAGGCAAATCGCCTCGGGAAACCACCCATCATCCCGTCAGGCACTCCAACTTCTTCGCATACAAGCCCCTCACGCATCAGCACGAGCCGGAGATCGTGCAGGCTCTCACCCGCGTCGCGGGCTCGGCACCCGAGTGCGTGTTCGTACCACAGAGCATGGCGGTCAGCCGTGGCATCTACGTGACAGCGCACATGATGCTCGCGGACACACTCGGTGCTGCTTCTGCCACAGCGCGAGTGACGGACTTCTACGCCAATTCCCCATTCGTGCGCGTGTGCGATAGCCCACCAGAGCTGCAGAACGTGGTAGGTAGCAACTTCTGCGACATCGGTGTTGCGACACGGGGCAACCACCTCGTCGTGATGGCTGCACTGGACAATCTCGTCAAGGGTATGTGCGGGACGGCGATCCAGAACCTGAATCTGATGTGTGGGCTGCCAGAGACTACCGGCCTGTGGCACCCGGGATGGAGGCCCGTCTGACATGAGCGCGCTGGTAGACACCTACGAGACGCTACCTTTCACCGTGTCGCACGGCGAGGGTATGTATGTCTACGATACCGACGGCCGGCAGTATCTGGACCTATACGGCGGACACGCGGTAGCGCTGATGGGCCACTCGCCTCCCTCCGTCGCACACGCCATCGGTGAGCAAGCGAAGTCGCTGCTCTTCTACTCCAACGTGGCCCCTCTGAACGTCCGCGAGCGAGCTGCGCATACGCTCACCGGCTTCGCAGGGCCGCCATACGAGAAGGTGTTCTTCTGCAACTCTGGGGCGGAGGCGAACGAGAACGCGCTGCGTCTGGCCATCGAGAAGCTCGGTCGGCCGAAGATCGCAGCGTTGCATGGGGCCTTTCACGGTCGCACCCTGTTAGCGGCGTCCGCCACCGACCGGCCCAAGCGTGTGGACGCGCTGACATCCTGGACCGGACCGGTCCTGCGACTCACACCGAACTGCGTGGAGGAGATCGAGCAAATTGACACTAGCACTGCTGCTGTCATCGTCGAACCGATCCTCAGCATGGCGGGGGTGGCCGTTCTGGACCACACCTATCTCCACGCTTTGGCAGAAAGGTGTCACGAGGTAGATGCTTGGCTCATCTTCGACGAGGTGCAGACCGGAATGGGCAGGACCGGGAAGCCGTTCGCTGCGGGATCGAGCGGCGTCTACCCTCAGATGGTGACGCTAGCGAAGGGTATCGCCGCGGGAGTGCCGATGGGTGCCGTGCTGATGACGGACGAGGTGTCCGATCAAGTGAAGATGGGAGACATGGGATCCACTTTCGGGGGTGGACCGCTCGCCTGTGCAGCGATGTGCGCGACGGTCGAGACGCTCATATCCCAGGACCTGGTAACGAACGCCACCCGGATCGAGAGCTGGGTGAAGCGGCACTGCCAGATGAAGGGAGTACGAGCGGTGCTCGGCAGGGGAGCGCTGTTGGGGTTGCAGCTGTCACTACCAGCGAAGGACGTGTACGATGCGCTGCTAACGCACGGCATCATCACAGGCAAGAGCCGCGATCCACACGTGCTCCGACTGCTGCCCCCGCTCATCACACGAGAGCAACACGTCATCGCGCTGGCTGAGGCTTTGGGGGAGGTACTTCACGCATGAGACATTGGGTTTCGATGATAGATTGGGATGCCGGCGAGCTGCTCGGGCTGGTATCGCGCGCCGCGGAGCTCAAGGCCGGCGCCACCACGGATGCGCTGCGCGGGCGGATCCTCGGCATGTTGTTCTTCAACCCCTCGCTGCGGACGCGCGTCTCGATGGAAGCAGCGATGATGCGCTTCGGCGGTCACGCGATTACGCTATCGCCGGGCGCGGATTCATGGCGCATCGAGTATGCGGATGGCGTTCGGATGGACGGCGACAGGGCAGAGCACGTTCGCGAGGCTGCGCGCGTACTGAGCCGCTATTGCGACGTGTTAGGTGTGCGCTCCTTCGCGGATATGAAGGACTATTCGGAGGACCGCCGAGAAACGGTGATACGAAGCCTCGCCCAGTTCGCGACCGTGCCTGTAGTGAACCTGGAGTCGGCCACCGAACACCCATGCCAAGCCCTGGGCGACATGCTAACGATGAGGGAGAAACTCGGAGCTACCGAAGGCCGGAAGTTCGTGCTCACGTGGGCACCGCACGTGAACCCCCTACCACTCGCAGTACCGCACTCGGCGGTGCTGGCGGCCTCGCTCTCCGGCATGGATGTCACGATCGCCCATCCCGAAGGGTACGAGCTGGACGACGAGATCCTGCGCCACGCCAACTCCATCCACGTAACACACGATCAGACCGAAGCGCTGCGAGCGGCAGACATCGTGTACGTCAAGAGCTGGGGCGCCAGGGCGATGTACGGAGACATCGAAAGGCAACGAGACAGCTTTCACCGCCATGCCAGTTGGACGGTGTCCCTAGACAAACTGTCACCCAGCTCGTACCTGATGCACTGTTTGCCCGTACGTCGCAATCTCGTGATCTCGGACGATGCTCTGGACAGCGAGCGATCTATCGTTGTAGACCAAGCAGAGAATCGCATGTGGGCGCAAGCGGCCATTCTGGAACACCTACTGCTAGAGGGGAGAAGCTGGTATGACGAGTGACATGGCCGCGCTGCGTGCGGCGCTTCCCTACATACGATCTTATAAGGACAAGTGCTTCGTCGTAAAGCTAGCGGGCGAGTTGTGCAAGCGCGGGGCACAGCTGGACCACGTCGCAGAACAGTTAGGTGTGTTGCACCAGGTGGGCATCCGATTGGTAGTAGTACACGGCGGAGGCAAGCAGGCGACGGACCTCGCGGATCGGTTGGGAGTGAAGAGCGAGTTCGTCAACGGACGGCGCATCACATCCGAGGAGATGCTAGAGGTCGCGAAGATGGCGTTCGCGGGCACCGTAAACACCGACATCATCGCCACCATGTGCAGGCAGGGCGTTCCGGCGGTGGGCCTCAGTGGCATCGACGCAGGATTGGTCAAAGCCAAGCGACGGCCGCCCGTGAAGCTGAAGGACCCGGGCACGGGCGAAATTAGGCAGGTCGATTTCGGGTTCGTTGGAGACCTGCAGAGTACGGATTGCTCCGTGCTGCACGACCTCCTCGCTGTCGGCTACGTGCCGGTGATATGCTCGCTAGCGGCGGACGACAGCGGTCAGGCACTCAACGTGAACGCCGACACGCTCGCGTCTCGACTCGCACAAGATCTCGGCGCTACCAAGTACATACTACTGAGCGCCGTGGACGGTGTCATGCACGATCGGAACGATCCCTCGACACTCATCCCCGAGCTCGACATCGCGAGGGCGGAAAGCCTCATCGCAACGGGGGTTATCACGGGCGGCATGCTGCCCAAGATCACGACCTGCATCGAGGCGCTGCAGGGTGGCGTGCCACGTGTACACATCGTGAACGGGCTGGCCCGTGAGGCCTTGTTGCGCGAGATCTTCACCAACGAGGGCTCGGGCACCCTCATCCTTCCCGGCACCCCACTGAAACAGCAGTCGGAATCGTAGATAACGGGTGGTATCTGCCACACCGTTCCCCGGCCAACCAGCTCTCACCGATGTCGTCGCCGGAGAGAGCGGTGCCGAGAGCCACGCAGCCGGGGGAGGCGGATCTGACCCAGCATCGAGCATGGGAGTGCGCGAGCCTGCTCGCGCTGTTAGTTTCGCCGGCGCCACCGAGAGGAGCCGTTGACACCCTGTCCTCGAGAGCGGCTGAGGGATAGGTGATCTGAGTGCATCACAGCGCGCGCGGGCTCGCGCACGCCCAAACAGGCACGTCGTTCGGCAACAACAGCGCTTTTCAGGAAGAACACGTTGTTCGGCGACAACAGCATCCTTCAGGAAGAATACGTTGTTCGGCGACAACAGCATCCTTCAGGAAGAGTACGAGGCGACTACGAGAGCCGTCATGCTGAGCCTGTCGAAGCATGGCGGCCGAGTGCCACATCCGTGGGATACTTGGCCGACCCCGTGCGGTGTGTGGTGTCATGCTTCGACAGGCTCAGCATGACTTCTGGCGGCTGAGCGATAGGTGATTTGAGTGCATCACAGCGCGAGCGGGCTCGCGCACTCCCAAACAGGCACGTCGTTCGGCAACAACAGCATCCTTCAGGAAGAATACGTTGTTCGGCGACAACAGCATCCTTCAGGAAGAATACGAGGCGACTACGAGAGCCGTCATGCTGAGCCTGTCGAGCATGGCGGCCGAGTGCCGCATCCGTGGGATACTTGGCCGACCCCGTGCGGTGTGTGGTGTCATGCTTCGACAGGCTCAGCATGACCGATAGGCCCACCACGGCCGACAGACTCAGCATGACACATCGGCCCACCACGTCCGAGACGCTCAGCATGACTCATAAGCTCACCAAGTCCGACAGACTCAGCATGACACACAGGCTCAGCATGAGCGATAGGCCCAGAATGGCTGACAAGACTGACCACTCCCAAACGTATCACAGCGCGAGCGGGCTCGCGCACTCCCAAACAGGCACGTCCTTCGGCAACAACAGCGCTCTTCAGGAAGAATGCGTCGTTCGCCTACAACAGCGCTCTTCAGGAAGAATACGAGGCGACTACGAGAGCCGTCATGCTGAGCCTGTCGAAGCATGGCGGCCGAGTGCCACATCCGTGGGATACTTGGCCGACCCCGTGCGGTGTGTGGTGTCATGCTTCGACAGGCTCAGCATGACACATCGGCCCACCACGGCCGACGGGCTCAGCATGAGCGATAGCCTCACCACGTCCGAGACGCTCAGCATGAGCGATAGGCCCAGAATGGCTGACAAGACTGACCACTCCCAAACGTATCACAGCGCGAGCAGGCTCGCGCACTCCCAAACAGGCACGTCGTTCGGCAACAGCAGCGCTTTTCAGGAAGAACACGTTGTTCGGCGACAACTGCGTCCTTCAGGAAGAATACGAGGCGACTACGAGAGCCGTCATGCTGAGCCTGTCGAAGCATGGCGGCCGAGTGCCGCATCCCTGGGATACTTGGCCGACACCGCGCGGTGTGCGGTGTCATGCTTCGACAGGCTCAGCATGACTTATGGCGGCTGAGCGATAGGTGATTTGAGTGCATCACAGCGCGAGCGGGCTCGCGCACTCCCAAACAGGGTCAGCATGATTGAATCCGTGGCTCGCTACCGTAGGTTGATCAGAAAGGCTCCGACAGGATCGGCATGACGCGAACGCTTGCCAATTCCGTGGCCCGCGCCGACCAACTCGGCCTGACGACGCGACAGGTGTTAGCTCCTGCAGAGTCCACGGCGAAGGTCGGATGGGCAGGTGGAACCTCCGCACCTCGCGCTGTCACTGGCGTACCACGACCCGCCCCTCGGCCGAGCGGGACAGCGGGGAGTGGGACTTGATAAACTCCACCAGCGCGTCGATGTCCAAGAGTCCCGTATCGTAGCGGTAACCGGTCGCACTCTTCAGCACCTCGTGACCATCCCCACCCGCGGCGGTGAAGCTGTTCAGCGTCACGCGATAGGTGGCCGATAGGTCCAGCGGCTTTCCCGCGATCATCACCTCGGACACCCTGCTACCGTCCGGCTTGTTCCGGTCTATCACGTAGGACGTACCGCGAGAGGGGAACAACATCCCGCCACCACCTGCTCCGTGTTCCAACGCCTTGCGTATCTCCTCACCCGTCAGGTCCATCACTACGAGAGTGTTATTGAAGGGCTGCACCGAGATGGCCTGCCCATAGGTGATGGGGCCTGGCTCGAGCGCCGCGCGGACGCCCCCCGCATTCATGAAGGCAGCCACGGATCCCTGCTTGGCAGTGGCATCCAGCATCGCGTCCGTGATCACGTTCGCCATCGTGTTCTCGCCGAGACCCCCCGCCACAGGGCCGAGCGGCGTGTCTGCAACTCCGATCTTTTCGTTCTGAATGCTCCCGATGGGTCGTTGCAGCGCGGCAATCAGCGACTTCGCGACTGGGTCTTCCGGAACGTCTGCCGACACCGGAACCGGCTGGCCGATCCACCCGATCACCCGACCCGACTCGTCGAACTGCACGCGCAAATTGCCCACCAACATGCCCCACTGCCAAGCCTGAACCACGAGTACGTTCTGCCCGTCCGCACCGCGTGCCACGGTGGGATAGGCCCCCCGCGACTGGGGCGCCCCCGGAAACTCCAACCTTCCGAGCGGAGTGTGACTGTGGCCGCCGACGATCACGTCCACGCCCTTCAACTTCCCGGCCAGCGCCACATCCTCGGAGTAGCCCACGTGCGAGAGGAGCACGATCTTGTCGATCCCTTCTGCCGCCAGCTTGTCCACTTCGGCCTGTACGCTCGAAACGAGGTCGCGCATCCGAATGCTCTCGCCGGGTGACGAGATCGAGAACAACTCCGGGGTGGTTACTCCCACCACGCCGATGCGCTGACCACCGACCTCGATGACCGTAGACGGCTGAACGAGACCCTTCAGGTCGGGGTCGGCGGAGACGTCCAGGTTCGCGGCCAGCAAGGGGAACTGGACGAGCTTGGCGAACGTTGCCAACGGCTGCGGGCCTCGGTCGAACTCGTGGTTCCCCACGGCCATCGCCTGGTACCCAACCAGATTCATGCACGCGGCATCGGCCAGCCCGACGTATACGTTGAAGTAGAGCGTGCCCTGGAAACTGTCGCCGGCGTTGAGCACCAAGGAGTTCGGGTTTTCGGCCTTCAGCTTGGCAATCAGCGCGGCCTGCCGCGCATAGCCCCCCAGCTCCTTGCCCGCGAGCCGGGCGGGCTCCACGCGTGAGTGGATGTCGTTGGTGTGAAGGATGGTAAGGTCGAAGGGCTGCGCGATGCCGGCGGCAATCGCGAGCGCAACGGCGAGAAGGATGGTGACGGGTCTCAGCATTCTCATGACGGTTGGGACTCTACCCTGCTCATTGGCCTGGCCCCATGACCAAAGTACCCGGAAGGGATCGCGGAGGCTCGGGTAGAATGCTGCGACGGGGCGTCGTTCCCACGGTTTCCCGTTCGCAACTCGATCGGTTCTGCGACTAAGCCCAGCCGCAAGAGAGACAAGACGGACGGGCGGTGCTCGGCGGACGGCTCGCTTCCCCTGGAGGTTCAATGGCGACTAACGCACCCGTGACCACCGGCGCGACGTGCATCGCCCACCCGGTTCGCCAGGACGCATGGTGGGTCACGCCGTTGCTGACGGTAGTGGTTTTCGTCGGTTTCATCATATACTCGTCGTGGCGAGCGCTCGAAGGCTTCTATCAGCCTGACACGGCACACTTCATCCAAGAGCCTTACGTCTCTCCCTTATACGCGCTGCACTTCGTGAAGAGTGGGTGGGGTTTCCTGAGAGATACCAATGTCTCACCGGCCCTGTTCGTGTTACCCATCCCGCTGTTCTTCCGGTTGACCTGCTACTACTTCCGCAAGGCGGGCTATCGGTCGTTTCTAGCCGACCCCCGTGCGTGTGCGGTGCCGGAGGGACGCAAGAAGTACGCGGGTGAGACGGTGATGCCGTGGGTGTGGGTGAACCTACACCGCATCACCTTCTTCTTTGCCGCTGCACTCGTGTTTCTCACCTACAAGGACACGGTGGAGGCATACATCTTCGACGGTCGCTTCGGCATCGGCGTGGGGAGCCTACTGTATACCCTCGAGGCCGTGATGGTCACGCTATACACCTTCTCATGTCACTACTTCCGACACTTGGTGGGTGGCAAGGTGGACTGCTTCGACTGCCCCGGAGGGGCCGTGCGGTACGGCTTGTGGCGGTGGGTCACTGCGTGGAACGTGAGCCACATGCAGTGGTTCTGGGCCAGCCTCGTCTCCATTATGCTTATCGACCTGTACATTCGTCTTCTCGGTGCCGGCGTGATACCACATGACCCCAGGATCGTGTTCTAGCCATGGAAACCTACGATAGCTTCGAGTACGACGTGTTAGTGATAGGAGCGGGCGGCGCCGGGCTGCGCGCCGCTATCGCCTCCATCGAGTCGGGAGCGAGCACCGGGCTAGTGTGCAAGTCGCTGCTGGGCAAAGCACACACCGTGATGGCCGAGGGGGGCGCCGCGGCTGCGCTGGGCAACATGAACGAGCCGGACGACTGGCGCGTGCACTTCGTGGACACGATGAAGGGCGGTAAGTTCCTGAACGACCCTCGTACGGTGGAAATCTTCGCGAAAGAAGCGCCGGAGCGCATCCTCGAATTGGAGAAGTACGGCGCCGTCTTCGACCGCACGCCAGACGGCAAGATATCACAGCGTCCGTTCGGGGGACACCTGTATCGCCGCCTGAATCACGTCGGCGACCGCACTGGGCTCGAGATGATTCGCACGCTGCAGGACAAAGCCGTCAGCCTGGACGTACACGCACACATGGAGGTGACACTAACACGGCTGCTGCTCGACGACGGCCGCGTGATCGGGGCGTTCGGCTACGTACGGGATACCGGCAAGTTCGTGCTGTTCCGAGCCAAGGCGGTGGTGATAGCTACCGGGGGCTGGGGGAAGATGTTCCGCGTTACCTCCAACTCCTGGGAGAGCACCGGTGACGGCGCTGCTATGGCCTTCTTCGCTGGTGCAGAACTGAAAGACATGGAGATGGTGCAGTTCCACCCGACCGGCATGGTGTGGCCTCCGGGTATGAAGGGCATTCTCGTGACGGAGGCGGTCCGGGGCGAAGGCGGCATTCTCACCAACTCGCTCGGTGAGCGCTTCATGTTCAAAGAGGAGTATATGCCGGAGCAGTATCGGGGGCAGTTCGCCGAAGACGAGGCAGAGGCCCGAAGGTGGTTGGACGACAAGAAGAACAACCGCCGGCCGCCCGAGCTGCTGCCCCGCGACGTGGTGGCGCGGTCCATCTACAAGGAAGTGCAGGCCGGTCGCGGAAGCCCCCACGGTGGCGCATTCCTGGACATTCGCCACAGGGGTGCTGCGTATATCAAGGCCAAGCTGCCCAGCATGTACGAGCAGTTCCACCGCCTGGGAGACATAGATATCACCAAGGAGCGGATGGAGGTTGCACCTACCATCCACTACACGATGGGTGGTATTCGGGCGGAGCCGGACACCTGTGCCACGACTCTGCCTGGCCTCTTTGCAGCCGGCGAGTGCGCCTGCGGGCTGCATGGCGCAAACCGGCTGGGTGGTAACTCGTTGTCCGACCTCGTAGTCTTCGGACGACGGGCCGGACTTGCCGCTGCGGAGTTCGCCAAGGCTAACGCCCCCGGGAAGCTGGACGAGGCACAGGTGGAGGACGAGATGCGCTCGCTGTTAGCACCGTTCGATGGGGGAAGCGAGAATCCGTTTCACATGCACGCCGAAGTGCAGGACATCATGGGTGAACACGCAGGAATTGCCAGAACCAGTGCGGGCCTCGAAGAGGGGTTGGAAAAGATAACCCGCGTGAAACAGCGGCTCCCGAATCTGAAGGCAGAGGGCGGAAGGGCGTATAACCCGAGCTGGCATACCTGCCGTGACGTGGTGCACATGGTGGCGCTCGCAGAAGCTATTCTCCGCAGCGCCGCGGAGCGGAAGGAGAGTAGGGGCGGTCACTGGCACCTGGACTACCCGAACGAATCCGATGAGTGGGCGAAGAAGAACGTGATTGCTAGCTTCGTGGACGGCGAAGTGCGGATTAGTACGGCTCCCGTCCCGGAGATGTCCGCGGAGCTGAAGGCGCTATTCGAGGGGAAGAAGTGATGGCGGAATACACGCTGAGAGTGTTTCGTGGCGATGCGAAGGGTGGACAGGAACACGAGTACCGCGTGCAAGCAGAGGAAGGCTGGGTGGTTCTGGATGCGATCCATGCCATTCAGCGCCAGCAGGACGGTTCTCTCGCCTGCCGATGGAACTGCAAAGCGGCAAAGTGCGGCTCCTGCAGCGCCGAGATCAACGGCATCCCATCGCTTATGTGCAAGACCCGCCTAGACGCCCTGCCACCGGGACCGATCCGTGTGTACCCGATCAAGACCTTCCCACTGATCCGCGACCTCGTAACCGATGTGTCGTGGAACTACGAGCAGGCTAAGAAGATTCAGCCTTTCACGTACGATCCGAAGATCGGCGATCAGCCGTTTCGTATTCGCCAGCGCGACGTCGCGCGCATCCAGGAGTTCCGTAAGTGCATCGAATGCTTCCTGTGTCAGAACGTGTGTCACGTGCTGCGCGAACACCAACTCAAGGACCACTACTTCGGCCCTCGCCAGATGATACGTCTCGCGGCGCTGGAGATGCATCCGATGGACATTGCGAATCGCGCCGAGATGATATGGCAAGAAGCCGGAGTCGGCTACTGCAACATCACCAAGTGCTGCGAGGAGGTGTGTCCCGAAAGCATTCGTATCACCGATAACGGCATCATCCCCTTGAAGGAGCGAGTGATCGATTCGCGCGGCCTGCTTCGTGTGCTCCGAGGACTCGTCCGCAGACGGACGGAATAGGACGGAACGACGATGGACTACCTGCATCTACTCGACCCGACGGTGGGAGTCGAACCACCCGTGGACGGAATCCTCAGCCGTACGTTGCTGGACGACGAGTATGCCAAAGTGTTAGTGTTCGGATTCGGAGCGGGCCAGGAGCTCTCGGAGCACACCGCTTCCATGCCGGCCCTTCTCCAGTTCCTGCAGGGCGAGGCCGACCTGACATTGGGCAAGGACGCGACTTCGGCAGTCGCCGGTACCTGTGTGTACATGAGGCCCAACCTACCTCACAGCGTGCACGCCAAGACGCCTGTAGTGATGCTGTTAGTGTTGATGAAGCGGCCCACCTGACACTCGCTGTAGTGCAGGCGTTCCCGATTCGATTCCCGCCTTCGCGGGGATGACGTAAATCAGACATCGGGCCACTCGCCGTCATACATTGCATTCCCGTCATCGCGGGGATGACGGCGCTCTTCGTGCTATGGGTGGCGAGCAACTCACTGCATCCCCGCCTTCGCGTCGCTGACGTTGGAGCATCCTACGCCGCGCGGTCACGTTGCACTCCATCCCCGCCTTCACGGGGATGACGTCCGAGCGCTCGATAGAGTCCTTCGCCAAGGCACTGCATCCCCGCCTTCGCGTGGATGACATCGGCAACCTGCGGTCCGGCCATGTCTATTACACTGCGTCCCCGCCTCCGCGGGGATGACGCAGTACGTCACGGTCCTGCCACGGTCCCCGTCACTGCATCCCCGCCTCCGCGGGGATGACGTTCTCGCCCTTTCCTTGGCCATAGCCACGGCCACTGCATCCCCGCCTCCGCGGGGATGACGGCGCTCTTCGTGCTATGGGTGGCGAGCAACTCACTGCATCCCCGCCTTCGCGTCGCTGACGTTGGAGCATCCTACGCCGCGCGGTCACGTTGCACTCCATCCCCGCCTTCGCGGGGATGACGTTCTCGCCCCTTCCTTGGCCATAGCCACGGCCACTGCATCCCCGCCTCCGCGGGGATGACACTTACCAGCCCTTTTGCGGTCTCCATGCCCCCGGCCCGGGTCCGCCGACCAGCAGCTGCCCACGGCATGGCTCGAACCCAAGGACCGCGCCGGGGCACGGCGGCTCATACGCGGGCCAGGGCAGCGGGGGGGTAGTGTCTCTCCCTCCCTCTCCCCCGTTCGCGGGGGAGAGGGTTGGGGTGAGGGGGGCATCACCAGCCCCTGGCTTTCGGCGCCTCGACGTTCGGCTGCTCGGGGGGTCGCTGGGCGAGAGCGTGGCGGCAGAAGGCAGCCGAAACGTCTAGGCATGGAAAGGGGTGAGGGATATGAGACGGATATGCACGTGCCCTTTGCCAGTGGTGCGGGCATACAACATGCCCTTTGCCGCGTCATGCTGAATGTCTAGGCATGGAACTACGTGAGGTGAGGGATGTGAGGATGCTCTTTGTCACGTCATGCTGAGCCTGTCGAAGCATGCGCTCGCTGCTGCCAAGCGGTGGACGCGGGCCAGGGCAGCGGGGGGTGTCTCCCTCCCTCTCCCCCGTTCCCGGGGGAGAGGGTTGGGGTGAGGGGGGCATCACCAGCCCCTGGCTTTCGGCGCCTCGACGTTCGGCTGCTCGGGAGGTCGCTGGGCGAGAGCTTGGTGGCTAACGACAGCCGAAACGTCTAGGCATGGGATCTCCCCTCCCTCTCCCCCGTTCCCGGGGGAGAGGGTTGGGGTGAGGGGGGCATCACCAGCCCTTGGGTTTCGGTGCCTCGACGTTCGGCTGCTCGGGGGGTCGCTGGGCGAGAGCTTGGTGGCAGACGGCAGCCGAAACGTCTAGGCATGGAAAAACGTCTAGGCGGGGACGTGCGGCCGGCGGTCTCATGCTTCGACAGGCTCAGCTGACGTAACCAGTGACCCATCATCTGCGGTTGATGAGGGCATACAAACGTCGGTGCCTCGACGTTCGGCTGCTCGGGGGGTCGCTGGGTGGGAGCGTGGCGGCAGAAGGCAGCCGAAACGTCTAGGCATGGACCCTCACCACTGCAAGGGGTGAGGGATATGAGAGGGATATGCACGTGCCCTTTGCCACGTCATGCTGAGCTTGTCGAAGCATGCATCGGTGAGCGCCAGAGGCAGCTACTGAATTCGAGAACGTGCGGCCGGCGGTCCCATGCTTCGACAGGCTCAGCATGACGTCGCTAGTGACCCTTCCTTCGCAAGTGGTGAGAGCATACAACATGCCCTTTGCCGCGTCATGCTGAACGTCTAGGCATGGAACTGCGTGAGGTGAGGGATGTGAGGATGCTCTTTGTCACGTCATGCTGAGCCTGTCGAAGCATGCACTCGCTGCTGCCAAGCGGTGGACGCGGGCCGGGGCATATACAAACGTCTGGGGATGGAATATGGGAACGCGGGCCGGGGCAGCTGGGGGTAGTCTCTCCCTCCCTCTCCCCCGTTCCCGGGGGAGAGGGTTGGGGTGAGGGGGGGCATCACCAGCCCCTGGCTTTGGGTGCCTCGACGTTCGGCTGCTCGGAGAGCCGCTGGACGAGAGCGTGGTGGCAGACGGCAGCCGAAACGTCTAGGCATGGAACCTCACCACTGCAAGGGGTGAGGGATATGAAAGCCTTGAGGGATATGCACGTGCCCTTTGCCACGTCATGCTGAGCTTGTCGAAGCATGCATCGGTGAGCGCCAGAGGCACCTACTGAATTCGGGAACGTGCGGCCGGCGGTCCCATGCTTCGACAGGTTCAGCATGACGTTGACCACGCGTCGAACGTGGCTCCGCCTTCCGACGGGCTACCCGCTCCGGTACATCTGGCTCGCGCTGCTTGCTCGCCTGAACCTCTGAGCCACCGCCTTTTCGGAACACGCACGGGACCGGCCCTTACGGCGGCCACGTTCGCCTACACAGCCCTACATGCGGTGAGATGGGTTACAGAATGAGGTGCTGTGCATCCGTGGCTCGCCAGGCGCCTGGCGAAAACCGCCCGGTCGACCGCTACCACCCTTCCCGACACCCCGTCAACCCGCCTCCACCGCCGATGGGCAGTTTTCGTGAATAATGCGGGCTAGGGGCGTTCCGAGTCAGGAATACGGAATGACCCTGGCGAGCGCCGGGGTCATTCATGTTTGCTAGCGCTAGCAGGGCCGAGCCCTCGCTAGCGAGCGGTCTGCCTCGCAAGGCTAGAACATCCAGTTGATCTCGAACAAGAGTTGCTGTACCGACGAGCCACCTTGGGTCTTCGTATCGGTGCCTTCGAGCGCCATCCGCCCCATTCCAGGTAGACGATAAGAGACCCCTAACGTGACTCCCGTTTTGCGAGGGGCAGATGCAAGGTCGGCCAGGAAGTTGTCGTATCTGCCATAGAAAGTGAAGTCATCGTTGGCGATCCAAGCTCCCTCGAGGTAGTAGCCTTCGGGATTGCGGGTACCACCTGTCTGGATGTCATTCTCACCGCGCATCCACGCGCCACTGAACTCGAAGTTGTCACGAACGAACGAGCCCAACACTCCGTATCGGACGAAGTTGTCCTCCCATGCGGGCGGACCAGCGATCGGGTACTTGCCAGTATAGCCGTAGATTCCGACGCTGCTGCCGTAGTCATCGAATTCCTTCTCGAACGTGGCGAACAGGTCCTTGAAGTTATTCGCTTCCCTTTGGTTCGGTCGGGAGTTCCCGCCACCGCCGTTCACGATTCCGAACTCGGCAATGAACGCCTCGGGAGTGACAAAGCCAGCGGTGATACCGTAGAAGCGGTCGCGCGGCGTGAACAGGTTGCCGCCACCAACAGTGTCGTTGATAATCCTGGGCCTACTCAAGGTAGTTCGAGCCCCTGCGCTCGCCTGATGGATTATACGAGGCGTGATCTGCCCTGCTCGAGCGAACCAGAAGCTGTCACCCATGGGATTGCTGTTATAGAGCAGATATGCCTCTGCTAGCTTAGATCGCGTAGCAGTGTTCAGCTGCGTTCCATCGGCTGCGGTTTCCTTACCGCGCTCGTGCAGGTAGATCTCGAAGAAGTAGCTGAAGTTGTCGACGAGAGGGCCACCCGAGTAGATGGAGAGCGCCTCAACGTCGAACTCCGTAGATGGATCGGCATCCTTGTCCGCGTAGAAGCGGAACTTGCTCGCGAACGACGTGTAGTTGGTAATGTGGACGTCACTCAGGTCCTTGATGCCTTCGTCGTCCTTTGCCCGGTGCCCTCGTAGCCAGAAGTCCTTACCGACTTTCGTCAGACGGAAGGTGCTGCCGAAATGGCAACTCGAGCAGTCCATGTCGTACCTCCGCGCCCATGCCGGGATGGCGTCTGCCGGAGGTGATGTGAAAGGAATGATTGCCACCGCGACGGCAGCGGCGGCGGCCATCGCGGCGCTCCTCGATGTGAGTTTCGTTGGTTGTGGTCCTCCTTAACCAGCTTGTTAGGGGAGCGCGTCGGGGCGCTCACTGCTTCTTGCTATTTGCTCTTCGGGTCGCCGGGCATTTTGCCCGCCTTGATCTCCGCAAGGTTCTTGACGCCGTCCCCGTCCGAGTCGGCATCGTTGAGCTTCTTCAGGATGTCCGCGGTCAACTTCTTGCCTTTGTCGGCCTTAACGAGTTTGTCCAGCGCCTGTCCATAAGGGTTCAGCTTCTTGGTCATCCCCACGTGGCAAACGGCGCACTTCGCCTTCGCGAGAGCGGAATCCTTAGGAATGGCGTAGGTGTCGGAGAACAGTTTGACGTACGCGGGCAGGCAGAAAGCGCTGACTACCCAAAGTAGCAGGACTGCCGCGAGAGTGAGTCTCTTGGTCATTCAGTACCCTCACTTTTTCCGGATATCGATAAACCTCGCACAACCTTTCTCTGAGCCATCCAAACATGCCATGGCCCCGAACATTGTGAAAAGTTGCACTATTTAGTGATACCCTGACCTTATGGTGACATTCTATGCGTCCAGAGCCCGCCTTGTCAAGTACCAGAATACCATCTTCTCCGATGGGGCGTTAGGTCACACGCCGGCTTCGTTGGTCCGCTCAGTCAGGGGCGGGCCTGGCGGAATGATGCGACCGAGGATGGAGAACAGCACGAAGGGCATGAGCATTACCAGGAGTGCGCCGGTCAAGCCCTCGCGGAACGTGTCGAGGTTGTGGGGCACGATCGGCAGCTTGTACTCCATGTACCCCGAGAAGGTGAGGGAGAAAGCCTGACCGCCGATTACCACGTTCCAGCGCATCATGAATTCGCCGAGCAGCACGAGGAGGAGGCTGAGGATAGCGCGTCGCGTCGTGAGGTTCGGAGTCAAGAGCAATAAGAGCGGCAGGATGCCTCCCAGGCCGTATTGAACGACGAAGATGTTCACGAAGTCCCGGCCGTAGATTACGCTGCGCACGACGTCCCAGGTCTTCACCGCTGTGTAACCACGGAACACGAGGTCGAGCACCTCGAGGCTCATTGCGAACACCATAAACAGCAACAGATAGCGGGCTGTCGAGCGTACCACCTCGAGGCTGCCGTCATCGCCATGGGGACGTCTCTGCGTCGTCCGCGAGATCCACTGCCAGCCAATGTAGGTGAGCATAGAGAGCGCAATGCCCGAGACGACTGCGGACATGATAAAGATCACGGGCATTAGGGGGGTCATCCACAGCGCGTTCGCTTTGACCGAGCCGAAGATGAAGCCCGCGTACCCGTGGAGGAAGCCTGCGACCGGAATCCCAACTGCGGCGAGCACCCGTACCGCCTTGGCGTCGCGAGAGCGTGCTTCCTCGCTCACATCGAGGGCGCCGAGTGTGAGGACGTTCAGAAGCAAGATGCGCATCGTAACGCCAAGCGAGCGATTCGGGTAGGCACGGAGTCGAGCCAGCGTGGCGACCCAGTGACAACGATAGATCAGCCACAGCTCCATAGCTACCAGTGCGCCGTAGGCGGAAAACACGATTCCGAACGCAGCAATGGCGGAGGTGAAGTGAGGTGTGAGGAACACGTTTAGGCTGCGCAGGGGTTGCTGCAGATGAAAGATCAGTGGCAAGGGAGCGACGAGTAGCAAGCTGAACGAGAAGACGAGGGAGAATCTCGCGATCTCTTTGAGTCGCGTGACGCCGAACACATGATAGAGGGACGATAGCACGAATGCGCCTGCTACGAGTCCGGTCATGAACGGGTACATGACGATCTGGATACTCCAGTAGATGAACTCGTTAGGATAGACGAACAGGTCCTTGACGGTCCATGCCTCTCCGTGAGCTAGCATCAGCGAACCTCCCGACTCAGCCCTCTATAGTAGACCTGCGGTTCACAGCCATATTCTTCCTTGAGCCTCATGAGCCGCTCCGTCCGGACTGCCCGGGTCAGAGGGTCCTCCGGGTCCTCCAGGTTGCCTATCATGCGCGCCCCGAAAGCGCAGGCTTCCACGCAAGCGGGCTGCATGCCCTTAGCGAGCCGGTGATTGCAGAACGTGCACTTCTCGGCAACCTTATACTTCGGATGGAAGAAACGGGCGCCGTACGGACAAGCCATGATGCAGTACCCGCATCCGATGCAGGTTTCTCGATCCACGAGCGCAATCCCCTCCGCAGTTTGATACGTGGCGCCAACGGGGCACACTTGGACGCACGGTGGGTTCTCGCACTGATTACATAGTTTGGGGACGAAGAATGCCTTCGCCACCTGATCATCGGGGATGTCGCGCGTGTGCCCCTTCCCCAGGCTGATGCTCGATGTCAGGAAGCCCTCCTGACCTGCATGGGGTGTATCGGCAAACACCTTCCCGTCCTTCGTCACGACGTAGCGTTCGATCCATGTACGGGAGACCGAGGCGTCCAGCGGCACACCGTTTTCCAGTTTGCAGGCCTGCACGCACATCCCGCACCCGACGCATTTCTCTGTATCCACGAGGAATGCGTACCGGACTCCGGTTTTTCGTGCCCTCGGTGCCTTCCGCCGCTTGCTCGAGAGCAGAGCGAGTGTGGCTCCGGGTGCCGCCACGACTGCCAACAACCTGAGCGAAGCTGCTATGAAGTCTCGTCTCGTCATTGGATTTCCCTCACAGTGTGGCTTGGTGCGGGTCGTGGCAAGTCGCGCACTCCTCTCCTGGGTTGTGTTCGTCGGGCCGGATCCCTTTCAGCCGGCCCCGTAGGCTCGTCCCGTAGGGGAGCCTGAAGTGACATCTTAGGCACAGATTCGGATTTCGGTCGAGTGGCAGCTTGGGAGGTGCATCCGGGTGTTCGCCTGCCGGACCGTGGCAGTTCTCGCAGCTAACTGCGGCGTGGGGCGACTGGTGCAGGGAGGAAACCTTTTCCTGGTGACAGGAGGCGCAGTACTTCGGGCCGCGATATCGAATCGGTCTCTCTTCCTACTGCGTCTCGTTGCCCAGCCGATGCCACGAGTACATGTATCCTCTGGGGCCGGTACTGAAGTCAGGAGAAACCATTGCGTATTGGGCTAGAAAAACCAACGCGACGACAGCCGAGATCACGTAGAGAGGCCTGAACAGGTGGTACTTCACATTACGCTCCTCCCGAACTCGCAATTACCGCGCCGGGGAAACGTCACGGACTCCCCTATCAGACTGTCTGACTAGAGGACGCCGTAATGGTATTGTCCTAAGCTCATGACTCACAACCGACCGTGCCAGCCGTGCGAGACGTTCCGAAACATGCGGTACGCGCCGTCCATGCGGCCAGCCCTTTGCGAATATGATACTAACTACCAAATGCTCAACCGGACGTCAACGCTGCTGCTCGGATCGCAGTCAGCCGAATCCTTCGGATGCATGGCCGGTCCCAGGTGCTAGCGCTGGGGAGCATCTGCCTCCGCCTGCGGCCCAGACAGCATCTCTGGCTCGGTGTGACAGAGCGAGCAGTCACCGGAGAGAGTTTCTCCCTTGTGCATTCCGGAAGCAGCCACCAACACCCCGTGGCATCGGTCGCAGCCCTCGTGAGTCTGCAGGTCGGGCTGCATGCCGGGATACACTTTCATCTTCGGGAACGCCGTTCCTTTGTAGAGCTGCGCGAGCTTTCTCGCTGCCAGCGCAATCTGCTCCCTGTACTCTTCGAAGATCGCCGGGTACTCGGTCCGATAGCGCTCCGGGATCGCTTGGAGGGCACCCAGCACCTTGCGCTGCTGCGCCTCCGTGATGGGGCCATCTATGGGCGGGGCGGCGTCCATCGCCATCTTCTTGATCCATGGGATCTTGCGCGAGATCTCACCCCGTGTCATCGCGTCGTCTACCAGTCGCTCGAAGGGCTCGAAACGGTGCGCAGAGCGGTTGTGGCAGTCTACGCAGTCCATCTTACGGACACCTCGCGCCTTCGGACCAGCGTCCTCCGGCACCTCACCGCCCTCGGGCACCCAGAGTACGGTCGAGCCGTCAACCTTCTGCTCGTATACCCACGCCATCTCCATGCGCTTGTCGTCCTTCGGCATGTAATACACTTGCTTCTCGATGTGACTGTGGATACCCGAGGACTGCGCGGCATGGCTGCCCACTCGCAGGGTGATACGTGTTAGGTTGATGGTATTGTGTTCGTCGGGATCGAAGGTGTACACGGACTTGACCACATCGCCGAAGAAGCGCTGCGGCCAGTGACACACCTCACATACGTCCCGTGCTGGGCGCAAGTCCTTCACGGGCGACGGAATCGGGCGTTGATAGGTATTCGTCACGAAGTGGATGGTCTGACGAAGTCCCGACAGCTTCTGGCGAAACAACCATGGGAGACCGGGGCCGATGTGACAGTCCACGCAGGGCACACGTGCATGGGACGACCGCAGATAGGCGACGTACTCGGGTTCCATTACGGTGTGGCACGCCTCGCCGCAGAACTTCGGGGTCTCCATGAAGTGGCTGCCGCGATACGCAGCCGCCGCGAGAGCCAGACCGATCATCGCAGTGGTTGCGCCGAAGAACCACGCCCTGCGCCGCACGACAGGGTCATTGAAATCAAAGCTGAAGTAGGGGTCTACCTGCTTGCCGATTTTGCGCTCGTATAGGTGATGAGAGCGGGCTCCGAGCGGTACCAGGACGAGGCCCAGGACGAGCACGAGAGGAACTAGCATGTAGGTTATGATGCTGACATAGGGGTTAGTGATCTGACCCGCGACGTCGAGTCCAACCAGTAGCAATAGCAGTGCAAGGCTGGAGAAGACTAGCACGGCTCCGGTTGTCGTCACTCGGTTCCTACCGAACGCTTCGAATACTCGCTTCATTTTCCTTCCAAGACCTTGGTATGGAGGCGCGCTGGTGCTCCACCGAAACCGAGCCGACGCGTCTAGGCATGGTCGTGTTCGCGGCGGAGTTCTTCCTCCGTAATACGCCCTATTATCATTTTGGCTGCGAACGGGGTGTACAGGGGGCTTAGCAAAGTCGTATAGATGTGCCAGACGATGATCGCTCCCGCCGCGAGGACCGCTTCATCGCTGTGAGCGATGTACGCGATGGCAAAGCCCAGCTCACCCAACCTTCCTCCCAGGTGGACCGGGTACCATAACACCAGACCCGAGAACGCCATGATAGGCAGGCCCCAGAATACCGCCCAGTAGCCGAACTTGGCACGGAAGCTGAATCGCCCGAACTTGGGTGGGTCTTCGCGAAGGCCGAGGTAGAAGCGCGCAGTCTCGATGAAGTCAGTCAGGTCGCGACGATTCGGCAGCATCGGAATGCGTCGGATCGAGTAGTTGATCCGCTTCCAGGTCCATAGCAGATAGACGATGTGGACCACGAACATCGCGATCATCACGATGCCCGCGCCACGGTGGATCAACCGCGCCGACTGCAGTCCCCCTAATAGGCCGTAGAGCGAGCGCAGCCAACCGACCTCCGGGAAGCGCAGTGGCAGCCCGGTCCCGACCAGCAAAAAGAAGGACGCAGCGAAGATCCAGTGCTGGATGCGTTGCCACGGCGTGAACCACAGATACGTTCGTTCCTGCGCCTGCGCGGCCTCTCCCTTAGTCAGCGACTGACGGAAACGCCGCCATGCGAGACGGATGCCCACCCGAGCATCCAGAATGACCGACAAGAACAGCGCGGCGAGAACCGACCAGGTGAGTACCGTGAAGAACCCGACCTCCGCCCGGAGAACCGGACTCTGCTCGATCTTGAGGTCGAGGTGATTTGCGCCGGAGACGGCAAAGGCCGACGGAGCGCCGGGATGGCACTTGGCACACACCTGTGTGACCTTCTTGGGCTGCACGGGAGAACGGGGGTCCGATGGCGAGAACACGGCGTGGTATCCGTGGCAGTCACTGCACACCGCGGTCTTGTCCGATCCATAGGAGATGGCCTTACCGTGAAAGCTCCGCGTATACGACATGGCGGCATCGGTCGTTGCGCCGTGCGCCGCCATCAGCTTCGAATCGGAGTGGCAGTCGAAACATAGCGCGAGTTTGTCCTTGCGCGGTACCCCCGTCAGGCTCGCGATGGTGTGCGGATTGCCTCCGTGGCAGGAGATGCAGGTCGGCTTGCCGGCGGTCGGTGAGTCCGACAGCGCGTGGACACTGATGGCGAACTCCTCGTTGACGTCCGAGTGACAGTCGGCACAGTTGGGCAGCGTCATCTCGGCCAGGACGTGCGGCAGCTTCTCGGCGCCCGGGTGGCAGTCTAGACACGCCGCGTCTCTATGGACGCTTCGGGCGAAGGCCGCGCCGTCTACGTAGAGCGAGCGCGTGGTGTCTTTCTCCGGGTCGCGGACGACGAAGCCGCTGCCGCCGTGGCACTGAAGGCAGTCCGCATTCGTCTCGGCCACCGTCAGACCGGTGCCTCGCTCACCCTGTGCCCCTCCGAGCGTGGCAAGGAGACCCACGCCCAGGATGGCCCCGACGCCGACCAGCAGACTCCACGATCTCCGTGTTTTAACAGCATTCAGCAGTCGCATTCCGTGCCCTGGCCGGCGCTCGGCGCCGGTCCCTCGCCATTCTGCAGCGGAACCGTCATTCCTGCTTCGTGCAAAGCTGCACAGGCTGATCCGGACCGGCATGCGTCCGACAATGACGATGAGGACGCCTATGCATACGATCGAAGTTCGAGACCTCGTAGTCGAGTATAGGAGGCCTTTCCGAAAGCCGACACGGGCCGTGGATGGCCTCTCCTTCATCGTCAATCCTGGCGAGATCGTCGGCCTGGTGGGGCTGAACGGTGCCGGAAAGACTTCGACGATAAAGACGCTGATGGGCTTTCAGCCGCCGACTTCGGGCACGGTGCGCATCAGCGGGTTGCCGGTCGGCGACGCGAACGCGCGCCGCGGTATCGGCTTTCTGCCGGAGACTGCCCTTTACTCCCCCTATCTGACTCCGTTCGAGACGCTACGGCTGTACGGGCAACTGCACGGACTGGGCGGACGCGCGCTGAGCGACCGGATCGGCATGTTGCTGACCTCCTTAGGAGTGGCGCATCGCGCGCACCATCTCAACCGCTACCTATCGAAGGGCATGCTACAGCGGGTAGGCATCGCGCAGGCACTGCTCGGCGAGCCACGGTTACTGATCTTGGACGAGCTCTCGTCGGGCCTCGACCCGCTGGGCCGCAGGGACCTTCGCGAGCTGATGAGGCGCCAGAGGGAGAGCGGGGTAACCGTGCTGTTCTCGTCGCACGAGCTGAGCGAAGTGGAGATGCTGTGCGATCGAGTGCTGGTGCTCCACCGTGGCAAGCTGGTTGCAGAGGAGCGGGTCGAAACGCTTCGCGGACGGGTCGAGTCGCTGGAGGACTACTTCGTCGACCTAGTGAGCGGGGCAGCTCAGGAGGAGGTGAAAGCGGCATGATAGCCACGGTTCGAACCTGCAGGGCTCTCGCAGTCGCGGGGATGTTGGAGACCTTCCGACGCAAGGACCTCTACGTGGTCCTGGTGCTGATGGGACTGATGATTGCGGGGGCGGGGGCTTTCGGGTTCTTCGGTGTTCGAGGGCTCGAGGTGTTCCTTCGAGACGTCACGTTCACTGCCATCGGCTTGTTCTCTACCGTGCTCGCGGTCATCGTGGCTGCCCGCCAGATCCCCGAAGAGGTGCAGCGCCGCACTATCTACCCGTTGATGGCCCGACCGATCTCGCGGTGGCAGATTCTGCTGGGCAAGTGGGTGGCTGCGAGCCTGACCTCGATCCTCGCGTTCCTGCTTCTGGCTGCTACGGCTCGCGTCTTGCTGGCCTGCTTCGGGGTTCCCGTGGAAGCGATCTTCATGCAGTACGTGCTGCTAAAGGCTGTCGGTCTCGTGTGGCTTTGTGCGATGACGGTGGCTTTGTCGGTACTGATGACCCACGGCGCGGCGGTGGTGACGTCGCTCATCCTGGCGCTCGGCGCGGGGGCGTTCACGCGCATCACCCTGCTGTACCACGGTCAGACAGGGGCATGGAACGGTCTCGCCAACGTGGTGTACGGCCTGCTACCGCACTACGACTTCTTCGACCTCGGGCGAAAGGTCACGTACGGATGGGACCCGGTGCCGGCCTGGGTATTGGGGCTGCTCGCAGGCTACGCGTTGCTCGGGAGCATGATATGGCTCTGGTTGGGGTGGCTCCGCTTCCGGAGGGCGGCTCTGTAGCATGAACGCCCTGTATTGGACCCTGTGGCTAGCGGCGGTATGGGTCGCGGGCGCTCTGGTCGTACTCGTGACTCCCGAACAACTCAAGCGGCCGGACGAGTCCGTGATGCTGGCGACTCGGGAGGGGTCCGCCTCCGCCACGCTCTTGGGGGAGTTCAGCAGCGGGCTGGCCGGTTACTTGTGGCGCAAGACGGACGAGTACACGCACAGTGGGGTGCTGATGCGCCCCATGACCGATGCCGAGCGTAAGCACGGCACACGCGCGGACTGCGCTTCCGACCCACACGGTCACCACCACGACGATGAGCACGATCACGTGAGCGTGGTGCCGCACAAGGCGAACGACCCGCGCGGCATCTGGGGAGACATCGAGCGGGAGATACGGCCGTACTTCGACGAGCATAGCCACCGGCATCGGCCAGTCACCGAGTCGCTACCGCTCTTCCGGTTTATGACTTGGCTGGACCCCAAGTTCGTGCCAGGCTACACGGTCGGCTCGTTCGTGATCCGCCATGCAACGAAGGGTGAGGCCGAGGTCAAGGCGTTCCTTGCCGAAGGGCTGCGATACAACCCGAAGAGCGTCGCACTGCGCGTGGAAATCGCGCGCTGCCTGATGCGCGAGAAGGCTCCGGTTCACGAGGTGACCAGGCTCCTGCGCGAGGCCATTCGCCTCGGACGAGAGCCAGACCTTCCGGAATGGGACGTGGACGGACACCAGGACGCGTACCGTTGGCTCGCGATTCTCCTCCGCCACGAGGGCAGGACGGACGAAGTTGCGCGCGTGGCCGTGGAGGGTTTGGCTCGGTTTCCGGATGACCGGGTTCTTCGCCGTTTCACCTCGACTCGGTAGCAGAGCATCGGTGTTTATACAGTATAAATACCTGATTGCTAAAGTAGTCTAGCTGTTTTCTTTATTCACCTCTTGTTGCCAGTAAAAATGTGTGTTACTATCTGTGACATAGTTCGGGCCGAGTATTCGGCCTTGGCGGAGAGGATCGAGAAAGGTGGGAGCAACGTTTCATCAAGTCTCGGGTGACCACGGAGCCGGCAGCGAGAGAAGGAAACTCGTTCGTTCACTTCTAGTGGTGTGGGGAGCTCTCGCAATTGTACTGGTCCTGGCGCTGCCGTCCGATGCCCCCACGTTTCGAGCTGTTGCCCGAACCCTCGGACTGCATCTCCTGTTGTCGAAGTCCCCGACCCAGTCGGTAACCACCAGTCCGCAAATGGAGTGGTTGAGCCGATACGACCCCAAGCCGGGAGCGCCGGCTCCGCAGGCATTGGTAGAGGCGGTCGGGGACAACCAGCCCTCGCAACACCACCTGATCGTCTATCTCGGCTCTTGCAGTGCGTGCAGCCTGAAGTTTCAGCAGGACGAGAGTTGGTTCGGCGACTCGTCCTGGCACACCGCGATTGCCCTGGTGGACGCGGGGACCGACCTGAAGACGGTTCGCCAGTGGGTCGGCCCGACTGCACGGGTGATCGAGGATGCGAAGGCTCTTGCCGCCGACCCCAATCGCACGATAGCATTTCAGATGAACGCGTACTTCACACCTCGTGTATACTTATATGGTCCGGATTGGCGGCTAATATGTGTGAGCCGATACGGTGAGGGCCTAGATGCTTTCTTAGCCCGCTCGAAGCAAAGGTGAGACCCATGAGACGCGATGCATTCACCCTGATTGAGCTTCTGGTGACGATCGGAATCCTGATCACTCTCGCAGCCATTGTTTACGTCCTGCTGGCTCCGGTGCGAGAGAAGGGGAACGAGGCGCACTGCATCAGCAATCTCCGGCAGATCGGTCAGGCGATTGCTATGTACCGAGCGGAGTACGAGGGGACCGGACGCGGCGGTGCCACCCCGATGAACGCATTACAGCGACTGGGAGTGCCGCACCTGCCGACCGCCCTCATTGACGCAGGCTACTTCAAGTGGTCGGAGCGGAGCATCTTCACATGCCCGAGCGACTGGACTCAGGTGCCGAACGATCCGGGACTGAACGTCAGTTACTATTGGCCCGCTGCCGACAACGACAAAGGCTGTCCGGGCTCAGGGGTGAAGGAGGGTGCATCCTACATTCGTCTCCGTGAGAAGGGTGATGCGGTGGCCGTCGCGATCGACCCCTGGCACTGGGATCCCAACTACAATCGCGACCTGTTCGACTCCCGTTACGTGACGAAGGAGAAGAAGAAGATTTGGGTCGTCCTGCGTCTTGGCGGTTGGGTCGAGCGCGTCTATGCCTACCTGCCAGAAGGTAGCTCTTCCGATTTGTAGTCCCACTACACACTTCGAAAGGAGGTAGCGTGATGCGACGATACCTAATTTTGCTCACTGGACTGTTGGTGGTAGGCGCGATCGTATACGTGTATGCCGACGAGATACCCTGCTACGAGAGCGTCTACATGATCTGCTCACCCGGATGCACGAAGACCGAGATTGCTAGGTGGAATGCCTGTGCCACCCACCCCGGCTTCTGTTGCCAGTATAAGTACGTTCGGGTGGAGTGTACGGGAACACCCCTCCAGCACTTTCCTCCTTGCTTCGGAGGGCCCTTCGACAACATGTACCTGCTAGCATACTATCGGAACGAAAGCTGTCCCGGGGGTGGTTCGATCTGTCCATCCCATAACCCGCAGTAGACGGGCACTTGCCGAAGTCGCAGCAGTGGGGAGCGCGCCGCGGATGCGGCGCG
>BTVI01000021.1:0-62142 GCA_045862955.1 Fimbriimonadales bacterium
GTCATGCTGAGCCTGTCGAAGCATGACCCCGCAGCCGCCCCGACCCTGCCCCGGCGCGGTCCTTGGGCTCGAGCCACGCCCTCGGTAGCTGCAAGTCTTCGGACGCGGGCCGGGGCATGGAGCGCAAGCAGCCCACCCGCGACCGTCCTGCTGCGCCTGTCGACGCATGCCGTCGCCTGCCGCCTGGTAGTACCGGTCGCCCGTCATGCTGAGCCTGTCGAAGCATGCGCTTGCAGCCGCCCCCGACCCTGCCCCGGCGCGGTCCTTGGGCTCGAGCCACGCCCTCGGTAGCTGCAAGTCGTCGGGCGCGGGCCGGGGCATGGAGCCTTCCCAACAGACCCTCACTGCGACAAGGGAGAGGGTGGGGGAAGTATCAGTAGCTGAACTTGCCTATCTGCACCTTGCCGCGGAACACCCAGTAGATTACCGACGTGTATGCGAGCACGAACGGCATGCCGATGATCGCGATGATCAGCATGATGCCGAGGGTCTTCTGCGACGATGCCGCGTTGTAGATGGTGAGACTCCAAGCCGGATTGAGACTGGATACGAGCAGGTTAGGAAACAGCGCGACGCCGAAAAGAAAGTTCAATGCCGCAATGGTGCAACACGACGATACGAACGCATACCCCGGCTTGCCCAGATAGATGGCACGCGGGATGTTCGCGACTGCTAGCACGTTCAAGAACACTACCACCCACGAGATGGGCAGCGTCTCGAAGTTCTTGGTAGCGTTAGGCACGGTGATCAGCGTCACGATCGTGACGAGCATGTACAGCGCCATGAACGCACCGAACGTACGCCACATCCAGCCGTGAATGCGCTCTTGCAGCTCTCCTTCGGTCTTGAGATACAGGTAGATCGAGCCGTGCATCGCGAACAGCGCAACCGCCAACGCACCCACTAGCAGGGGATAAGGCCGTAGGAGATCGAAGAAGCTACCCACGTACTCCCGATCCGCCCCGATGGCCAGGCCTTGCATAGCGTTGCCCACGGCTACGCCGAAGAGCAGCGTCGCAACCGCACTGGCTACGAAGAAGGAGTAGTCCCAGAACTTCCTCCAGCCCGCGACTTCCAGCTTGCTACGAAACTCCATGGAGACAGCGCGGAAGATCAGCGCGAATAGTAGTAGCATGAAGGCGAGGTAGAAGCCGGAGAATGCCGTGGCATACGCCTCGGGGAACGCCGCGAACAGGGCGCCGCCGAATGTCACCAACCACACCTCGTTGCCGTCCCACAACGGGCCGATGGAGTTCATGAAGATGCGCCGCTCGGTGTCGGTCTTCGCCAACGGGTGCAGAATGCCTACCCCGAGGTCGAAGCCGTCCAGAATGGCATACCCGGTGAGCAGCACGCCCAGTAGGATGAACCAGACGAGGTTCAAGCTAAGCTCCATGTCTACTCCTCCTCTTTCTCCTCCCCGTCTTCCGTCGCTTCACGACCTGTCAGATGCTGCTTGCCCGGTGCGGCAGCCTCCGCCGCCGCCTCGAAGAACCCTGCCTCACGCTTGGCCCTCGCCACCTCGATCTCTACCGGTCCTTGGTGAATCTTGTTGTTCAGCACGAAGAGCCACAGGAAGAAGAGCAGCGTGTAGATCACGATGAACAAAGCGATGGAAGTGGCGATCTGCGCGGCGGGGACCGTAGGAGAGAATGCGTCTGCCGTCTTCAGAAGCCCGTATACCACCCAGGGCTGACGTCCCACTTCGGCCGCCATCCAGCCGAGTTGATTGGCGATGTAAGGACCGATGATCGCGAACACGAACACCCACATCAGCCATCGTGTTTGGAACAGCGTTCCGCGCCATCGCAGGAACTGCGCGAACAGCGTGATGACAATGAAGAAGACACCCAGCAACACCATGATATGATAGCTGTGGAAGGTGAGAGCTACCGGAGGCCACTCGTCCGGCGGGAACTGATCCAGTCCCGCCACCGGCCTACCCATGTCGCCATACACGAGCCAGCTCAGCAGCCCCGGAACCGCGATGCCCGCTTTGACGGTGCGACTCTCTTGGTCCGGGAAGCCGATGATGTACAACGGCGCTCCCTCGCCTTCCTTCGGCGTCACGAACAAACCCTCGAACGCGGCCAGCTTGGTCGGTTGCGTCTCAGCCACGTTAGCGGCCTGGAAGTGCCCGCTGAAGGCTGCCAGGATGGACGCAATCGTGCCGAGGCCGAGTGCAGCCGAGAACATGCGCTTGGCCGGCTCCTCGAACCGCTTCTTCAGGATGTAGTAGGCGGAGATGCTCATCACGAAGAACGAACCCAAAATGAACGCGCCCAGCAGTACGTGCCCGAGCCGGTGCATGCTCGACGGGTTGAACACTAACTCCCAGAAACTGATGATCTCCGCTCGTTGGCCGGTGCCGAACTCGACGATCTTGTGCCCCGCCGGCGTCTGCTGCCACGAGTTCGCAACCACGATCCAAATGGCCGAGAACATCGAGCCCAACGACACCATGCAGGTGGAGAAGAAGTGCATCTTCGGCGACACGCGGTCCCAACCGAAGACCAATACCGCCAAGAAGCCAGACTCCAGGAAGAAGGCGAAGATGCCCTCCGCCGCCAGCGCCGAGCCGAACACGTCGCCCACGTAGCGCGAATAGGTGGACCAGTTGGTTCCGAACTGGAACTCCATCACGATGCCGGAGGCGACACCCATGGCGAAGGTCACGGCGAAGATGCGCGTGAGAAAACGCGTCAGAGCCTCGTACTGGGGGTCCTTGGTCCGAAGAAACTTGCCTTCGGTGTACACCATGATTACGCCGAGACCGATCGTGAGGGGTGGGAAGAGGTAGTGGAAGGCTACCGTGAGTGCGAACTGAAATCGCGAGAGTGATAAGGCATCCAACTCCATAGATAGCGCACCTCCGGCCCAGGCAACCTTGCCTCAGGCAGGGCCAAACCGCCTCTAGCATTCCACACCCCAGCAGTTTTCCCTGCACAGGGTCCTAGTGGGGGCACGCGTGCCCTGCCGCAGAGGATGCATTTTTCGACCAGCGCCGGAGCGCGGGCCTCGCCAAGGCAACGTAATTCCGACATCCCGCCGGACATACGCAATCGCCGGGACAGCGGGCTCACACGCGTCCTACCGGAGCCACCGAACTCGATGCCGGGTAAGCGAATCGAGGCGCCTGTGCCGCTCCGGATAGGGCTAAGCGGGCTTGCGCGGTCCGGAAACCGGCCCTGCTGTCCGCTTGCTTCGAACCTGAATGCGGGGCCGCGCAAAAAAAGTGAAGATTCAGCGAGCGGGCATGTAACGTTTTCGACCCCTTTCTGACTCCTATTCAATGGAAGCTGCAAATGGACTCGCGTGGCGTCCTGCATGCCGAGCTATGCGCGGACCTCCCGCGCGGAGACTCGCGGCGTGCGAGAGCGAGGAAAGCAAGCCGAAGGGCCTTAGCGTTCCGCAGCCACGGTCCGTCGGCATCCACTGCGCGAAACGCGTGAGCGAGTAATGCTGCGCTCCGTCGGCGGAGCGGCCTCGAAGCCGCTCCGTCGCCGTTCTTCTTCCAGAACGACGTCCGACAGGATGTCGTCGGCAGGGGGCCTCAGCCGCGGCGAGACCCTCCGAGCATGCGGCCCCAAAACATCCGCAGCACCGCGTGCCCTTCGGCCACCGCATAGCGCACCTCGAACTCGTGGGTACCCATGCTGAGCGACAGCAAGATCTCTTCCTCCGCCCATCGCCGCCGCTCCCATCGTCTCAGTACCGTCCGGCCGTCCACCCGAAACTCCAGCGCATCGTCGTATACGAAGCGAAACCGATAGTCGCCGCGCTTCACGCAGACCGAAGCGGTCGCCCGCAACGCGAAGTGCTGTCTGCCGAGCCCTGGCGCAGGAGAAGCCGAAGCGCTGTCCCAGCCGAGCGTCCGAGAGTAGTCAGCGTACGTGGGCATGCCGGAGAACAGACGGTCCCAGGCCGCCTCGTCCTCGAAAGCAATGCCATGCCACGCGTGCCACTCCCGCGACCACACCAGCGCCGAGAGCGTCACGCCGATCTCCTGCGTTTCTCCTGCCCGCTGCAGGCTCAGCTTGCACGGAACCAAGCGTCCCGGCGCCACCTGGAGCTCGGCAGGTCGCACCACACGCGCTTGCCCGGCACCGCGATGAATGCTCACTCCGCCAGACACCGACAAACTCACCCTTCGACGTGGCCAGATGGAAAGCGCCGACGGGTCAGTGAAGCAGTAAGCCGCAAGGTCCCTTCGGAAGTCGTGTGGCGCGTAGTCGTCAACCTGCAGCCACTCGAGTCCCATGGGCAAGCCCTGCTCCCGGTAGAAGCGGAAGCCAGTGGGCCGCATCCGCAGTAGCCTCTGAACTCGCCGGTACTGCGATGACCGCAGGAACCTCTCCCGAGCATCAATGGCCTCGAGGCGCTTGGTGCTCGGGGGGTCGTAGTCTACGCCACCGCTCAGCACGTTCGCCTCGAAGGCATACTCCGTAGTCCCATGCAGGTCGTATGCTTGCGGCCCGTGAATGCGGTTGCGGCGGATCTCGATGTCGCGTGAAGGGAACTCCTCTCGTCCCGGACCCGGCTGCGTCCATAGGCGGATGCCGTGGCCCCGGTCCGACCGGATCACGTTCCGGCTAATCCGCGTTCCCGCCCCGTGCTCGATACCGATACCTGCCCAGCGGTTGCCCTCGATCTCGTTGTCCAGAACGAGGGAGTCACGGGAGAATCCCAGCCAAAAGCCGTAACTAGAATGAGACGCCACGTTGCGGTAGTACACGTTGCGGTACGAGAAGGTGCCCTCGAAAGCGTTTCCGCCGAAAGAGCCGTCGTTGTATGCGATCACGTTGTCGTTCGAGCTACCTTCGAAGTGGTACCTCTCACCGTCGTGTCCGCCGTCTACGAGGTCCGTCAGGAAGAAGCCGTCGCCACCGTGCGTAAACGAGTTGCCGACGAAGTAGTTGCGATGCGACGCGTTCACGCACGCCATGCCCGAGGAATCGGCCCCGAGGTCGCCCGCGTACGGGCGATTGACGAAGTCCGCGAGGTTCCACAGAATGTCGTTGTCGCAAGACTCCCACAACGCCACACCCCAGCCGGAGTTGAACGAGAAGTCGCAGTCGTACACCCTGCACCGGTCGCACCGACACAGGATGATGCCGTTCTGGGCGCTGGTGCCGCGACATCGCACCACCTCGCTTCGGCTGCAGTTCTCCAACCAGATGCCGGAGCCGAAGGTGCGCCACTCCTCCAGCGAGCGGAGCACGAGCCAAACGCTGACGGGAAATCCCCCGCTGGCGATTCTCTGGGCTCGGCTGAAGGACACGTCACAATTCTCCAGCCGCAGCCCCTCGCATCCCGCGGCGAATACGTTGTAGCGGAAGCCGCGAATCACGGCGTTTCGTATGGTGACGTTCTTCCGCCCCTCGATGCGGATGCCAACACCCTCGAAGGTGTCCCTCGCGCCCTGGTGCACGTCGCAGGTGCACAACACCGCACCCTGGAAATCGAGCGTTACCTCGTCGGCCGCTACGTGTATTCCTTCCGTCAATCGGTATTGCCTCGGCTCTACGCGCGCGGAACGGGTGAGCCTGAGTCCTGGTCGGAGGCGAATCTCTTCCATGCTTCGCGGCTACGACGCTGCGTGCCCTTTCCCTCCAGACACCAACCCGTAGACTCGATGCCCCGGCCCGCGTCTGCTGCCGTGCACGCACCGAACGCGCGCAGGAGCCTAAGGACCGCGGCGGGGCATCGGGTACTACCTCGCCGCAACCTCTCCCGCTCGTGAGCGTAGCTATGTCAGTATGGTAGCCTGCCCGGAGGCGCGAGATGGTCACTGATGGTCCGCTAACCTGCCCCAACTGCAGTCGAGAACTCGGCCCCGGCGAGGCGATGCCTCTAGCAACGTGCCAGGCCTGCGGATACCGTGAAGCGTGGCATGCGGAGTGGCCCAAGCGAGAGGGCCGGAGCCGCTATAAGGCTCTGAAGCGGCAGCTCAGCATCAAAGACGATGCCACGCGCCGGCAAGCCATGGAAGCGCTGGTGACGGCGGGCGAGCGCGTGGTCGAGCCTCTCGGATTCCTGGTCCAGGATGCAGGCGCGCCCGAGCGGGCCAGAGAAGGGGCTGCACTGGTGCTCGGTCGCATCGGGGAGGACCGGGCGGTGGAGCTGCTCCTCGAAGCGATGGCCAAGCAGGAAGCTTCGGAAGCCAAGAGGCGGAGGTTTGCGCCTGCTGTGGTAGCGGTTCTCGTGATGCTGTTCACAGCCTCCGTGATAGTGCCTCTCCTGATGGGTGACGGGGCGCCCAGCGGCGCCTTCGGGGGCATGTGGGGTCTCGTCACGGTGCTGGCGGCACGCGCCGTGCTGGTTCGAAAGGGCATGGCAAACGCGCTCGCATCCCTGAGCGAGCCGCGTGCGGTAGGGCCGCTCGCCCTCGCAGCTTCCGAGAAGCAGCTGACCTCCAGCGTCATCCCGCTGCTCACCGAGCTGTTGCCTCGCGTCGAGCAGGAGCACGTCGAGGGCTTCGATACTGCCCAGCGCAACGCATTGGTCTCCCTGTTGTCGCGCAAGGAGCCCGAGCTTCTTCGCGGGCTGCTTCGAGTAGTAGGAATGTTCGGTGCAGCTCCAACCCTCGGCCCGATTGAGCGGTTGCTTCGGGAGGGTCCCGAGGAAGTCTGGCAGGAAGCCGCGGAGGCAAAGCGGAGGGTGACAAAGCGCATCGAGCTGCAGCGCGACGCCGCGACCCTGCTTCGGGCATCGGGGGCTTACGACGAGGACTCCGAGAGACTACTGCGCGCCGCGCACGGCGAACCCGACGCCGAACCCACGCAGCTCCTTCGCCCTGCAGACGGCCTCGAGGAGAGCGAATAGCGAACGGTCCGGACGCAACCGCCCGGACCGCCAACGAATCATCGAAGCGGAGAGTTACTCGCCTGTCTTCGTAAAGTTGATTAGCACGATGTTCAGGTCACCGAGGCCGACTTGACCGTCGCCGTCGATGTCCCCCTCCATCGGTCCACTCTGAGCGAACTGCAGGAGCACGCCATTCAGGTCCATGAGGTCTATGACGTTGTCTCCGTTCACGTCCCCGTTGTATGCCATCGTCCAGTCCAGCACGGTGTTGCCGGCAATCAGAACGTTCGTCTGCTTGCGGCTCAGCCAGCGATAGGGCTTTACCACCACGTCGCACGTGCCGACCTGCGAGACAGTGACCGAATACGCGCCGCCGGCGCCCAGAGTGGTGTTGTAGCTGCCGACCAGGTTCACACCGTCGAACAATTGCACGCTGAGGGGCAGGCCTGCGACTTCGCCGAGGTAGCCGGGCAGCGAGATCGTGCCGCTGAGTACCGGCATCGAAGTGAGTGCCCAAGTGACGAAGTTCTCGGCGAGGACCTTGTTGTTCGGATAAGCCTGCATGTACACATCGGTGAACATGTCGCCGTCACCCATGGCGAACACGCGGCCCGCGCCAGTCTCCTGCGTGAACTCCATTACTAGCGCGGCATTAAAGGCCAAGTGATCCTTCACCAGTACTTTGGCAGACGTCGGCCCGGTTAGCCCACCGTTCTTGCCGATGTACACGGAGGCGAGGCCCTGAGTGATCGGATGCGAAGCAACCACCGTGCCTTCCCCATAGGAGGTCGTGCCGGAGAGATACACACCGAACCCGTTGAGGAAGCTGTTGAAGGCTGCCTGCGTGCCATAGCAGCCGCACTCCCCGAAGACGAGCAGAGTTCCGCCGCTCTGGACCCAGCTGACCAAGTTCGCCTTCTCGGAGGCGCTCAAGTTCTGGGCAGAGATGGAGGCGATGTGCAGTACCGACACCCCGGACAGGAACTCCGAGGTGAGCGACGACGTCTGCTGGAACACCGCGCCGCGATTTTGGTAGATGCTCCTTAGCTCCGACATCGCTGCACCGGTCTGCAGGTTGTAGATGGAGCTGTAGAGGCGGGTGTCGTCGAATATGCCTACGTTCGCGGCCTGCGACACGGCGAATGCCGTCACGAGCAGGCCAAACGTTGCGCTCTTGATCATGAAAATCTCTCCCTCGAACACGAATGGCGCCAGTTATCCGGCGCATAAAGGAACGAGGCGCGATTTAGCTCCGCGCCATGGTGACCAAAGTAGTATATCACCACCATTGCCCGCAAGGAGCCGGTAATTTTAGAATCGCTAAGAATCCCGGTAACTCCCTTCCTGTTCTCTGCCAGATTTGCAGCGTTCGGGCGTCCCGCCGCCGGTCTCTATGCCCCGGCCCTGGCGCGGTCCCTGCCGGTGAGGCAAGCGGTAACCGGTCGACAGCCGACCGGGACGCGGGCCATGGCATGGGGGTTGCAGCCCTGCCGGGGAGATTCTATGCCCCGGCCCGCGTCCGCCGAGTAGCAGCTACCGTCTGCACGCCTGGAACCGAAGGAGCGCGCCGGAACAGGGTCGGGGTCTGCTGGGTTTCCGCCTTCGCGGGTGTGGCGAGAGGCGTCAGGTCGGGCCCAGCGACAACGGCAAGGGCCGGGTGCGGCAGCACCCGGCCCGATCGGTCCCCGTACGTCGCGGATTATCGCCTGCGGCGTCGCGCCGTCACTGCAAGCGAGCCCATCGCCGCGAGCAAGGCGGAGACGGTGGAAGGCTCCGGCACGGCGAGCGTGTGCGTCCCCGAGAGCGAGTCGTTGTTGCAGGAGATGGCCCAGCTTACGTTCACGGTGTCCCCGTAGTTCAGCCCCAGGTCCGCCCACGCAATCCGGGACTCCAACAGGCGCAGCGGGATGTTGGTGCTCGTGACCGGGTCGCTGTACAGCACCGGGTTGCCGTTGTACAGAACCGCCGAGTAGCGCACGTCTGCAACGATGCTCGTTAGCGTGCCGCCGCTCTTGTAGTTCGAGTAGGGGTCGGGGCCGAAGCCGACGTCCTTGTCCGGGGTGTGCCACACGCCGCCCGCCATCACGCTCGCCGTGCCCAGATGACCGACCGCGGCGGTCGGGAGGATCACCCCGTATTGCGCGGTCTTAGCCGCCCAGTTCGGGTTGATAGCGATATCGCCGACGCGGTACGTGCGCGGGCGCCCGTAGGGGTCCGCGGTGCCTGCCGGGTTGAAGCCCGTGACGATGGCGATGTACAGGTAGGTAGCGTCGTTGGTCAGGTACAGCGCTTTCACGTCGAACTGCTGGCCACCGAAGTCGCGCAAGTTCTTATGAGTACCCACGCCAGCGTTGCCGTGGGGGCCGAAGCCGTCCCAGATGTACCAACTGATCAGGCCGGTTACGCCCGCACCCGACGATGCCGCGCTGGCGCCCGTGCCGCCGCCGCCCGGCTGAAGATCCGCGAACGACCCGCCGATGGGGCCGTTGAACAGGTTGCCGCCGACGTCCACGCCATAGTCTGCCAGATTCCCGCTGAACTGCGCAGATGCTGCGACGGAGAGTGAGACGAGGCTCAGAAGGGCCAGTTTCCTATGCATTACCCATGTGCTCCTTGCTTCACTGAGTCCCTCGAGAGGGCCACAAAGCACATGGCGGAAGACGGGCCAAAACGGGGGTAGTCAGGCGAAACAGGGAAGACTACGTGCTGCCAGGGGCCTCGGGGATCGGGGGAAACACGTGGGCGGAAACGCCGTCCACCACAGTCTCCATCAGCCCCAATCTCAGTACCGGGTCGTGGACTTCAGCTACACATCCTCGGCTGATCACGATGCCCCCCGGCGGGGCTGCTTTCTGCAGGTGAGCGGCCACATCGATTACGTGGGCGAACTCCACGCCTCGCAAGTCTCCCTGAGGCGCCACCACCGCTCCGGAGTGAATCCCGCAACGGAGGGAGAAAGGCGTAGCAAGCCGATTGTGCTTCGCGTTCAGCTCGGGCACAGCACGCTGAATGGCACGTGCGGCCGAAAAAGCACGTTCCGGCAGATCGAACACCGCAGTTATGCCGTCGCCGGCGGTGTTATGCACCTGCCCACCGTGGTCCCGTACGATTTGCCCGACGACCTGGTGATACGCGCCGAACGAATACTCGACCGCAAGCGGATCTGCCCCCACCTTCATCTGTGTCGAACCCACCACGTCCACCGACAGGAACGTCGCGTTCTGGGTTCCCTGCCTCAAGCGATCTTGAAGCTCGTAGAGCTGCCTAAGCATCTCCTGTCGGTCTGCCGTAGCACCTCGGGTTATGGACTGCTGCTGAACGGGCGGCGGCACCACCGGAGCAGCACCGGTGCCTACGGCCCCGACGATGAGTCCGAGCAGCGCTCCCCCCAAGAGCCCACCGACGATCTCGGCGCCATAGGTGCCATGCGTTAGCGCGTGCCCGAGTCCATAGGCGCCACCCCATGCCATCCCCGCCAGAGTGCCGAAACCGGCAGCATGGGTCTTGAACATGCTCCAGCAACCTGCCGCGAGAGATGCGACGACGGCCACCGTCCCGATCGCGGGGAGGTCAATACCTCCGAACAGCGCTGACAGCACCGCACCCGAGAGCCCCACTAGGCCCGCGTCCAGCACCCGTCGCTTCGGCCCCATCACGCTGTCGTACGGCTCGCGTAGACGCCGCCAGATGCTCGTCCTCGACGGCTTGGCCGTCTCGGTTTGCTTGTCTACCAGCTGCATCGCCAGCGCCAGGTACTCGGGGCGTACCCCTGCCTCCTCGGCAATCCGCTTCAACCGTCCCTCGTCCAGCTGCTCGCCCTCGCGCTCCTGGAGGCGCGCGGCAAGGGAGAGGATGCGTTCGGCGGTCTGCTCGTCGAACTTCCTCCCCTGACCTTCGGGCTCGAACTGGAGTGATGGGTCCATGGTGAGGCGTACGGGATTCTACATCAGCACCGCGCGGAAGGTCGCAAGGTTGCACCTCGATGACTTAAGGGCCGTGCCGACGACAGCCGCCGACTGAGCGTTGGACTCTCGGGAGCGGCGTCGCGCCGCGGAAAGGGGAAAAGGAACTGGACATTCGTGACGTGTTGATCATCGGCGGTGGCCCGGTGGGATTGTTCGGAGCGTTCTACGCGGGGCTGCGCAAGATGACGGTGACGCTGATTGATAGCCTGCCAGACCTCGGCGGGCAGCTCACCGCGCTCTACCCGGAAAAGTACATCTATGACATGCCGGGCTTCCCGAAGGTTCTCGCGCGCGACCTCGTGGCGAGTATGTCCGAGCAGGGCCTCCAATTCGGCGCCGAGGTCTTCCTGGACGAGCAGTGTTTGACGCTGGAGCAGACTGCAGATGGTTGGCTACTAACCACTGCGGAGCGAGAGCACCTCGGGCGGACCGTCATCATCACCGCGGGCGTGGGTTCCTTCACCCCGCGAAGGCTGGGACTGCCAGAAGAAGAACGCTTTCTGGGCAAAGGCCTCTACTACGGCGTGCGAGAACGGTCCAACTTTGTAGTAGAAAACCTGATCATTGTTGGCGGCGGAGATTCCGCGTTCGACTGGGCACTCGCGCTCCATCCGGATGCAGGCCATACCCGGTTGGTGCATCGGCGCGACGTTTTCGCGGCCCACGAAGAAACGGTGGAGCAGGTGCTGGCGAGCCCGGTCGAGGTGCTGACCTTCCGTGAGGTGGTGGGGCTCCACGGCGACGAACGGCTTCGCTCCGTAACGCTGAGACATACCAAGACCGGCGAGACGGAGGAGGTCCCCGCGGACGCCGTCAGCGTCAACATTGGTTTCGTGGCAGACATCGGGCCGTTGAAGGATTGGGGGCTCGATCTGGACGGGAGCCGCATCCGTGTGAACGAGCGCAGGGAGACGAACTTGCCGGGGGTGTTCGCTGCGGGCGACATCGCCTCCTACGAGGGAAAGCTGAAGCTGATCGCCACGGGTGTGGGTGAGGTGTGCACCGCCGTTAACTATGCGAAGACGCGAATAGACCCCAGCGCCTCGCTCTTCCCTGGCCACACGACCAATATGACCCTGCCCGAACGCCGATAGGCCGAGCTCACGCCGAGGTCATGGCCCCCTCTCGCAGGTGGCTCAGGACGCGCAGAATCGCGTCCGGGTCCATGGGATGCCTGAGGTATGCGTACAAGAAGCCCGGCCAGCCGACCATCTGTTCGGCTTCCTCGTCCGGCGGCAGCGCAATCAGGATCAGCGGCACGGGGCTCAGCTTCGGATCTCCCATCTTCTCCTCGGCAAAGCGCTCGTACGGCTCGATCGCGCCACCCGGACCCAGCGCGGCCAGTAGCTCCAGGACCATCGCATCGCACGGACGCGAGCGAGCCTCTTGAAGCATGTCGGACCAGCGGTCGAACACCTCGACTTCGTGGCCGCGAGCCAGCAGCGAGTTCACCGTGGATGCGGCCGTCTCCGCGGCTGCACAGCACAACAGCACTCTCATCGCGCTTATCCTTTCGAGCAAACCAGTGGCTACAGTCGTATCCGACTGCGCAGTTCTTCTAGCTTTCGTGGCCCGATCCCCTTGACCCTCTGCAACTGGTCAACGGAAGCGAAGGGGCCGTTCCGCACGCGATCCTGCACGATCTCGCGCGCGAGGTCTGGTCCGATGCCGGGCAGCGTCTCCAGCTCGTCCTGTCCGGCGGTGTTGATGCTGACGGGGGCTTGCGGCTGCGCTGGATGCACGGAAGCATGCACCGCCGCAGCGGTCGCGGCGGGTGGCTTTGGCTTCGAAGCGGGCTTCTGCTCTGCAGGCGGCGTGCGAAAGGCGATGACGGCGGCTGCCACCATCAGGCATGCGGCCACGATTGCCACCACCAGCCGCTCGCCGGGAGCCCAGCGATCCCAGTGCTCGCGCGTGATCACCGGAATCCACCGTTCGGCGAGGACACCGGTTGAGGGCGGAGGATGGGCGGATCGCCGCGCCCCGTCTTGTCCACCTTTTCGTACCGGAACATCACCCACCCGTACGAGTAGCGCCATATCTCGCGCGGAAGCTCGCGATTGTCTTCCGTGATCAGGTAGCCGCGCTCGATGCTTCGCGGCTCACCCAGTCGCTCACGGACGTCTTCTTTGGTGTGCCCTTCCATGATGCCTGCGATCGCGGTCGCGCCGTTACCTGACGATTGGCTCTGCTTCAGGTCTCGCAGGGCGCGCTCCGTAGGTGAGAGCCCCAGCGCATCCCGCACCGAGCGCTCGACCGGCTCTTCGGTCGGCGTAACAACCAGCGGCGACTTGCGGACGAGGAAGTAGGCGGTTAGGCCAGCCCCGGCAAGTAGGAAGAACAGGGCCAAAGCCGCCGCAAGACCACAGCTCATCTGGCGAGGCGGGCGGGTAGCGTAGAATGGGTAGGGCGCGCCGGGCGGAGGTGCCGCCTGCCCGAACGGCATGCGGCACTGCCAACAAGCAGCGGCTCCCGCCATGTTGTTCGCCCCGCAGTTGGGGCACTGGAACCGATCCGGGCCCGTCATATTCGCCCCTTCTTTGCCGCCGCGCTCGACGGCGCGACACCGTCATTCTAACGCATCTGCTCCCCATTTTCGTCCGGGAGGCAATGCTCCTGGCTTCATACGGTTCGGGCAAGGTGCATCCCGCACCGGCTAGGCTGCGTATTACAGGCGGAGGTGGTGGAACGATGAAGCTGCCGAAGCCGAAGAGAGACAAACCCAGCGCAATCAGGAAGGTAATCGAGGAAGCCAGGGAGCTGGACCTGAAGGGTGCGTTGAAGCGGACGCTGAAGGACCTGGAGAAGGCAGGCAACGAGCCGATGCAGCGCGACATCCCCAAGGACCGCGAGGACTAGCGCTCAACCCGGGCAGCGCCCGCGGTCCCGCAGTCTCGACCGCCTGCCGGCTGGACTTCGGTGCCCCACGCCCAGCGGCCTCTGCGAGAGGAAGAGGCATGGGGAGGGGGTCGAGTCCGGCAGCACCGAACGCACTCGTTGTCCCCTCCTGCCGCCGCGAAGTACGCCTCCTTCTCAGCTGGACGTGACTGTTGCCGTCCCTACCCGACAAGGTAGCATGGACATATGCATTACTGGCTGATGGTTGCTGCTGGAATGGCACTGCTGCCGAAGCCGACCGTGGTCATGATCCACGGTGCCGGCGGTGGTGGATGGGAGTACGATTCTTGGAGGCCGGTGTTCGAGAATGCGGGGTGGACCGTCGTCGCGCCGGACTTGATGCCGAGCGAGAAGGGGCTTGCCGAGACCACATTCGATGACTACGTGACTCAGGTGGTAGAGGTGTGCCGCAAACACGAGCGTGTGGTGCTAGTCGGTGCCAGCATGGGTGGCATCATCGCACTGAAGGCTGCGGAGAAGGTCCGGCCCATCGCCGTGGTGCTGGTAAACGGGTCGGCACCCAAAGGACTCTCCGGCAGGGACGAGCCCGCGCAAGAGGTGCCCGACATCATCCGCTGGGCCGGCGGTCCCATAGAAGACAGCCGCACCGCCATGCCCGATAGCGACGAGGCAACCATCCAGAAGGCATGGAAACGGTGGCGAGACGAGTCCGGCAAGGTGATACGTGCCATCCGAGAGGGAGTAGAGGCCCGACGGCCTGGGTGCTCCGTGTTAGTGGTGATAGGTCGCGAGGACGACACGATCCCACCGGAAACGAGTCGCCGTGTGGCCGAGGCAATGGCGGCGGACGTTCACGAGTACGCTGGCATGAGCCACGTCGGGCCGTTGCTCGGCAAACGCGCTGCCGAGGTGGCAGGTGCGGTCGTTGCGTGGCTGGATGCTCGTCTAGGACCCAACGCCCCTGCGCCCAATCAGCCCAACTACTCACGCTAACCGCATTGGGTGTGTACCGAACGCGAGAGGTGGCAGCAGTCTCCAGCTACTACGTGGTCTCGCGAAGCGGCTTCGGGCCGCAGCGAGCGAGCAGCGGGCCGCGGCGCGAGGCGCGAATCTGAAGGATCTCGGCCAGGATAGAGATCGCGATCTCAGCCACCGTCTCGGCCCCGATAGGCAATCCCATCGGTGAACGAACTCGGTCGAACACCTCTTCGGTGCAAACGCCTTGCGAAACGAACTCCTTACGCATCACCGCGACCTTGCGTCTGCTGCCTATCATGCCTATGTAGGCCGCGCGGGAGTGGACAACCTCGCGCAGCACCGCAGCATCGTTTCGATGCCCCCTCGTTACGATGCATAGGTAGGTGTGTTCGTCGATAGGCAGCCTCCGTGCAGCCGCCTCGGGCAGTTCTACCAGGACATCATGTGCAAAAGGGACGCGCTCGCGATTCGCGAACGCGGCGCGGTCGTCCACGATCGTTACCTGGAAGTCACACTTCGCCGCCCACTCGCACAGCACCGCGCCGATGTGTCCCGCGCCGAAGACGATCATCCTATCAGGGGGACGTACCGGCTCTATGAACACGCGACCATCCTCTTCGTCTGCCAGCACCTCCCGTTCCGCCTCCAGTGCGCGCCGGCCTGCGTCGGAGGTCGGCTCACTCTCCCATGTCACCTCTCCAGCGTGTGGACCCGTGAGTCGGTATACTAACACCCCGCTCGTACCACTGGCGCGCGCTCGATTGGCCTCGCGCAGTGCATCTGCGAACGAAGCCGGACGCGGATGCAATAGCACCTGCACCCTTCCGCCACAGATCAACCCGTCGTCCCAACCGAAGTCGTCATCCATCGCGAACTCGCGGTACACCGGGCTGCCGCTGCGTAGCGCATCCAGAGCGAGTCGCCGACACTCTGCTTCGAGGCACCCGCCACCCAGGGTGCCCATCACCCTCCCATCGGCCAGGAACAACCCCTTGGCTCCTGGTTGCTGTGGAGCCGAGCCGGACTTGGCTACTACTACTCCGAGACAGAACGGCTCGCCTTCGTCGAGCAGTTTTTCCGCCCATTGCAGGGTAGTCATCTCGGGTATAACGCTTCCATCACTGAAGCTGCAATGGCATGATTGCCGAACGGTGGCATGAGGTAGACGCCCTGCGCCATGCGCTGCACCTGCACCACGAAGTCCCGCGCGAGCGCGATACCAATCTCGCCCGCCTCCGTCTCGTTTGCATCTTCGAGTTGTTTCCTAATCCACTCGGGAATGTGAATACCGGGTACCTCGTTATGCATGAACTCGGCATGGCGGGAGCTGCGCAACGGCAACACGCCTATCAGAACAGGCAGACCAGCGCGGGCGCACGCTTCTACCGCCCGCTCTGCCACGTCGGGATCGAAGAGGGGCTGCGTGTACGCTGCGTGTGCTCCAGCATCGGCCTTGCGATGAAGACGTTCTGTTTCCAAGCCCATGTCACTCGCCAAAGGATCGAAAGCGACGGCGATGGTGAAGTTCGTAAGCACGCCGATGCTGTTGCCGGCCATATCCACGCCCTCGTTCATGCGGCGTAGCACGCGAACCAGCCCGACCGAGTCCAGGTCGAACACGCTGGTAGCCGTAGGGTAATCGCCTATCTGCGCGGGATCCCCCGTCACCGCCAGGATGTTGCGAATGCCGAGCGCGTGGGCACCGAGCAGGTCCGCCTGAATGGCGAGCAGATTCCTGTCGCGGCACGAGAAGTGCATCATAACCTCGATGCCGCACTGTTCTTGAATTAGGCGCGAGACCGCCACGGGGTTCATGCGAAGCCGGGCCCGCGCACCGTCCGAGATGTCGATCACGTCGGCGCCCTTTTCCTTCAGGGCGCGAGCACCGTGCAACACCTTGCTCATGTCCAGGCCGCGTGGTAGGTCCAGCTCCACCGCCACCTGGAATCGCTTGCCTAGGTTCGCGCCGAACCGTGAGCGCTCCGCTTCGGGAAGGGGCTTCGCTTCTTCGCGCTCGCGCGTTACCGCCACTCCGGGTCGGCGACCCGGCAACCTTCCCTTGACCAGGACGCCTACCGCCCGGATGTGCTCCGGGGTCACACCGCAACACCCTCCCACGATGTTGGCCCCTGCCTCCGCCAAGCGAGCGCAATACTTGGCGAAGTACTCGGGAGTGGTGTCGTACATGATCCGACCGCGCACGAGCTGCGGCAGGCCGGGAGTGGGCATCACGCAAATGGGCAGGTCCGTCGCGCCTGCCATCTGACGCACGACGTCCAACATGCGCTGCGGACCGATCGTGCAGTTCGCGCCGACCACGTCCACCCCCCACGAAGCGACCTCCGCTGCAACCCGCTCGGGCAGGCCGGCTGCAAGGGTGTCCCCATCCTCGATGAAGGTCTTGCTTGCGATGAGGGGCTTATCCGTCAGCTCTCGAGCCACACGTGCGGCGATGCGGAACTCGTGCATGTCGTAGAAGGTCTCGAGCAGCAAGCCGTCCGGGTCTTCCTCCAACAGCGCCTCGATCTGTTCGCGAAAGGCCTCCTCGGCTACTTCGTCCGGGATGGAGCCTACTGGCGCGAGAGGCTTGCCGACCGGGCCGACCCCTGCCAGCACGTAGGCATTGCTTCCAGCTGCGGCTTTGGCTAGCCGCACCGCCTGTCGGTTCAGCTCACCCACCCGCTCCTCCAGGTCGTAGGGCTGCAGCTTCACGCGGTTCGAGCTATAGGTAATGGTCTCGATCAGCTCCGCTCCCGCCTCCAGGTACTTCCGGTGCACCTCCACCACCCAGTCGGGGTGCGTGAGGCAAGCCATGTCGAAGGGCGGGTGTAGGCCCATGTCTTGCAGCACGGTGCCCATAGCCCCGTCCGCCAGCAGAACGGGACCCTTCAAGCGGTCTAGCAGCGGTTGCACGGTGCGGGCAATTGTACTCGGCAGCTAACGCCGGAGCTTTCGCGAGACCCCCTCGGCCGGGTGCTGGGCTGCCTGGTCCCGCAATTTCTGCAGGTTCGGGAGCCCGCTCTCCTGCTCAGCCAACCACTCGCGCGCGAAGGCTCCACTCCGGATCTCCCGAAGAAGTTCTCGCATTGCCGCGCGGCTCGCCTCTCCCACCACCCGAGGACCGCGCGTCAGATCGCCATACAGCGCGGTGTCCGAGATGCGTTCCCGCATGCCCGCGATCCCGTGCTCGTGAACCAGGTCTGCCAGCAGCTTCACCTGATGGATGCACTCGAAGTACGCGATCTCCTCGGGATAGCCTGCCTCCACCAGAGTCTCGAACCCCGCGAGCATCAGCGCGGTCAAGCCCCCACACAGCACTGCCTGCTCGCCGAAGAGGTCGGTCTCCGTCTCCTCCCGCACGCTGCTCTCCATCACACCGACCCTGCCACAGCCCAGCGCCTTCGCGTAGGCGAGAGCGGCTGCACGAGCCGACCCCGTGGCGTCTCGGTGGACCGCCACCAGGCCGGCAACCCCAGATCCCTGCTCGTACAGTTCGCGCATCGTGGGGCCGGCCCCCATCGGTGCCACCAGCACGACATCTACCTCACTGGGCGGCTGCACCACGTCGTAGAGCAGGCTGAATCCGTGTGCAAAGACCAACGTAGCCCCTGGCCTCAGCGATGGGCCAACAGCCGCGAAGACCTCTCGGTGTGCGCGCTCCGGCACGAGCAAGGCGATCAGGTCGGCCTTTGCCGCCGCCTCCGCGATCTCGGCAACCGGCAGGCCGTCGGCCTCGGCTCTCTCCCGGCTCGGCCCGTAGCGCACGCCGACATGCACGTCGACCCCTGAGTCGCGTAGGCACAAGGCCTGAGCACGACCCTGCGACCCGAATCCGATGACCGCTACCTGCTTGCCGACGAGGGGCTCCGAGGAGATGTCGGCGTCGTGCAACATGAGCATGGGAGCAAGGTACCAGAAGGAGGACCCGTCGCGGGGTCGCGGTCTAGGCTCGGATGTCCAATCGGCGTCCCCGTACGCCATCGGACTCCGGCTCTTGGGCCGGCTGAGGAAGCCGTTCTTGTTGCGCCTTTAGCGCCTTGCGAAAAGCACTCGTCTGCATCGCCGAGGCCTTGGATGCCTGTGCCGCTCGCGGAAGAGGCTTTCGGACCGCAGGCTCCGCACTGGGAGGCTGTGGGTACGGGGTCGTGGGCTCTGTCCTCACGACTCACACTCCCGCAGGCTCACCGTCACTTCGAACTCGCCCAGCTCGCCCAACGTAAGCGGAATGGCGAGGGCCGGAATGTCCAAAGTGGAGACCCGCACGTTGGTGCCGCGCAGGATCGCCGGAGGCGTGATCGTGGTCCGGATGCCGGCTTCGGCTAGAAGTGTTACGGCATTGCCCGTGATCATGTTGCCTAGTTCCGCCACAGCGCTTGCCGCCAACTGGTCGAATGTAACGACAGGCTGGGAGAGCATCTGGGTGGCAATGCGGTCCGCAGTAATGAGCGACATCCCGTAGATCACCTGCCCCTCGAGGGCCCCGGCGATACCCGCTATCACGTTGCACTGCCTGGTAGTAAACATGCACGGGCGCGCAGAAACCGAGCCTCGCTCCGGCTCCACTCGGAGCACACTCCGTAGTACCGAGATGGCAGCGGTTATGAACGGGTTGATGTGGTCTACCTTCATGACGAGTTGTCGCTAAGCAGCCTCCAGCTTCTGCACCGCTTCCACCACACGCTCCGGCTGGAAGGGCTTGACGATGAAGTCCTTGGCGCCCGAGGTGATGGCTTCCTTGACCATGGCTTGTTGGCCCATCGCGGTGCACATAACCACCTTCGCGTCGGGATAGCGGGCTTTGATCTCCTTAAGCGCCGTGATCCCGTCCATCTCGGGCATCGTGATGTCCATGGTGACGATGTCCGGTTGCAGCCGCCCGTACATCTCGATGGCTTCCAGGCCGTTGGCGGCCTCCCCGACGACTTCGTAACCAGCTTTGGTCAAGATGTTCTTCAGGGTGACCCGCATGAACAGCGCGTCGTCGATAATCAGGATGCGCGTAGCCATCTGTCTTCGCCTCGCTTCGGTTTTCGGTACACGAACGGTATGGAGGTCTCGAGGCCCAGGTCGCGGTGACGCGGGATGCGCTCTGTCGAACCCAAAAAGAGCACGCCGCCGGGACGCAGTGCCTCCACGAATCCTCGGTAGAGTCGCTGCTTTGCTGGATCGTTGAGGTAGATCACCACGTTTCGGCAAAGGATTAGGTCGTAGTCGCTCCCGTAGGGGTCCTGCAGTAGGTCGTGTCGTCGGAACTCCACACATCTTCTCAGAGTGGGCTTCGGGACATAGTTGTCTCCCCGCTTCTCGAAGAAGGCCTCTCGGCGGGCCTGTGAGACGAATCGCATGTCCGCTTCACTGAACTCCGGGTTGCGTGCACGCTCGAGCGCTTCTCGGTCTATGTCCGTGCCCAGGATGGTGTGCCTGCCGAGCGGCGCGCTCTCCTGAAGCAGCATTGCTAAGCTGTATGCCTCCGCCCCATACGAACAGCCGGCGCTCCAAGCTTTTAGAGAAGTCCGGTCGCTGAGCAGCACTGGCAGAACTGCTCTCTGCAACTCGTCCCACTTCTCCGGATTTCTAAGCAGCTCGGACACGTTGATTGCCAAACGGTCCAAGAATGCCTGCATGCGACCATCCTCGGCGGTCAGCCAGCTCCAGAACCGCTCGGGCCCTTCGACACCCACGCGTTCCGCCATCGAGGCTAACCGCCGGTCCATCTGTGAAGCTCGGTACTGGGTGAGGTCCACGCCGGCGTGTTCACGCACCTTGCGCTTGAAACGGTCCCACCGCAGGTCGTCGTCATGCACTGCGATGCAGCCTCCGATCCAGTTGGAGAATGGCCGGCACGATGCCCTCGAGAGGCACGACACAGTCCACGCATCCCGCCTCGATGGCCGACTTCGGCATCCCGAAAACCACGCAGCTCTCCTCCGCCTCGGCCAGTGTGTAGCCGCCTCTAGCTCGGATTGCCTGCAGGCCGGCTGTCCCGTCTCGACCCATGCCGGTCAGCACCACGCCCACGACCCGGTCTCCAAAGACCTGGGCAGCGCTCTGCATCGTAATGTCTGCTGCGGGGCGGACGCCCTGCACCGGCGGTTCGTTCGTCAGCAGCACCGAGCCTTCGGCAGAGACACGCATGTGGGAGCCGCCTGGTGCAAGCAGCGCCTCGCCGGGGCTCACTCGTTCACCCTCCGCGGCGACGCGCACCCGCATGGTTCCGATGCTGGAGAGGCGGCCCGCGAGCAGTTCGGGGAAACCGAGCGGCATGTGCTGCACTACCAGCATCGCCGGCCGAAAGCCCGGGGGCAACGCGCCGAAAATGTGGGTCAGAGCCTTCGGCCCCCCGGTGGATGCGCCAATCACGACCACCTGCTCCTCGCGACCTGTCGGATTGTTTCCCGAGGAGTGGTCCGAGCGCAGCACGGCCCCACTGGGGGCCGCCAGCGGCCGTAGACCGGGCGCTCGCACGCGAGCCGCTGCGGTCACCTTCTCGATCAGCTCGGTTCGCATGGCAGCCATCGCCTGGGCGCCGCCTTCGGCTGGCTTGGCCACGAAGTCCACGGCGCCGAGCTCCAGCGCACGGATCGTCGGTGCAGCGCCCTCCATCGTATGGCTGCTCAGCATCACCACGGGCCTCGGACGAGAGCTCATGATCCGTCGAAGCGTCTCGATGCCGTCCATCTCGGGCATGACGACGTCCAACGTGATCACGTCTGGCTGCAGATGCGGGATCACCTCGAGCGCCTCGCGTCCGTCGGCTGCATGGCCCGCAACGCGTATGGCAGGATCGGACTGCAGGAAGTCCGTGATCAGCCTTCGCATGAAGGCCGAGTCGTCTACGACCAACACGCGGATGGGCATCCTGTTACCTATTTCAGGGCGTACGCGTCCAGAGCTTTCGATACTGCGGGCTGCATATCGGCGAGCACCCAGTCGTAGTCCTCGCCCTCCAGCCCTAGCCGCTGCATGCTTCCGGTATTGAGGGTGTAACACAGCCCGTCGCCACCTAAGCCGTAACCAAGCGTCATTGCCAGCACGTCGGCGATGTGCACGCAGTCTACGAGTAACTCTGGCGGGTCGCAGCGTCCGGGAGCGTGGTGATATTGAATCGCTTTTTCCAGCGCCTCGGGCAGATTCCACCGCTGCGCAAGGTAGGCCCCCACGTCGCAGTGGTCGAACCCGAACTCCTCACGCTCGAGCTGGTCGAAGGGCGTCTGCTCCTGCTCGCAACGCACGACGAGGTCGGCAAGCCGGGCTTCCATCCACATGCTGAGCACTACCTTGCCGAGGTCGTGTAGCAAGCCTGCGCTGAATGCCTCCTCGCCGCTCACCTTCCGCGACCGGGCCGCGAGTAGCTGCGCGCCGATGGATACCGCGATAGAGTGCTCCCAGAGGGCTCTCGGGGCTAGTGCATAGCCTTTTCGCGGCTGTGTGAGCCACGGGAAGGTCGAGGCGACCAAAGCAAGGTGCCTCACGGTCTTCATGCCCAGCATGACGACCGCTTCCTGCAGGCTCGTGATCCTCCGCGGAAGACCGTAGTAGGCGGAGTTCGCCAACCGGAGCACTCGCGCGGTCAGCGACTGGTCGTACGCGATCTTGCCGGCGACCTTGGACGCCGTAGCGTCTGCGTCTCCCGCGAGGCGAACGACCGACAGCACGGCTTCGGGGATGGACGGTAGGTCCGAGGTCCTGTTGACGATCTCATCCAGTGTGAGCGGTACCATCCGACCCTCCTATGCCGCTCGTAGCGCCTGGCTACGCAGATTGCACAACTCGGCCTCTCCTTGTGTGAACGAGCGGATTCGGACGGAACCGGTGCCGCTTTCGAACACCAGCGACCGTCCCGACGCTCCGCCTACATCGGCGGCGACGATGCGGAAACCGTGTTGCGTCAGAGCTTCTCTGACCGCCTCGCTATTGCGTGTCCCGATGTCGAGGCGGTTCTTATCGCCGGACCCGAGTTGGAACACCTGTGCACCGCCAGCGTAGGCGACTGCCGCGTCCGCCACGCGCCCTCCCAGGGCCTCGAGCTGACGCTTGATCTCGGGTACGGCCGTGTCGGCGAACTTGCCCGGCTCTTCCGTCGGCTTTCCGGAGAAGCTGCGGGGGAGCATGATGTGGGCTACGACCGACACGTTTGCCACAGGGTCCAAGAGGCACACCGCGATGCACGAGCCTAGCCCCAAGCAGACGTAGGAGACTGGACCCTTGTACGACTTGACCTCGGCCATGCCGACATTCACAGTCCGTGAAGTCATGCTGCCTCCGATCGCACCCCGAGGGCCCGAAAGAGCGATTCCAAGCTGCCTTCGGAAGGGATATAGAGGAAAAACCCGGGCGCAGCCCGCCCTTCTTCTCGGAAAACGGTGTTTAGGGCGATAACTTCCGACTGCTCGGCCCATGCTTGGGTGACGATGCTTTCGAGAAGCACTTCCGGCCTGTCCACCGCCAAGAGCGGCGGCGAGGGGAGGCACGTGTCCGAAACGAGGCAAGCGATGGCGTTGAGAAACCCCGACAGAACGATGTTACCGACCTCCAGCGCAGCCGAGGCATACATCTCGTCCATCTGCCATACGTTCTCGGGATGGGAGCCCACCAGGATATCCCAGAGTTCCGAAGCAGAGTCCCAGCCGAACATGAGCACCATGTGTCCGCTCAGTGCCCCCGAGACCGACATGTACAGAGCCAAGGTGGTTTGGTAGCTGCCGAAATGGTTGGGTACTTCGGCTAGGCCCATCGCGCGGACGCTCGGAACCTCCGCCAGAAGCTTGCGCTTGGTCATGTCGGCAAGCGCAGTGATTGCGTTGCCGAGCCCGATATTGGTGACTTCACGGAGGACGTCGAGCTCCGTTTCGGATAGGCTCTGTGCAGGCATGGAGATTCCCCTCCCAGTTATTCCCATTCTCGGCGCGGGAGGCACTGCGGTGGAGTGCCGGAATAGGCGAGGCAGCCTGAGGAGGTGAGTTTGGAGACCGAGGCTGCGTGTCATTCTACTCACGTAGGCTGTCCGCTTCTCGCCGAACAGGGCGCGGGAAGGGGAGCGGCGCCTCGTGCGCCTGGCATCCGATGCCCCCGCGATCGACGTTGCCAGGGAGCCCACTCTTCCATACCCTGGCCCGCGTCCGCCAAGTAGCAGCTACGAAAGGCACGGCCTAGACCTAAGGACCGCGCCAGGGCATGAGCCGGACCCTCCGCACCAGTGAAGTTGCGGGCCTGCTCGACCTGCCCGCAGGCGCGGGACCAGGGCACAGCGACCACATCGAGGCGCCGAGAGCCTGAGCGGGCTCTCGCACCCCCAAGACTCCTCGCAGCCTGGGCTAAGGACCCAAACCCAGGGGGTTGCTATGCCGAGGGGCGGACGGCGCAGAGCAGCGCCTCCACCAAGCGGTCGTCGGCGTCCTCCGGGTGCCTCTTCCTCAGGTCCTGCGCGAACTTTCGGAAGGCTGTGGGAGAGACCCCCTTACCTCCCCGAAGCTGCGACAGGTACGCCGCGCCGACGATCACCTGGCACTCCAGTCCGAAGGTCTCGTCGGACACGCTGCGCGTCCCCGCACGAATGCACTCGGCGAAGTTCAGAATCTCTCCGTAGAAGCTGCTCGGCCACGGCATCCACGTGGGACCGCTCGCCGCCACACTCCGCTCTGCCCCGTGGGCATCCGTCACGACGGCCCAGTGCTTGCCCTCTTCGTCCTCGTGCATCCGCAGGAAGCCGGTGGTTCCACACACCATGGTCTCGGGCGAGTCGCGGTGGCTCCATGAGCCTTCGACGTGGGCCGTGCTCCACGCCGAGGTCGCCGGGTCCTCGAAGCGGATTAGGATGTGCCCGTCGTCTTCTACGCGCACCGAGTCGAACTTGCCGTCGATGATGCGCTCCGGCATGCGGACCGTGATGCCGATGGGCTGTGCGGCCTTCACCATCGTGGGGCGCTTCGAGAGGCCGCTGAGGAACCAAGAGGCGGCCACCGCGTGAATGCCGCAGTCCAGGAGAGCCCCGCCGCCGCCGATGCCGCTCTGCCAGAAGTTGGGATTGCCTTCCGGCCCGCCGTGCGCGGTGGCCAGGTACATCGCCACCGGCTCGCCGATCCAGCCCGCGTCGATCAGTTTCTTGGCGGTGTAGTAGAAGGGCTCCCACAACCAGTTCTCGTTGTGCTGGTACAGCTTCCCGGAGCGCTGCACGGCCTCCAAGATGCGCAGGCAGTCGTAGTACGAGCGCGCCATCGGCTTTTCGCACATCACGTGCAGGCCTGCATCGAGAGCCTCGATGGCCAAGGGTGCGTGATCCTTGGGTTGCGTGCAGATGTCCACTGCATCCGGCTTCTCGTCGGCAAGCAAAGCGGAGAGGTTGCTGTAGGTCTTGACCGAGGCGACGTCGTTGCGGAGGCGGTCCGCCGCCCGCGCATCACCGGCGGCCTCTGCCTGCTGAGCCTTCTCCTCGTAGAGCTGCCACATGTCGAGCTGCGTGCGACCGATGTTGTCCTCGTTGGGGTCCACGAGGGCGCAAAGCTGGAACTGAGGGATTTCGGGATAGGCGCGCAGGTGCGCTCCGAAGATGCCGCCCGTGCCGACTCCCGCGATGCGAATGCGTTTCATGCCCAATCCTCCGGGGGTACTCTTATGGTCAGAGCTACACCCGATGCGCTCTCACTTCCTGCCTCGGGCGCCTAGGATGCGGCCTTTCGACGTATAGGTAAGTGATGCGCACAACGATTGCCCTCTGGCTCTTCCTCGCCGCCAACCTCCTGGCACCGACCGTAGTCGGCCAAGAAGGCCAGTCCGTGACGCCACCTGCCGACCCCCCGCTATCCGAGCAGGACAAGCAAGAGGTGGAGATGGGCAAGAAGGGCCTTGCCGAGGTGCAGGCCTCGGGCAAGCTGGGCAAGGACGAGGCGATCCTCGCGCGCATCCGCACGATAGGCAACACGCTCGCCGAGATCGCGAAGCGCAAGGAACTGCAGCCCACTTACGGTTATGGACGTCGAGCCGCTTTCGACTACCAGTTCTTCTACATCGAAGATAAAGACGTCAACGCCTTCGCGATGCCCGGCGGCTTTATCTTCGTACACTCGGGGCTGCTCGACTTCGTAGAGTCGGACGACGAGCTGGCCGCGGTTCTTGCGCACGAGATCATCCACGCCGCTCACCACCACCTCAGAAAGGTCGGCGAGGACCAGGCGAAGGTGAACCGCGACTCGATGCTCGCGGCCCTGGCGGCGGCGCTGGCGACAGGCGGTGGGAGCGAGAACACCTACAACATCATCACCGGCACCATGCTCTACCAGGTGGCACGCACCAACCGCTACGTGCTGAAGGCCGAGCTAGACGCGGACATCGGTGCCTACGCGCTTCTTCGCGAATCTCCCTACAACCCCGTGGGCATGCTCACAGTGATGGAACGGCTCTATTGGAAGAACGCGATGCAGCCTGCGCTGGACTGGGGCATCTTCCAAACTCACCCGCCGACTGCCGAACGGGCCTCGAATGCCCTTCACATGCTCGCGCAGGACCGCGTGCCCGTGCGCCGTAGCGCCGTGTCCAGTAGCAACCGTGCCGTGGCCAAGCTGGTCACCGAGGGGGATAAGAGGTTCCAGGAGATCACGTTGGGTGACCTTCGCATCGTTCGCCTCGTGGCCGATCCCGAGCCAGCCGATCCCCTCTCGCGGGCCAACGGCATGCTGCCGGCTCTCAACCTGCTGCTCGACTCGGAGCTGGAGCTATACGAGGTGACCGCGCCTGCTCCGGGCCGCATCTCGGCTCGCGGCGTGACGCTCGTGGAGTTCGGCGAGGACGACGCCCGGGCAAACGGCCAGAGCTTGGCCGAGATGACCAAGCAGGTGCGCGAGCAGGTGCGCCGCGTTGTGAACCAACTTGCGAGAATCCGCTCGCTTTCATCCCAGCCCTTCCGCTTGGACTGAAGCCCGTCGCCTGATCCGCTCTCGCCGCCTTGCCGACAATCTCGGTGAGACGATGAGCACGGACCCCTGCGCTCTCGATAAACTCAAACCCGGACTGCCGGTGGACCTGGTATCGGGTGCCGGCGGCACGGAGCGCCGCATCTCGCGCTTCATCTTGGTAGAGCCCGGCGAGGCCCGGATCCGGATCAAGCCGGCCAACGATGAGAGGATCCGCAGCCTTCCGAAGGTTGGAAGCCAAGTCGGATTGCTGGTGCATTGCGGCCGTACCGCGCTTAGGGCCGAAGCCGTGATTACCGGTACCGAAGGCAGCCGAATCGACCCGCTGCTGACCGTGGCGATAGGGACCGAGTGGACCGAGTTGGTTCACCGTTCGAGCGAGCGCATCCCTGCCGACGTCCCCGCCGACGTCCACACGCCCGATCCGCATCGGGCGGGGCAGATAAGCATCATGCGTGGCCGGCTTATCGACGTGAGCACCACGGGATGCCGTGTGCGACTCGCCAAGGCCCTACCGAAGGGCACGATGTTGGCGCTTTCGTTCACACTCCCGGGCTCCACGCGGAAGCTGACGATAATGGGACAGGCGGTTCGCTCACTGCCCAGCCCCGGTCAGACCAACTTCTCGGATGTCGGACTGCGCTTCGTGCATATCGGCCAGGACGAGCGAGATGCTTTGAACGACTGGATATCTCAGTCGCTGATGGTCGAAGCGGCTTAGCACGGACAAACGGTGCGCGCGAGTAGAACTGCGGGAGCAAGTTGTTGTCCATCACGATAGGAAAGCGGTTCCACCTTCGCGTAGTGTCGCGCTCGGGATCTGCCGAGCTGATCGAATGTGTGGCAGTGGCTCTCGAGAATGACCTGATCTGGTGTCGCTGTCTTCGCGTGCTTCCAACCGAGCGGCGTCCGGCTCCGGGGATGACTGTCTCGCTGACACTGCAGGATGCCGGCACGGCGTTGGTCGCCCAAAGTGTGATCCGGTCCACGCGGCTCACGCGTCGTGGATTGGCACTGGCAATCGCTCAGCCGGTCGAGTGGTTGCCGAGAACCGACAGGACCTCCGTGCGTGTGCCAACGGAGATTCCTGCTCACGTTCTCCGACAAAGCGACGTTGCGAGACCCGGCGCCCGACCGATGCCATCTACCATCTACGACATCAGTAAGACCGGAGCGCGCGTACGAGGGCGCCTCGTTCTGCACAACGACGAGCGCTTGCTGCTCACCTTTCGACTCGATGGCAGCGACGATGAGCATGCGGTAGTTGCCCAGGTCCGCCGTGCAATCCGTACCCAGGGCACGGGAAGCAGCGGCTACGAGGCCGGCGTCCATTTCGTCAAGATGCTGGATCGGACCCGGGCCGCCCTCGACAAATACGTGGAGAACAGCACGGCGCTGCTCTCCGACGCAGACGATGCGCTCGAGTTCGACCCCGAACAAGAACTGGCAGACCTGCGACTGCGTACCGAGCCGGAACCCCCGACCCGTAGGCAGAAGCCGGCCGGGCTCGAGTGGGTAGACGACGATCTGATGCAAAGCTTCCTCGACGTGGCCTGACCTTCCGACCGATGCAGGGATAGACCAACTCGCGTCAAACCCGTTCTGCGAACCCGCAACGTATTGCGGAGACGGAGGCGATTGGCGTGAGCAAAGCAGACGGGATTACCCGAAGGAATTTCCTCAGAGCAGTGGCGGCCGGTGCCGGAGCCGTTGCCGTTGGCCGGCCGGTTTGGTCCAAGAACATCTCTCCCAACGATCGCATTCGCATCGGGGTGATCGGCTGTGGCGGCATGGGAACCGGTCACCTTCGCCGATTGGTGGACATGTCCAAGAACCCCGAGGAAGGCGTGGAGGTGGTCGGGGTGTGCGACATCTACGAGCCCCGCAAGCAGAGGGCGAAGGAGATCAGTCAGGCCCGACTCCACCACGAATACGAGGAGATGCTGGCGAGATCCGATGTGGACGCAGTGGTGATCGCAACCCCCGACCACTGGCACGCCAAGATGGCCATGGACGCCATGCACGCCGGCAAGGACGTGTACCTGGAGAAACCCATGACCCGAACCTGGCAAGAGAGCTTCCAGGTACACGATACGGTGAAGGCTACCGGCAGGGTGCTGCAAGTCGGTGCACAGAGCACCTCCGAGGATAGGTGGTGGCGTGCAAGGGATTGGATTCGCACGGGCGAGATCGGCAAGGTTCTGTGGACGAAGAGCAGCTTCTGCCGCAACTCGCGCGAGGGCGAGTGGAACTGGCACATCGACCCGGACGCCGGCCCTCACAACCTGGACTGGAAGCGCTGGCTCGGACCGGCTCCGAAGCGCCCATGGGACCCGGAGCGGTATTTCCGCTTCCGAAAGTACTGGGACTACTCTGGCGGGATCGCCACGGACCTCTTCTACCACATCCTCTCTCACCTGCTGGTAGCGCTAGGGCCCGAGATGCCGAAGTATGTTAGTGCGCACGGCGGCATCTATGTGCAGCACGACCGCGAGGTGCCCGATACGTTTCACATGCTCATTGACTACCCCTCGCAGCATACGGTGGTTCTCTGCTCGTCCATGGCAAACCGCCAATCGCTCGAAGAAACCATCTATGGCCATGAGGCCACTCTGCACTTCGAGGATGGTGGTTTTTTGAGGGCACCGGAAGAGGAGTTCAAAGATCAGCGGCCCGAGATTCGCGTTCGCGAGCGTGCGCGACCGGACCACATGCACAACTTCCTAGAGTGCGTGCGCACGCGGCAGCGGCCCCACTGCGATGCCGAGCTCGCTCTCGCTACCATGGTAGCAATCGGCTTGGGTGTGGATGCGTATCGCAAGAGGCAGACCATCGAGTTCGATGCGGAGAAGCGTAGGGTGCAGGGTCGCTCCGCACAGCCCTCGCTGCCGCGTCACGACCGTTTCCCGCGTTGAGCTCCGACTGTTCCGGCCAGCAGCAAAGATGCGGCGGGGTCGCCCGCTTCGGGCGACCCCGCTTCGGCTGAGTCAGGATGCGGGACCTTGCATCCGGTGATAAGAGTGTTAGTTATCGCCGGCCCGTCCGAAGTTGACGAGACATGCTCCGAGATCACTCAGACCCACCTCGCCATCCTTGTCCAGATCCACGAACCCGATACCAGGGCTGGATGCGAACTGGTTCAGGATGGCGTTCAGGTCTAACAGGTCGACGAAGTTATCCAGTGTGGGATCTCCGTTCAGCAGGGTCGGGTTCACAGTGCTCGGACGCCCGGGGCTGAGCAGAGGCATGGTTCGTCGCAGCCAGTTCTGGTAGCGAATAGAAAGGTCCCAGTTGCCGGGCGGCACCTGCATCGTGATTGCGCCGCTTCCGCTTACGGACATGTTCACGACGAGTATCACATTCTGCGTGCCGGCCTCGCGGATGTCGACGGGGATGACACTGGGATACGGCCCGGCAAGCGATTGCATCGTCAGCTGCCCCGTGAAGTCCGTGGTGTGGGTGTACATCAACACTACCACGTCCTCGTTGGACGTGCTGATATACCACGTCCCCGCGACGAAGACGCGTCCCATCGAAGCCACTCCGCAGGCAGCCCCGCGATCGAGTAGGCTGTGCGTAGGTCGCATCACGCCGACCACCGTCCCGCTCGGATCATACTTGATGCAGGTCAGTGCTAGCGAGCTGCCGGTGCTGTAGACGTTGTCGAACTGATCTACCGTGACGTGTTGAGTCTCCTCGAGCTCGGTCCCACCTGTCGAGGAGTAGGTCTTCAGCCAGAGCTGATTGCCCAACGAGTCGTATTTCACTGTAGCCATGTCGCTACGGCTCCCTGTGTAGAGCCTACCACCGACAATGACGTTGTCCTGGGAGTCGACTACCACGGAGTTGCCGGCGTCACCGCCACCCACTCCGCCGTCCAGCCGAACGTCCCACAGGGCGCTACCATTCACCTGACGCTTGACAGTCCAGATATCGGAGTCGGTACCCACGCCAGAGCTGCTTCCGGTGATGATAGGTCGCCCTGCCGAGTCCACGGTCACTGCATTCGCGATATCGCTCCCTCCCGCGGGTCCGTCGAAGAACTGCACCCAGTTCGTCACACCGGAAGTAGTGTAGGAGATCAGTACCATATCCTCTTGCGAGCCCAGCCGTCGGCTGTAGCCGCAAGTGAACACGTTGCCCTGAGTAGACACTACGATGTCTCGTGCCTCGTCGCGGATGCCCGCGGCGCTGTGCAATCGAGTCCAGTCCAGGTTCCCGTTTGGGAGGTACTTCAGCATGACGATCGCGCCGGGCGAGCCCTCGAAGTCACCTGCGACATAGATGTTGTCTGCCGTATCGAGAGCGATGGCCCGCGCAGTGTCCTGGCCACCGTTGTAGTGCTTGACCCATAGCTGTGTGCCGGCAGAGTTGTACTTGACGGTGGTGATATCCCGATTGAACGAGGCGTCCTTCGTGGTGCCAGTAACGATCACGTTGCCTTGGCTGTCCACCACGATGCCGATTCCCACGTCGTCCGCCCCGGCTCGGTCGTAGCGCTTCGTCCACACACGAGTCCCCTGGTCGTTGTATTTGGCGACCCAGATGTCGGTGTTGAAGTTCAGTTCGCTGGTGCCTACCACATATGCGAAGCCGTCGGCAGTTACGACCATGTCGGCGGTGCTGTCCAGACCGCTTCCGGCATCATAGAACTTTCGCCAGGTCTCGGTGATCGCCCCGAACACGGAAGCCGCAAGGCCTACCGTCGCGAGGGCAACACCCGCCAGGCGTGCGAGTCTGCTCATAGCAAAGTCCACTTCCTTTCTCAACGTCAACGCAGAGTGCCCGAATCGGGCGCAATTTGGTCCCTGCGCCGGACGGACACCCGACGGCATTCTACCAAAGGACCTGCAAAGCGACAAGAGCAGCCGACCACTTAGCAGGTACAAGCTAGTGGCCGCGGTGACAAACCTAGTAGCCGTATCGACCGCTCGTTTGCCGGCACACTGCAAAGAATGCCGGGGCGGGTTTGACAGTGTCACACCGGTAGGGCGATCTTGGCAGCCTTCGCGGCCGAGGCGAACATGCCGTCGACCTCTCTTGCCTTCCTGTCGTAGTCGCGCTGATCCGGCCACACGTCCCCGGGCATCAGCAGCTTGGGGGGAACGTCCGGGACGTGCCTTGGGACCATCAGCCCGAACACAGGGTCTTTGTGGAACTCGCCCTCGTCCAGTTCGCCGGAAATCGCCGCGTTGACCATCTGGCGGGTGTATTGGATGCTGATGCGGTTGCCGATGCCATAGGGGCCACCGGTCCAGCCGGTGTTGACCAACCATACCTGCGATTTGTGCTTGGCGATCCGCTCGCCGAGCATCTGCGCGTACTCGTTGGCAGACCTCGGTAAGAAGGGCGCCCCGAAGCATGCGCTGAACACCGGCTGTGGCTCCTTGACCCCAGCTTCGGTGCCCGCCACGCGTGCGGTGTAACCCAGCAGGAAGTGGTACATCGCCTGCTCTTTCGTCAGCTTCGAGATGGGTGGCAAGACTCCAAACGCGTCGCAGGTGAGAAACAGCACGGTGCTGGGGTGTGGTCCCTGACTCGGTATCACCGCTCCATCGATGAACTCGATGGGATACGCCGCGCGGGTGTTCTCCGTGAGCGCGTCGTCGGCGTACTCGGGGGCCCGCGTCGCAGGGTTCAGCACGACGTTTTCCAACACCGAGCCGTATCGGATCGCATCCCAGATCTGTGGCTCGTTGTCTCGCGAGAGGTTGATGCACTTCGCGTAGCACCCACCTTCGAAGTTGAACACCCCATCGTCGGCCCACCCGTGCTCGTCGTCACCGATCAGCTTGCGCGACGGGTCAGCCGAGAGCGAGGTCTTGCCGGTACCCGAGAGGCCGAAGAAGAGCGCGACGTCCCCTTGCGGTCCCACGTTGGCACTGCAGTGCATCGGCAGAATGCCCCGCTTGGGCAACAGGTAGTTCAGCACAGTAAACACGCTCTTCTTCATCTCTCCCGCATAGCGCGTCCCGCCGATCAGGATCAGCCTGCGAGCGAAGTTGATGATGACGAAGGCCTCCGACCGCGTGCCGTCCACCTCGGGGAAGGCTCGGAAGTTGCAGGCGTTGATAATCGTGAACTCTGGCACGTGCTGCTCCAGGTCGCTCGCCGAGGGGCGGAGCAAGAGCTGCTTGACGAAAAGCGCGTGCCAGGCCAGCTCGGTGACGAAGCGCACCGGCATTCGGTAGCGAGGATTCGCGCCCGCGTAGCAGTCCGTCACGTACACTTCGCGGTTCTGAAGGTACGCGATTACCCGCTTATACACTTCGTCGAACAGGTCCGGTGGGAAGGGCACGTTGACGGCGCCCCAGTCTATGTCTCCCTGCGTCGTAGGCTCCTCGACAATGTAGCGGTCCTTCGGCGACCGCCCCGTGTACGGAACCGTCTCGCACACGAGTGCTCCGTTCGAGGCCAGCCTTCCTTCGCCCCTGCGGATGGCGTGCTCGATCAGCTCGGCTGGGCTAAGGTTGTAGTGAACATCCCCCGTGTAGGCAATCTCTAGCTTCTGCATAACTTGCCAAGATACCCGTTCCCGCGGGCCCTCCGGGATCTCGTCGTTTCCCCTCACCCTCCGTGGAACAGCCGGATGCCTCCACCGCGTGCGGTGGAGGCATCCGCACCGATCTCTCGAAGTACATGGGGCCGCCCCCGCTGACCCCATTTATGGACTACATACCCGGAGCCGAGCCGGGCGGAACCGCTCCCGGTGGGTCACCGTACTTCTCCGGAACCTGGCCTGGGCCGGCACTCGCACCGCCCAGGTTGCGAACCAAGAAGAACCCCGCGACGGCGATCAGAACGATCAGGACGACGATCAGCCCGACCTTGTTGCCTTCCTTACCCATGGCCGGCTACTCCGCTAGGCACCCGTAGATCCAGGTCATCCACTTGATGTTCGCGGCATTGGCATCGCGCCGGCTCTGGTCGCGACTCCAACTGTCGCCGCACGAGGCGGGCACGTCCGCGATATTCATGGTAGGCTTGACTTGATCCCAAGCGTAGAACTTCGTGTGGCCGTCGAGGAACGTGATGTTCAGGCCGCCACCGTTCACGTTGAAGCCGGACACGGAATCGCCTTGCTTGCCGGCGTTGTGACGCGTCGAAGCGCAAATGCCGGCGCAGTTCACGCACATGTTGTCCGTCTCGTAACCTTTGAACCTGTTGTGGCCAGAAATGGACACGCACTCGTTGATGACGGTCCGGTAGCTGCCCGGCACAGAGTCGGCGAACCAGACGTTCTTGGCCTTCGAGCGAACTAAGCGCTCGCGAACGATGATTGCGTTGTCTCCGCTGTACCAGCCCCCGATGCCTACATTCAGGCCGATGTTGAGCCAACCGTGGTTGTCATCCTCCGAGAAGTTCCAGCGCGTTGCGAACTTCGCCTGGTTGTTGAGCCGCGGGTCGCGGTTCTTGTCGCGAGAGGGGCAAAGCAGCACTTGCTTGGACTTGACGTATGGCTGGATCAGTCCGGTCCAGATGTAGCCGGCAGGGAAGCTGTCCGGGTTGTTGATGTGTACTCGGCCGTAGAACAGGGTGCCGTTCTGGTCCAGCATATACATCGTGCCAGCTTTACCGAGCTGATTGCTATTGCTGGCGCATTGCGTCTTCATGGCAGCCTCGCGCGCCTGTGCAAACACCGGAAATAGAATAGCTGCGAGGATTGCTATGATTGCAATGACGACCAGCAGCTCGATTAGGGTGAAACCTCTTCGCTGCATGAAAGAAAACCTCCCGACACGAGAATGAAGTGACGGCATAGAGTATATCAAGGTTTCCGAGGATTTGCGAGTTCGCGCAGCGAATCAGCAAGGATCACCCCGGGATGCACCCGCATAGTCGCATTCCGTGACAAAACGCTCATACTCCCCATTCTCTGGCATCAGGGTCCGGCCTGCCCAAACACTGCAACGCCCGCCGCACGACTCCGTCCACCAGCTCCTCCACGCTGCTCTGCCCGAAGTAGAAGCTAGGGCTGGCGGGAAGAACGGTCGCGCCCGCCTCCGTGACCGCAACCAGGTTCCGCAGGTGAACCAAGCTGAGTGGACTCTCTCGGATGAGTAACACCAGTCGCCGCCGCTCCTTCAGCGCAACGTCTGCCGCCCGAGTGATCAAATCGTCCGACACGCCGTGAGCGATACGACCGACCGTCCCCATGGAACATGGCGCAATCAGCATTCCGTCGTGTCGGAACGAGCCGCTCGCGGGAGGCGTGAGAAAGTCGCGATGACCCAGAAACCGAACGTTGGGCAGTGGCGTCAGTCCCAGGCTCTCCGCGCTCGGCCTCTCCGGGTCCACGGTCAGACCCATCTCCTGCTTCAGCACGATGGCTGCAGGCGGCGATACGATGGCATACACCTCTTCGAATGCCGCCGACACGCGCTGAAGCGCCCGGACTCCATAGACCGCTCCACTGGCACCGGTGATTCCCAGAACGACACGCCCCGATCCACTCATTCCTTCGCCCCCTCGGTCACTTTCAAGTAGCGGTCCATAGCCATCGCCAGGCCCGCCCGCTGCATCTCGGCCCCACTCAGACTCCCACCGAAGGCATACAGGATGCGTCGCGCGAACTGCAGATACTTGCGGTCCCCCACCATCTCGTGCACCTCCAGCACCAACATGGCCGCGGCAGCGTTGGGCGAGATGACCTCGCCGTCGTCCGCCGGCTTCAGACTGATAAGGCCGTTGCGAACGAGCTTGCTGTCCACCGACTGCCCAGCGGCGAGCCGCGCTCGGTTTCGCTCGTCCCTGCGTCTGTCCTCGCTCCGCCACCACAGGCCCCACCACCCGCGACGGTCCTCGAACGCCGACTCGAGCCGCTCGACCTGCTCTGTAGCAAACCGAAGATATGCCTCGTCGCGTGTCACTCGATACAGGACGATGGCGGCGCGCGCGGGCCACACTTGATCTGCGAGCAGACCCTCCTGAACGCCCGGGCCGTGGGGCAGTAACCCGAAGCGGTCTCGCGGAAGCTCCATCAGTCGGTTCACCGTGCGCCGAGCCACCTCTATGTACTGTGCGTCTGCGAGCACCTCTCCGGCCACTGCGAAGGCATGAGCCGCGACACCGTTGATGTCGGTGTACGCCGAGCCGTCGTTCGGCGGCATCATCGTCCTTCGTGCGGGCGCATCGGCCATCTTGTCCACCGCATCGGCCACCGTCTCACGAGCATCCATCACGGAAATGCCCATCGCCTCGGCAACGCGCTCATAAGTTCGTGCTGCGCGCAATGGATGTAGAGACGGGTTCCAATCTAGCCCTCCCCTGCCCTCGATGCCAAAGCGCAATCTCGCAGCGGTCAGCTCCGATGGGGTGAGGATGTCCTGGAGATCGCGGAGCGACCAAGCGTAGTACCGCCCCGGCTCTCCGGGCTTGGAAGCACCGGCGATCCCGGTAAGGAAGGTGCCTTCCACCCGGTCCCACATCTCGGACTGCATGAGGTCGGCCGTCTTGCGCGCGACGGCGATGAACGAGGGGTTGTCCAGCAGAACGCCCGCTCTAGCATAGAGCGACAGCATCTGAGCATTGGATGCCGTGAGCTTGGCGAAGTCGGGCAGCGTCATCTGGCTGTCACGACTGCGAAGATGAAACCCACCGTGGATCGGGTCGTGCAGAGCGCACTCCGCTAGGCGCTCGAGAGCCGCCGCCAGTACACGCTCGGCCTCCGGATCGCCTCCCTCCGCGCGGCGCAGCAGAAACCCGAGTACGGGTCCATCCAGGCGCTTCCCGTCCTCGCCCGGGCGCAGGAAGCCTCCGTATGCCGAGTCGAAGCGCCTCACGATCGTGTCCCGCGCCGAGACTACCGCCTGGACCGTGGGTGCGGTCGGCTGTTGCTCCGACTCTGCGATGGCCACCTCGAGACGAGCCCTCATCCGCCCGAGCAAGCGCTCGACTTCACTGCGGTTCACCGACCACAGGTCTCTGGCGTTCTTGATGAACAGCAACATGCCAGGGTCTCCGTCGGGCGGCAGTGGGCCGGTTGCGGCATAAACCTCGCCTTCTGGAGTCGCAGTTAGATAGAGTGGAAGGCCCACCGCTTCGGAGGCGGCCCTCGCCTGCCACATCAGCGAATCGGCCAGGTCGGGTCGCTGGGCCGCATCCACTTTGACGCACACGAAGTGAGTGTTCAGGTACTGGGCAATCTCGGGCTCGCTGAAGCACGATTGACCCAGCACCTGCGCCTCGTTGCTCCAGAAGACACCCACGTCTACGAACAGCGGCTTGTCTTCTCGCGCGGCTCGTGCCAACACTTCGGGGCCCCATTCGTTCCACTCGACGAACTCGTAGCGGCAAGACCAAAGGTAGGCCGCTTGCGAGTCCTTAAGGGCATTGGCGCGCCCGTGCACCTCGTAGCGCTCGAGGTACTTCGCTCCCATGGCGGCCAGTGCGATGAGAAGCACTACGTTGGCGAGAACCCGGTGTTGGGGCCTTAGTCGCTGCACTCTCTTACTCCCTCTAGAGGCAGGCTACCCTACTGAGGCTCATCGGTCTCCGGTGCTTCCCCTGCGCGGAGAAGCTGCTGCGGTTCGGTCGGCGCGTCACCCGCCGCTCGCAGTAATCGCTCCGTCTCCTCTCCCACCCCTTGTGCCGCCCGCAGGAGGGTAGGAGACTCCTTCCGCCACTCCAACCTCTTCCGGAGAGCCGGGAGCGCGTTGTCGATCGCCTCGCGCAGCGGCGAGCCTTTCGGCAACGCGGACGCGGTCACCTGCAAGAACTGCTCCGTCCGGTGGTCTCCCACATAGGTCAGCGCCTTCACGGCCGCAACCGCGACCTCCGGGCTGCCGAGCAGCACCACGTTGTGTAACGCCTGGATATCCCGAGCCGTTAGCTTGCCCGCGTGCGAATCGGAGACCTTGGGCAGAAGTCTCCTCAGTGCTTCTTCGGCGGCCTCCTTGACGGGTCCGCCCGCCCGAAACTGCTCTGCTACCGGACCACAGGCGAGCGGATCGCCGGTCAGTCCGAGCGCCCGCACCAGCCGGCTGCGATATTGGTCGTGGGTCGGGACCCCCGCTAGGCCGGCGGAGAAGAGAATGAGACACCACCAACCCTTTAGCAAGAAGTAGATCGTCGCAGCAATCGCGATCCATCGGAACACCCACTTGCGCCACAAGATGCCGTAGTTCAGGCGCCGAAGGCGCTTCGTGAGACGCTGCACGGGGTCCGAGCCGCGGATTTGGGCAAGCACCGGGAGGAAGCGATCCGCATGCTGCGGTCGGTTCTCCAGCGCCTGCAGCAGGGGCTCGCGTGCACGGGTTCCGTACACCAGCAGCCCGGCCTGAGCCATGGCGCTGACACGGGCGTTTCGCCGCACGGAGTTGGAGATCAGGAAGGCCACGCGGCGCGAGACGTCTCTCGGCATCATCTGCCGCCGTTTGCCGCACTGCGAGCAGCGCCAATAGCCTCCAGGGGGCGGCAGCTCGACGTCACAGGGGTGCCCGCATCCTCGGCAGAAGGCGACCGCTTCGTCTTCCTTGCGGTTCTGAGCCTCTTCGGGGGTCGGGTCGGGGGGCTGCATCGCGAGGATTGTACGCTAGGACTCTTCGGTGGGTGGCGCTTTGGGCAACAAAATGGAGCGGGAGACGAGGCTCGAACTCGCGACCCTCTCGTTGGCAACGAGATGCTCTACCACTGAGCTACTCCCGCTCGGCAACTCTGAAGTATACCAAAGTCGTGCGTGAATGGCAAGCCATTGCGCTCGACTTGAGCGATTCTGAGCGTGGGTAGCTCGTGCGCTTGCCGGGTGCCGTGTACCGGCGGGTGTGCGGATTCCGGCGTCCCCCCGGAGTGCTTATCGCCGAGACGGCGAGCTTTTCTCTATGCGCCGGCCCGCGTCCGTTGCCTAGCGGCTACCGGCGGCTTGCCTCGAACCTAAGGACCGCGCCGGGGCAGGGTCCGGGACGGCAGCGGGGTCATGCTTCGACAGGCTCAGCATGACGCCTAGCTCACCATGAGGTCAGGCTCAGCATGACGTCGGGCTTACCATGACGGTTCCTCACCGACCGATCCGCTTGCAGAGGGTGGCTCACCGGAGAGGAGGCATCGTACCCAGGGAAGGAGGCACCGTACCCAGGGCATCCGAAACCGTCATGCTGAGCTTGTCGAAGCATGACGGCACCTGCCGCGATGGTAGTATCCGAGGTCGGTAGCGTGCCGGGGGCGGGGTCATGCTTCGACAAGCTCAGCATGACGCAGAGGCTCAGCATGACGTCGCCAGTGACGCACCCTCTGATGGGACGGGGCTTCACAGCCGCCCCGGCAGGCCGGTATGCTCGGGAGAAGGAGCAACGAAGCAAGACTTGGAGCGCTCCACGCGTCCGCACGGCGCGCCCAGGCCGATATTCTCGGGACAAGGAGCAACGAAGCATGACACCCACCACCAAGACCGGCATGTTGGACCGGCTACTACGGGACGGCATTCCAGCCACGGTCGCGTCACTTTCGCACGAGGAGACCCTTGCCCTCACCGACGACGTGTGCGCGCACAATTACCACCCCATCCCCCTCGTTATCACCCGAGGAGAGGGCGCCGAGGTGTGGGACAAGCAGGGCAACCGTTACTACGACATGGTGGGCTGCTACTCGGCGCTCGCGCACGGCCACCGCAACTACGCCGTGATGAAGGCCGCACTGGAGCAGATGCAGCGTGTCACCCTCACTTCGCGAGCTGTGTACACCGCCGAAATGGCCGTGTTCCTCGCCGCGCTCTGCGAGTTCTGCGACGCCGAGATGGCAGTGCCGATGAACTCGGGTACCGAAGCCGTCGAGACCGCCATCAAGCTGGCCCGCAAGTGGGCGTACACAGTGAAGGGGATACCGCGTGGCAAGGCGGAGATCATCGCTGCCGAGGGCAACTTCCACGGGCGCAGCATCACCATCGTCAGCTTCTCTACCGAGGACCAGTATCACGAGGGCTTCGAGCCTCTCACGCCCGGCTTCGTCGTCGTTCCATTCGGAGATCCCGCGGCCATCGAGCGCGCCATCACGCCGAACACCGCCGCGGTGCTGCTGGAGCCCATCCAGGCAGAAGGTGGCATCATCGTGCCACCTCCCGGCTACCTGGCGGAGGTCCGGCGTATCTGCAGCGAACACAACGTGCTGCTGATCTGGGACGAGGTGCAGACCGGCTTCTGCCGCACGGGTCGCCGCTTCGCCTGGCAGTGGGAGGAGGCGCGGCCCGACATGATGGCCTTGGGCAAGGCGCTCGGTGGCGGGTTGATGCCGGTCTCCGCGGTGGTAGGTGGCCGGGAGGTGCTCGGGGTGTTCCAGCCGGGCGACCACGGGAGCACCTTCGGCGGTAACCCACTCGCGTGCGCCGTGGGTCTTGCCGCGCTCATGGAGATGGTCCGGCACCGCCTCGATGAGCGGGCGGAGGAGATGGGGGCCGTGCTTCGAGAAGGGCTGCAGCCGTTAGTCGGCGATCAGGTGAAAGAGGTTCGCGGAAAGGGACTGTTGATTGGCTTGGAGTTCCACGCCTCGGCTGGTACGGCGCGCGACCGCATCCCGAAGCTTCTCGACCGAGGAATCTTGACCAAGGACACGCATCAGCAGACGCTGCGATTCGCCCCACCGCTCACTATCACGCGTGAGCAGCTGGACGACGCGATTCGACGAATCCGGGAGGCTCTCTCCTAGTTCGGGCGGGGCGGCGTGCATCGCCGCCCCGCCATCACCCGCTATGCGCGGTTAGCCCGGATCGCCCTCCAGGCCGAAGTTGAGCAGCACGATGTTCAGGTCCCGAAGGTCCACGACACCGGACCCGTCCAGGTCTCCTGGGTTCGGAGCATTCATGCCGAACGAGATGAGAACCTGATTCAGGTCGAGGAGATCAACGCGATTGTCCTGGACCGCATCGCCGTTGAGCAGCTGGAAGTTCATGTTCACGGTGGTGCCGGGGGCTAGAGTGAACACCGCGTCGAGCCTCTGCCGCAGCCAGTGGCTCGGCTTCAGCGCGACGGTGAACTGGCCTTCCAGCAGGGTCGTGGCGGTGAAGTCACCGTTGTGGTCCGGAACGATGGGAAGAAGCGCGGGCTCCGTCCCGCCGATGCTCTGCAGCTCCAGCTCCATCGGCACGCCCTCCGGTCCCGGGGGATACATCTGGAGGTCCACATGCCCCGTGATGGTGCTGAAATCGAGCAGCGCTCCGTACACGTCGGGGGTAAAGGTCCTATATCTAGACCAGACGACGACGTTCTGCGAGATATCGGGTTCCATATCGGCTGCGTTGATGTCTATCGGACTCACCCGAAACTCCTTGCCGGAAGCCAGGTCGTAGCCGTAGATCTTCGCCAGCCCCTCACGAGTGTCTTGCCACACGATAAGGTTGCCCCAGATCGCAGGCTTCTGCTGGTCGCCGGGCTGCGTGCACACCGGCAGCGGCGGAGTATCGGGGGGGCCGAGCCTCTGGGCGTAGATGTCCCAGCCGGTGCCGAACGGTTGGAGGCTCTCGTACACCACCCAGTTGCCCGAGATGCGCGGTCGGCGGTCCTCCCACGGGGACATCGTCAGGTTCGTCTCAACCGATGTTCGAGCATCCCGGACGTAGATGTCCCAGTGATTGCCAAGCATGTCCGGGCGGTCGTCTGCCCACACGAAGTTGTGGCCGAACACGTCGGGCGACTCCTGGGAGCCTTCCGCTTCGCACAGCGGCACGTGGACTCCGGCCGGCATCAGGCAATACCAGATGTCGGTGGACGCCACCAGCTCGGAGTCGCGCTCGTAGGCAACGTACGGACCGTAAGTTCTCGGGGCTCGTTCGCCCAGCAGGAACCCCGTGATCGGGAAGCAGTCGCCGATGGCGAGGTAGCGGCCGAAGATGTCCGGTGCCGTGAGCAGCCGGTAGTCCTCCCAGACGCACAGCGTCTGGCCGCCAGTGGTACGAACGTGCGGAAGCATCTGGTCGAGGGGGCCCTGGCAAACCGGGAACTGCACCGGCAGCCTTAGGTTCGTCCCCCAGAGGTCGAGTTGAGTGAGAGGGAAGTCTCTGTCGTCTGTCCAGACCACCGTGTAGAAGCAGATCGAAGGTTGATACTCGGCATGGGGTCCAGTGGCGACGGGGAACTCGTGCACCTGCTGCGCCAGGGCGATGCTTGCGCACCCCAGCGCCAGCAGAACTGCGGTACTACGATCGAACATTCCAAGCCTCCTTCTAGGTTAGCTCGGTGACCGATCAGAAGAGCCTTCACGGGGGCGACAGCAACCGCCCCACACCCGGAATATTATACAGCGAGAATCCCCGAGCGGCCAGAAGTTTTCGGGGCAGAATCTGCGCCGGAGCAGCGGATGCACACGGACCGCGGCCTCGGGGCGGCGGTGGGGGGAAGTCGGCTTGGGGCGAGCGTCCCGCTCCGCGGCCTGCAGAGCGTGGCCTTATGACGCTCTCCCCATCCGGGTTTTCTCAGCAACAGCATTCTATCAGAGTCTGGCGCAATGTGCAACCCGGCAGTCGTCCCAGGTATGCAGTTCGAGTAGATTTTGGCTATTGTTCGGGGTCTCGGGCATTCTCCGACGGCTTTTCGCGCAGCGCCAGGCCCAGCTCCTGCCACTGCTCCTCCGGGATGGGGGCAGGCGAATCCATCAGGGGGTCGTAGCCCGCAGCGATCTTGGGGAAGGCGATGACCTCGCGAATGTTCTCGTCTCCCATCAGGAACATCACCAACCGGTCGATCCCCGGCGCGATTCCGCCGTGAGGAGGCGCTCCGTACTCGAACGCCTCCAGCATGTGCCCGAAGCGGTCTTCTTGCGTGTGGGCGTCTATTCCGAGCAGGTCGAACACCTTTGCCTGGATGTCCCGTCGGTGAATACGGATGGACCCGCTAGCCCACTCCACGCCGTTGCACACCACGTCGTAGCACTGCGCCCGGATGCGGCCGGGGTCCGTGTCGAACAGCGGCAGGTCCTCCTCGTGGGGCATGGTGAAGGGGTGATGCGAGGAGTCCCATCGCTGCTCCTCTTCGTTCCATAGCACCAGCGGGAAGTCGGTGATGAAGCAGAAGTACAGCTTCGAGGGATCACGTAGTCCGCACCGCGACCCGATCTCGACGCGCAGGCGCGCCAGGGCCTCGTCGGCGATCGTCTTGGCGTCGGCCACGATGCACACCAAGTCCCCGGTCTCCGCTTCGCACCGACGGAATATCTCGGAGATACGCTCTTCGCTCAAGTGTTTGGCAGCCGCGCCCTTCGCACCCTCTTCGGTCAGAGCCAGGTGCGCCATCCCCTTTGCGCCGAACGATTTGGCGAAGTCCACCAACTCCTCGATCTCTCGGCGGCTGAGTGAGGCACCGCCGGGATAACGCACCGCGCGCACCACGCCGCCCGCATCCAGCACGCTGCGAAACACCGCGAACTCCGAGTCGGCCACGAGGTCGTCGAGCGTCTTCAGCTCCAGGCCGAAACGCAGGTCGGGCTTGTCGGTGCCGTAGCGCTCCATCGCTTCGTCGTACGTAAGGCGAGGCCATGGTGAGAGCATCTCTTTGTCGGAGAGCTGTCGCACCACCGAAGACGTCAGCTCCTCGGTGAGCGCAAGGATATCCTCCTGTTCCACGAAGGACATCTCGAGGTCGAGCTGGGTGAACTCGGGCTGCCTGTCCGCGCGTTGCGCCTCGTCGCGGAAGCAACGGGCGATCTGGAAGTAGCGCTCCACCCCACCCACCATCAGAAGCTGCTTGTACTGCTGGGGCGACTGTGGCAGCGCATAGAACTTGCCGGGCGCCAGCCGATAGGGCACCACGTAGTCCCGGGCGCCTTCGGGAGTGGCCTTTGTCATGATCGGTGTTTCGATCTCCAAGAAGCCGCGGTCCGAGAGGAAGTCCCGAATCAGCTTCACCACTTTGTGCCGCACTTCGAGCCGCTCGTACATGGTGGGGCGGCGAAGGTCTATGTAGCGGTGCTTGATCCGCAGCTCTTCGTTCACGGATTGCATCTGCCGCTCGTCCGAGACGGGGAAGGGCAGCACCTTGCAGGTATTCAGCACCTCGATCTCGCGGGCTTCGAGTTCGATGTCTCCGGTGGGCATCGCCGGGTTCTCGGCGCCGGGCTGGCGAGGATGCACGGGGCCGGAGACGGACAGCACGTACTCGCTCTTCACGTCACGAATGCCGAGCCGCTCCACGTCGTCGGCGCGCACCACGATCTGCGTGATGCCGGTGCGGTCCCGCAGGTTGATGAACACTAGGTCGCCGTGGTCGCGGATGCGGTGCACCCAGCCGTTGAGGGTCACGTCCTGGCCGACGTGCTCCTTGCGCAGTTCCCCGCATCCGTGCGTCCTCTTCTTCCAGCGTGCCAATCCGTGTGACCTCCCCAGGCAGTTCTCGGAATGTACCCTAGCGGAGCGTAGACCAACTGGGCTGTGCAACTGGGGACCCGCACTGGTCAACGTCTCCCCCAAGCCACGCCAACGACGCATGCTTATGGAGACGAGTCGGGCAGGCGGTTGCGGATCGGTGAACTTTGCTGTATCATAAGCCCGTCCTTATCGTTGACGGTCCGACTGGGGCCCCGCGGTCGCCGGGCCGGACCGGCCATCCCTACCTGGAAGGCGAATGGCAGGAATGCAAGCTCGGATTGCGACCTTACTTACCCTATGGAAGGGGCGACCCTCCTCCTGACCTCCGCTAACGCCCAGCTCTACGGTCAGTGGCCGATGGGCGGGCACGACTGGCATCACACCGGACGCGTGGACAGCATCGTAGCCCCTTCGTGTACCCCCGCCTCCCTCAAGTGGTCTCTCACGCCCCCCGACGGGGCCAAGGCGATCACGGGCGTCGTTATCGGGGACAAGGTGGGCGACTCCGGCGAGGAACTCTACGAGTACGACGTGTTCTTCGGGGCAGACGACGGCAAGCTCTACTGCTGGCGCATTGACTACGACGCCGGGTCGGGTTCCTTTGCCCCGCTCGGGTCGCCGCGGTGGGCGACCGACCTCCGCTCCAGCCCCAACGACCCCATGACGCTGGCATCTGGAACTGCGGTGCTTGCTAAGGCTCGATATGGGCTGGAGGACATCCCCGTTCTTTATGTGTGCACGCGCGCGGGTTCGGGCGGCACGCTGGCGTTGCGACTGCAGTGCCTGCGCCTCAGCGACGGCCAGCGGATTTGGCAGTCCGTGAACCTCGCCAACGGCGCGTCGAGTGCCCTGACCCCGCCGCTGTATGCGCCGTACGGCCAGAAGTCCGGTTCGAGCTGGAGCGGCTACCGAGTGTACGTCGCGCGGGACAACGGCGGTGGCACACTTCCTGGGCACATGATGGCCTTCAGCACGCACTACGCTTCGGGCAGCGACGTGGAGCCCAGATGGGTCGCTCCCACAAGTGGCCGCATCGTCAGCCAGCCGGCATTCAACCAGTTCGGCGTTGCTGAAGCACCCGGAGCTCCGCCGACCACGTATTGGCCTGCGATCTATGCCACCACGCTCGACGGCAAGCTGGAGCAGTGGTACGACGATCCGACCTACGGTGCGACCGGCCCTCGCTGGTCTATGATCCCCAGGCGGTTGCCTACGAGGCGCACGCCTGTGAGACGTGGCCAATCACGACGTCCGAGGACCGCGTGTACTACGGGTTCTACTTCACCTCTCGCTTCCAGACCGAGTACTGGACGCATGAGCCGAACGAGAGCGGGTTGTAAGCGGTGAGGGACAACACGCCGCCGGGTGGCGGCGCTCCTCAACCGGCGACCCGTTGGCCCAACCTAGACCCCCCGCCACCCTGAGTGCGGGCCGCTCGTGCGGCCCGCCCGATATCACCCCGAAAGGATGGCGACATGCGGCACATACTTACCCTGCTGACAGCAGCAGTCTGGACCGCAGCCTTCGGGCAGATGGGGTTGCGTCATGAGGTTATCTTCGATGGCGTCGCCTACCTGGAAGGGCAACTGGCGGATGCTATGGTGAGCGACGACGGCATCCCGCTGTTTCGAGCTGCACGCCTGAGCGCTCCCTATCTGCACACCTACTACTACAAGACCGACCTGAATGCCTTGTACTTCTCCGTCCCAAGCGTGGGCGGCCAGGGCATCATTGGCAGAACCGGGAAGGTAGCGTTCACGGCGAGGACTGCTACCACGTACCATGTCATAGGGAACGGGAGGGACTACTTCGCGGAGGTGGAGGTTCCACGGCTTGCCTCGAACCTAAGGACCGCGCCGGGGCAGGGTCGGGGGCGGCTGCGGGGTCATGCTTCGACAAGCTCAGCATGACGCCTGGCTCAGCGTGACGGTTGCGGGTGGGCTGCGGGGTCATGCTTCGACAAGCTCAGCATGACGTCTAGCTCACCATGAGGTCAGGCTCAGCATGACGTCGGGCTTACCATGACCGTTCCTCACCGACCGATCCACTTGCAGAGGGTGGGTTACCGGGAAGGAGGCACCGTACCCAGGGCATCCCAAACCGTCATGCTGAGCTTGTCGAAGCATGACGGCACCTGCCGCGATGGCAGTATCCGAGGCCGTTAGCGTGCTGGGGGCGGGGTCATGCTTCGACAGGCTCAGCATGACGCCTAGCTCAGCATGACGGTTGCGGGTGGGCTGCAGGCGCTCTATGCCCCGGCCCGCGTCCGCCGGCTAGCGGGTGCCGACGGCTTGCCTCGAACCTAAGGACCGCGCCGGGGCAGGGTCGGGGGCGGCAGCAGGCGCATGCTTCGACAAGCTCAGCATGACGCCTAGCTCAGCATGACGGTTGTGGGTGGGCTGCGGGGTCATGCTTCGACAGGCTCAGCATGACGTGGAGGCTCAGCATGACGGTTGCGGGCGGCAGGGGCGGCGAGACGACGCCACGGTGCCGGGAGCGCGAAAGCCCGAAGCGGGGAGGCATGGAGGGCGTCTGATTCGGGCCTGAGGGAGCGCCTTCCGGGTACAATCCAGGCATTCCTAAGAGCTTGCGACGGGTAGGGACTTTTCATGGCTGAAGCGGGACAGGGGATCGGCACGGTTCAGATCGAGGAGGAGCTGAAGCGCTCCTACCTTGACTATGCGATGTCGGTCATCATCGCCCGCGCACTGCCGGACTCGCGCGACGGCCTGAAGCCAGTCCAGCGCCGCATTCTGTACGCGATGCGCGAGCTGAACCTCACTCCCGACCGGCAGCACACCAAGAGCGCGAAGGTCACCGGAGAGGTCGCCGGCAACTATCACCCCCACGGCGGCGAGGTCATCTATCCCACCATCGCGCGGCTCGCCCAACCCTTCAACATGCGCTACCCGTTGGTGGACGGACAGGGCAACTTCGGGAGCGTGGACGGCGACCCGCCTGCCGCCATGCGATATACCGAGGTCCGCCTGACACCATACGCCATGGAGTGCCTGGAGGACATAGACCGCGAGACGGTGGACTGGCGGCCCAACTACCTCCAGGACCGCGAGGAGCCCGTCGTGCTACCCGGCAAGTTCCCGAATCTGCTGTGCAATGGCGGCACCGGCATCGCAGTGGGAATGGCAACGAACATTCCCCCGCACAACCTGACCGAGGTGATCAACGCACTGCTCCATCGCATCCGCAAGCCAGACTGTAGCTTGGACGAGGTCATGGAGCACCTACCGGGCCCCGACTTTCCGACAGCCGGGCTGATTCTGGGCGTGAAGGGAATCCGCCAGGCCTATGAGACGGGCCGCGGCTCCATTATCATGCAAGCCAGGCACCAGATCGAGCCCATGGAGCACGGAAAGGCTGCCATCGTCATCACCGAGCTACCCTATCAGGTGAACAAGCGGACGCTGCTGGAGACCATCGACATGCTGGTGAAGTCCAAGAAACTGGACGGGATCACCGCGCTGAACGACTACAGCAACCGCCTGGGCATGCGAGTGGTTATCGAGCTGCGCCGGGACGTCAACCCTAACACCGTTCTGAACTTCTTGCTGAAACACACGGCACTACGCTGCTCCTTCGGCGTAAACATGCTCTCGCTGGTGGACGACGTTCCACGTTGTCTGCCACTGTTGACGATTCTGGATCATACGATTGCCCATCGGCGCGATGTGATTCGTCGTCGCACGGAGTACGAGCTGTTCCGCGCACAGGATCGCGCACACCTGTTGGAAGGGTTCCAGATTGCGATTCGCTTCCTGGACGAGATCATCGCACTCATCCGTGGGTCCGAGACGGCGGAGGCCGCGCGGCGCGAGATGGTAGTACGCTTCGGGATGAGCGTGGTGCAGGCCAACTACATCCTTAGCATTCAGCTCCGCCAGTTGGCCCGATTAGAGCAGCAGCGCATAGACGACGAGTATCGTGCACTGCTTCGCACTATCGGCTCGTTGCTCCACATCCTTTCGGACCCGGAGCGGCTCACGCAGATCATGATAGACGAGTGGACGGCGCTGCGCGATAAATACGGCGACGCGCGACGCACCAAGATCACCCCGCACGAGCCGGGCGAGGTGCGCGACGAGGACCTGATTCCCGAAGAAGAAACGATCGTAACCATCACGCGGGACAACTACATCAAGCGCGTGCCCATCGACTCCTATCGCACCCAGCGGCGTGGGGGCAAGGGTGTTATCGCGCAGACGACCAAGGAAGAGGATTCGCTATCTCACCTATTCCAAGTAAGCACGCACCACTACATCCTGTTCTTCACGGATCGTGGGCGGGTGTATCGGCTGAAAGCGTACGAGATTCCGGAGAGCAGTCGTCAGGCGAAGGGTTCGCCCATCATCAACTATATCGCCATCGCTTCGGACGAGAAGGTGACGGCGACTCTCAGCGTACGCGAGTTCCGGACGGACGGCTATCTGGTAATGGTCAGCCGGCGCGGCGAGATCAAGCGCACGCAGCTGTCGCAGTTCCAGAACCTACGTGCCAACGGTCTGATAGCTTTCGACCTGGAGGAAGACGATGCGCTGGTATGGGTGCACCACACTCACGGGAATTCCGACCTGGCGCTCGTCTCACGTAATGGGATGTGTATCCGCTTCCATGAGGAGGAAGTGCCGTCGCGCGGGCGCGCAGCCGGAGGCGTGAGGGGGATGCGGCTCGCACCCGGCGACGAAGTGGTGAGCAGCCTGATCGTAGACAATAACGCCACACTGCTAGTCGTCTCCGAGAACGGTTACGGCAAGCGTACTGCCTTCGACGAGTACCGTGGCCAGCACCGCGGGGGCAAGGGCATCATCACTATGAAGTGCACCGAGAAGACGGGCCGCGTCGTGGGTGCCGAGTCGGTCACCGACAGGGATGTGATATTGCTGATGTCCGAGCAGGCGAAGGCTATTCGCGTGCGGGTGCGGGAGATACGCGTCATCGGGCGCAACACGCAGGGTGTTAGGGTGCACACTCTGCGGGAAGGAGATCGCTTGGCCAACCTCGCCAAGGTGATCGAAGAGCCTCAGAACGTCCAAGAGGAGCAGGGCAGCCTCAACCTGTGAAGCAGTTCGAGTTCCTCGAACACACTGCCGACAAAGGGGCAATCGCCTACGGTAGCACCCTCGAGGAACTCTTCGCGAACGGCGCACTCTCCATGGTTTCCCTGATGTGCCGGCCCGATGCCGTCCCCGTGACGGAAGAGCGGCACATCACGATCAGCGCACCCGATCTCGAGACGCTGTTCGTGCGCTGGCTGAGCGAACTAGTGTATTTGCTGGATACAGAGGGACTGCTAGGAACTCGGTTTAAGGTGGAGAGTGTGCGGAACGACACGATGACCGCGGTGGTGGGTTTCGCGCGAGTGGATCGCGAGTCGTTCGCACAAGAGGGTGCGCTCGTCAAAGCCATTACCTACCATGGACTCCAGATCGTGCAGAAGTCGGGAGTGTGGAGTGTTACCTACTACGTCGACGTGTGAGGTGTGAAGTGCCTACGATAGAGAACTGCGTGATCGTCAACGCCCCGCTGGACAAGGTGTACGCCGTAGCGAAGGACGTGGAGCGGTTCCCCGAGTTCATGCCGGATGTTAAAGAACTCACCGTGCTGGAGCGTGACGGCAACCGTGTAGTGACACGCTGGGTCGGGGTCATACCCCAGTTCAAGGTGACGGTTCGATGGACCGAAGAGGACGTGTGGGACGACGTGGCACACACCTGCACCTTTCGACAGCTCGAGGGGGATTACGATCGATTGGACGGCAGGTGGGAGTTCTCGGAGGTGCCGGAGGGGACGCGCTTTCGGTCCGAAGTGACCTATGAGTACAACGTTCCTCTGCTGGGCCCACTGGTAGCGCGGGTCGTCAAGCACTTGGTGTCGGCGAACATCCAGAACCTACTAGAGGCAGTGAAGAGGCGGGCCGAAGAACGCGGGTGATATGCTGTCTCGTGCACCTGAGCCGGTTAGCGTGATCATAGGAGTAGCGTGTGGGCACGAGCCTCGCTGTTTCGTCATGGGGAGCCTGTCGAAACTCGACGTCGGCACCGGCGGCGATACCTCCAGCAACGGCGCCGTGTCATCCGACTGGCAAGGTGGTATCATAGCTCTCCGACCGACGGGTATGCAGTCACCGAGATAGGTACATGCAAGAGCCTGCTCCTAGCCTTAGGACGCTCGTCCAATACTACCTGCGCTGTCTCGAGGTCGAACGGCGCCACGAAGCGGAGTTCGCTTCGAATGCCATGGGCAAACTCGTTTTTCGGGTGCAGGCGCCGACGCACGACGAGTGGAGGCATGCGTTCGTCGAAGACTCGCAGGCGCTTTCGCACTGTGCGCGAGTAGCAGTCGGTAAGGGATCTCCCGTCATGTTCGCTGTTCTCGTGCGGCTGAGAGAGGAGAGACTGCGGCCGGTAGCAGGGGTCTTCGGCCGAATCGAGGACAACTCCTTCCAGCCCGATCCGCAGAACGTACACGTAGCCTCGCCGCTCGACAGTGAGATGCCGGAGGATCAACTGGTCGCACTCAGAGATGCACTGGAACGCGCGGTGCGCTCCGGGCCAACGGACTTCGTGAAAGCAGTGCGCTCAGCCGCTAGCGATCTCGAGATAGTCGATCTGGGGCCTACGGACAACCCGTTCGCGTTGGAACCCGGCTCGGTAGCGTTCATGCCATGTCTGATGGTGATCGAAGCCGAGGTTCGATACGACCGAGGACTGGTAAGCGAGTTGACGCAGATAGGTGGCGAATCGTCTGCCTGCGCCGGCTGTGCACTCGCGTACCTGTTTGCACCACGCAGAGAGGTGACTCTGCCTACGCTGGATGACATGCTACGCTGTCTAGCAAGTCCATTGTCACCTACCTTCGCGCAAGCGGAAGTGCTGGCGTTCGCCTTACACAATCCCCTCGTCACCGTGACTGGGCCGCCGGGCACCGGGAAGACACTCACCATCGTGGCTATGATTGTCGAGGCCCTCCTTCGGAACGAGTCGGTCCTTCTGGCCAGCAAAATCAACTTCGCAGTAGATGCAGCGGTTGCCCTTGCGGACCGACTGCTCGGCCCACTGCTCTTGCGCACGGGCAGTGAGACGGCGCGAGCGACACTCGCCCTGAAACTTGCCAACCTGAGCAATACTGCTACCTGGCCCCGCACGGAGTTGCTCACGGAGCAGCCAGGTGCATCCACAGCGTCTCCGCCAATCAGCCTCGATAGGGACGTGCGCAAGCTTCGACGACTCTCCCAGCATCTGGCAGCATGTCACTTTCCACTGCGATGGTGGAACTTCTTCTCGAGGGCTCGTGCTCGAAGGTTTGGCGCACTATGGGAGAAACTGACCGACGACTCGGACGCCGTTCTCACCGACCTGATCCCAACCATGAGGACTCGGCGCGTGGCACAACTCCGACAAAGGCTCGACAACTTGCTCGCCTCAGCAAGGCCTCACTTGAGTCGGCTGTCTACGGCACTATCAGCGGGAACTCGGGAGCGGCACCGATGCTTCGAGACCTTGGTGCAACTCGGTTTCCCCATCGCAGTCACGAATCTAGCAGTCTCGTCGAATCTACCTTTGCGTCGCGGTGTTTTCGACCTGCTGATCGTAGACGAAGCTTCGGCTTGTGATCCGGCATCGCTGATACCTTTGCTCTACCGCGCCAAGAGAGCCGTCATCGTCGGCGATCCGCACCAGCTAACACATATATTCCAGAGAAATGTCGAGCAAGTAGTGCCGGTGCCGCAGCTCCGCTCGGCCGGTGGAGCGGTCGTTGGCGCGTCCTTCTCGGCATCGTCCTTTCACCTAGCCTCGCAGATTACTCCCGACCCCGTCCAGCGAACACTGCTCGATCACTTTCGCTGTCCACCACCTATCATTCGCTTTTCGAGCCGGAGGTTTTACGGAGGCATACTCAGGATTCGCACATCGGATAGACCGGATGCGATTGCCACACGAGCGGTAGATGGTCCCCATGAGACCGCGCGTGGACGCAGCAAGACGAACCGGAAGCAGGTGGAGGCGGTGTGTGACGTCCTTCAGTCACTGAGGGACCGCTTTCCCGGCGAGAGCCTGGGAGTAGTAACACCCTGGCGTGCGTTCAAGGAGGATGTCCGTGCCGAACTGTTGGCGCATCCAGTTCTCTCGGAGCATCTGCGAAGCAATCGCCTCATCGCTGATACCGCGCACGGTTTTCAGGGGACCGAAGTGGACAATGTCGTCTTTGCTACGGTCCTCGGTGACGACGCCGACACTTCCGCGCTGTCATGGCTGGAGAATCCGAACCTTTTCAACGTGGCGATTACCAGGGCGAGAAAGAGGTTGATCGTGGTGGGCAGCCGGGGAGTTCTTACGAGCACCAAGTCGCGGCTTCTCCGCTTCCTCGTAACCACTAGTGATACGGACGACGAGAGCACGAATGCTGGAGGTAGGTTGCACCCACTCGGCTCCTGGCTTCAGTCCCTCGGTCTTACGGTGATACCTGATAGCCATTGTCGCGGATTCCCGGTGACGATGCACGGCCTCGCTGGTAGTACGAGGTGGAGCCTGCGACTGCTGGAGTGGGATGAACTGAAGAAGCTCAGCTCGATCGATCTGCTCCGGATGACGATGGATAAGCGCGACCTGGAGGCTCTGGGCATCAAGTGTGTCATCGTGCCGCCAGTCGAGAGTCAGAACATGACAATGCGTTGGCTTGCCAGGGAAGGGCTCGTGCCAGGTATCTGACAAACGGCCGGAAACAGCTTCAGAAGTCTATCACGATGCTGTAGACGCCCTCGGAGAGCTTACTCTGTACCTTCAGCCCGCTCTTGTTCAAGACCGCGATCATAGCACGGTTCTCGCGCAGGACCTCTGCCGTAAAGCCCCGGATGCCGTTGCGTCGGGCGATCTCCGCGAGATACTTCAACATGAAACTGCCGATACCCTTGCGCTGCCACTTGTCACGTACCAAGAAAGCGACCTCTGCGCGGTTCGTTTTCGGGTCGAGATAGTAGCGGCCGACGGCGATGATCTCCTCGCCGTGTGCCTCGGGCAGCGTGGCTACGATGGCGACCTCGTTGCGGTGGTCTATATATACGAAGTCCTGTACCTGCTTCTGGGGCAGTTTCTTCATGGAGCGCATGAAGCGGTAGTAGACCGTCTGCTCGGAGAGGTCGTAAAACAGATCGCGCACGTTGGGTTCGTCGGTCGGGTGAATGGGCCGAAAGTTGACCTGTGTGCCATCTGCCAGTACCATGGAAGTTCGCAGTTCTTCGGGGCCTACGATGATACGTCCCTCGACGTCGCGCATCCCGGGACGTATGTACTTGCAGTCGATGGCTTCTCGGAATAGCTGCGCGCGAAAGTCGGGGTGTGCGATGCTGATGAGTGCCAAAGCACGCTGTTGCACCGTCTTGCCGTGTAGGTAGGCAACACCGTACTCCGTCACCACATAGTGCACGTCGCCGCGCGTCGTCACCACTCCGGCCCCCGGACTCAGCACGGAGACGATTCGGGAAACGGTACCATTCTTGGCAGTCGAAGGCAGGGCGATGATGGCCTTGCCATCTTCTGCCCGCGCGGCACCACGGTTGAAGTCCACTTGCCCGCCGATACCCGAGTAGAACCGTGTTCCGAGGGAGTCCGCACAAACTTGACCCGTCAGATCCACTTGCAGCGCGGTGTTAATTGCAACCATCTTGTGTTGCTGGGAGATCACGTATGGGTCGTTTACATACTCCGTGGGCCGCAAGCAGAAAGCGGGGTTGTTATCTATGAAGTCGTACACCTTTCGTGAGCCGACCACGAAACTCGCAACCACCCTTCCGCGATCGCTGGTCTTTCGGGAACCGTTGATCACCCCGCGCTCCACCAACTCGACGATACGGTCGGAGAACATTTCCGTATGCACTCCGAGGTCCTTCTTGTCTTTCATGAACTCTAACACGGCTTGGGGGATGCGGCCGATTCCCAACTCGATGGTAGCCCCGTCTTCCACCAGCGATGCTACGTATTCACCGATGCGGGTCGTCACCTCGGTCAGTTCGACGGGACGTACCTCCATCAGTGGCACATCCACGGGGACCAAGTAGTCAATCTCTTCGGCAGAGAGGAACGTATCACCGAGGGTACGTGGCATCTGCGGGTTAACCTGTGCTATTACCATCGAGGCGTTCTCGGCGGCGGCCTTCGTGATGTCCACGGAGATGCCGAGGCTACAACGTCCTCTGGAGTCCGGCGGGCTCACATGGATGAGCGCAACGTCCAACGGGTATTGCCCGGTGCGAAACAGGCGGGGTATCTCCGATAGGAAGATGGGTGTGTAGTCGCCCAACCCCTCCTGAATCATGCCACGTACATTCTCGGCGATGAAGAAGCTGTTCACTCGGAACTGCTCGGCTAGTTCCTTCGCCGCATAGGGGGCCTCGCCCATGGTAAGCAAGTGAACGATTTCGGTGTCTGCCAGCTCGTTCGCCCGCGCGACCAATGCCCTGACCAACTCTAGAGGCTGGCCGCAGGCAGATCCTATGAATACTCGCTCTCCCGGGCGGATGTGAGAAACCGCCTGCTCGGCCGTGCGTATCTGGCTCTTGTATTTGACTTGCCACTCCGGGTCGTAGGTGACCTGCTTCTCCTGGTTCATGATCAATCCCCTAACTTAAGAGTGATCCTGGCGTCCGCGGCGATGGGCTCCATGCCCACCGGTCCGGTGATGAGCGGGTTGATATCCATCTCTTGAATCTGTGGGAAGTCGGTGACGAGCTGGCTGATACGTTGGAGCGCCGCAGCAATCGCGTTGATATCCACGCGCGCCTGGCCACGCGCGCCTTGCAGTAGTGCTGCCGAGCGTGTACTCATAAGCATCTGTACGGCTTCGTCGGCAGTGATGGGTGCGAGATGGAAGGTGACATCCTTCATGACCTCTACGAAGATGCCACCGAGTCCGAACATCAGCATCGGGCCGAATTGTGGGTCGCGCGTCATGCCGATGATGACCTCGCGGCCCGGCTTGCACATCTCCTCGACGTAGACGCCGTCTAGCCTCGCTTCGGGCATCCGCTTGCTGATACGCAGCATCATGAGCTCATAGGCATCGCGCACGTCGTCTGGGGTGTTCAGACGCAGCTTCACACCACCGATGTCCGACTTGTGGATGATGTCCGGTGAGTGGATCTTCATCGCAACGGGATAGCCGATGAGCGTAGCCACCTCTACCGCCTCTTCCACCGAGAATGCCAGTTGCCCTTTCGGCACGTTGAAGTCGTAGGCGCGCAGAATGTCCTTCGCGTCGGCCTCGCCTACCTGCGTGCGCCGGAGTCGGTTGTGCCGCGTGATGATACGCTCCACTCTACGCCTATTGACAGGAAAACGCGCCAGGACGCGAGGTGGCCGCCGTCTCCAGGCAGCATAATCCACCATGGCACGTAATGCATCCACTGCCCGCTCGGGCGAAGTGAAATCGGGCAGGTTGTGTGCTACTAACTCCGCTCTTCCCGGCATCACGTCTGCGCCGCCCATGAACACTGCCAGAACTGGCTTCTCGCCGCGAACGCATGCGGCTATGGCTCGAGCGGTATCTGCAGCACGGGTCATGGCCTGCGGAGTTAGTATGGTAACGATGGCATCCACCGCGTCATCGTCCTGTGCTGCGTTCACTGCCATCGCATAGCGTTCCGGGTCGGCGTCGCCGAGTACGTCTATGGGATTGCCGACGCTGGCCGCTGCGGGCAGTTTTTCGCGCAACGCCTCCGCCGCTTCTTCCAGCGGTCCGACCTGCATGCCAGCGCTCTCCGCCGCATCCGCTGCCATGATTCCGGGGCCTCCGGCGTTGGTGACGATTGCCACCCGATTGCCCTTGGGCAGCGGTTGCATGGCAAAGGCGGTTGCATAGTCCATCAACTGCTCGAAGGTGTCGGCACGGATGACGCCCGCACGCCGGAATGCAGCGCCATAGGCGATGTCCGCACCTGCCAGGCTGCCCGTGTGAGAAGAAGCCGCTTTCGCTCCGGCCTGTGTGGTGCCAACTTTCAGAATCACGACGGGCTTGATCGATGCGACGTTCTCGGCCACGCGAATGAACTGATTGCCGTCGGTAATGCTCTCCAGGTACAGGACGATGACCTTCGTATCTGGATCGTCGGCGAGTGCGGCCAAAAAGTCGGTTTCGGTCAGGTCGGCCTTGTTGCCCATGCTGATCAGCTTGGAGAGGCCCAGCAGCCGCCCGGCTGCCCAGTCGAGGATCGCCGTGCACAGCGCGCCGGATTGCGAAACGACGGAAATGCCACCTTTTAGCGGCATCTGCGTGGCAAAGGACGCATTCAACTTGTGGTGCGTGTTGATCAGGCCCAGACAGTTCGGCCCCATCACCCGAACGCCACGGGACGTGCAATAGGCGGCGATTTCGTGCTCCAGCTTGGCCCCATCGGCGCCCGTCTCGCGAAATCCGGCGGTGATGATAATGATCGCCTGTGCGCCGGCCTGCACCGAGGCCTCGACCGCTGCCTTCACGGCCGGCGTCGGAACGGCTACCACGCTTAGTTCGATGGGCTCGCCGTAGGTCTTGAGATCCGGGTAGCACCGGAACCCGCAAACCTCGTCCGCACTGGGGTTGACCGGCACGACCGGACCTTCGAACCCACCTTTTCGGAGGTTGTCAACGATCGCGTAGCCGACCTTGCCGGGGGTACGCGAGGCGCCGATCACTGCGACCGATTTCGGTGTGAGCAAAGCCTCTATCATCGTCTGCAGTCCTTTCCAGATGGGTGGGTGCCGGCAGCGGGTCGGCGGCCTCGGTCCCTTCCGAGGGCTCGCGGGATCTCTTCGCCCCGTGGCCCCCTGGCCCTTGTTGGGTCCGTCCGCTCACACCCTTCACCTCGGGTACGTTACCCTATGAAGGGACCCAACCCGAGCAGGGTGCAGGGCCATTTGAGCAATTTGGCACAAACACAGTCGTGTCGGGCTAGGGCGACGCATGAACACCCGGCAGACCGTTGGGAGGCACTGGTGACATGGAGATTTCGCTTCGGGAACCGAACAGTGGACAGCCGTACCCCGTGGTAGAGGGCGGCGCACACGGGACACTGATGATCGTCAGCCGATCCTTCGCCGAAGTGTACCCATTTTACAAACTGGCAGGCCAGACGGCTGCCGCCACGCTGGCAACCCTGAGGGAGGCCGTGCAGCGGCTCGGGACGGAGCGCGACGTGGACTACAACGAGCCTAGCGAAGGAAATGTCGGTCATGTCTGCTCTCTGCTCGTCGAGTGGGCAGAGCGCCACCCCGCCGGTGTGTGGGAAGTGACCTAGGCGACGGCGCGAATGCACTCCGGACCCTCGTTCCGAGGGTTGTTCACGTAGGTGCTGACCGGACGGACCTCCATGGCCTCCGATGGAAACGGCTTTAGCAATCCGAGCAGGTCTCCCAGCCTGGCCTCAGGCGCTAGCCAAGCGTCGCTCTCCTCGGGACGCAGGATAACCGGCATGCGGTTGTGGATGGGTGCCATGACCTCGTTCGGCTCGGTCGTCAGAAGCGTGCATGTCTCCAGCACCTCTCCGTCGGGGCTCTTCCAGATCTCCCAGAGCGAAGCGAAGGCGAACGGCTCTCCTCCAGCGAGCCGGATGTAGACCGGTTGTTTCCTTCCGTTCGTGGGCTGCCACTCGTAGAACCCATCAGCGGGCATCAAGCATCGGCGCTTCCGGAATGCGTTTCGAAACGAAGGTTTTTCGGCCACCGTCTCCGAGCGCGCGTTGAACAGCTTAGCGCCGATCGAGGTGTCCTTCGCCCAACCTGGCACCAGCCCCCATTGCAGCAGAGCCAGCTCACGCTCACCCTCGGCATCGAGCCGAATCGCCGGCACCCGCTGGCTGGGTGCTATGTTGAAGCGTGGTTCGACGTCGGCGAAGCGGGTAAGTCCGTAGAGCTTCGAAAGGGCGTCTGCCGGCAGCGTCATCGTGTATCTCGCGCACATATTTCGATCGTACACTCCCTCGAACCCGAACGGTACGGATAGTTTGCGGGTGCGGAACCCGCGTTTCTCTGGTAATATTGGAGCGTCTTGAACGCCCGATGACGCCGGCAGAGATGCAGTGTTGCTCCCTGCCGCAGTCTGGTTCGGCACAACCGACGCACCTCAACGAGGAGGAGATATGGCGATAATGAGCGGTCGAGAGACACAAGCGGTGGTTGCCCCTGTGAGTACGGGTCCCTTGGTCTGGCTGAACGGAGAAGTCTGTCCCCTCGAGAATGCGGTCACCAAAGTCGGTGATCATGCCCATCTGTACGGCGATGGCCTGTTCGAGGGAATTCGCATCTACAGCCGCAACATCTTCAAGCTCGACGAGCACCTGAACCGCCTCTACCAAGGCATCAAGTCCCTTGCTATCGAGGGCATGATGCCGAAGGAGGAGCTGCGGAAGATCGTGCTCGACACTTGCACGCGGGCCGGGATATCGGACGGATACATCCGTTTGAACGTGACCCGGGGAACCGGTCTCGGACTGGACCCGCGAAACATCAAGCAGGTCCCGAACGTGATGGTGATGATCAGTCACCTCCGACTGTACACCCCCGAGATGTACGAGACGGGCTTGACTGCCATAACCTGCTCGACGCGTGTGTTCCCTCCGCAGTGTCTAGACCCGCGGATCAAGACGATTGGGCGCTACGTGGCGAACATCCAGGCGAAGATCGAGGCCAACTCGCAGGGCGCAGGCGAAGGGATCATGCTGAACATCGAGGGAACCGTCGCCGAGGGTACCGGGGACAATCTGTTCGTGGTACGGGGCAACCGACTTTCGACCCCGACCGCGAGCTGCGGCATCCTGCGCGGCATCACCCGAGACACGGCACTCTCCATCGGAGCCGAGATGGGCATGGACGTGGTGGAGGAGAGGCTCTCGCTGTTCGACGTGTACAACGCCGACGAGGCCTTTCTCACCGGCACCGCTGCCGAGATCATCGGCATGGTGAAGCTGGACGGCAGGACTATCGGGGATGGCCGCCCCGGTCCGGTCACCAAGCAAATCACGAAACGATTTAGGGAGCTCACCACCACCGTGGGCGAGAAGTTCTAGCCCAAGCCCGAACCGGTGCCCTGGAAGGGCTACGCTGCCGGCTGCCGCCGACTTGCTCGGTGGCAGCCGCTTTTGAGCCTAGGCCGGCAAGGATGATCCCCTATCCGACTCGTGCCCCACGTGCTATGGGCAGAAGGCTCACTAATCTAGACCACGTCTTCGGGCAGTGTGGCTAGATGGTCCAACCCCAGTCGCAGCATCTATCGCCGTTTCGTGCCGCGCCATGGAATAGACCTTCAGGGAACCTGTTGGCGCCGTGGGCCAGCACTTCCGTCGGGCCGAGTTGGGTGTGAGGCTCGAGCTGGGAGGCTCCGAAGGTGCCGCAGTAGGCACTAAGGCATCCAAGCTGACCCGCGAGTCGTAACAGATCTTGGGCAGCCTGGTCCACTTTTGGATTGACAGTGAGGACGTGAGCACGCGGTAGCGGCTCCAGGGAGAGGGTAGAACCCTCCAGATAGGTAACGGCTGGGACGCATGCGAACGGCCGGCCGCGTCGCTTCGTCCTACTTGATACGGGGAATGGGCACGTCCCCCTGCTGGGTTGGCGTACCAAGGCCAATCTGGTAGATTCGAAGCGGCGATCCAGGGAAGGACAACTCGGGATATTGCGGACCGGACCTGCTCCGACAGAGAGGGTCGGGAAGGGTCCAAGGGGGTACATCATGTGGCAGCGCTTCACTGAGAGGGCGCGCAAAGTAGTTTTCTTTGCACAGGAGGAGGCTCAGCGCTTTGGCGAGGGATACGTCAGCACCGAGCATCTCCTGCTTGGGCTTGTTCGAGAGGCTGACAGCGTGGCTGCTCGAGTTCTGGACCGGATGGGCATCAGTCTCAGCAGGCTTCGCACCGAGATCGAGCGCCAGCTGCCGAGAGGCGAGTCTCGCTCCGCCCAGGAGATGCAGCTCACTCCGAGAGCCAAGCGCGTGATTGACCTGGCCTACGACGAGGCCCGACAGCTCAACAACAACTATATCGGCACCGAGCACCTTCTGCTGGGCCTGATCCGCGAAGGAGAAGGCTTGGCCGCGCGCGTGTTGACCAAGCTCAACGTGGACTTGGAGAAAACCCGCCGCGAGGTCATGTCGCTTCAGGAGAACGAATCCACCAGCGTACCTGCATCTCATTCGCCGCGCAGGCGCAACACGCAGACACTGGACGAGTTCGGTCGGGACCTGACCGAATACGCGCGTCAGGGCAAGCTGGACCCCGTGATCGGTCGCCACACCGAGATCGAGCGGGTCATGCAGATTCTCGCCCGGCGCACGAAGAACAACCCCTGCCTGATCGGCGAACCGGGCGTCGGAAAGACCGCCATCGCCGAGGGTCTGGCTCAGCGGATCGTCTCGAACGACGTGCCCGACCAGCTGAAAGACCGGCGTATCGTCGCGCTGGACCTGGCCGGGTTGGTGGCGGGCACCAAGTATCGCGGAGAGTTCGAGGAGCGCATGAAGCGCGTGATGGAAGAGGTGCGACGCGCTCAGGGTGAAGTGATCCTATTCATAGACGAGCTTCACACGCTGGTAGGCGCAGGCGCAGCAGAAGGTGCCATCGACGCCAGCAACATCATGAAGCCCGCACTCGCACGAGGCGAACTTCAGTGTATCGGTGCCACCACCGCGGACGAGTATCGCAAATACATCGAGCGAGACGCTGCACTGGAACGACGCTTCCAGCCCGTGCAGGTGCGCGAACCTTCATATGAAGAGGCCGTGGACATCCTAAAGGGGCTGCGGGACCGTTACGAGTCGCATCACAAGGTGGACATCCGTGACGACGCCATCGAGGCGGCCGTCGGGCTCTCCAACCGCTACATCACCGACCGTACGCTGCCCGACAAGGCGATAGACCTCATTGACGAGGCGGCTTCTCGCGTGCGGCTGCAGCTCACGCTTCCTCCGCTCGAACTCCGTCAGCAGAAGGGCAAGCTGGACGCCCTGCAGCGCGAGATCGAAGCGCTCAGCCGCAAGAACGAGTTCGATGAGCGACTGGTCAAACTCCAAGCCGAACAGGAAGAGCTGAAAGCCGAGCTCGAAGAGCGCATGGCCGCTTGGAAGGAGCACGTTTCGGAGAACCCGATCGTGGGCGAGGACGAGATCGCGCACATCGTGCAGAGCTGGACAGGCATCCCCGTCTCGCGACTGGTGGAGGCGGAGAGCCAAAAGCTGCTGCGTATGGAAGAGGAGCTGCACCGACGCATTATCGGTCAAGACGATGCTGTCGGCGCCGTCAGCCGAGCCGTGCGACGCGCCCGTAGCGGCATGAAGGATGTCAAGCGTCCGATGGGCACCTTCATCTTCCTCGGACCGACCGGCGTTGGAAAGACCGAGATGGCCCGCGCGCTCGCCGAGTACCTGTTCGACAACGAGAACAGTCTGATACGCATTGACATGTCCGAGTACATGGAGCGGTTCGCAGTGAGCCGACTGGTCGGCGCTCCTCCCGGATATGTCGGTTACGACGAGGGCGGGCAGCTAACCGAGGCCGTGCGCCGCAACCCGTACAGCGTGGTGCTGCTGGACGAGATCGAGAAGGCGCACCCCGAGGTGTTCAACATCCTGCTGCAAGTGATGGAAGACGGGCGCCTGACCGACTCGCAGGGGCGCATCGTGGACTTCCGCAACACCGTCGTCATCATGACGTCCAACGTGGGCGTGAAGCCCATCGGAGCGGATGCGGGGATGGGCTTCCGCGACACGCGCGAAGACCCCGCCGACCCGAAGGCGTACGAGCGTATGAAGACCAAGATGATGGAAGAGATGAAAAAGCTCTTCCGTCCGGAGTTCTTGAACCGCGTGGACGAGGTTATCGTGTTCCATGCGCTGACACAGGATGAGATCTTGCAGATCGTGGACCTGATGCTCGAGCGCGTGAACCAACAGGCACACGCGCGGAACCTCAGCTTTGCCGCAACCGATTCGGTAAAGCAGTTCCTGGCGAAGGAAGGGTACGACCCGAACATGGGTGCGCGCCCGCTGCGACGCGCGGTTCAGAGGTATGTGGAGGACCCGCTGTCGGAGGAGATCCTTCTCGGTCGGTTCTCCGCAGGCGATACGATCCTGGCCGATATGGACGAGGACGGTCGCATCTTCTTCCGCAAGGATGACCGCACCGAGTCCGGCGGAGGTCCGGAGAAGAAGGAACCCGTCACCGTCGAGTAGCACCCTCCCTCCCTCTCCCCCGTTTGCGGGGGAGCGGGTTGGGGTGAGGGGGATGTGTCCTCCCTCCCTCTCCCGTTTGAAGGGGGGGGGCTGGGGTGGGGGTGATGTGCGCTCCCACCCTCACCCCCGGTTGCGGGGG
>BTVI01000022.1:0-57812 GCA_045862955.1 Fimbriimonadales bacterium
TGGAACGACAGCCCTCGCAGGCAAGACGCGCGCGGTGGGCGATCGCATGCTTCGACAAGCTCAGCATGACGAGGCGATTGCATAGCAGCCGTCGCAGGCGGGACGTGGGCGGTCGGAGAGCGCATGCTTCGACAAGCTCAGAATGACGAGGCGATTGCATAGCAGCCGTCGCAGGCGGGACGTGGGCGGTGGGAGAGCGCATGCTTCGACAAGCTCAGCATGACGAGGCGATTGCACGACAGCCATCGCAGGCGAGACGTGGGCGGTCGGAGAGCGCATGCTTCGACAGGCTCAGCATGACGAGACGATTGCATAGCAGCCGTCGCAGGCGGGACGTGGGCGGTCGGAGAGCGCATGCTTCGACAAGCTCAGCATGACGGTCAGGGGTTGTTCCGCGAGTACGTGCTCGCTGGCGTGACGTACGGCAGCAGATAGGCCCCTAATGATCTGCCGTTTGGCACTGCCAGGCTATCATACGTTATTGTAGCCCAGCCCGTGACCGCATCCTCACCATTGCGAGTGGGTAGGCATACAACGCGTCGCCCATCGTCCCGGAAGAGCCAACCCTCACCCCGACCCTCTCCCTTGGGAAGGGAGAGGGAGGGTATCACGCTTCCACGATGGTGATTTGCGCACCGCAGGACGAGCACATAGCGGTGCATTCGGTGTAACCTTCTTAGGGATTCCGCGAACTGCTGTCCCGCACGCTAAGAAGCTCCAGCCCGCCGCTGCATCGTGTCAGGGTCTACTTGCGGCGACGCAGTTCATGTCCGATGCCGAACGCGATATCGGAAAGCACGAAGGATGCGACGACAAGCTCGAAACCGCGCATCAGGCCCGTCAGAAGCCCGCCCCCGAAGACCATCTCCGCTGTGCTCGCCTAACCACCCGGTGCGAAGAGAGCGCTGAGCACGCAGAGCATCGCCGCCAGCTGCGTGTTACGTCGTGCGGCCCGATTGGCGAGCGGGCGCTCGTGCATCATGCATCCACCACGGTGCTCTCGAGGCCGCAGCTGGGGCAACGATAGAGGTACTCCGTGTAGCCTTCCTCGGGGTTATGCGGGTTGCTGTCACGAACGCTGATTAGGACCAGGCTGCGGCGACACACCCTACACCGTGTCGCTGCACTCACCCGCCGATGTAGGCCGTAGGCCGTCCCCCATGCCATAGCCGCGAGGCAGAAAGGAAGGACCGCACTGATGAGGGCGCAAGGCGTTAGCAGAATGCCGAGCGTCGGGTCTCCGGACAGCCAGGGGCCCATTACTTCGAAAAGTCCCCACAGCAGGAATATCCCACCTATGATGTCGAGGACGACAGCCCAGGTCTGATTGCGCCGTAGGGCTTTGTTCACGAGTGGGCCGCGCATCCTCGGAGGGGGAGGCGGCGTTGCAGACGGCTGTTCCTGCAACGCGGCGTTGCACCATTCGCAGCGGCCGCTGCTCGACAGCGTCTCGCGTCCGCACGCGGGGCAAGGTTCACGCACTAGCATCGTGACCTCCTTGCGTCATCTTATCACAGTGCGCGCGCGATTCCTGCGGTAGAATGTCGCTATGAGCGCCAAGGATCTGCGGGAGCGACTCGCCGGGGTCCCGCGCACTGCCTTCTGCCAGCTTCCGACACCACTCCACCCCCTCACCCGCCTGTCGGAGCGGCTCGGTGGGCCGGAGCTTTGGATCAAACGAGACGACATGACCGGTTTCGGCATGGGCGGAAACAAGAGCCGCAAGCTGGAGTTCTTGATGGGTGCGGCGCTAGCGGACAGCGCGACCGACATCATCACCTGCGGCGCCCAGCAGAGCAACCACGCGCGGCAGACTGCGGCCGCGGCTGCCGCGTGCGGGCTGCCCTGCAGGCTGCTGCTCACTGGCGGTCCACCCACTGGAACGGGCAACCAGACGCTCTTCGATTGGCTGGGCGCGGAAGTGGAGTATCTCGGAGCCATCTCGTGGGGTGACCTGCGGAGGGCCTCCGAGGCGCTGCGAGAGAGGCTGGCGGCAGAAGGCAGGAAGCCCTATCTGATCCCGGTAGGTGGATCCACCCCGCTGGGAGCGCTGGGCTACGTAAGTGCAGCGCTGGAGATTCTCGAGCAGGGCGAATGGTTCGACCGCATCTATCACGCCAGCAGCAGTCTCAGCACTCAGGCCGGGTTGGTTGCGGGCCTGAAGCTGGCGGGTTCTGAGATGCCCGTTACCGGCGTGCTGGTGGACCTCACTCGTCCGCCGGAGCCGTATCTCGCGACGCTTGCCAACGGCATATGCGAGTTGCTGGGGCTACCGTCCTCATTCGGTGAGGCAGACTTCTGCTGCGACGCGACGCACATCGGCGACGGATACGCTATCCCATCGCGAGAGGGTATCGAGGCCATCCGTCTTCTGGCGCGCACGGAGGGCATATTCCTGGATCCGGTTTACTCGGGCAAGGCGTTCGCCGGGCTACTCGAGGACATTCGGCAGGGCAAGGTGGGTCGCGAGGAGAAGGTGCTGTTCTGGCACACGGGCGGTGGCCCCGTTCTATTCGCCCAGGAGTACGTCGGCCTCGCCCGCTGTCATAATCTGCACGTCCAGTAACGCTGCGCAACGTCGCGCTGGTATAGGAGAGGTTTCGAGATGAGAATCGGAGTTCCGCGCGAGCGGAAGGCGGACGAATACCGTGTCGGAATGACCCCGGCGGGCGTCGAAGCCCTCGTCAAGCACGGTCATCAAGTCGTCATCGAGGACGGCGCGGGCAGTGGTACGCACGTAGAGAACGCCGAGTACGAGGCGGCCGGAGCCAAGATCGGCACCGTCGAAGAGGTTTGGAGCACCTCCGAGATGGTCGTGAAGGTGAAGGAACCCCTGCCTGAGGAATACCCCCGCATCCGGCCAGGTCAGATCCTGTTTACCTACTTCCACTTCGCGGCGAGCGAGGAGTTGACTCGGGCGATGGTGGACTCGGGGGCCATCTGCATCGCCTACGAGACCGTCGAGCTGCCGAATGGAGACCTGCCGTTGCTTATCCCCATGAGCGAGGTGGCCGGTCGCCTGGCAGTGCAGGCGGGAGCGAAGTACCTCGAGCGCCCGTTCGGGGGACGTGGGGTGCTGCTGAGCGGAGTGCCCGGCGTGAGACCTGCTACCGTTACGATCATCGGCGGCGGGGTGGTAGGTATCAATGCTGCCAAAGTAGCTGCGGGTTTCGGTGCGAACGTTCATATCTTGGATGTGGATCTGCCGAGGCTGCGGTACTTAGACGACGTAATGGGCCACAACGTCTCCACCATCTACTCCACTCCCCAGGCAATCCGAAAGCTACTGCCCGAGACCGACCTGCTGATCGGCGCCGTGTACCTAACAGGCACGCGCACCCCGGTGCTATTGCCACGTGACATGCTGAAACTGATGCGGCCCGGATCTTTGTTAGTGGACGTGTGCGTGGACCAGGGTGGGATGGCCGAGACGACACGTCCGACGACGCACTCCAACCCTACCTACGTGGTGGACGGCGTCGTTCACTACTGCGTGGCTAACATGCCCGGAGCGGTGGCGGAGACTTCCACCTACGCGCTGACGAACGCTACCACTCCTTATGTCGTTCAGCTTGCCGACAAGGGCTACCCGAAGGCGCTGTTGGAGAACCCCGCACTCGCGAAGGGCCTCAACGTGGCAGGCGGCAAGGTAACCCTCGCTTCCATAGCGGAGCAGTTCGGTTACCCATACGTCAAGCCGGAGGAGGTTCTTGCTTCGAACGCCTCGATGGCGTGAGATGCGCGCACTGAGTACCTTGCAGCGCCCTTCGCGAGACAGCGGAGGGCGCCTGCTGTTCGGCTGGGCCGACCCTGACCAGGTAGACTGGCAATGAGCGACGTGGAGGGTGTCCCTTCCGCCGACGCCGGCTGCTCTGCATCGGCGGCAAGGCGGCCCACGGATGGAGTGATCCTATGGAAGGTTTGGAAGCCGCTGTCACCTTCGAGGACTTCGGGTGGTTGGATCCGGTGTTCATCCGCGAGGTCCTATGGAAGGACCTGGGGAAGCAGCACCGGCTGCCAGAAGAGTATCGGATCGGTCTCCGCACCTGGGCCGCCGCCATCAGCCATGCGCCCCTGGCGGTCGCCAACCGACTAACCATCAACGCACCCGAGGAACTGAGAGTCAAGCTGGGCTCGCTGGTGATATATGAGAAGCCCACTCGAGAAGAGGCCGTAGCAGCACAGCGACTGATCACCGAGCTATACGGCCCGGACCTGATGCGCCACACACGGTTCGCTTTCGCGGTCCGCGAGGAATCCCGAGTGTACGGCAAGCCGACGGCGTCGAAGCTGCCAGAGGTGCTGGACCTTCACGATGTCGCCTTGCTGGATACGCGGGGAGTGGAGGCTGCGGAGCAATTTGCAGGAGCGGCAAACCCCGCGTATGGGCTGGTATCGGACCTGGCTGCACTCCGCAGTGTCTACCGCTTGATGATGGAGCACGAGTCGGACGCACTTCGAGCCGCCCTCGGCACTCCGAGCCAGGTCGCGCTACCGACGGGACGCGTGCACGTCGTTCGAGCTCGGGCTTCCGACCTGTTGCAGGCGGAGGCGGGATCGGAGGCTCTGTTGGAGTTGTCCAGGGTGCTGTCCACCGACGGGTGCTTAGCCGTAGAGGACGAGCCCGAGGAAATAGCGCGGGTAGTGGCAAAACATCCTCGTTTCGAACGGCGTTCGCAGGTCATCGCGGTTCTCGCGCGTGAGTAGTTTCTCGGCGAGCGTTTCGGCCGAACCTCGGATACAATGGGCTGCGTGATGAGAACACGCGCAATCCTCCTGGTCTTGACCCTTTTCGCCGCATCCTGCCTCGCCATGGCGCAGTCGCAGCCCCCGCCGACCGCGGTAGACACCCTCGCCGATCTGCTCTCCGTGGGCAAGTCGGGGCGCGGTGGGCCCAGCATTCAGTCCGACTCGTTTCCTTTCCCTGCGAGGGTCACGGTGCATCCGGACCGAGGTTGGCTTCACGGCGAGCGGTCCGACTTCCGCGATCCCGGCCCTGGGCTGGAAGCGACCGAAGACCCCGGAACTCTGCGACTTGCGCCCCTTAGCACGCAGACCTTTTTGAGCCGCGACTTTTCCGACGGTCTCCAGGGCATGACGACCACCGGCGCCTTCCGAGTTGCCTACGATCCGACGGAGGGCTACCATGGCCTCGGAGCAGCACGGGTGTACTCCATCAGCTCCGGCAGCGGCACCATTGTGCTGTGCAATCAGGAGTATGACCCTCAGGTATATCCCGAGTTCGAGTTGTACTACAAGGCGGAGTGGGGATTCCCCGGTTATACGCTGTATGCCAGGGTGAAGGTCGGGATGGTGACGTACACCCTCAACCTGCTCGACATCAGGGATCGGGGAGAAGACGGTGCGCCGATGTACGACTCGCGATGGCACCGACTTCGCCTGGACATCGGGTCGCTGCTATCCGCGAGAGGCTACCCCACGGCGCGGGTGGTTAGCTTGTACCTCTCCAACAGCACCCCCGGGCCCGGGCCACAGATGTGGCTGGACGACGTGCGCATCTTCGGGGCGGAGTACTCCGAGTATGCAGACTACGTTTCTCCTGCACATCGGCTGCCCATGCCGAAGGAGTTCGACACGCTCTACTGGGCGAAGGCACGAATGCCATGGTGGCCCAAGGCATCCGTGGTATTCGGTGATGCGCCTACTACCCTCAAGTTCCAGATGCGCTCTGCAGGCACGTATGCGGAACTTTCATCGGCGACTTGGCTGGGTCCGACATCGGCCGAGGACTGGTATGAGGCGGACGACCTTCTGATGGGTCAGGCACCCATCAACCCGGCACACAACGGAGATAGCTGGATTCAGGTACGTGTGCGACTGGGCTCCTCGCCCGATAGGAAGCATACGCCGGTGCTGGAAGACTTCTGTGTAACGTGGGGTGAGGCGAACACGTGGGACGTGCTGATGCTGCTGTTTCGCTCGATAGACGCCGATTACGTGGACGGCAACGGCAACCCCGGTCACGAGACGTACACGATGCCTCAGAGCTACGTGGATGACTTGCTGCTGCAGTGGCGCTTCTTCATGATCTACGGTCCACGCTTCTTGCACTATCAGATGAAGTTCCGCGATCAGGTAGAGGTTATCGAGACTCCACTCACCGAAGCACACCTGAGCGACGGGCCAGGCTCGTACGTGGTGGATGCTACCCGCGCTCTCCCCCTGTACCAGCAGTGGACCGGCGCCGGCAAGTGGGACTCTATCATGATGCACTTCCGCTGGGAGAAGGTCCCTTTCCCGGCCTGGGGTATCGCATGGTGGCCCAACTTCCTCGTGGGTGGGGCGGCCATGACTCAGATTATCTACCTCGGCCCACAGTATCCGCACCACGAGGTGATGCTGCACGAGTGGATGCACTCTTTCGCCTGGACGATTGCCGATAGGACCGACACGTTCGTACCGCATCCTCACACGGATAACGATCCGGAGTGGGACGGGACAGGGCTAACCAGCATGGACTACTACTACCATTGCCTGGTATACCACGGAGACAGCGTCACCTATGCTGGAGTGGACCTGGTGGACCCCGTGCAGTCGGGCTACGAAAGGCAGTGGCTGACGCTGGGGTCTTTCACGTTCACATCGGGACAGGATGGACTGCGGATCGACTGGATTGACGAGGCTAATGCGAACCCATGGTATGGTGATAGCGCTGGTGGCAGTACCTGGTCGCTCATCACATCTTCTAGCGACTTCATCAATCTGCGGGCTCGCTACGGAACCGGCAACCGAGTGGCTTACGGCGGCCTGTATTTGCATTCTACCGAGGACCAGCTCGTGCGGCTGTGGACGGGCACCGATGACGGCTTTCGCCTGTGGTTGAACAACGAGCTGCTACGTGACAGGAAGGTGAACCGGGGAGCCAGTGCTAACAGCGACTCGACCGGTCTTTTCCTGGGGGCGGGTTGGAACCACCTGCTGATCAAGGTCGAGAACACCGGCGGCGATTGGGGGTATTACGGCCGACTTGCAGAGCTGGAAGGGGGAACTCCCAGCGGCGTCACTGCCATGACTCAGCCCATCGGTTACAGTGGGTTCGAGACGGTTCGAGGGGCACTCTCGCTCGGCCCCTACACCGACCCGACCCGCACGCGCGTGCGCATGGAGGTTCGACACAGCGCCACCGGCGAGGTGATGTGCGGACGATGGGTGATACCCGGTCCGAACGGCGAGTTTCTGCTGAGTCCGGTGCCGAAGGGCACTTGGACGCTGTGGGCCGGCGGGGCGCCGTGGCTGGGCAAGTCGCAGCCGCTGACGGTGACATCCGACATCACTGGGCTGAACGTGTCGCTCTTCGGCGGAGATGCGAACGATGACGGCGCGGTGGACCTACTGGACTTGCAGTTAGTGCTGCTCAACTACGGCCGTGTCGTGCCACACGTCGACGTTGACGGTAGCGGGTCCGTGGACCTGGGCGATCTCAACATGGTACTGACATCGTTTGGCAGGGTCGGGGACCCGTAGCGGGTTCGACATGCCCCCGCCGTGGGGTCGTGTCATGCCTCCGCCGCTCCCGCGGTAGAGGCAACGAGGTGCGGCCCGTCATGCTGAGCCTGTCGAAGCATGACCCCACCTGCCGCATGCTCTCTCGACCGAATACCACCATCGCTGCACTCCCCCGCATGCTTCGACAAGCTCAGCATGACGGTCTCGAAGCGAGTGGCCGGCCTTCTGGACGCTGGCGTCAGGAGATGCCTCGACCGTGGGGCCAGGTTATGTCTCCATCGCGGGATCAGGTGCTGCCCCAACCGTGGAAGGATCTGCTGCCTCCATCGTCGGGTCAGGTGATGCCACCATGGGGGGCAGCTGCTGCCTCGCGTGTAGGCGCGGCGGGGACAGCTAGGTGCCGCCATCCGTCATGCTGAGCCTGTCGAAGCATGACCCCACCCGCCGCATGCTCTCTCGACCGAATACCACCATCGCTGCACTTCCCCGCATGCTTCGACAAGCTCAGCATGACGGTCTGGGAGCGCGTGGCCGGCCTTCTGGACGCTGGCATCAGGAGATGCCTCGACCGTGGGGTCAGGTTATGTCTCCATCGCGGGATCAGGTGCTGCCCCAACCTTGGGAGGATCTGCTGCCTCCATCGTCGGGTCAGGTGATGCCACCATGGGGGGCAGCTGCTGCCTCGCGTGTAGGCGCGGCGGGGGCAGCAAGGTACCGCCATCCGTCATGCTGAGCCTGTCGAAGCATGACCCCACCCGCCGCATGCTCTCTCGGCCGGATACCGCCATCGCTGCACTTCCCCGCATGCTTCGACAAGCTCAGCATGACGGTCTCGGAGCGCGTGGCCGCTCGGCTGGTTGTTAGTGTCAAAACGGCGGCTCCCGATGCCGAAACGTCACGGCATGGCCGGCTCCTGCCTCCGCCGCTTCCGAGGTGGGGCAGCAAGGTGACGTCCGTCATGCTTCGACAAGCTCAGCATGACGGTCACTCGCGGAGCGGCAGCGCAGCTGGTTGTTGGTGTCAAAACGGTGGCTCCCGATGCCGAACGTCAGGGCATGGCCGGCTCCTGCCCCGACCGCGGGGTCAGGTTATGTCTCCATCGCGGGAGCCGGTGCTGCCTCCACCCCGGGACCATGTCATGCCACCGCCGTGGGATCAGGGGCTGTCACCATCGTGGGAGCCGGTGCTGCCTCCACCGTCGGGTCAGGTTGTGTCACCACCCTGAGGGCGGTGGAGGCAGCTAGATGACGCCATCCGTCATGCTGAGCCTGTCGAAGCATGACCCCACCCGCCGCATGCTCTCTCGACCAGATACCGCCATCGCTGCACTTCCCTGCATGCTTCGACAGGCTCAGCATGACGGTCTGGGAGCGCGTGGCCGGCCTTCTGGACACTGGCGTCAGGAGATGCCTCGACCACGGGACCATGTCATCCCACCAGCGCGGAAGCCGGTGCTGCCACCACCATGGGACCAGGTAATGCCCCCACCGTCGGGTCAGGTTGTGTCACCGCCGTAGGAGCGGTGGAGGCATCGGTCAGGATCCTCGTGACACCGGCCCTTGTACCTTCATACCAAGCACCCGGACCAGGAAGGCGTACTCGTCGGCCTGTGACTCCAGGTACTTCGTCAGATTGCTGCTGCCGTGGCCCGATTGCGTCTCGACGCGCAGCAGGATCGGCGCGTCACCGGCTTGTGCAGCCTGCAGTGCTGCCGCGAACTTGAAGCTATGCAACGGCACAACGCGGTCATCACGCTCGCCGGTAGTTATCAGTGTGGGAGGGTAGGCAACCCCTTTGCGCACGTTGTGTAGCGGCGAGTATGCGTACAGCGCGCGGAACTCTTTCGGATCGTCCGGTGAGCCGTAGTCCGAAACCCAGGCCCATCCAATGGTGAACTTGTGGAAGCGCAGCATGTCCAACACACCCACGCCTGGCAGACACGCACCGAATAAGTCCGGTCGTTGTGTCATGCATGCGCCGACTAACAGTCCGCCATTGCTACCACCTGCTATGGCTAGCTTCGGCGTGCTCGTATAGCCCTTCGCAATCAGCCACTCGGCGGCAGCAATGAAGTCGTCGAAGCAGTTCTGTTTCTTTAGTTTGCGTCCGGCATCGTGCCACTTCTTGCCGTACTCGCCCCCGCCACGGATGCCTGGGTTGGCGAACACGCCTCCCATCTCCATCCACACGAGCTTGCCCACCGAGAATCCAGGGCTGATAGCCGCATTGAAGCCCCCGTACCCAGTCAGCAGCGTAGGGTTGGAACCATCCAGTTTGATACCCTTCTTGTGCGTGACGTACATCGGGATGCGTGTGCCGTCCTTACTGCGGTAGAAGACGAGCTTCGATTCGTAGGCACCGGGATCGAAGTCCAGCTTGGGCTTGCGGAAGACGGTACTCTTACCCGTGCGTATGTCGTACCGATATACTACGGTAGGCGTCTTGTTATCCGTGTAGGTATAGAAGGTCTCGGTGTACTCACGGCGCCCACCGAATCCACCCACACCGCCCTGTCCTGGAAGCTCGACTTCGCCGAGGTACCTACCACCGAGAGTGTACATTCGTACGACGGTGATCGTGTCGCGTAGATAGGTGGCGAAGAAGCGGTTGCCCACTACGCTCACGCTCCGAAGCGGTTCCTTTCGCTCTGCAATGATGGTTTTCCAGTTCTTTCGCTCCGGCTTGCGAATGTCCACGGCGATCACACGCATGTTCGGAGCTCGGAGGTCGGTCTGGAACCAGAAGATCGGGCCGTCATTCCCGATGAACCAGTACTGAGCATCGCCGTCCGCCAGCAGCTCGACGACGCGTCCGTCGTTCATGTCTCGATAGTAGACGTGGTTCTCCAACCTTCCACCTAGGGACACGCCGAGAATGAGATATCTGCCGTCCTCGGTCACCTCTCCCCCCACACCCCAGTCCTTATGCTCCGGGATGTGGTAGATCAGCTTGTCGGCACTTTGGGGAGTTCCGAGAAGGTGGAAGTACACCTTCTGATAGTAGTTCGTGCCGCTCATCTCCTCGCCGGGCTTCGGCTCATCATAGCGGCTGTAGTAGAAGCCCTTGCCATCGCGTCGCCACGATGCCCCGGAGAACTTGCTCCACTGGATAATGTCTGGGAGGTCCTGCCCTGTGTCCACGTCTCGCACGCGCCATTCGATCCAGTCGGAGCCTGCGCGCGACCGGTTGTAAGCAAGGTACTTGCCGTCGCGAGTGACGGAGTAGCCACCCATCCGATCCACTCCGCCCTCCGACATGATGTTCGGATCGAGCAGTACCCTCGGTTTCGCATTCAGGCTATCTGCCACGAACAGGACACTTTGGTTCTGCAAGCCGTCGTTGCGTGTATAGAAGTAGCGGCCGCCCTCCTTCCAGGGGATGCCATACCTGTCGTACTTTAGCAGAGAGGTCAGTCGTGCCAGGATTCGGTTGCGCTCGGGTACTTGGTCGAGGAAGGACCTCGTCAAGCGGTTCTGCGCCTCGATCCACGCCTTGGTGGTGGGCGATTCCATGTCCTCGAGCGGCCGGTAGGGGTCGGGCACGCGGATGCCGTGCAGGATGTCCACCTGGTCCGACGTAGGAGCGGGTGGGTACTGAAGGCGGGCGCCCTGTGCGAGAGATGAGGACGCCAGGGCGATCGCGAGGAGTGGTGCTGCAAAAGTGAGCAGGTTTCGGGTTCGGCAAGCCATGCGACACACTTCCCTGCGTTGCAGCATCTTCCTTCCCGGGAACCGACCGAGTCTCGCGGTGGACGGCGAGGCTGCGCGCTAAGACTGGTCCCCGCCTCCGCTGGGAAGACAGAACCCTAGTGGCGGAGCCCCAGCCCCGTAATTCCGGCGTCCCGCCGGACGTCGGGGAGCCAGGACGGGCATATGCCTCGGCCATCGCCGAGATGCCGAAAGCACCTGTGCGCGGAAGGAACGCGCCGCGACGCGGCGTAGCCCCAAAGCATGAAGAAGACCTTCGCGATCGTTGGCGGGGGAAGCGTCAACTGGTGCCCAACGCTGATCCGCGACATCTATCACATCGCTTGCCTCGAAGGCGGCGAGTTCCGCCTGCTCGACCCCGACGAGCCGGCAGTGAAGCTGATTGCCTCGCTAGAACCGCTGTACAACCGCATCTCGGGCAAGGAGTTCCGGTTCGTGCCGGTGCAGACGCTGGACGAGGCCGTCGCCGGTGCCGACTTCACGCTCTGCACCTTCTCGCCCGGGTCTCTCTCGGCATACTACTACGACCTCGAAGTTCCCATCGCATACGGTGTGCGGCAGCCCGTCTCAATGACAGTGGGGCCGTGCGCCATCTCGGCGGCCATGCGCACCTGCCCGGTAGCCAACGAGGTCGCGCAGGCAGTAGAGAAGCATGCGCCGGGCAGCTGGATCCTGAACGTCACGAACCCGATGTCGTGCGTCACGCGGGCACTCAACTTGGGTGTCGAGACCGTGAAGGTGATCGGCCTGTGCCACGAGCTGGAGGGAGAAATCCTGTTCGTCGGTGACGTTCTCGGCGTACCGAAGCCGAAAGAGATGCGGACACTCGACTACATCCGGCAAGCGTTCGACCTGCAGGTCGGCGGTCTGAACCACTTTATTTGGATCACCCGGCTCTTCGTGCATGGGCGCGACCGTTACGACGATCTGCGCGCCTTCGCCGACACGCACGAGGCGTGGTACCCCGGCGGCGACCCATCGAAGGCGGAGACGAAGTCCTCCTGGGGCAATAACAAGGAGGCGAAGCTCGAGATGTGCCGCGCCTTTCGCCACATGCCCATGGCGGGGGATCGGCACCTCATCGAGTTCTTCCCCGGCTTCTGCAACGCGCACAACCGCTTCGGCCAGGACTATGGCGTGCGCAAGACCACCATGCGCGAGAGGTTCGAACTCAAAGCGAAGGCCACCGAGAGGGTGCGCCGCTGGGTGGCGGGCGAGGAGCAGGTTCCTTGGATGCGCAGCTCGGAGCAGACCGCAGACATCATCGAGACGGTGCTGACCGGCGGCAGAGCACGCTTCAACATGAACCTGCCCAACCGGGGACAGATTGACAACGTGCCCGCGGAAGCGGTGGTGGAGTCGATCTCAGAGGTGTCGGCGGAGGGGCTGCACCCGCTGCACGTAGGACCGCTGCCGGAGCCGGTCGGGGCCATCGTACGCAACCACGTGGCGGCACAGGAGCTGACCGTGCAAGCCGCGCTGGAGGGTAGCCGCAAGAAGATGCTAGACGCGATGTACGTTGACCCGCTGTGCGGGCAGGTGGAGTTCCGCAACCTGCCTAAGCTGGCCGACGAGCTGCTGGAAGCCAACCGCGAGTTCCTGCCGCGCGTGTTCGGCTAGGCGAGGCAGTTTCAGGTGTCGAGGGCGCGGCTGCCGACCGCGCGAGGCCCCAGCCAGCAACCGTCCTGAGCAGCCCACCGTCGCGGCGCCAAGATCTGACCGGGGACGCTTCCCCCGCGGTTCTACAAGGTTGTGGGGTTTTGCACTTTTTCTTGCTCTGGCGATGTAACGTTTTGGGGTGGAAACGACTCCTATTTGATGGAGAAGCTCTCCATATCCGGTACCCTTGCCGGTATCTGTCCCGAAAGGTGGGGATAGGATGAGAGAGGCTCCGGAAAAGGAGCACGATGGAATTAAACGTATGTTTGTGTTTCTAGTTACCGGATGGGGGGGTAGGTCTGATTCTCGCGCCTTCGATCGCGATCGGCCAGATCGGTCCTGGTGAACCCGACCCCCACGAGCCGCCACCTTTGCTCGTCCCGCGCCGGCTCGTCTGAAACTTTTCCGAGCGCTCGCCCGGCTACGTCCAGCCGACCTTCGCCGCAAAGCAGGGCGTGCCCTTTGGAACGACACCCATGTTCGGCAAGATTCGCTTGGTCCGAGATATGGTCGGCACTGCACAGGCGCCAAACAAGCTCGGCTGGCCAGTGGCCGCCGGCGAAGGCCGCAGCGGGAGTCACGCCCTGTTGATCGAGGGCGACGCCCTCTGCTTCCATGCCGATTCTCCGTTCCTCGGCAGCATCTCACTGTGGTTCAAAGAGACTGCCCGACCACCGACATCGAGATGTTACTGCTCGGTGGGTGGGATACGACGTCACTGTACGGTCACGAGCACACGCTGTACGACGCGGTTCACAACGGTACGTAACCGCCCACTGTCCGCGGTGGGGTTGGGTGGCTCCCCACCGCACCTCCAAGCGAATGGAGAACGCCGAATGGCCATTGCAGCCAAAGACTACTCCATGGCAAAGTTGGTTGTGTGTGCTATGGTTGCTCTGCTGCCGAGCTGCTCAGTAGCAGTTGAATACACACACGAGCTTCTGCTCGCAGGCGCCGTCACCGCAGGCAATAACGGTGTGCTCAGTGATAACGGCCAGTGGCTCATAGGGGCTGAACTGCCCACCGGCATAGCTGTGTTCATGAACGGAGAGCGACTTCCGGAGCTCATAGATGGTGTAAAGCCGTCCTTTCCCCGCGGGATCAACGACCGAGGAGACTGGCTCGTCGAGGGCCTATGGAAGTCGGATCCGAACTGGGGGTCGGTGTACCGCATGATCAAGAACGGCGAGGTGTTGGACCATGGTTGGTCGTCGTACTTCTGGTGAGGAAGTGGGGGTGGATACCTGAGCAAGAGTGGTAAGGCGGTGCGGACGAACGGCACCATGACCTACCAGTACGTTGTGGTGGATGGTGTCAACTACTCGAACCAGTGGTCGGACGGCTACTGGGACTACTCGGTGGACGTGCTATCGGACGGCACGCCGGTGTGGTATGGCCGAGAGCGCGGGCACTCGCAGTTTGACCTCTGGATCGGCGGCGACCCGGTCAGCCGTCGGTATGACTTGGGTGATTGGGATTGGCGGTATGCGATGAGTTCGCAGTACCGCTGGGTAGATGTGAACGATGCGGGCCAGGTAGCGTGGATGGCTGCGAAGACTCCTGGTAGTGTCGGCTATCAGTGTTTGAGGGCGACTTCGATTTGACCACCGCAGTGTTCGGTCCGGAGGGTTGGACGTGGCAGGGCGTGTTCATCAATGAGGGAGGCACCGTTCTATGGAAGTTGGGGCGCTACCTGTACCTGGACGAACAACGAGCTTGGTTTACGGAGTTCCTGGGCACCGAAGGGGGAATTGCTATCCACTACGGTCTGAACGACCGCGGCGACGTGCTGTGGATGCGGTGACAGGAAGGCGTGTTGCCCGATACCGTGTATGTGAATGACCACAACATCGTTGAAGACGTATACGGCAGCGCCTTCTATCGTTCCGTCCCCCTCGCCCTCAACAACGCTGGACAGGTGCTGTGGACAGTCAACACCCTGGACGGCAAGTGGTCCATCTACCTCTCCACCCCCGTCCCGGAGCCGGGGGCAATTGCGGCGGTCGGTGCCGTGCTCTTGCTGCTGACAGGACGGGCTCGGTGGCGAGTGCGGGCACGTTGATCTCGGTGGCGAGTCTGTTGTGCCGGCCATAGTCACCCACGGTGACGGGATGGGCGCAGTGGGTGCTATCAGTCCATCTCGCGTCGAATGGATTATCGCCGCCACCTGCACCACGAAAGCGCGAGCAGGCTCGCGCAGTCCAATACTGCCTACCGCTATCCCTCACCACTCGCAGTGGTGAGGGATAACACGCTGCTAGTACGGGTTGTTGGGGACCGCTTGCCAGCGGGAGAGGGGGAGAAAAACGAAGTCCGCCCGACCGATGATGCGCCAGCGTTGAACGATGCCCCACACCCTACCGTCGCTGCTATACGACCGGTTATCTCCCATCATCAGGTAGTGGTCGGGAGGGAGCGGCTCAGCGGGCAGTGCCCACAGCTTGTCACCCAACTCACGGCCCTCGCCGAAGAGCCTGTGCATCAAGACGCTGGTGACTTCGACATTCTCTTGCGTGAAGGGATCGATCTGAGCCTCGCGCTGCAGCGAGACATAGTCGGGCAAGTCCTTTCGCCATACCTCGCGCAGCCAAGCGAGCTCCGATGGCAGCAGCTTTGCCGGGTCTATTTTCACCAGTTTGAACGCGGCGGGGATGGGCGAGCCGAGATATTTCTCGTCAACGGGCTTGCCATCGCGATATAGGCGATAGGAGCCGTCTTCTTCCTTGCGGATCTCCACCAGCATCCCCGGGGTGCCGATGCAGCGCTTGATAAAGTCGGTTTTTCCGACGGGTTGCCCGGGCATGAGAGCCTCGTCCGGTGCCCGGAACACGACGATTTCGCCCGCCTTCGGGTCGCGGGTACGGTACACCGCCTTGTTCACCACCAGGTAGTCGCCCTTCAGCAGCGTCTGCTCCATCGATTCGCTGGGGATCCAGAACGTCTGCAGCACGAAGGGTCGGATCACCATGAAGACGAGAATGCCGGCATAGATGACCGCATCTGCGAGGTCCGCGAGGATGTGCAGCACCTTGGCATTCAGCCCGTAGGTCCGCTCCCGGCCGAGGATTGCGCCTGCTCGGACCAACGTCGCGACGACCATCACGACCATCACCGTCGTGAGCTGCGCACGAGCGATACTCTCGATAAATACGGTGAGCCCGGAGGGTCCTTCCGGCATGGGTTAGCGTAGTTCCTTGATGCGGGCGGCCTTTCCGACCTTCTTGCGCAGGTAATAAAGCTTGGCTCTACGCACCTTACCGCGCCGCTTCACCTCGAACTTGGCCACGCGCGGGGAGTGGAGCGGGAAAGTCCTCTCGACACCGATGCCGTGGCTGATCTTCCTTACGGTGACCGTCTCTGCGACGCCACCGTGCTTTATAGCTATCACGGTGCCCTCGAAGACCTGGATGCGCTCCTTGCCGCCCTCGATTACGCGCACGCTGACGGCCAGCGTGTCGCCGGGGTGGATTTCCGGCAAGTCGGTTTTCATGTTCGCGGCGCTCACGGCCGCAAGTAGCTCAGCCTGGCTCATTCTCGTCTCCTCGCAGCGTCTCGGCCATCAGCCGGACGTCCCTCGCAGTTATCGGTGCACGCGCAAACAGATCCGGCCTTAGCCGCCTGGTTCTCAGGAGTTGCTGGGCGCGCCGCCATCGCTGGATAGCCCCGTGATGGCCCGACAATAATACCTCGGGCACGCGCCAGCCGTGATGGACCTCGGGCCGGGTGTATTGCGGGTAGCCCAGGAGCCCCTCCTCGAAGCTGTCCTTTTCAGGCGATTCTTCGTTGCCGAGCACGCCGGGGAGCAGCCGGGTGACGGCATCAATGATGACCAACGCGGGCAGCTCGCCCCCCGTCAGCACGTAGTCGCCGATGGACACGCTCTCGTCGGCGAGGTGGTCCGCCACGCGCTGGTCCACACCGCCGTAGTGGCCGCAGACGATGATGAGGAAGGGTTCCTTTGCCCAGCGCCGGGCGTCGGCTTGGGTCATCGGCCTGCCCTGCGGTTCGGTAAGCAGGACCCTTCCCTCTTCCCCGGCGGCTTCTCGACAGGCGGTGAGCGCTTTCTCGATGGGTTCGATCTTCATCACCATGCCGGGGCCACCGCCAAAGGGCGAATCGTCCACGGTGCGATGCCGATCCGTCGTGAAGTCCCGCGGGTCCGTGACGTTGATTTGCACGATTCCATCCTCTTGCGCCCGCTTCACCATGCTATAGCCCGTTGCCGCACGGATTAGGTCGGGAAAGAGCGTGATCACGTCTATTCGCATACCGGGGGCATTGTGACAGGCCCGGTCTCGGGCAGGAAAGCGGCGGGCGCACACGGAAATAGGGCGGAACCGCAATGAGCAAGCCTAACGCCTACGTCACCCGATGGATGCCCGACGAAGCCCTCGAGATGATTCGACCCTACGCCAACCTACGTCAGTGGGAGCCCGCCGACGTGCCCGTGCCACGCGATACCCTGCTTAGCGAGGCGCGCGACGCGGATGGGTTGTTGGTTTTCCTCACCGACCGGATCGATGCCGAGCTGCTGGACGCCGCACCGAAGCTGCGCGTGGTGTCCAACTGCGCCGTGGGCTTCGACAACATAGACGTGCCCGCGTGCACGGCACGGGGCGTGGCGGTGGGCAACACCCCCGGAGTCCTGACTGAGACCACCGCCGACCTCGCCTGGGCCTTACTGATGGCGGCCGCGCGCCGCATCGGCGAGGCGGAGCGCATCGTGCGAGGCGGCAAGTGGAAATCGTGGAGCCTGATGTACATGGTGGGGCAGGACGTGCACGACGCCACACTGGGCATCGTGGGAATGGGACGAATCGGGATGGCAGTCGCCCGGCGGGGCATCGGCTTCGGAATGCGCATTCTTTATGCCGACCGGTCGCCGAACGAGCGGGCGGACCGGGAGCTGGGAGCCAAGCGGGTGAGCATGGACGAGCTGCTCGCCGAGAGCGACTTCGTGTCGGTGCACCTGCCGCTGAGTCCCGAGACGCGCAACCTATTCGGCGCCAACGAGTTTCGCAAGATGAAGCGGACGGCAGTCTTCGTAAACACGGCGCGAGGGGGCGTCGTGGATCAAGCCGCCCTAGCCCGCGCCTTGGCCGACGGCGAAATCGCCGCAGCCGGATTGGACGTGTACGTGACGGAACCGCTGCCGATGGACGATCCGCTGTTAGCACTGGAGAACGTGGTGCTGGCACCGCACATCGGATCGGCGAGTGTGCGGACGCGAACGGGCATGGCTCGCATCGCTGCCCAAAACCTGGTAGCGGGCCTGCTAGGCGAGCCGCTTCCTTATCCCGTCAACCCTGAAGTTCGTAGGGCGTAGCAGATGCTGCTAACGCTAGTACTGTCGATGATACTGAACCAACAAGTGGACAGGAACATGGTACCGAGCTACCTCGACGCACAGATTCGTCCGCTCATCAAGGGCCGTGCACCCGCCGACATGACCGATGCGGTCCGAGCACGATTGAAAGACGAACTGTTAGGTGCTCTCGGGCTGAAGCCGCTGCCGGAAAAGACGCCACTCAACGCCACGGTAACTGGCAAGCTGGAGCGGGACGGGTACGTAATCGAGAAGTTGGTGTTCGAGCCGCTGCCAAAGTTCTATGCCACAGCCTATCTGTATATCCCTACCAAGGGTAGCGGGCCCTTCCCGGCCGTGGTATGCCCCGTCGGGCACTGGCCGCAGAAGAAGCTGCAGCCTGTGGTGCAGGCGCGATGCGTTGGGTTGGCACTATACGGATTCGTAGTTCTGTGCATAGACATGCCGGGGTTCTATGGACCGAACGACGACGAGCGCAACTTCCCCGGCAACCACTCCGATTGGAACCTACACCTAGCATCGCTTCCCCCCCTCGGACCGATGGTCTGGGACGTGGTGAGGGGGATAGATTATCTGCTGACTCGGCCAGAGGTAGACGGCACGCGAATCGGTGTGACCGGCGCGTCCGGCGGTGGCATGGCAACCATGTACGCGGCCGCCGTGGACGAGAGAGTCGCGTGCTATGCTCCTGTGTGCTACGCTGTCAGCTACGAGGCCAACTACCAAAATGGGTGCTATTGCAATCACGTGCCTGGGGTCTTCGGCATCGGCGACCGCAGCGACGTGATGGCGCTGGCCGTGCCGCGACCGGTTCTCCTGATCGGTGCAGAGAACGACCCCGAGTTCCCGAAGTCGGGTCTGATTCGCTCGCACGAGAAGCTCTCGGCGTTCTACGAAGCGGTGGGCAAGGCCGAAGACTGTCGCATGTTCGTCGCTCCCGGCGGGCACGACTACAGTAAGCCGATGCGCGAGAGCATGTACGGCTTCTTCCTGAAGCACCTCCAGGGTATCGGCGACGGCAGTCCTGCGCCCGAGCCGCGCGAGTTGCCCGCCAAGGACGGCGATCCCATTATCAACGTGGAAGACCCGAAGAGCTCGCAGTCTTGGTGCTTCCCCGACGGCAAGGCGCCAGCCGATGCGAGGTCGCTACGCGACCTGGCCAAGGAGAAGGCTCGAAGGTTGGCTAACGAGGCAGAGGTGACCGGGACAGGCAATCTTCGAAACACGCTGCGGAGCCGCCTGCTGCGTCTCTATCCCTCTCCAGAGCGTATCCCCCTTCAGGCCGAAGTGACCAGGGAGACGACACCGGACGGCGAGCTGTTCCGCGGGTCGTTTTTGTCCGAGCCTGGGCTTCGCATCCCATTCACTCTGCTTCGCAGACCCATCGGCATGCAGCCTGTTCGCATCATCTTTTCGGAGAAGGGACTAACTGACACCGATGCAGTGCCGACAGAGAGACGCGAGCAGTTCGCCGAGCTGCGATTGGACGGCAGGGGGTTCGGCAGCCTGCCGGGACTCGACATGCGCTTGGCTACCTACCTGGGCAGGCCCGACGTCATCATGTGGGCGTGGGATGTCAGCCGCGCAGTGGACTATCTGGAATCCCGACGGGACATAGATATCGAACAAATCGAGGTGTGGGGCTTCGGCCCTGCGGGCGGACAGGTAGCCTACCTCGCCGCGCTGCTCGACCCCCGCATCGGGCGCGCCTATGGCCAGCAGACCCTTCGCAGTTACCTCGACCTGTTCGAGCGCGACGACTTCCCCGGCTACGCGAAGCCTGCCAGGATGCTCGAGGTGGCCGACATACCGCTGATGAGGAAGGCGTTGCATGAAGATCAGTGAGGTGCTTCTGCATCCCGTCGCCACACGGCGGCATACTGGTTTGCTCAGTTATCATGTGATCGTCGAGCTGCGTACGGCGGGCGGTGCCGTTGGGTGGGGCGAGATGTCGGACCTCGGCCACCTGCCACTCTATATGCCCGACCTGCCGGATCTACAGCGCACGCTGAACCAACTGTTAGCTGGCGAGGATGCGAGAAGAATCTCCCTACTCAACGCGCGCATGCTGCAGGCGTTCCCAGAGCAGATGTATGTGTACGACATGGGAGCCGTGATTCGATGCGGGGTGGACATGGCGTTGCACGACGTGGTGGCGCGGTCGTTGGAGGTGCCCGCGAGCACCTTGCTGGGTGGCAGGTGCCGGGATCGTTTTCCCGTCTGCTACCCCATCTTTCGCATCACTACGGAGGCGCAGATCGAGCAGAACCTGCAAACGGTTCGAGAGCGCATCGCGGAGGGTTACAACGCTTTCCGACTATATGTGGGTCGGCGCCCGGACCTCGATGAGCGTTTCTGCGATGCATTTCGCAAGGAGCACGGTGACAGGGTTATCCTGAAGTCGCTGGACTTCAGCAACATACTGCCATGGAAGGAAGCACTAGCTGTTACCCGCAGATTGCTGCCGTACGGCCCGCTGCTCGTGGAGAGTCCTGCCCTGAGACACGACTACGAGGGATTCGCGGAGTTCCGTCGGGCTTGCCCACTGCCTGTCAGCGAGCACGCGTATTCGCGCGTGCACGTGATGGAGATGATCCGCCACCGAAGCATAGATATCCTGAACGTCGCGCTAGTGTTCATCGGGGGATTCGAGGCTGCACTCGGGATGATGCGGGTTGCTCAGGCGGCAGAACTGCCCTGCTTGATAGGTACCACGCAGGAGCTATCGCTGGGTACGGCGGGACAGGCGCAGCTGGGAGCTGTAGCGCCCAACTTGGAGTACATCTCCGATTGCAGCGGGCCACGCCTGTATGCCGACGATGTGTGCAGTGACCGGGTGAGGTACGAGGACTCGCATGTGGTAGTGCCTGAGGGTCCGGGGCTGGGACTGGCACCCGATCCGGACCTGCTGGCATCGCTGAAGTCGCCACTGCGAGCACCTTCGGAGAGTGCGATCTCCGCCAACCTGGATCGAACGACGGTGGTCGACACGTCCACGCCCTCGTCACGCTACGGTGGATAGTCGGCGCACCGGCTGACTACCTAGGACGGTCTATGCACTGCGATCGTAGCGTCCCCTCCGCGAACCCTGCGCGACAATCCGATCTGTACGCCGGTACTACCAAGCCGCTTACCGCCTGCAGGATTGCACCCGGATGCCGTGTCGCGCGCAGTTCACAGAGGCTCGCAAAGAGCGCAATGACGTGCCCGCAGCGAGATAGCGGGATCACGGTGATGCCTAATTCTCCTAGCACCCGGTCGCTCTGTATACGTCCGGTGCACGCTTGATGGCACGTGACGTAAGTGCCATGGTCTCGAGATAGCTCCGGGTACTGGCAGTATTAGAGCGATCGAATGGGCGTTTTGCTCAGAACAGGTCGAGCGGTTGGTAGTCCTTGCCGAGAAGAGAACCGGCGTCGGCGGAAAGCCACTGAGACAGCACGCTCGCATATACCCTCCGAAAGTCCACCGAATACCTGAGGTCGCCTCGGTCCAGATTATCCAGCGACGGATACGTGCCGTGCAATCCCGCCTTGACCGCACCCCCAGCCACGAACATCGGGCCCGCAGCGCCGTGGTCGGTTCCCGCCGAGGCGTTCTCCTGAACGCGCCGCCCGAACTCCGAAAACACTAACACCGCCACCTTGTCGGCTTTTCCCATATCGCTTAGCTCGAGCAGGAATGCATCCAGTGCTTCGCCGAATTGACGGAGCAACCTTTCGTGCTGACTCGCCTGGGCCGAGTGAGTATCGAATCCCCCCACCGAGAAGTAGATTACTCTCGTAGCGGGCGATACACCGATCAGGTGCGCGATCTGGCGAAAACCGACCCCGAATGGGTCGTTGCCGAACGGGCGCTTCGGGTCATACTTGGACAAGTTGCGATTTAGCTCCGCCATCGCGCTGAGAGCACACTTCGTAGCAGCCTGTGCGTCGCGCAGGGCGGAACCTTCGGAGGCATCCATACCCTGAATCGCTCTCAGTGCAGCCTCGGCATCCTTGTCGCCTACCATCGCCCGGACATCCGCCAGCGATGCGAAGGTTGGCACCGAGAAGTTGCGCGCGTTGAGCGCCTGTTCCTTCTGCACGCCCAGCGCGAGTGCGAGTAGCGGGTTCTTCGGGTCACCCACGTCGTCTAGGTACTTCCCGAGCCATCCGTAGCGCTCATCCGTGTCCGTGCTAGCGGTCTGCCATATCTCCATGGAGCGGAAGTGTGAGCGGTTAGGGTTCGGATAGCCCACTCCGTTCAGGATCGCGAGCTGCCTCCGATCCCACACCTTCTTCAGACCTGTTAGTGCTGGATGCAGTGCTAGGTCCTCGGAGATAGGGATGCCCGCACCGTCCTTCACCGCCAACACGGGACGAAGATCGTAGTAGCGCTTCTGGGTATAAGGTATCACGGTGTTGAGGCCGTCGTTGCCGCCCGTCAACTGGCAGACTACCAGCGTTCGATTAGGAGGCAGCTTCCCACCCTGCGCTGCGCGAAGGGTATCGGCCCGTACTACCTTGGCGAGCCACGGCGGTGCCACTGCACCAACTGCGATGACAGTAGCGCTCTTCTTCAGGAACTCTCTTCTCGTTAGGTCATTCGACATGGGTGGCTACCTCCATCCCTTCGTCAGGCCAATCAACTCAACAGAACTGGTACTCGGGGCTGGCAAACACGAGACGTGCCACGTCGCGCGCGATCCCCTGGCACTTCGCCGGGTCGCTCAGTGCGGCTGTGCCGCCGGCCTTGTTCACCGTGTCCACGAGTATCTGTCTCTTTTCGCGGGGCAATCGCGCATCCAGCACCTGGAGTGCCTGATCTACTGCCCGCTCGACGTCCTGATGCGGCTCGTCTCCGAACAGCGCTCGGGCCGGCACCCCTCGTCCCATCCGGACCCCAGGGACCGAGCCGAACAGCATGTCTGCGAGTCTCATCCGTTCCACCATCGTGGCGGAGTTGATCCAGGCCGCGCCCCCGTCCCAACCCGCGACGCTGGGTGGGTAGAGCAGTCGCTGCCCCATTCGCGCCATTGCTTGCTCGAGGCCCCGCACGACGACGAGACCCCGCAGGCCAGCAGTTCGGTTCTGTTTGACGGCTTCGGAGAGGATTCCGCCGATGCCTAGCGCTCTACAAACTCCTACCACGAAGTCCACAGGGGACTTGTGCAGGGCGCGCTCGGCCCTGTCCGAATAGAACTCCTTGCTTGTAAATATATAACGCAATGCGGCCTTTACGCTATATCCGCTCTGAGAAAACCGCTCGGCCAGCGCGCGAATCACGGATTCATCGGGGGATGCATAGGCAAAGAACTCCCACAGCTTTCGGCAGATGTACCGGCGGCACGCGGGGTGTTCGACCAGAATCCGGCAGATGTCCTCGCCGTCGAACGCACCCTCCTGCCCCAACACCTTTTTGATGCCCCCGTCGTGCAGACGCGATCGCTTGACGAAGGTTGCTATCGGTAGGGAGTCGCCCTCGCCCGGGGTCGCCGGCGGTCGCTGGATGCTCCATCCAGTGAACGCCCGAGCTGCCTCCTGAATGTCCGCCTCCGTGTAGTTGCCTTCACCCAGCGTGAACAGCTCCATGATCTCGCGGGCGTAGTTCTCGTTGGGACGTCCCCTCACGTTGGTCTGAGTGTCTAAGTACAAGATCATGGCTGGATCCTTAGACACTTCTGTCAGGATCGTCTGGAAGTCGGCGGTGGCGAGACGGCGAAACAACTGGTTCTGAGCGTACAGCAGGTTGCCCGAATTCACTTTGTCACCGCTGCAGGCGAAGTGATCGTGCCAGAAGAGCACCATCTTCTCCTGCAGGGGCCTTCGGATCATCAACATTCTGGCCGTCCACCACACTGCGACGGCGGGTGGGGCGAGCCGGCCTTCCCGCGCGAAGGGTTCGATGGGCAGGTCGAAGCCTTCATCCACCTTCTCGAAGTCGAGAAGACGGTCCACCGCGCCCTCCACTCCCAGCTTCTCGAATTCTGCGACCTCGCTCGTGCTCGCGCCGAGGCCTGCCCTTCGCAACAGGTGTGTGACCTTATCCCTTGTCGTTTGCAGTGCCATCGCTCTCTGCCTCAGGTGCGTCGCGCAAGCATTAGCAACGCTAACGTTTGCATTTGGACGTCAGAAGGGCCTGCGGGTTCAGTTGCCGTGCGCAAACCCGCCGGCGCGTGACACACTAAGCGCAATGTCGCGATTATCTCCCCGGGCCATCACCTTCGATGCTGCCGGCACCCTCATTGACGTGCGGTACGAGCCGGTGGCATTCATGCTGGATCTGCTGGGTGACCAGCAGATCGAAGTCAACGAGGCCTCGCTCCGCGCTGAGTACGGCCCTATGCGTGCTGCTAGGCAAGAGGAGTACGCCCGAGCGGTTCAGTCGAGAGGCGCGCAGGGACGGCAGGCCTTCTGGCGTAAGTTCACGTTCGATCTCCTCTCGTCAATCGGCGTGACTCTGCGCGATGGTCAACTCGCCCGGATGTCGGAGCGCAGCGACGAGCTGTTGTTCTGTCATGGCTCCCCGTACTGGCGCCTGTATCCCGATGTACGCGAGACCCTCTCGGCCCTTCGCCGCAAGGGCGCGCGGCTTGCGGTGGTCTCCAACTGGGACGACACGCTGCATCTCGTGCTCGAATTGCTCGGTATCGCGGAGCCATTCGAGTTCGCTCTCGCCTCGTTGGAGGTAGGTTGGGAAAAGCCAGACCCGCGCATCTTCGGCCGTGCGGTAGGTCGGCTGGGTTACGAGCCATTCGAGGTGGTTCATGTCGGGGACAACCCGGTGGACGACGGGGAAGGTGCGGCGCGCGCAGGCCTGTTCCCCATCATCGTGGACCGAGACGAAGCATATGGGAGGCTTCCCTTCCCCAAGGTCCGGTCCTTGAGGGAGCTAGCGCTGCTTTATGAGTGAGCCGATGGACGTCTCTCTGTTCGACTACGACCTACCTCCCGAGCTGATTGCGCAAAGCCCGGTGGAGCCGAGAGACAGCTCACGGCTTCTCGTTCTTCCACGCTCGGGCGGGCCAATCGAGCATCGGCACTTCCGCGATCTGGCCGAGTTGCTCGAGGGGGAAGATGTGCTCGTGCTCAACGACACTCGTGTCAGCGCCCGGAGGCTACTCGGTAGGAGGCCGAGCGGCGGCGCGGTGGAGTTACTTCTGATGCGCTCGCTCGGTGGGAACCGCTACGAGGCGCTTACCAGACCCGCGCGCCGCCTGAGGCCCGGCGAACGGGTGATATTCGAGGACGCCCCAGATGCCGTCATCGAGGAAGCGAAGGATGCCGGCCAGCGTATCGTGCGGTTCCAAGGGCCGATAGGCGGTGCGGGCGAGACGCCCCTACCGCCTTATTTCCACGGCACGTTGCCAGACCCGGAGCGTTACCAGACCGTGTACGCTGCGGCGGAGGGAAGCAGCGCCGCGCCTACGGCGGGCTTGCACTTCACGAAGGAGCTGCTGAGCCGCATCGAGCAGAAGGGCGTACGCGTGACGACAGTCACGCTTCACGTCGGTCTCGACACGTTCCGCCCGCTGCCGGAAGGGCCCGTGGAAATGCACAAGATGCATGGGGAAACCTACACAATTCCCGAACACACGGCAAACGCTGTTCGATTCTGCTCGGGACGCGTGATCGCAGTTGGCACGACGGCGGTGCGGGTGTTAGAATCGGCGGGACCGCGAGAGCAGATGGAAGCGGGCGAGGCCACCACACGGCTGTTCATCAAGCCAGGGTACGAGTTTCGGACGGTCCAGGGGATCGTTACGAACTTTCATCTGCCCCGGACCACTATGTTGTTAATGATTTGCGCCTTCGCAGGGCGGGAGCGAGTGCTCGCTGCGTACGAAGAAGCAAAGCGGGCGGGCTACCGGTTCCTCAGCTTCGGCGATGCGATGGTTATTTTATAGAGGTGAGTGGACTATGGAAGTCGAGCGAGTTCCCGGATACGATGACGTCTACGCGTACATAGACAGCCAGTTCCTAGATACGCCGGAGGAGGCCCCACTGCAAAGCCCGCCCGCGGCGAAGCGCCAGGCCCCCGTTCGGGGACGACTGCCGCTCGGAGGGCCCGGAGCGCCGGCGGCCGGCGTGGTGTATTCGCCTCTGGGCGGGCCACCACCCCCCGTTCCCGCGGAGGAGACCCAGCAGCGGGCTGCGCCTGCCCAACAACCGACAGTCGAGGTCGGGGAGGCCGTCGAACCGCCGAAGGCCGATGCCGCAGTGCCGATCGCCGATGCGGCGCTGCAGGCCGCTCGCGAGGTCTCGCCCGCTAGCAAGCGCAGGCGCGCGAAGGGCGGCGAGGCGGTGCAGCTGCGCATCCCCAACATAGAGGACTACCTGCCCGGGCTGGTAACGGAGACTCGACCGTCGAGACCCGAGGCCAAGGCTGTGGTTAGCATGCAGGTCGGCAATCGCCAGCGAACCCAGCAGCACTCGCCGCCGAAGCCCCCGAGAAAGCTGAAAAGACCCGAGCTTTCCGGACCGCGTCCTCGCAAGCGTAGCAAGACCGAACCGACGAAGCCCTCGCCGTCGGTACCGGAGGAGCTGCGCAGCCTCGTGGGGCTCGGCAACGACGCCCTCCTGGACAAGTACTACCAGCGGTCGCGGGGCGAGAGCAAGGAGCAGATTCTCTCGCGCATTACCAACCCCGAACTGTCGCTGGAGGAGGCGGCCAAACTGCTCGGCGTGTGCCCGGCGACTGTGCGGCGCTATACGAACAAGGGTTGGCTGCGGCATCATCGCACGAAGGGCAATCAGCGCAGATTTCGGCTATCGGACATCGCGGAATTCGTAAGGGAGTTTCGAGCCAAACTCGAGTAGCGGCAGGTGAACGTAGCCATCTTCTCGGACAGCTATCTGCCCGTGCTGAACGGGGTCAGCGTATCCGTACACACGCTGGTCGCCGGCCTTCGTGAGCGTGGGCATCGAGTTTGGGTGTTCGCACCGGCGTTCCCGGGGCACGGGGATGCGGATGCCGACGTAGTGCGCTTCCCATCGGTCCTCACTCCCTGGGCGAAGAACTACCCGCTGGCCCGACCCCCCTTTCGAGCCACGCTACGGCAGTTCCGAGAGCTGCCCATCGAGATCGTTCACACGCATACTCCGTTTACGGTCGGATTCTGTGGACTTCGGTGGGCAGAGTCCGCGGGGCTTCCGATTCTGTCCACGTATCACACGCTATACGACCGTTACGTGCACTACGTGCCGTTCTTGACCCGGCGCTACGTCGCTTACAAGGTTGCCAAGCACACACGATACTACTATGGACGTGTTACGAGAGTGATCACACCCTCTCGGGCGGCGGCCGAAGTGTTACGCCACCATGGTGTCACCACACCGATCGAGATTATCCGCACCGGCATCCCGACAGCAGAGCCCGTGCCGAAGGCCGATGCACGTGCTCGACTAGGGATTCCACGAGATGAGACGATGCTGCTATATGTCGGTAGGCTGGCGATAGAGAAGAACTTGGGGCTCCTGTTGGAGTGCCTGCGTCGTTGGCGGATCACGGTCCCGAACTGCCGGCTGCGGCTGGTGGGAGATGGGCCGGGGCGTCCCGCACTGGAGTCGCGTGCCGCGGAGCTGGGTGTTCGCGAGCGCCTGACCGTACACGGACAGGCGGGACATGACGAGGTACTAGTGTACATGGCTGCAGCGGACCTCTTCGTGTTCCCTTCCACTTCGGAGACGCAGGGGCTGGTGATCGGCGAGGCGCAGAGCATGGGGCTGCCCGCAGTGGCAGTGCGAGGTGGCGGGGCACCCGAAACCATAGAGCACGGCGTGGATGGTATGGTGGTGGCGGATGATCCGCAAGAATTTGCACAGGCCGTCGAGGCGATCCTGTGCAACCCGGCACTACGTGCCACGATGTCGGACAACGCGCTACGATCGCCCGCCCGTATCTCGCCCGAAGAGTACGTGTCACGGATCGAGCGATCGTATGAGGAGGTGCTAGGTGCAAGGCAACAGGAAACTTTCACTCAGCCCACCTCGGTCCATTCGTGAGCGCACCGAGCAGATCGAGTTAGATCTGCTTGCGCCCCATGCTGCCAAGGCGGCGCTGAGCAGGGGCCGCAAGCAGCCGGAAGAGCCCGACCCGATCCGCACCTGCTTCCAGCGCGATCGCGACCGAGTGCTGCACTGCAAGGCTTTTCGGCGACTGAAGCACAAGACGCAGGTCTTCATAGACCCCGACGGTGATCACTTCCGCACTCGACTAACACATACTCTGGAGGTCGCACAGATAAGTAGGACCGTGGCGCGGGCCCTGCGGCTCAACGAAGACCTAACAGAGGCTATCGCGCTCGGACACGACCTCGGTCACCCACCCTTCGGACACGCAGGTGAAGAGGCGCTGAACGAAGCCATGCAGGAGGTGGATCCCGAGCTGTCCTTCCGCCACTTCGAGCAGTCGGTGCGCGTGGTGGAGGTGATAGAGCGCGACGGTGCCGGGCTCAACCTCACCTATGAGACGCTGGAAGGCATAGGGGGACACTCGAAGGGCCGAGGCGACCTCGCACATGCATCACGAGCCCCATCTGGCAGCATGGAAGCAGAGGTGGTACGTACGTGCGATCGTGTCGCCTACCTGAACCACGACTTGGACGACGCGTTCCGCGCGGGCTACATCGTGCCGAGCGATCTGCCCGCGACGGTACGCGAGGGCCTAGGCATGGAGAACAGCGAGCGTATCACGAGGATGGTGACGGACATCGTGGAGGCCACCGGCGATGGGCCCCGCGTACTGATGTCCCGCGGGATGGAAGATCGGCTCAACGAGCTGAAGGAGTTCATGTTCGAACGGCTCTACGTGAACAACCCGCGCACCGCACCCGGCATCGAGCGCGCCAAGGAGATGCTGCGACTGCTGTTCCGACACTACTTGGATCACCCCGAGCTGCTGCCCGAGCGTCACTTGCCGACGGATCTCGCGCACTTACCCCAGGCGGTGTGCGACTACATCGCCGGCATGACAGACCGCTACGCTGTGCAGCAGTTCGAAGCGCTTTTCCTACCCAAGGTTTGGCGTCGCCTGGAGTAGGGCAGCAAGGACCTTCCGGAGCCGAGGCAGACGCTGGAAGAGCGTCCGGGAACCGATGTGGGCTCGGCGTTGTCCGAGTAAGAAGAAGAGACGGATTGAAGAGGTCGAACGTTATGCCATTCGCCATCATCCTCGCAGCCATTCTGGCGCAGGCGCCCGCAGTGACGGCCCCCGCCCCGACTGGGCTAGAGCTGCGCGCCGTGCCTTATCACACCACGGTCCGCCTCACCTGGCAGGAGACCGGCGCGCCTTGCTACGCGTTGGTGCGCTCGACCGTCGGGACGACCGGATCCTCGCCGGAGGTGGTGCGCTATTCGGCCAAAGGGGATTTCACCGACTACGGACTGATGCCGGGGGTGGAGTACGCCTATCGCGTCGCGCCGTTGGACCGAACCGGCCTGTTGAGCGAGGCGTGGAGCCCCGAGGTACGCGTGCGCACGGGCGTCTCGGCGCAGAACCTGCTCCGCATAACCACCCACGATCTCCTCTATGTCATCTACACGGGTGGTATGTCTCAGGCCGAGGTGGACAGGCTATACAACGGCGTAGTGCGCGATGGCAGGGAGTTCTATTGGCGCAACAGCCGGCTACGCTACAACCTGAACGTCGTCCCGATGATCATACCCACCTATCCGCCGGACACCAGCGGGCCGAGCATGGCGAACATCGAAGCGGACCTGCGTGCGAGGGGCGTGCAGAACAACCAGTACGACGGGTGCTACGTGACGGGTAACAATCTGAACGGATGTTATGGTGGCTTCGTCATTCTCGGTCAGACCGCCGCGGCGTATGCTCGTGTATGCGGGGTGCCGTCGCAGTACGAGGGGATGAGCGACACCGATGCCACGGTGGTTTGGGGGTTCACGCACGAGTTCGGTCACGCACTGGATTTGGTGCTATGCGCTTGGAGCGGGCACCCAGAGATGCTGTTCAACCATTTTCCCTGGGCTTACCCTCTGCCACCGGGAATCCATTTCGATGCCGGACCGCACTTCGACGGAATGGGTGAGGTACTGCGCATCTACAACGCCTATCACGACTTCCAGCCTCCGTGGGATGGTTACATCGAGGTAGTGGACGCGGACGGCGACGGAGTGCCGGACGACGACTCGCGCGTTCCGATTGACGAGGCTCGCTTCGGCTCCTCTGCTGCCAGCGCGGATACCGACGGCGACGGCCTGAGCGACTTCGATGAGATGTGCGCTGGGCGCTATGCAGGGTCCAACCCCAACGTTCAGGACACTGATGGAGACGCGTTGCCCGACGGACAAGACCCCTGGCCGCTGGTCCGCATGTCGCCGGTGCTTTGGCAGGCGGCTACCGACCCGGTGATGGACGGCGATGCCGATGCGAGCTATGAGTGGCTGAGCGACGGCTTCGTTTTCAGCAAGGACGCGACACTGACAATGCAAGTTCGCGCGTGCTGGCGACCGGACGCGCTCTATCTGCACTTCACTTCCAACAAGAGCGTGCGCGTGTGGATCTGCTTGGACGGCTCGGCGGAGAACGGACGCTGGGACTCAGGCGGCAAGTTCGCGGAGAACGGCAGCCTGTACTCGGACACCGCATATGGTGACAGCTACATCGAGGATGGTGTGCTGATAGCCGAGTACGGCGTACCGACGGTGCGAAAGCGAGGCAGTGCTATCGCCGGGAGCGCAGTGTCCTACAAACAGTCCGGAGGCCAGTATCTGTTCGAGGTGAAGATACCTACCGGTCTCGGCCCCGGCGACAGCTACTCCTACTTCCGTCAGAATGATCCACTCATCACTGGCATCAGCCTTTTCTCTGGCAAGCAGCTAGGTTTCAACTTCACGGTGGCAACCAGGAGTAGCTCCTCCACCAGCCAATACTCCGGTTCGTGGGCGACTTCGGGTGAGATTTATAACTCCTACGACGTGATGCTGATGGATCGCGCTGCTACCATCAGGGGTGTGGTGGCGATGCAGCAGTGCACCAACCCCGAAGGGCACACGGCGCTACTGGAGTTCCGCGACCCTGGCACCACTCGCGTGCGAGCGGTGCTCCCGATCACCTTAGACGATGGTGCCCAGTACGAGGCCGTCGGCGCGCCTTCGGGCACGTTCGATTTGGCAGTGAAGTTTCAGCACCACCTTCGGCGTGTGTCACCGAGCCGAACGCTCGTCGCGGGCATGAACTATGTTGACTTCCTGCAGATAAACGGTGACGCGGACAACAACAACAGCGTGGACATCGGGGACCTCAACGCCGTGTTGACCCGCTTCGGGCTGGCTGACCCGGTGGCCGACCTGAACTGCAGCGGCTCGGTGGACCTAGCGGACTTGAACATCGTTCTGCTGAACTTCGGCCGTGTGGGGGATCCTTAGCACGTCGGGTTGCGGGCATCCGGGACAGGTGTTATAATGCAGGCAGCGGGGCGCCGCGTGCCGCACCCGCGACCTCGTCTGGAGTGAACATCATGCGCATCGTCCATCTACTCGTCGCCACCACGATGGCCACCTCGGCCCTGGCAGACTACGACCTCGATGCTTCGAAGTGGTCCCAGAACGGGCTGGCAGACGTGCATTTCACCAGCATCCTGTATTCCTTCGATCAGTACAACAACCCATATTCCAGCTCGTGCGCTACGTCGAGCCCTTTCGAGGATGACGGTAATCCTACGACGCTCGGGATGACGATCAACGTCGGGGAGCTGACGGGCGGCCTGGTGGACTACACGTTCGTCGCAACGGGCACGCTGAACCCCGTAACCGGCGCGTACAACGTGTCGCACAGTGAGACCGGCCTGCACATAGAGTTCGATGTTTACGTGCCGGACCTCGGGACGACGCTCACCTTCGTGCTGACCAGCGTGGACCAGACGGTTGCGGGCACGGTGAGCGGGCATTCGACCTGCTTCATCGGCGGAAGGTGGCGCGATCCGGGCGAGACCATGACCACCAATCCCTCGCAGACTAGGGCAACTTACAGGGGCTACATCAAGACTCTGTTCAACCCGCCGTGGACGCTGGTAGTGGACAACGTCCGCGGAACGGGAGCCAAGTGCGAGTGTCCGGGCGTGAACATCAGCGGCCGGATTAACCTTCAGTTCTATGGCGGTTCCATCAGCGGGCTAGTTGCCGAGATGCAGGTGCGCAACGGTATTACTACAGAGTCTTTCAACGTGCCGCTGGCACCGGACGGCTCCTACTCGGTAACCACCCACATCCCGGGCAGCGTGGAGGTGTTGGCGAAGGTGTCACACTGGCTCCGCGGCAAGGTGACGGGGGTGAACACGAATGGGGGCGACGTCGGCGGCGTGGACTTCTCGCTCGTGAACGGCGACGTGGACATGGACAACGCGGTGACGCTGACCGATCTGAACGGCGTACTGGTGCGCTTCGGTTCGACGTCTTCGGTTGGAGACTTGGACGGCAGTGGGTTCGTCGGGCTCGAGGACCTGAACATCGTGCTGATCAACTTCAGCGCCCAGGGCGAGTCGTAACTCCGGCGTCCCGCCGGTCCGTCGCCGCGTCGAACGTAATCCGGCTGTTCCGCTGTTGAGGGGGACGTCGCGCCGGCAAGGGAACGTGTTCCATGCCATGGCCAACGTCCGCTGCACTTCGCGCCTTGGAGTCTGCACGAGCCCAAGGACTGCGCCGGGCCATGCGTGTCATGGGCACCTCGCTGCCTCCGCGAAATCCCCCTCCCCAGCTTCGCAGACCCCCCTTCCAGCTATCGCCTCCAAGGGAAGGGTTGGACGCATGCCGCAACGCCTGAGGCGATTCCCACTCCACTCCCTGCGGAAGGCGGCATCTCCAGGACGGGGTCTTGCCAAATCCGACGTGGCGGCTGCCGTGTGCACCGTGCCCTCCGCCCAGTGCCATCCCGACCGAGGCGGCAGGGGGCTGCGCGCAGAGGGCGCAGCGACAACGCTAGGGCTGCGAAGGCGGGACGATGCGGCTGCCTCCACCGCTTGCGGGAGGCGCGGTAGGCACGGCGACCTCCAGGAGGTCCTCGGCGGGGGTCATCACGGGGACGGCCTACGACACGCGGCATCCCCCCAACTGGTCAGGGTGTGGTGCGAGGGTCAGCGATCAGTCGGTCCAGTTCCTCGTCACTCATCGCGGCCAGCTCGGCCTCACGACGAGCCACGCGTTCCGAGTACTCCGTGCGATACTCGCGGCGGTACTTAGCCAGCAGGTAACGCCGTTTCGCCTCCGGCGTATCGCACACCAGGGGCGGCACGGGCGCGGGCTTTCCATCCCGCAGCGCCACCATCGTGACGTAGGAGCTGTTGGTGTGGCGCACCTCGCCCGTCTGCACGTTCTCCGAGTGGACCTCGATGCCGATGCCCAGCGATGTGCGTCCCACGTGATGCACCTGCGCAGTCAAGTGGACCAACTCGCCTACTTCGATGGGAGAGTGGAAGTCCACGCGGTCGAAGGAAGCGGTGACGCACACGGTTCCCGCGTAGCGTGCCGCACACACGTACGCGGCTTTGTCAATCATCGAGAGCAACGCCCCGCCGAACAGCTTGCCCAGAAAGTTGGCCATCTCCGGCGTGGCCAGCTCGGAGATGCGGACTTCGGTGTCGCTCGCCGAATGCTCAGGCCTCACGTTGTGCGCCGTAGATAATCTCCACGAACTCGTGGGCATCTAGGCTGGCGCCACCGACCAGCGCACCGTCAATTTCCGGCTGGTGGAGCAGGCCCTTCGCGTTCGACGCCTTGACGCTGCCGCCGTAGAGCACGCGGATGTTGTCGGCAGGCTCCGCTCCCGCCATGTCGGCAAGCAGCTGTCGGATCGTGCCACACACGCGATTCGCCTCTTCGTCGTCGCACGTCTGCCCAGTGCCTATGGCCCAGACCGGCTCATATGCAATGACCAACCCATACAATTCGTCGGGCTCAACGCCACGCAGCCCCCCGGTGAGCTGAGAGCGAACCACGTCATCCGTCTTGCCCGCCTGCCGCTCGTCCGAGGTCTCTCCCACGCAGAGGATGGGCTGGATGGAGTGGAACAACGCGGCCTTCACCTTGCGGTTGACGGTCTCGTCGGTCTCGCTGAAGTACCCTAGCACGGGCTTCAGGTCTTCGGACGGAACGCCGAACCTGCCTCTGGTCTCCGAGTGCCCGACAATTACGTAGTCCACGCGCAGATCCACAAGCATCTTCGGCGAAATCTGGCCCGTGTACGCACCGGCTTCCAGCCAGAACATGTTCTGTGCGCCTACCTTGATGTGGCTGTCACGAAGCTCGTCCTTTACCCGCTCGATGGCGGTGAATGGAGGGCACACCACCACGTCTACGTCGGGTCGCTGGTCCACGCGCTCGGCGATGCCCTGCACGAGAGCGCAGGCCTGCGGCCCGGTCATGTTCATTTTCCAGTTGCCCGCAATGAGCTGCACACGCATACCTACACCTCGACTAGGTTGGGCTCGACGTGAATGGCGACCTTCTCCCTAAGTGTGTTCGTCACGATGCAGTAGGAGTCCGCTTTCTCCGCCATCTCCAGGATGAGCTTGCGCTGCTCCTCCGTAGGCGAGGCGACGCGGATTGTGGGTCGAATCTCGATGGATGTGTACTTCGGCAGCGGCGAGGAAGCATCCACATGCCCGACCGCTTCGACCTGAACATCCTCTACGGGCAGCTTGCGGTTTTCGGCTATGATGCCGAAGGTGATGGCATAGCACGACGCAATCGCGCAGCTTAGGAGTTGCTCCGGGTTGGCGGCGTTGCCGGGTCCCTTGAACTCCTCGGGCACTGCGAGGTCGGCCTGTACGTGGCCATCCTCGGTGCGCACCGCACCGCTCCCCATGCGCCCCCCCGACCACGAAACTCGAACTGGATAATCATGAATGCTCGACATGGCCCTATTATCACCCGATTCGGGTTTTGCGAGTCGATCCGGTCCCCAGTTGGCCGCCCCGAACCAGGATCGGACTGTAGATTGCAGCGGAACCGGGCTCAGGTACAGTATCCACTAGAGGATGAGCGGGAAGTCAGCAAGAACCTCCGCAGACCGCCGAAGCGCATGGCGAAGGCGGGCCCCGAATCCTGTGAAGAGGCGCATCAAGCGCGCTCTCTCGTGGCTTACGCTCGTCTTTCTTAGCGCGTTTCTCCTCGCCTCGGTGTATTTCGGCGTGCTGCTCTATCGCGCTGACCAGACCATCCAAAGCATTTATGCGATCAGCGCTCGCGCCGTGTCCGAGCCCACTATCTTCGTCAGTTCGGACGGCGTGCGCCTCGCCGAGTTCCGCACGGCGTACCAAGCGCCGGCAAAGCTCGAGGAGATCCCGAAGCACCTGCAGAACGCCACCATTGCGGCAGAAGATCGGCGCTTTTGGCAGCACTCGGGAGTGGACCCGATCGCCATGGTTCGCGCGGGCTGGTCCATGCTGAAGGGTGGTTCTCTGCAGGGGGGTAGCACGCTTGCACAACAGCTTGCCAAGCGTCTGTTCACTACGCAGGAGCGCACCATCGGGCGAAAACTGCAAGATATGGCGCTGGCCATCCAGCTCGAGCGCCGGCTCACGAAACAACAGATTCTGCAGCTCTATCTGAACCAAGTGTATTACGGCGGCGGCGCATACGGGGTGAAGGCCGCTGCGGACATCTACTTCGACAAGCCGCTCGACAGGCTCACCCTCGGCGAGTGTGCCCTTCTCGCCCGACTCCCTCGCCGACCCTCGACCGAGAACCCATTCGTCAACGAGGAAGCAGCACTGAGGAACCGTGACGTCGTGCTGGATCTGATGCTAGAGCAAGGGCTGATTAGAGCGGACGAGGCGGAAGCCGCGAAGCGGGAGAAGCCTCGTTTCGCAAGGAAGCGACCGACCCTGGTGTCGCGATGGCAGGCTCCGTACGCCGTGGCCGAGGCGATGCGCGAGCTGCGCGGTGTGATGGATCCGGAACAGCTATACGCCGGTGGTTACCGCGTCGAGCTGACCATCGACATGAGGATGCAAGCGGCCGCAGAAGCTGCGCTGGCCGACGCGTTGAGGCAGTACCGCCGCCGCGGCGTGACCGAGGGCGCGGCGATGGTCATGGACACCAACGGTCGTACGCTGGTCATGATCGGAGGGTCTAGCTTCGGACGCAGCCAGTTCAATGTAATCACGCAAGGCCAGCGCCAACCCGGATCGTCCTTCAAACCGCTCATGTACGCCGTAGGGTTCGAGCTTGGCATCCTAGGCCCAGAGGAGAGGGTGAGCGACAGCAAGAGGAGCTATCCCACCGGTGTCCCCGGCCGGTTCTACACGCCATCCAACGCGGACGGTAGGTACATGGGCAACATTACCGTGCGAACCGCCTTGCGCCTCTCCAGAAACTGCGCTGCCGTGTACGCCAACTCGCTGATCGGACCGAGACGTGCTGCCGAGGAGATCACCTCGCGCTTCGGTTTCCGCAGTAGGATCGAACCGGTACTGTCGCTTCCGCTCGGTGCGTCTGCGGTGCGCCCCATCGAGATGGTGGAAGCCTTCAGTACATTTGCCACGGGTGGGACCCGGGTTCGCCCCTACATCGTCGAACGCGTACTTACCCCAGAGGGCGTTACCGTGCATCGGGGCTCGGCGCAGATGTGGCGAGGGGCAATCAGCGTTACCACGGCTCAAGCGATGGACTCCATCCTGCGCGACGCCGTGACGCGAGGGACGGGCAGCGGGGCTAGGAGCGTGGAAGGCGCACGGGGCAAGACGGGCACGACTTCGGACCACCGCGACGCCTGGTTCATCGGCTACGCAGGCAACCACATCGGCGTGGTATGGGTGGGAAACCCGCTATACGACGAGAATGCGAAGCGCTGGATGTACCGACCGATGCCGGGCATCTATGGGGGTACGGTTCCGGTAGCCGTATGGGCCAGGATGATGAACGGCGTCATCCGCATCGCGGGTTCGCCGGATCGTCGCGAGCCGGAGACCGATGGCCAGCATGACAAGGTGGTGGTCACCGTGTGCGAGGAGACTGGACAGGTGGCCACCAAGTACTGCCCGTCGAGCGTCCGTCGCTCGTTCGTGCAGGGAACGCAGCCGACCAGCCGCTGCCCCGTGCACATAGGCCATGACGAGCCCGTCGTGACGGTGGACGAACCCGAGGCGAGGACCGGCGTGGAACCAGGCGTGCAGGAAGTGCCGCCGGTCGGCCGGGATCGGGGCGAAGTGACTATCTGGATCTGCGCGGAGAGCGGCAGGCCCGCTAACGCCTACTGCCCCGAGGCCATCCCGAGACGGTTTTCGAAAGACCGGGTGCCGCCTGGGCTCTGCGACATCCACGGTCCGGGGAGGCCGCGTTGACAACGCTGACACCCGCGACCAAGCCAGAGGAATCACCGCCCTTCGACCGGAGGCGCGCCTACGCACTGCTTGCCGTCGTGCTCGCACTGCTGGGCGTGCTGTTGGTCCGGCTGTGGTACCTGCAAGTAGCCCTGGGACCAGAGATCGAGCGACAGGCGGAGCGCTACCGCACGAAGAGCCTGCGCCAGCCACCGATGCGTGGCAAGATAGTGGACCGAAACGGCGAATTGGTTGCCAAGGTTCAGGCGCAGGACGTGCTCGCGATGGTGCCCGCTGAGGCGCTGGATCAGCACCAGACCATTGCGTTCGTCGCCCGCGTGCTCGGGGAGCCGAAGGATCGCATCTACAAGATCCTGAAGGCTGCAACCAACCGCAACCTTCCAACGCCCGTGGCAGTGGGACTTACTCCCGAGCAGTACGTCGCCCTCTCAGAAGAGCGCTTCTTGCACCCGGCGATCCAAATCACGGAGAAGCCGATCCGCGTCTACCCGGACGGCACGAGCTTCAGCCACGCTGTCGGCTACGTCGGACCGGCGTCCGAGGCGGATGTCCAGGAGTTCTCCGGCGCAGACTTCGATCCGGGGGACTTCGTGGGCAAGGTCGGAGTGGAGCGATATCAGGAGCGTGTGCTGCATGGCCAGCCCGGCGTCGAGGCGATGGAAGTGGACGCCGTAGGCAGGCCGGTCGGTGCTTCTCTAATCACTGCGCGCCCACCACGTCCCGGTGGCACGGTGGTGTTGTCGCTCGACGGCAGGTTGCAGCGCAAAGCAAACGAGCTTCTGAGAGGCCGACTCGGCGCGGTGGTGGCGATCGAGCCCAAGACCGGCGAGGTGCTCGCGCTGACCGGCTCGCCGACCTTCGACGCGAACCTGTTCGCCAAACGCATTCTGCCCGAAGACTGGGCCGCCCTGAGAGACGACCCGAACCAACCGCTGCTGAATCGGGCGCTGCAGTCTGCCTACCCACCCGCTTCGACGTTCAAGATGCTGACTGCGATTGCCGCGCTGAACTCCGGGCAGATCACCACGCAATCGGGCGTCGTCTGCCGAGGAGCCTATCAGGTCGGCAAGCGTAGCTTTCGGTGCCATCGGACCCATGGCTACGTGGACTTCGTGGACGCAATCGCCCTTTCGTGCGATACCTTCTTCTATCACGCCGCGATGCGCACAGGGCCCGACCGGTTGCGCGATGCCGCTCTCAAAGCCGGGTTCGGCGTCGCCACCGGCGTGGACCTGCCGAGCGAACGCAGCGGGCTGGTTCCGACCGACGCGTGGCTCGCGAAGAAAAAGTTGACTTGGCGCGGCGGAGATACGGCGAACATGGCCATCGGGCAGGGGTACCTGCTTGCGACTCCACTCCAGATGGCCAACTGGGCTGCGCTTCTCGCGAACCGCGGCGTCGCGTACCGCCCGCACATGGTTCGTGCCGTTCTGGACCCGCTGACGGGGAAGACGTTGTGGCGAGCCGAGCCCGTGCCGGCGTTTCGCCTGGAAACCTCGGCAGTGGGATGGGAAGCGATCCAGCGCGGGATGGTGCGATGCATCGAGTCGGGCACGGGCACCCGCGCGCGGATCGAAGGCGTGCGATGGGCCGGCAAGACCGGGTCTGCGGAGCATAGCAAGAGCAAGAAGACGCACGCCTGGTTCATCGGGTATGCGCCCGCCGACAATCCGCGGATCGCAGTCGCCGTGTTGCTGGAAAAGGCCGGCCATGGCGGAGAACAGGCCGCGCCGATAGCTGCCGAACTCGTCCGCACCTACTTGCAGCCCGTCGCACCAGCTGCACCCACTTCCGTCGCCAGCCGCTGACGCGTGTTGCTCTCGCCCGGGATTACGGGGAGAGGGCTAGGGTGAGCGGGTCCGGTCGCGCGCTCGGGGGCTCTCTGCATGCTCGGCGTGGGGTCGTGGGCGGCTGCGCTAAGCGAGTGGCAGCACTCTGCGCTGCGAATGGCATGAGGGAAAGTCTGGCTTCCCGCCTGCGCGGGAATCACCTCCTCCCGCCCCCGCCGGGGATGTCGGACACTAATACGCAGGCCGGGGCAGATGGGGGTAGTGTCTCCCTCCCTCTCCCTCTTTAGAGGGAGAGGGCTGGGGTGAGGGTGCTATCACCATGCGCGGACGTTGGGCGCCTCGACGTTCGGCTGGTCGGCTGCTCGCCGGACGGGAGCTTGCCACCAGACGACAGCCGAAACGTCTAGGCATGTAATCGCTCACGTTGGGCTGGGTTCATGCCCCGGCCCGCGTCCGCCGACTAGCAACCACCAGAGGCATGGCTCGAACCCAAGGACCGCGCCGGGGCTCAGACGCTCATACGCAGGCCGGAGGAGCTCGGGGTAGTGTCTCCCTCCCTCTCCCTCTTTAGAGGGAGAGGGCTGGGGTGAGGGTGCTATCACCAGCCCCTGACCTCGGGTGCCTCGACGTTCGGCTGCTAGGGTCGTCGCTGGGCGAGAGCTCGGTGGCAGACGGCAGCCGAAGCGTCTAGGCATGGACGTGCAGCCGTCCGGGACCGTCATGCTGAGCTTGTCGAAGCATGCCCTCGCTGCTGCCAACGGCGGACGCGGGCCGGGGCAGATGGGGGCAGTGTCTCCCTCCCTCTCCCTCTTTAGAGGGAGAGGGCTGGGGTGAGGGTGCTATCACCAGCCCCTGACCTCGGGTGCCTCGACGTTCGGCTGCTAGGGTGGTCGCTGGGCGAGAGCTCGGCGGCAGACGGCAGCCGAAGCGGCTAGGCATGTGAAAAACGTGCGGCCGGCGGTCCCATGCTTCGACAAGCTCAGCATGACGTCAGTCTCAGCATAGCGACAGTTCGCCACCCTCTGGCCTCGGGTGCCTCGACGTTCGGCTGCTAGGGTGGTCGCTGGGCGAGAGCTCGGCGGCAGACGCCAGCCGAAACGTCTAGGCGTGGGAAAACGTGCGGCCGGCGGTCCCATGCTTCGACAAGCTCAGCATGACGTCAGTCTCAGCATAGCGACAGTTCGCCATCCTCTGACGTCGGGTGCCTCGACGTTCGGCTGCTCGGGTGGTCGCTGGGCGAGAGCTCGGCGGCAGACGCCAGCCGAAGCGTCTAGGCATGGAAAACGCGCGGCCGGCGGTCCCATGCTTCGACAAGCTCAGCATGACGTCAGTCTCAGCATAGCGACACTTCACCATCCTCTGACGTCGGTTGCCTCGACGTTCGGCTGCTCGGGTGGTCGCTGGGCGAGAGCTCGGCGGCATACGGCAGCCGAAACGTCTAGGCATGGAAAAAACGTTGGCTTCATACCCTCGCTGCTGCAGTGCGGCGGACGCGGGCCGGGGCATGGAGACTCCGGTCCGTATTGTGATTCCCCCGAAGGCGGGACTCCACTGCAACCTGGCGGAGCGGCCCCTCTCAACAACGAGGGGCGACGGAGACGCCGCCCCTTCGCTCCGTAATCCGGAGTTCCGCCGCGCCTACTTTGCCGGACCGATTCGGAAGATCTTGCCTCCGCAGTCGGGGCATGTGCCCTTCACGGCAGGCTTCCCGTTCTTGAGCGTGGTCTTGACGGGGTCCTTGATCTCCTTCTGAGCCTTGCACTTGAGGCAGTAACCTTGCGCCATCGCCGACGCCTCCTGACGTAGGTCGAGGGTAGAGACCCGACACGTCGCCGAGGCCGGGGGTTGTGGGGCTACGGACCTCTTCCCGGAGTTCATCCGCCGCGCCGGTCGGCCGCTACACTCGTTTCAGGATAGCTTCTCCCTGCTTCCTAGGATTCCTGCGGGGTGTCTCCGATTTCGATGCACATCCCGTCGTAGCCAGCTTGTACGCCGTGGAGTTCCAATCGCGCAACCAATTGCTCGTAGGTGAGACCACCTCGGTGGCAGTGATGGGTGGAGACCACGCGAGATGTCTCAGCGATCGCACCGCTCTTCATCAAGCGGTCGCGCATCCGCAGCACCATCTCGACCCCCATGTGACCGTTGTATTCGATCATCCGGTCCCCGTGAGCGCAGTCCACCACCAGAAGGTCGAGCGGCTTCGGAAGGCTTTCCACGGCATGCCAGGTTCGCTCCTCCCACCATCCGGTGTCGGTGGCGTACAGCAGAAGCGAGCAGCCGTCGTCTATCAGGAGATTCAGCGCATCCTCATCGCCGTTTTGATGCGTTGCGAGTAGGGCGGTTACTCGGTAGGGCCCGAGTTTCGCTGTCTCGAACGGTCGAATAACACGAGCTGGCAGGGACTCGGCCTCTGGGGCCATGCAGCGGATCTTCTCAACGAGCTTTGCGTTGGCGAGGATCTCCAGGCTCGGCGTGGTCTCCGTGGCGAAGGGTGGAAAGAGGTACTGGAGTTCCCTCGGTGCGAAGTGGTCGTCGTGCGAGTGGGTGTAAGCCAGCCACTTCCAATCGGCCGGATTCAGTCGGTGCGTGTGCACTTGCGAAAGCGTGTCCGGCCCGAGGTCAATCTTCAGGCATCCGTCAACGAGCGCGGCGCTGCGAGAACGTGTCTCTCGCCCTCCGTGCTCCCGTGCGAATCGGCACACTGCGCAATCACAGAAAAGCGCAGGAATGCCGTCCGCCGCACCGGTGCCTAAAAGGAGAACTTTCATCGCGGGGCCCCAGCGAGTTCCTCCACCCACGGCCAAAGCAGTGCGCCGATGGGAGGGTAGAAGTCATGCGTGGCTGATCTGATCCAAACGGGGATGCCGCGCTCCTCCTCGGCGCGGCTCTGGAGGATCAGGTCGAGTGCCCCAGCGACCTCGCTGCCGGACATCTCGTCTGCCGCTAGTTCCACGGTCGCTTGCTCCAGGCCGAGGACGGAGCAGAGCGACCCCTGGGACGTGTCGTAGAGCGATCGAACGTCGAGCGGTGGCAGGCTGCGAGCTGCGAGGATGGGAAACTCGAGCACCACGCCGAGAGCTTCGAGGCGGGCCTTCGCCTCGCGAATCTCCGTGGGTCTGGGATTCGCTCGCGGTACATGCGTCGGGGCCACGAGCCCGGCTAGTGCCAGCACTTCGTCATGCAGTCTCCAAGCGAATAGCATCGGCTCATGACCGCCCTCGAACACGCCTTCGCGTCTCCAAGCAGCGAGGAGAGAGGCAGCGCGCATGTGTGCGACGAAGCGGCTACGGTCTGTCTCGCGTCGATCCACTTCGCTGAGCCGCAGTGCATAGGGTGTCTCGGGGTCGGCTGGCTCACAGAGCAAGAACTCGGCAGCAGAACGTCCGCCGCGTGAGCTGGGCCAGAGTGCGCGGAAAGCGTGCAGGGTAGCCACTACCTGCTCCGCCGCCTCGTTGGACGCTTGTCGGGGGAACCGAGCAGCCCCTCGCGCACCGTATCGTCCAGCATATGCTGGATGAGGGGCTCACGGAAGTCGTTGAACACGCACAGCGCGCGGAGGCCGAGCAGCTGCACCACTTCCACCGCGTTCTCCTTGGTGTGCGGGTTCAGCTTGCCGGACCAGCACCCGTCTCGCTCGGGCTCGTACAGCGAGCAATCTCGGCAATCCATCGGTTCTCGGGTCTAAGAGCGAATGCGGGCTCCCAGCCTGGCCCGCCTGAAAGGTGTGGGACACTAAGGATTATTCCCCGGAAGCGCACGGCTGCCCACTATGCACGGGCAAAGCGGGCCAAACGGCCCCGTTCAGCGTGCGGTTAGGGCCTCGGAACGCAGGATGCCGATGTACGGCAGGTTGCGATACTGCTGGCGCCAGTCCAGGCCGTAGCCCACCACGAACAGATCGGGAATGTCGAAGCCTTTGTATCCGATGGGAACGTCGGCGATGCGCCTCTTCGGCCTATCGAGCAGCACGGCGACTTTCAGGGAGAGCGGTCCACGCCTCTCCAGGTTTCGGCACAAGTAGGCCAGGGTCAGTCCGGTATCCACGATGTCTTCGACGATCACCACGTGCTTGCCCTGGATGCTCTCGTCCAGGTCCTTGGTGATCCTCACCTCGCCGCTTTCGACATGCCTTCCGTAGCTGCTCACGGCCATGAAATCCATTGAGTTCGGGATGGTGAGGTGGCGTGCGAGGTCGGTCAGGAAGAAGACGCCTCCCTTCAGCACGGTGACGAGATGCACGCCCTCTTCGCCATAGTCGGCGCTGATCTGGGCGGCGATGGCGCGAACCCGGCTCCGCAGGCGCCGTGCGGAGATGAGCACCTGGTCGGCGTCCGGATGGAGCAACATGGGATCGAATTCCGCGGCGGCGGGCCGATTCCTTCCTATCTTTTCCACTGTAACAAGTACGGACCGTCCGAACCTATTGACACTCGGCGAATCGAGCGGCTACACTAGCGCCAACATATTCCGTCCGCTTGACAGTTCTATGAATTCCATGGAAGAAGGTGGAGGGGAGCTTGGTCACCCCCGGTTTTCACCGCTCGAATGGTTTGTGTTTTCACCGCATGCAGGACGAGGACGTCGTTAGGATTGCCCGGCGCGGCGACTACAGAGCCACTGAGTATCTGATTGCGCGATACCGCACGCTGGTCGAGAGCAAGGCGAGAGCGTACTTCCTAATCGGCGCAGACCGAGAGGACGTGGTCCAGGAAGGGATGATCGGCCTCTGCAAGGCCATTCGCGACTTCCGTAGCGATCGGCTCTCCAAGTTCCGGCCCTTTGCCGAGTTGTGCGTCACCCGTCAGATCATTACCGCCGTGAAGACGGCCACCCGCCAGAAGCACGGTCCCCTGAACGCCTACGTATCGCTAAATCGCCCGGTCTCGGGCGAGGATACGGACGGTTCGCTGATGGATGTGATCCCGGACCGCACGAGCGCCGACCCCGAGGCGCTGCTGATGGTTCGAAGGCTACCCCCGAACTTGCACGAGGCCGTGCGACCGGTCTTGAGCGATCTCGAGGGGCGAGTTCTTCGATGCTATCTAGACGGCAAGTCGTATCGCGAGATGTCGGTGGAGCTGAACTGCCACACCAAATCCATAGACAACGCGCTCCAGCGGGTGAAACGCAAGATTAGCATCATGTTCAAGGACTGAGCAGGGCAGAGCCTCCTGCCGAAATCTAGAGTGTGGGTGCAGAAATGCCCGGGCGCCCACACGTTCGGCGTATTCGGGAGGTCTGCCTATGTCCATTCGGTCAAAGCTCCCCGCTTCAGGGGGCGGGCGTCTTGCTGTGCTGGCGGCCGTGCTAGCCGCGTTGGGTCTTGCCGGCTGCGGGGGGAGCGACAGCGATCCCATCACCTCCTTCTCCGGTCAGGTTTTCAGCAACGGAGCCTCTCGGGGTCGCGCTGCCGAGCCGCTCGCAGGAGCCGCTATCACCGTGACTCACTACGCCACGGGAGAGGTGTTGGCGAGCGCAACATCCGACGCGACTGGGCGCTTCGCGACTTCCGTGCGGACGTTGCCGCCTGGGACGCTGCTTCGGATCACCGCAACGGCGAACGCGGGCGGCGCGCTATCCATCCACTCGCTCGTCCCCATGCCGCGGAAGGGCGATGTGGTGCGGGCCGACCCGGAGTCCACCATCGCATACCTCGGCATCGCCCGGCTCGTCGAGGCCGGGGCTCCCAAGGCACTGATTGACAGCGAGGTGTACGACCAGGCGCTGAACGCAGTGCGCTCCGCAGTTGCAGGAGGGCTGATCGACCTCGACACGGTGGACTTCCGGGACAGCGACGCAGTGGACGCGGCGATCGATGCGGCGATGGGACCGACCGCGCTCGTAACGAGCAATGCTCGGGCCAGGGTGTTCGTGGACGATGTTGACACGGGACGCTACGTGCCGTACCTGGCCACCAGACTGACACCCGGGGCTCACCTCTTCCGAGTGGAGACCAGCACGCGCGCGTCGGAGACTTCCACCAGCATAGCGACGGGTGCCGCTGCATGGGTCGACATCACCGTCATCAGCGGCGGGGGCGCGGTTCCCACCACCGCCAACTACGGTGGTGCGATGGCCTTCACCGTGAACGACGAGATCATCCAGAGTCCGGCGTCTGGCGTGAGCGTTCGAGAGGTTCCGGGCTTCCCGGATAAGCGGCTGGTCACGATCAGCCTCTCGGGTGTGAACGAGTACCCTCTGAACAGGGCCATTCTGCTGAACGTGACCGCCGATGTGACAGGACCCGATACGCTGGCGGGCTCGGCAGGAACCGAGAGCGGATCGTTCTTGCGGGCCGACTTCGTGGCGAGTGCGGGGACCATCACCCAGTTCTCCGAGGAAGTGCAGGCCGGGATGGTCAGTCTCACCTTCAACTCGGATGGTACGGTTAGCTTCTCGGTGAATGCGAACGGGACGCTGCTCACAGGCACCGCATCCGGCACACTGGCCAGATTCGGGCCTTAGACTTGGGAAGACCGAGTAGCAGGGCGCCGGGGCCCGACGGGCCCAGGCGCCCGCCTTTCCCGGCCCCTCGGAGCCGTATAATCGAGGCCGATGAGCTTTCGCGCCCCGTTCGACAGCACGGTGCTTGCCGCTGTCGTCGCCGAGTGCCGCTCGCTGGTGGGCGGCCGTCTGCAGCGAGTGTCGCAGCCCGATGAACACACGCTGTGCCTTCAGGTCTACTGCGGAGGGCCGCTGCTCGTGCTGCTGCTCTGCTGCGACGCGCAGTTCGCGCGCGCACACCTCACCGCGGTACGCCCGCATAACCCTCAGCCGACCCCGGCTTTCTGCTCAATCGCACGCAAGTGGACCGAGAACGGGAGAGTAATGGACGTGCGGATGCGCGGGTTGGACCGCGTGCTAGAGATCGAGGTCGTGGGTGAAGGAGGACGCACGTTCACTTACGTTGGCGAGTTCATGGGCAAACACTCCAACGTCATGCTGCTGGACGACTCGGCGATGGTACTGGGAGCGCTAAAGACGGTGAGCGCGAAGCAATCGCGCCGCCAGGTGCGGCCAGGTTTGCGGTATCAGCCGCCTCCGCCAATCGGCGGCCTAGACCCACGGAGCCTCCCGGCCGAGGAAATGGATGCCCTGATCAGGGATGCCGAAGAGGTTGGCCCGGACTGGCTCAGACAGACCGTGCAGGGCGTTAGCCCGTTCCTCGCCGAACGCCTCTGGGAGCTCGCGGGGGCGTCCCGCGAGGGGCTTTCGAAGGCGTATGCCACCTGGCGAGAGGCACTGATCGGCAACACGTGGCGGCCCGTTGCCTACCGAGCTAAAGGCGGTGCGAGCCTCGGTGCCTATCCCATCGCGTTCCCTCCTCCTCCCGGGGTGACCTTGGCGGAGCGGCGTTCCATCTGCGAGGCGTTGGATGCGCACTACCTTTCGGTAGTGGCTGCCGGGAAGCTGGATCAGGAGCGAGCCCACTTGCGCACGTCCCTGTCCCGGGCGCTGTCATCCACGGAGCGTGCGCTGGACGACGTGAGGGCACGACTGGCCGATAGCGATCATGCAGCGAGGTGGCAGTTGTTCGGCGAGCTAATCCTCGCCTACGCACACACGCTCGAACCCGGCGCCGCGAAGCTGCTTGCGCCGGACTACACGGACCCCTCCGGTACGGAGGTGGAAATCGAACTGGACGGCGACCTCACGGCCGCGGAGAATGCCGAGCGATACTTCCGGAAAGCGCGCTCCGCAAGGCAAGCAGAACCGGCACTCCGAGAACGTCTCCAACTCCTGAGCCGAACCCGAGAGGACCTCGCGGCCCTCATGTCCAGACTGGAGGACCTGGGTCCACGAGAGTTGGCGGAGGCTCGGCACGAGGCGACGCTCCGCGGCTGGCTCCGCACGCAAGAGCCGCAACGAGGTGAGAGGGAGGAGCGCCCCTTCGAGGGACATCGCATTCGCAGGGTGCGCACCGCCGAGGGGCTCGACATTCTGTACGGCGAGACTGCTACCGCGAACGACTATCTCACGCAGAGGGTGGCCAAGCCGAACGACTGGTGGTTTCACGTGCGGGGCGGGGTGAGTGCGCATGCGATCATAGCGACGGGCAATCGCCCCGCCGAGGTGCCGCGCAGTGTGCTAGAACGTGCCGCCCGGCTAGTCGCCCGTAATAGCCCGGCGAAGCACTCGTCACTGGTCGCAGTGGACTACACGCTGCGTAAGTTCGTGCGCAAGCCGCGTGGCGCCGCGCCGGGCCTGGTCACCTACTCGCACGAGAAGACGCTGCACGTGTCGCCATCGGATGAGACCTGAGGCTGCGATACACCGCTCCTGTGGCGCGTCAGCTTGTCACGCAGAGATCGCGAAGGACTCGCTACGGTCGCATGCTGGCAGCCGCCGACAGCCGGCGGACTGGGACCGAGCTCGACCCCTTACGCGTTCTCCGCGGAGCTTTGCGCACTCCGCGTGAGATCCCAACCCGCCAGATCGGTGAAGCGCACGCAAAGCAGGAGGTCGAGAATGCGCTGCCCAGTTTGTCACGCAACGGCCACAATGGGTTCGCCGAGATCCCAGTAGCACGCTCGAGGTGCTCGCAGTGCATCGGAATACTCTGGGCCTCTCGTGCCAGCCAACCCCCAGTCTCCCAGGCCGCGGAACAGAGCTGCATCTGGAGCTACCTCGGGTCGAGAGGTACGTGCAACCCGGGCCGCCGGTCGGGCGGTACACTCTCAATGTGCCGAAACCCCTTCCGAACGGCTCCGTGACGCTGTTGATGACAGACATCGAAGCGAGTACGGAGAAGTGGGAGCGATATCCAGGTGCCATGCGCGATGCCGTGGCGCTGCACGACCGCATGTTGCGCAAAGAGATAACCGCTAACCAGGGCCAGATCGTGAAGGCGCTGGGTGACAGCTTTCTCGCCGTGTTCGAAAGTGCAGGGCAGGCAGCACGCGCCGCTCTCGGCATCCAGCGCGCGCTCAAGGCGTTGGAGTGGCCCATACCCGAGCCGCTCCGAGTTCGCATTGGGCTCAATAGCGGTGACCTATCGCCCGAGGGCAACGACTACTTCGGCCCGCCGGTCAACCGACTTGCGCGAATCGTTGCGGCGGGCCACGGTGGGCAGATCCTAGCCTCGGACACTACTGCCAAGCTACTGCCAAACAACAACGGCTGGGAGATCCGCGACCTCGGAATGCACCGGTTGACGGGAGTGCCCGAGGCACAGCGCATCTATCAGCTCGTGGCTGGCGACGGGCCGGAGGAGTTCGCACCGTTGCGCACGCCCGAGGTCCAACCGAACAACCTTCCGCTGGAGATCACGGAGTTCTTCGGTAGACAGTCCGAGATCGAGATGCTAGGTAAGCTGCTGCGGCGCCCAGAGACCGCACTCGTAACGCTAACAGGCCCCGGGGGCGTCGGCAAGAGCCGGCTGGCAGCGCGCGTAGCGGAAGACCTGATGCCACACTACGAGCACGGAGTGTGGTGGATTCCCCTCTCGGCGCTACCGCCAAACGTTGGGCAGGACGAGCTCGCCACGCGGGCGATGCGGGCGATGCGCATGGCCTACGACGAGGGCGATCCGGTGGAGCAACTCCTGGACCGACTCTCGGCAAGGCACTCGCTGGTGCTATGGGACGGGTTCGAGCGACAGATCGACTCCGCGGGCCTGGTGTCTGCCATCATGCATAGCTGTCCGAAGGTTACCCAGCTGGTCACCAGCCGCGAGATTCTCAGGTTGGGTGGGGAGTACGAGTGGGTGGTAGGTACCCTACCTCTCGGCGATGCGCTCAGGCTATTCGAAGCGACTGTGCAGCGCACGCGGCCGTCCTTCGTCATCGGTCCCGACAACCGCGAACTGATAGAGGAGATATGCCGGAGGCTGGATCACCTGCCCCTGGCAATCGAGCTCGCCGCAGCGCAGTGTCGCATCTTCTCACCGAGGCAGATTCTCGAACGATTGGGAGACCGGTTTGGCCTGCTGGCGACGGTTCGGAGAGATGTCGAGGAGCGCCAGCGGTCCCTCGCGGCTGCGATCGCGTGGAGCTATGACAGTCTTACGGAGTCGGAGCAGGAGACCTTTCGCAACCTGTGTGTGTTTCAGGGGCCCTTTACGCTAGCGGCAGCACAAGCGGTGTGTGGTGGCCCGGACGTGCTGTCCGACATAGCAGGACTGCGCGAGAAGTCGCTGCTGCGCGCGGAGGAAGACGGTGGCGAGATGCGCTTCGTCTTGCTGCAGAGTCTCCGCGAATACGGCCTGTCTAAGGTGGCGCAGCACGGCGACATCCTGGACCTCAAGCGGCGCCATGCGTCCTTCTATGCCGAAACGTTGTCCGAACTAACGCACAGCGAGTGGCAGTGGTTTCCATTTGCCTACGTGAAGCGCCTGGTGCAGGCGCGCGACCAGTTACGCGCCGCCGCCCACTACACGCAGGAGCTCGCAGACGGTCCCCTAACTGCACGGTTGGTGTCGGCCGTAGTGCGCTTGCCGCAGTTACTCATGCCCTTCTCGCGCGGCGAGCTCGTTAGTTGGATCGAGTCCTCCTTGCCGGCACTGGAGGCCTTCGCTCCACCGGAGGCGCGAGCCAGAGCGCTGTATCTGCTCGGCGCACACAAAGTTCGCCAGATGCCGGGCTCGGACGAGGGGGTCCGCTTGGTGAACCAGGCGTTGCAGCTTGCGCGAGAGGCGAACATGCCTTACGACCTGTGTATGTTTCTCGCCAGCTCCTCGGTAATGCTGCCCGAGCGCAGGGAGGAGTACCTTGCCGAACTGGAGGGACTGGCATCCACCGGAAACCCCTACGCCATTCTGTTCTGGCACGTGTTCTCCGGGCGTGCCCTCGCTTCCGAGAGGCGCCTGGAGGAGGCGTTCGCTCGCACGCAGGCAGCCACCATCCCGCTGCAGCGCTCGGGCAGTACGGAGTTGTTGGTGGCGCTTCAGGTCATGCTGGCAGACCTAGCACTGGTGTTGCACGGCGCCGAGCGAGCGAAGCGGCTCTTGGACGAGATCCAGTACGACAATCTGGAGGAACTGGACTACGAGCTAGGCGCTTCGATGATGCGCTTGTACGTGAGGGTGGAAGCACTGTTAGGCAATCTGGACAAGGCGGAGGAGTGGGCAGAGCGAGCCACCTGGTGGCATGAAGTCGCAGAGGACGTCGCGCTCGCCTCGGTCGCACACGCCACCCAGGCAGGGCTCGCGCTCATACGTGGCAACTTGGATGCCGCCGAGGATCACGTGCGTAGGGCGCGCAGCTGGCTGGCCAACGTCGAGGTGCCACACCTGCGAATACACTACCTGTTCGCTGCTGCGGAGCTGGCGTTGGCAAAGGGTAAGCCCGACGAGGCCCTGAGCCACCTGTGCGAGATCGACACACACACCAGTTGGGTGATCTTGGAGCCGTGGCGTGAGCGCAAGATAGCGCTTACGGCCTGCGCGGAATGGCTGCGCGGCAACGAGCGGTCGGCGGCGCGCCTGTTCGCCTTTGCCATGGCGAAGGGCAGTCCGCTGATGGAAGACGGCGTCGCGCTGTCACGGTTTCGCTCGGTGTGGCGAGATTTCCAGGAGCGGTGTGATCGCGCCATTATCGAAGAAGGAGAGAACGACGCAGTGCACTGGTCTGTGGAGCAAGCCCTTGCCGCCGCACAGGAGATCTGCGATCAGGCTAGGGGGTAGTAGGGGAGTTCTAGCCAGTCGGAGAGGATGGGACAGTGAGAGCGTGCAGCCGCCCCGGACCGTCATACCGTCATGCTGAGCCTGTCGAAGCATGACGGACTCCTAATCCCTCACGGCTCGCAGAGGTGAGGGTCGGGCGTCCTAGAGGCCATGCCGAGGTTGTCGAAGCATGCGGCCCCATCCCTTAGCGCACCTCCAAGCACCGTCATGCTGAGCCTGTCGAAGCATGTGGCCCCATCCCTCAGCGCACCTCCAAGGACCGTCATGCTGAGCCTGTCGAAGCATGACGGACTCCTGAATCTTCACGGCTCGCAGAGGTGAGGGTCGAGCGTCCTAGCGGCCATGCCGAGGTTGTCGAAGCATGCGGCCCCATCCCTCAGCGCACCTCCAAGGACCGTCATGCTGAGCCTGTCGAAGCATGCCATCGGTGAGTGCGAGCGCCACCGAGTGAAATCGAGAACGTGCGGCCGGCGGTCCCATGCTTCGACAAGCTCAGCATGACGTTAGGTTGAACATGACGTACGGGTCAGCATGACGACAGGCTTGGCATGACGTAAGGTTCAGCACGACGCCGTGCTCAGCATGACGGCAACCTCAGCGTGACAGCAGGCTCAGCATGACGTCGGCAGCGACCCATCGTCAAGGAGACGTGTGGCACAGCCGCTGGCAAGCCGGAATCACCCGCGACGCCCCAAAACCGTCATGCTGAGCCTGTCGAAGCATGACGGACCTCCTAATCCCTCACGGCTCGCAGAGGTGAGGGTCGGGCGTCCTAGAGGCCATGCCGAGGTTGTCGAAGCATGTGGCCGCATCCCTTAGCGCACCTCCAAAGACCGTCATGCTGAGCCTGTCGAAGCATGGCGGACTCCTAATCCCTGACGGCTCGCAGAGGTGCGGGTCGGGCGTCCTAGAGGCCATGCCGAGGTTATCGAAGCATGCGGCCGCATCCCTTAGCGCACCTCCAAAGACCGTCATGCTGAGCCTGTCGAAGCATGGCATCGGTGAGTGCCAGCGCCACCGAGCGAATTCGAGAACGTGCAGCCGGCGGCCCCATGCTTCGACAAGCTCAGCATGACGTCGCCAGCGACCCATCGTCTGGGAGACGTGAGGCACAGCCGCTGGCAAGCCGGAATCACCCGCGACGAACGTGAATCTCATCCCCCACCGCTCGCAGAAGGCGGGGTCACTGGGAAGGAGGCACCGCACCCGCGGCGTCCCAATCCGTCATGCTGAGTTTGTCGAAGCATGGCATCGGTGAGCGCCAGTGCCACCGAGCGAATTCGAGAACGTGCAGCCGGCGGCCCCATGCTTCGACAATCTCAGCATGACGTAGGGCTGAGGCATGACGACAGGCTTGGCACGACGTAAGGTTCAGCACGACGCCGGGCTCAGCATGACGGCAAGCTCAGCGTGATAGCAGGTTGAGCATGACGTCGGGCTCAGCATGACCTCGCCAGTGACCCACCCTCTCGGAGGGGGTAGACTCGTCAGCTTGTGCGGACTGGGGCTGGCCTTCCGGTCGGCCGGAGGTTGGGCAGGGACTTGCCCCACACGCGTTTGGCCTCCTCGATATAGAACACGTAGTTCTCCAGCGGCACGTCGGGAGGCACGCGGTGGTCCGGAGTCGGAATATATCCCCCCTCTTCTACGAGCGGCGCGAGGCGTTCGACTTCGCGGCGGATGGCATCCTCGTCGCTAGCAAGGATTAGCTTGCTCACCCCGCCGATCAGTAGCATCTCCCGACCATACTGACGGCGGAGGGCGACTGGGTCGAGGCCCCACACACCTACCTCGATCGGGAACATGGTGTTGACGCCCGCCTGGAGCCACAGAGGTGCTAGTAGCGATATGTCACCATCGCAATCCAGAACTACCACGTCCACGCCGTAGCGCCTTAGCAGCGAGGTGATGCGCTGGTACTGCGGGACTAACACCTCTGCGAACACCTTCGGGGATATCAGCGGGCCGGCACGGTAGCACATGTCCTCCCACATGGAGGCGTACTCGCAATGCACGCCTGATTCCAGCGCCGGGGTGATGGCATCCATGATACACTGCGTTACGGTTGCCACCATCTCCTCGAACAGCGTGCGGTCCTCGTGCACCAAATAGGAGATTGCCTCCACACCCATCCAATCCCGCAACCACCCATACAGCGAGCCGGCCGGGACCCCGATGGGATAGTCACGGGCAGGGTCCAGCGCGCGGCGCAGGAACTCCGGCCACTCCGCAGAGTAGCGCGTCGGGTCCTGCCCATTCAGCCGCCACCGGAACTCGCGCTCCCAGCTTTGTCGATCCTTCAGCGTGTGGTCCAGGTACTTCGGGATGGACAGGTTGCGCTTGTCCTCCAGCTTGGTCACGCCGTCGCAATCGCGCACGATCCGGGTCTCACCCAAGTCTTCCAGCACCAACGTGTCGAACACGGGCCACATTCCGACGCGGATCGGTGCTTCGATCCACTGGGGGTCCATGCCGAAGAAGTCGTCCGGGTGCGACTCCTCTGGCATGCCCTGGCGGCGCCACTCGATGAGCGTCTCCTCCCAGAAGCCGAAGTCCATGATGGGACAGCGGTCGCGCGGCAGGTAGTGCATGGTTGCGTGGAAGCGTTCTCGTGCGTTCATCTCGTCGCAGTTCGACACCGCCTTTCCCCATCCTGTTACCTGTTTGGAGGCCCAGGGATTGTGTGCTCAGGAGGCTGCTTCGAACTGCAGCGAGGGCCATCTCCGCCGACACCTCCGCGACAGCCCCACGGCCGCTGCACCGATGCAGATGGCGCTAAGACCCGCCGGCTGGGGCACCAGTTCGAAGTACCACACTTCCCATTCCTCATAGGAGTTGCGGGGGAGCCAAAGCAAGTCGCCCCGTGCATTGGCCGAAACACCCATTCGGGAGACCCAGCGCCTGCCTGGAACGGCCTCGTACGCGTTCTCCGTCACGTTCGCGTCGTCCAGAAACAGTTTTTAGCGTGCTTCGACGTGGAGCCCAGCCACAGCGCGCGGCCCGAGGACGCGAAGCCCGCCAGGCTGCTCCGCCTGTTAGGATCCCACTCCAGCAAGGGTAGCTCTCACGTGTGCACCAGGATGGTCCTGTCGCGCATCATCAGTACGGAGATGAGGTCCGTGCGCCGGATGTGCACGCGCCAGTCCCGCACGTGTCGCCCCCGTTCGAGAACGAGCCCGCGCAGGTAGCCGTTCCCCTCCGACTGGAAGAGAGCGAGGAAGTTGTCATGGGAGTCCACCGCGATGTGGGGCGTGGCGTCGGTGTTCGGCGCCCCGTGCTCGCCTTCAGCGAACGACGTGTCGGGCTCCGAGCCGACCGACACCGGGGCGGACGCCTTCCAGCATCCGCAACCATGACCGTCCTGCTGAGCGTGGTCACGCTGAACCCGGTCACACGGGACCTGCTCGAGGCGAGCCTGGCCGTTCTGAGCCTGGTCTTGCTCAACCTCGTCATGCTGAGCTTGTCGAAGCATGACCTGGTTGTCCGCATGGTGGCGGCCTGCGATGCAACGCTTGCGGCTTGCGGTCGCATGCTTCGACAGGCTCAGCATGACGGGTAAGGGTGTGGTGGGTAGAGCCATGACGGGGAGGACACGTGGCGGGGAGGGCGTGTGAAAGGTAAGGGTGTGGTGGGTAGCGGTATGACGAGGAAGGGGTTGACGGGTAGGGGTGTGACCCCCCAAAGAAAGAATCCGAGGTTATGGCTTGTCGGTCGAGGTTGCAGCTGAACCTTGTCATGCTGAGCCTGGTCATACGGAGATTGGCTATCCTCAACCTCGTCATGCTGAGCTTAGCCATCCTCAACTTCGTCATGCTGAGCTTGTCGAAGCATGACCTCGTCGTCCGCATGGTGGCGGCTTCCGATGCAACGCTTGCGGCTTGCGGTCGCATGCTTCGACAGGCTCAGCATGACGGGTAAGGGTGTGGCGGATAGAGCCATGACGGGAGGAGATGTGACGGGGAGGGTGTGACCCCCCCAAAAAAGAATCCGAGGTAATAGCTCGTCGGTCTAGGCTGGAGGTGTGGCGGGTGGGGGTGTGAGGCGGGGACGAGGAGCGAGGCCCACCTCGGGACACTCTGCATCTCGGGTCCTCCCTCGTGGGTCCCGTGCCGTCGCACACCCGCGTCATCCAGCAGGCCAAAGACGCGGCGCATCAACCCGACGCCTCTCCGCCCCGGCACGTCTGCGGGGGACCCCATCCGATGTCATGCTAACAGAGGTTACGCGGTCTGTCAAGACACCTACCGATGCAGTCCGCGGCAGGCCCCGTCACCCGTACATGCGATTCCGGGCTCGGGCACGACGAGTGTTCGTTAGTCGCCGAGACGAGGCAGGCGAAGGAAGATCGTCGGTGTCCGGTCGTTGGTAAGCCGAAGGAGGCGCGTCTCCATCCGAATTGCCACCCACTCGGAGTTCTCGGTTGGAATGGGCAGGGACATCTCTAGCATGTTGGAGCGCCAGTACACCCGCTCGCCCTGCGCCCCTAGGCTCGGCCGAATGCTCTTCTCGTCGAAGTGTACGGTCTGCCCCTCGGCGTCGAACCACCTAGCCAGGACACGATACTCTCCCGAGCGCGCAACCCGCCCGGCCATATCGAAGCGGAGGTGCAATAGACCCGCCGAGCCTGCGGCATACACGGCCTCCACGTCCAAGCCCGGCACGATGTTCCGTACCAGCTTGTCGGCAACGGGCTCCCTCGACACCGGCTCCAGACCGGCCCATTCCTCGCTAGCGTTACCGAGAACGATTGGTCGGTGCGCGACTCGGTACGGCTGGGGGACTTCGAAGAACAGCTCGTTGGCACGCACGAAACTGCTCAGGAATCGTCCAAGCAGCCGGGTCTGCGACGCATAGGAGCGGAGTGCCACGCCTTTGGCGGCCGTCTCCTCCCTGGTCAGCGGAAAGTAGAGCGCGTCGCGGTCGTCGAAGTTACTCGGAGGCTTCAGCGACGCCTCCGGATAGCGCCCCTGCGGGATAGGCCAGTCGCCGCGATGGATTAAGTAGCCGTAGACACGGGGCCGTTGCCGAGCTTCGGTTAGGTATCGGAGCAGAGCGGCTTGCAGGAAGGTGCAAGACATGGCGTGGTCCAGGTGGTCATCGAGAGGGTGGGTGACGAAGACGCGAGTGGGCTTGGTCTCCATCAGGAGCGCATACAGGTCCTGAGCGAGGTCGCCACCGGTCGGTCGGTACACAGGATCTTCTTCGCTCCCGGCCAGGCGCGTGCGGACCGGCTCGCTCCAGTGCTTGCTCCATAGGGTGGCGAGCCCTTTATCCGGATAGCCGAGGAACCGCAGCCGGTCATCGGGCAGGCCAAGCGTACGAAGGGCCTCTCGGCTCTCGAGACGCCGCTTGGCTGCATACTCCCGGTAGTCCTCGCGCGAAGGTTCGAGCGTGCGCTCCTCCAGTGCAACGCTAGGTTCGAAGGCCTCCCCGTTGGTGATCACGGCGACCGTAACCTCGGCGCCGTTCTTCAGGGCGCGCTGGATCAGCCCACCGCAACCTAGAAGCTCATCGTCCGGGTGAGGAGCGATGACGAGCAGACGTTCTCCGGCGCGCGGCTGCGGCAGCAGGGCGCTGATCGGGCTGGGTGAGGCGCGCGCCGTCAGGTGTAGCTCGCCGTAGTAGACGAGCGTAGCCGTGAGCAGAAACACGGCAGGTAGGCCAAGGCCGAAGCCGAGACCCCGCCGCCACCCGGCTCGACGCTGCTTCAGGTTGGAGTCCGAAGGTTGCAACGGCTAGCTCCCCGTGTTGGATGCCGGGCAACGCTCTGCCGGCCTCTCGAGCGAAGAGGTCGCGAACGTCTCATGCAGGTTCTCGCAGAGTTCGGCCCGAGGGCACTCCACGGGCGCCGAGGCGCGTGATACCATGTGGCTCCAGCTCCCCCGAGGAGATGATAGCCGATCCGCCTGTGGGGCGGCAACGCGTGGAATGGCGGGTTCGGGGTGCGAGGAGCACGCGAGAGGCCGCCGACCTACGGGCTCGACAGGTCGGCGGCCTCTGCTCGACTAGCGAGTGGCGTACTTACCCATGCCGGTCACGTCGATGAGGACTACGGGCTCGTTCCCGACGACCCAAGCGTCGTGCCCGGGAGGGAGCTTGGAAACATCGCCCGGCCCGAACTCGTCCTCGCTGCCGTCGTCCATGCGGACGCGCAGCCTGCCCGAGACGTGATACTGGGTGTGCGGGGCGAGGCAGCTCTCGGTCTGAACAATCGGCTTCACCGACTCGGACCATCGCCAGCCGGGCTGCAAGATTGATCTCCCGAAGGTGATTCCCCCCAGTGTGACGAGATCGAGCTTGCCCTTCGGGAACTCCCGCGTCTCGTCGGGAGAAGCCATGTTCTTCTTCTCCATTTTGTCCATTAGAACACCTCTCAAGCTTCTTGGCTCGTGAGAGCATCGGCGCCGGCGTACTGGACACGCGGCCCTGACGCTCTCGCTGAACGGCGAATCATAGCACGGATGTAGGCGAAAAGTACCGAGCCTCGTGCCGCGGCGGGGAATATGTTCGGTACTTTGGTGGAGGTTTGGACCCGGGGGCTGCAGGGCTCAGATGCGCAGCATCGTGCATCGCTCTCGCTCCCCGGGGCTCTGGGTTGCCGCCTTCGGGTCTGAAGGTTACGGCTTATGAACCGGCGCGGTCCTTCCGATCACCTCATGCCCGCGGTGCTGACAGGAGGGTGGGGCAGTGCGAGCGTGCAGCCGTTCGGGACCGTCAGAAGGCAGAGCGAGCCTCGAGCACCTTCGGGTGCTGCGGCGATGTACGCGTCCACGTCGTCCGGCCCATGCATTTTGGGCTGCCTCTGAGCTCGAAACCGATTGCTGCTGGCGGAGTGGGTGGGATTCGAACCCACGAGCCGCCTTTCGGCGACTACACGATTTCCAGTCGTGCTCCTTCGACCACTCGGACACCACTCCGGCGGGCCCTATTATGCGTCTCGGCATTCGGGAAGTCA
>BTVI01000023.1:0-48706 GCA_045862955.1 Fimbriimonadales bacterium
CCAGCCAGATACCGTCTAGGTCGCGATCCTCCAACGTAACGAACTGATCGAGGCTCGGGACATAGGCAATGTCGTCCGGGTTCGGCACTGGGCCGATGTTGCACACATAGGCTGGCGAAGTGTTGGTGTCCACCGTGGCGATACGGTCGTCGCCGCGACTGTCTACGGTGACGAAGATGGGCTCGCCAACCGTGAAAGCACCGTAGCCCGTGCCATCGGTGTTCACGGTGATACCCTCGGGCCCCCAGATGTTGTTACGCAGATCGCAGGTTAGCGACATCTCGATCGCGTCCCAAACGGTGAGGTCGCCGGTAGGGCCGGGAGTGTAGGTGATCAGCCAGCCCTGCGTGTTGTTGTCGTCCGTGCCGACGTAGAGTTTGCCGTTGTAGAAGGTCATTCCCTCCGGCTCGGAGAAGCCGACAGGGGTATCGAATCGTACGTACCAAGTTCGGACGTCGTAGTTACGCCCGAACAGGTTGAGAACGACACTACCTTCGTCGTCGCCAGCGAAGGCTACACTGCCACTGAGAGCAGCCAAAGAGAGCGCGATGCCCTTGGCCACTGCGCGGATCTTCTTCACTTTCGTTGTACCTCCAACATGTGCATGAGATTGATGTCGCATGGAGAACCTAGTGTTCGATCTCCGCTGCTGCAGCGGGAGCTGTTCGCTCCACGTCACGCCAGTCGAACAATAGAAAGTTGCGCGGGCCGCTGTTCATTACTACTAACAGGCCCTTCGGGAACTTGCAACCCAGGGACGTGGAGACGACCTCGATGCCATCCGTATCGTCTGCACCGCCCGCAATCACCTTCACCTCTCTGCCATGGTCGTGCGGTCTTCCAGGCTCCCCCTCACGCTTATAGACGCGATACAGGCTGTTATCTTTTCGTTGGTCCGAGCAGATGATGAACCCGGTGCCATCCTGCCGTGCGTAGATGGCAATACCCTCCCGGTCTCCGGCGAATCCTTCTCGGCCGAACACAGCCAGTTCTTTCGCGGCATCCGGGTGATCGGGGTCGGCGTGGTACTTACGAATCCCGAAGTTCTCGTCCGAGTAGTAGACGTATCCTAGGGCATCGTCAACCGCGATGGCTTCGATCTCTCCGGAACCGCTGAATTTACCGAACTCCCGAACCTTGGTAGCATTCACCTTGCCCGTCCCAGCGTCCGACAAGCGGTACTGCCAGATGTACGTTCCGTCCGGTCCAAACTTCCTTCCAACGATAGCGAAAATTGCGCTATCCGACGGGCGCTTGTACAATGAGATGCCCATCGGTTCGCGGGCTGCCCCGCTTTGGCCCTCGAACACGTATGTCTGCCCGGTGACATCGCTGAGCGTGCCGGAATCCGCGTCTATGACAAACACCCTGAGGCGCTGCTTGCCTCTCTCGGTCGCTACCGCGATATCACGTGACACTCCCCCTAACACGAGGCCGTATTCGACATCCACGTTGTTAGGTCGATCCACGTTGGCGATCACTTGCTTCGTTTTCCCGTCCAGACTAAAAACGTAGATGCCTCCGCCCGGCGCCTTTTCTTTGTCCGTACCGATGATCAGGCTCTTCTCTGGGTCGGTCGGATGGATCCAGATCGCCGGGTCGTCGGCATCGTGAGTGACGGGGTCGGTCTGTCCCACGGACTGAATTCGTGCCACGTATCGCTCGGGGCTGTGCGCGGGCTCTCGGTTCACCTGCCACGCGACCGCAGCTGGTGGAAGTAGCCCTACCGCCAAGCCTGCCACCGCCAACACTGCCGCACTCGCCACGCTCCGACTGCCGAGTTTTGTTGCGAACGCTCTCATACGTGGCACCTCAGTACTTCGGGCAGTTCTGGTCGTCGCGGGTGGGTGCAGTCCACGGACCACAGTCTCCGAAGAGACCACCCTCGCCGTGCGGCGGGAACTTCCAGTTGCTGTTGATACTCGGGTCGTTGTTCGCATAGGTGACACGCGAATACTTTGCATGCCCGTCCATGTAGGTGAAGTTGGCACCAACGCTGTGGGGATACTGAAACCCCTCGATGCCCCAGCTCACGCGAGTGGCTATCTCATCACCCTCCACTTCGGATCGGTTGCACTCCACGAACAGGAAGTTGAGGGCGGGCGACTCCCACAGCGAGGGCTTCACCCAATCGTCGGTTGCGTGCTCATTGATGCCGTAGCTGCAATAGTAGCGATAGTAGCCATCGTCGCTGCGAACTAGCCCCCACGCCTTTTCGGGATAGTCCGGGGGAAGCCCGAAGCCCTGCCCTGGCGGCCTCATATATGTCTGGTCCAGAATCTGGAGCACCGGCTTGGTGGGACAGGAAAACACGTTCCCACCTCCGCCCCGCTGGATATTGTTGACCTTCGACGCGATAAAGGGCCGTATGTGGAACATCCAGTAATCCTTGCCCCAGTCGCCATCGTTATTGTTGAGAACTCCGCCGCCCACGCTCGTCGGGTACTTGTCGTAGTCGCCGAGGTACAGCATCATGGCCTTACCCAGCTGGTTGCTGTTCGAAAGGCACTGAGTTTTCTTCGCGCTCTCCCGAGCCTGTGCGAAGACTGGAAACAAGATGGCCGCCAAAATCGCAATGATCGCGATGACCACCAGTAGCTCGATAAGCGTAAACGCTCTTCGCCGCATTCGAACCTCCTCCGCTGTTCGGTCTCTCACCCTACCTTCGGGCGTCTGATCCCTCGCTCGAGCGGAAGTTTGGCCGTCCGGTGTTAGTCAGGTGTTAGCGAAGTGTTTGAATGCGGTGATTCTCTACAGACGCTCGCGGGCAGCCGACACCCGCAAGGCTTCGCAGAACCTGTGGCGGTTGTTAGCGGCTCTTGCTCAGCGCCTGGTCCAGGTCGGCGATGATGTCGTCCGGGTGCTCGCCCCCTACGCAGAGGCGGATCATGTTCGGGGGGATGTTGGCCAGACAGCGCCCTTCCTCGCCTTGTTGCAGGTGCGTGGAGATAGCTGGGATGGTAGCCACGCTCTTCACACGCCCTAAGTCGGTTGCACGCCAGATCCGCTGCAGTGCGTCGAAGGCCTTCCACGCTGCCTCCGGCCCGCCCCTAACGCAGAAGGATAGCAGGTGACCATATCGGTTGACAGGCCTTCCATACAGCTCGTCGTGCTCCGCGTCCACCAGCCACATGTACTTACTTGCTATGTCGTGCAACGGGTGACTCGGAAGTCCGAGATACTGTACGCTCTCCACCCGCGGATGACCCTCCAGGAACTGAGCCACCTTCATCGTGTTGCGTGAGAAGAGGTCCATTTTCGATCGCAACGTTCTCATGTCGTTCAGGCTGAGTATAGCCTGCATCGGGTGGAGGTTCGGCCCGTAGTCGCGGTTCGGAAGGTATTTGACGTAGAGAGCGAAATCCTCCTTCATCTGCGGATTGTCGATGTTAGTAACCAGGTTTCGCCGCGCGATAACAGCACCCGCCACCCCGAAGCCACTCGATGTCAGCGTCTTGGTGGCCGACTGCACTACGATATCTGCTCCGTGGCAAATGGGCCGCAAGAGAGCCGGAGTTGCCACCGTGGAGTCCACGATGAGTGGCAGATCGTGGCTGTGCGCCAGGTCTGCCACCGCTCGGATGTCGAAGAACCCCTGCTGGGGGTTGCTCGGGAGTTCGCCATACAAGAACCGAGTGTTCTCGTCGATCTTTTCGGCCCACTGGTCCAGGTCCGTAGGGTCTTGCACCCATCGGCACTCGATGTCGCGTTCTTCCATCAGTCGCACGTTGAATTGCTGGAAGGTGCCACCATAGCACTGCGCGGTTGCGACGAAGTTGCGCGGCTCGTACTTGTGCTTGAACCGGTGCACGAGAAACGGTTGCACGGCTGTCATGATGGCAGCCATTCCCGATGACGTCGAACAACAGGAGGTCTCGCCGTCGAAGCCGTATCCCTCTAGGAGAGCCAGAGTCCACTCGTAGTAGTACGTAGACGGGTTAGCGATTCTGGAATAGCACCACGTCGGAATGAGGTAGGCCAGCGCCGACGCCATCTCCGCCGAATCGCGGTACGCCTGCGAGGAGCTCATGAAAACGGGCTCGATGATCGCGCCCTGGTAGTCCTCGATGGCATCTTGCACCGTGTAGAGCCCGTGGACGGCAATGGTATCGAACTTCCACTTCTTGACCACCTCGCGGATGTACTTCTCCCTCGCAGCGAGGTACTCATTGTTCTTATCTATGTACCTCTGCATTTCGGGTGTGATGTTGATCTGCTCGGCTGTTGTCATGATAGTAACCTCTCTCTGGCCCTAGTTGGTGTGCCAAAGGTATTCCTTCAAATGCGTGTAGCGGTTGCCCATCGGCAGCGCATTCTTCTCCTTCGTCATCACTTCCTGCAGCGGCTGCGGCAGGTCGGCTGGCTTGCCCAAGGCCAACTCGACCACCTCGTTGAACTTCGCAGGGTGTGCGGTCGAGAGGCTGATGAACGCACTCTCTGCCGTGCGCGGCACCTGTCGCCGAATGCGTTCGACGGCTTCCAGTCCTACCGCGGTATGCGGGTCCGCGATATAGTGATACCGCTCGAACGTCTGCTGCATCCTGATCACTGTGCACTCATCGTCCACGGAGGTGGACCAAAGCACGGCTTTGATCCGCTCGTAATCGTCCTCGTACAGGCTGCGGATTCGCTCCCAGTTGCTGGGGGCGCCCACGTCCATCGCGTTCGAGTAGGTGCGAATGGAAGGCCTAGGCCGGTAGGTGCCCGTCTCGAGATACTCCGGTATCACGGCATTGGCGTTCACTGCCGCGACGAACATCTCGATAGGAACACCCATTCGCTTAGCGAAAAACCCAGCAGTTAGGTTCCCGAAGTTCCCACTCGGCACACATACCATGACGCTGTTCGAACGGTCCCTCCGTCGCTGCGCAACACTCCAGACGTAGTAGAACGACTGCGGGATCAAGCGCCCGATGTTGATGGAGTTCGCCGAGGAGAGACGGACCCTAACAGATAGCTCCTCGTCGGCGAACGCCTGTTTCACCATCGCCTGACAGTCGTCGAAAGTGCCTTGCACCTCGATCGCTTGCACGTTGTCGCCGAGAGTGGTGAACTGCTTCTCCTGCAGTGGACTGACCTTGCCCGATGGATAGAGCAACACGATCCGGATGCCTTCTACGTGATGGTATGCATGAGCGACCGCACTGCCGGTATCCCCCGAGGTGGCCACCAGTATGGTCAAAGGCCTACTGCCGTCTCGCGCGAAGTAGCCCATCGCCTTCGCCATGAACTGCGCACCGAAATCTTTGAACGAACAGGTGGGGCCATGAAACAGCTCGAGTACGTGGAGATCATTGCGGAGTTCGTGCAGCTGCGGTGCGAAGGAGTACGCGGACTGAGCGATTGCAGCTGTACCCGCATCGTCAATCTCGTCACCTAGCATGCGTCGCCCTAACTCGTATGCCAGCTCCGGATAGGACTGGCGAGCGAGCGAGTCGAGGTCCGCAGTCGTGAGCGTGGGTAGGTCTTGCGGCATGTATAGGCCGCCATCCGGCGCCTGCCCGCGAAAGAGTGCATCGCGGAATGACGCTGGTGCCGCATTACCGCGCGTGCTCGTGCAGATCACGTAACACTCCTAATAGCCTGCTCGGTAAGCTCGACGCTAGCCCGCTCGAAGGCCGCGCGGAGTTCCTCGTAGGTGTACGTCACAGGAAACTGCGGAAACTCCGCTATCACGTTGTCAGGTGGACGGAACAAGATCCCTACGTCCGCGGCGCGGAGCATGTTCGTATCGTTGTAGGAGTCCCCCACCGCGATCACTGGGAAGTTGAGGCTCCGGAAGGCTTGTACGGCCGCTCGCTTCTGGTCTGGCATTCGCAGGCGGTAACCGACGATCTTTCCCGAGTCGTCTATGCTCAGCCGATGGCATAACAGCACGGGATTTCCGAGTTGCTTGATGAGTGGTGCAGCGAACTCGTAGAACGTATCAGAAAGAATGATGACCTGAAAGTTCTCGCGCAGCCAATCCAAGAACTCTCTCGCCCCTGGTAGCGTGCCCATCGCAGCGATGGCAGCCTGAATGTCGGCAATGCCCAGGTCGTGCGCGTCCAAGATGCGCAGACGCTGACGCATGAGTGCATCGTAATCCGGCATGTCACGAGTGGTCACTCGTAGATCATCGATCCCCGTCCGTTCCGCAACGTTGATCCACACCTCCGGAACCAGAACGCCTTCTAGATCCAAGCACGCTACCTGCACTTGCCTAAAGCCTCCCTGTTACTATATTTGGCCGCGTGGCACCATCCATCCGTGCCACGCACGCCATCGTCCTCCTCGCCCCCACCACACGTCGCTCCCGTCTCGTCGCATGTGGGGGCTGCCACCCCGACCGTCGAGCGACTCCCACCCCGTCATGCTGAGCCTGTCGAAGCATCACATCTGCCGCGGCAAGGCCGGATCTGCTTGCTTCCATACCACCACGGCGCCACGACCCAACCCCGTCATGCTGAGCCTGTCGAAGCATGACAGCTGCCGTGGCAAGGCCGGATCTGCTTGCTTCCATCCCACCACGGCGCCACGCCACAGCCCCGTCATGCTGAGCCTGTCGAAGCATCACATCTGCCGCGGCAAGGCCGGGTCTGCTTGCTTCCATCCCACCACGGCGCCACGACCCAACCCCGTCATGCTGAGCCTGTCGAAGCATGACAGCTGCCGTGGCGAGGCCGGATCTGCTTGCTTCCATCCCACCACGGCGCCACGCCACAGCCCCGTCATGCTGAGCCTGTCGAAGCATGACAGCGGATGTCGAGCAGGTAGTACGTGAAACCGGCAACGTGCGGCGTACGAGCGCATGCTTCGACAAGCTCAGCATGACGAAGCGAAGTGGGTAGCGGTGACTGTCAATCGGCAAGCGCAGCATGACGAAGCGAAGTGGGTAGCGATGACTGTCAATCGGCAAGCGCAGCATGACAGAGCAGCGTGGTTGGCGATGACTGTCAATCGGCAAGCGCAGCATGACAGAGCAGCGTGGTTGGCGATGACTGTCAATCGGCAAGCGCAGCATGACAGAGCAGCGTGGTTGGCGATGAAAGGGTGTTAGCGCGAATCGCGACCTGAGGGGCGCACTTCGGAAACTGTGCATAGGCCGCTGCGATAGGCGAAGATGCGTCCCGCGAGGACCTGCAACGTCGCAGCCCAGTTCCGGCCAGTCCGCACCAAGATGTGGTAGCGAGTGAATCATGCTCTGCGCGCTTCCCCGTTGAAACGTGCTTACGGTAAGAGAGCCGCGCCGTTGCGGTCCGTCGAGACTCTTCTAACTCGCATTATAGCACGCGTGCCGCCCTGACTAGAATGCTACTGCCCGTAGTATGCATCCGGCCCGTGCTTGCGAAAGAAGTGCCGCCGTAAGAGGGCTTCGTCAATCGGCTCGGCATCGGGCCGAAGCGTCAGGGTCATCGCCGCCATCGCTGCAACGTGCTCCAACACCGAGGCGTTCATCACGGCCTCCTCGACGGTCGCGCCCCAAACGAAGGGTCCGTGCCCTGCGACCAGCACCGCAGGCATTTCCAGCGGGTCTTTGCCCGCCAAGCACCGGACGATCACCTCCCCAGTGTTAGCCTCGTAGTCGGCCGCAATCTCTTCGGCTGTCATCGGCTCGGTGACCGGTATCTCGCCCAAGAAGTGGTCGGCGTGCGTCGTTCCCAGGCAAGGGATGGGCCGGCGCGCTTGCGCCCACGCCGTCGCGTGCGGCGAGTGCGTGTGGACGACACCTCCGACACCCTGGAACTCGCGATACAACACCAGGTGCGTCGGTGTGTCCGAGCTCGGCTTCTCACCTTCTACGGGCTCGCCATCGGGGCGCACTATCGAGATGAGCGCCGGAGTCAATTCGCCGTACGGAACGCCGCTCGGCTTGATGGCGATCAGGCCCGTCTCCGGGTCGCGGGCGCTGGCATTCCCCCAGGTATGCACTACCAGACCCAGGTCGTGAAGCCGCCGGTTGGCTTCCCACACGCACTCTTTCAGCCTTCGTAAGCTCATATCTCGATCACCGCCTTCAGGCAGCCGTCGGAGTAGGTGCTCGCCACTTGGAACGCTTCTTGGCTCTGCGAAAGCGGGAACACGTGTGAGACGAGTCGGTGGAGCGGGAGCCTGGTAGCCAGGTCGGCCGCCCTCGGCAGACTGAGCCGTGAGCGCCGAACCATGAAGAAGGTGAGACCTCGCCTGCGGGGCTCGTGGCCTACCAGCCGAATCTCGTCGGTGTGCGGCGTGCCCACCACGGCAATCTTGGCGCCAGGGGCGGCCAGTCGCAGCATGTCTTGGTGTGCCGGAGCCTCACCCGAGGCTTCCACCACGTATTCGAACTCCCCCTCTGCCTCATCCGGCGCGACCGCCGCATCCGCCCCGAGAGCCAGCGCCGCATCCCTCCGGTGGGCAACCGGGTCGGTGCACAAGACCGGTCTCGCGGAGAGCGACTTTGCGATCAGCAAACACAGTAGTCCGATTGCACCACAGCCCAGGATTGCCACGGATGAGGCAACCTTCATCTTCAGCAGGTCGAAGGTACTGATGGCCACGGCGAGCGGTTCGAGCAGCGTGCCGACTGGACCAAAAAGCCCCTGCGGCAACGGCTCCAAGAGTCGAGGCGGATGGTAGACGGCTTCTCGCAGCAGCCCGGGCTCCGGTGGCAGGCCCAGGAAGCTCTGGTTGATACACAGGTTGGGGGCGCCGCGGGCGCACTGAGTGCAGCTCCCGCAGGAGATGGTCGGCTCGATAGACACCGCTCGGCCGGCCAGATCGCCTTCCTCCACCACACCGACTCCCTCATGCCCCAGCACCATCGGATAGGTCGCCTTGGCCGAGCCGATCGCACCGTGACGGAAGAAGTGCAGGTCCGACCCGCAGATGCCCACATGGGTCACGCGGACGCGAACCGAACCCTCTCGCCGTGGAACCTCATCGAGCACCCCCACCTGCACGCGGCCGGCCCACCGGAGTTGTGCGCAACGCATCAAGCCGTGCCCCTTACCTCGTCGCGGATCTCGATAAGCCGTTTCATCACATGGAACAAGCTGCCGCTCCACTCCTTACGTCCGAAGGCGTCGTGAAGATCGCGATACAGGGCGAACAGCTTCGCGTACACCGCATGGGCAGCCGGGTTCGGCAGGAAGGGTTGTGGGCGCAGCCCCGTCATCGCCTCCTGCGCTTCGGGCACGCTCCGGTAGGCCCCACCCACTACCGCCGCAGCCACCGCCGAGCCAAGAGCGCAGGTCTGGGCAGAACGCGAGACGTGCATCGGTCGGTTGGTGATGTCGGCATAGATTTGCATAACCACGGGGTTCTTTTCGGCAATCCCCCCGCAGTTCGCCACGCGCTCCACCTTCACCCCATACTCCTCGAAGCGCTCCATGATCACCAGCGCCCCGAACGCCGTCGCCTCGATGAGCGCACGGTAAATCTCCTCTGGTCTGGTATGGAGGGTATGGCCGACGAGCAGGCCGGTCAGCCTCTGATCCACCAGCACGGTGCGGTTGCCGTTGTTCCAATCGAGCGCAAGCAGCCCGGACTCCCCAGGGCGGAGTCTGGCCGCCCCCTCCGTCAGCTCCTCGTGGGTTCCGCCGAGGTGCGACACGAACCAGTTGAAGATGTCGCCGACCGCCGACTGCCCTGCCTCCATCCCGAAGTGGCCAGGCAGGATGGACCCGTCCACGATGCCGCACAACCCAGGGATGTCGGGCAGTGGGCGGTCGTTGGGAGCCACCATCATGTCGCAGGTGGAAGTTCCGATGATCTTCACCAGCGTCCCGGGTCGAATGCCCGTTCCCACTGCTCCCAGGTGAGCATCGAAGGCTCCTACCGCTACGGGGATCCCCGCCGGTATCCCGAATCGTCGCGCCCACACTTCCACCAGCGCTCCGGCAGGCTGGTCCACCGTGTATGCCTTGTCGAAGAGCCGCCGTCGCAGCTCGCCCAGCTTCGGATGAAGCGCGCTCAGGAAGTCCGCGTCCGGCAGTCCGCCCCAACCGTCGTTGTACATCGCCTTGTGACCGGCGGCGCACACGCTCGGGCGATAGGCTCCCGGCCGGCACGTTCCCGTCAGCACGGCTGGGACGAAATCCGCGCACTCCATCCAGATGTGCGCCGCGTCGAACACCTCCGGCGCAACGCGCAGGCAGTGCAGTATCTTCGACCAGAACCACTCGGACGAGTAGGTGCCACCGCACTTCAGCAGGTAGTGAGGGCGAAGATCGGCCGCCTTGGCGGTTATCTCCGCCGCCTCTGCCGTACTCGTGTGATCCTTCCACAACCAGGCCATCGCGTTGGGGTTGTCGCGGAATCGTTCGTGGAAAGCGAGGGGTGTCCCCTCCGCGTCGAGCGGCAGGGGGGTGCTGCCCGTGGTGTCCACACCGATGGCGAGAATCCGAGTCGGATCGAAGGCGGAATCGTTGCCCTTCGCGTCTTGGATGGCGCCGCGAACCGCCTCGTCCATGCCGGTGAGATAGTCGTCCGGGTGCTGGCGGGCTAGGTCGGGGTCTCGCTCATCCAAGATGATGCCATCGACTCCGTGGGGATAAGGGGCCACGTGGGTGCCCACTTCGGCTCCATCCGAGACGCGCACGATCAACGCGCGCACGGTATTGGTGCCGAAGTCCAATCCAAGAGCAAAAGAGCGGGTGTCCATCGCCGAAGCGGCTCCTCTCGGTGCAGTTTGTTCAGCCCTGCCCTTCGACGCGCGAGAGCCGAGCCCTGCCTGCCACTAGGTCTTGCCGAGTTGCTGCTGGAGCCACTCGGCGGCATCGGCGGCCTCACGATCCGAGATGCCGTGTGCGACGGGGTATTCCCGGTAGGTCAGGTCCGCGCCGGCGTCTCGAAGGGCTGCTGCAATGGCGTGCCCCGCCGCGAGTGGCACCAGCGGGTCCGCCGTTCCGTGGGCGATGAAGTAGGGTTTGCCGTGAGCTGCTTCCCATCGGTAGGGCAGCGCTTCGGTCTCGATGAGAAAGCCACTGAGGCCGATCACTCCGGCCACCAGCGACGGGCGGTGGAGCGAGACGGCGAGCGACATCGCCGAGCCCATGCTGAAACCGTACAAGTACACGCGCTCCGCGTCCACCGGATAGGTGCGCGGCAGGTCCTCCAAAAACCGCTCGAGCAGCCCGAGTGACTCCAGAAAGCTCGGGACGTCGGGGGTTAGTTGCTCGTCAATCTCGTGCCAGGTGGCTCCGCCGAATCCGTACGGCCTGGGAGCCCTCGCAGAGACCACCGCGACATCCTCGGGCAGCAGCTTGCCGAGCGGCAAGAGATCGTACTCGTCGGCCCCGAGGCCGTGAAGGAACACTACGACTGGATGCGGCGGGTCTCCCGATCGAGCGGGCGCGTAGATGTGGTGAAGAGGCAGAGGTGTGGAGCCGTCCATGCGACGCGTTGTACCACTGCGGGTACAGTACGTGCGCCACGGACAGGCCTGGCGAACCGATGGAGGATTAGGACGCAATGAGGACGGCAGCGCTGACGATTGCGGCGATGGCGGCGGTGACCGTCTACGGCGATCGGCTCTTCGATATCCCGACCGGTTCCATCCTCGAACGAGGGACCTTGCGGCTGGACTTCTTCGCTGCGACCTCCGACGTTCACCTCAATCGTCAGCGCCTTCAGATCGCTGCCACGAAGAACGTGGAACTTACCGTTGCGCGCGAAGCACTCCCCGGCATCCACACCCGTGAAAGCCTCGACTTCCACTACAACTACATCCCTCCCATCACGGAACGCTTTCCTGGCATCAGCTTCGGCGTTCTGGACCTATTCGGGAGCACCGAGGCTGGACGTGCGCCCTACGTCGCCTTCAGCTACTCCCTTCCGATGGTGAATGCGGCCGCTTGGGAAAAGGACTTTCAACTGCACTTCGGCTTGGGCAGCGGAGCGATCGGTGGGGTTTTCGCGGGGTTCGAGTTCCCGCTGACGAATAACTTCACCCTGTGGGGGGAGCACGACAGCAGGCGGATTAGTGCGGGAGCTCAGTGGGCGCCGTGGAGGGGACTCGGCATCCGGCTCTTCATGTCCGACAACCGCGCCTGGTTCGGTCTCGGCTTCACCCACGCATTCGGGCGGGCCGGCATTCCCGCAGAAGAGCTCGAACCCTAGCGGTCCGATAGGGGCACGAACTCCCGCGGCGCAGGCCCGTTGTAGATCGAAGTAGGCCGGATAATGCGGTTCGCCGACAACTGCTCGATCATGTGCGCCGACCAACCCACGGTACGAGACGCCGCGAAGAGCGGGGTGTACAACGGGATGGGAAGACCCAACAAGTAGTACGTCCACGCTGAGGGAAAGTCCAGGTTCGGAAACAGCTTCTTCGCTTCCCACATTTCTTGTTCGATAGTCTCGGCGATCTCGAACCACTTCCAGTCGCCCTTCTGCTCGCACACCTTCTTGCCGAACTCCTTCATCACTCCCGCTCGGCTGTCCGAGTGCTTGTACTCACGGTGTCCGAAGCCCATGACCTTCTTCTTGGCTGCGAGCGCCTCGCGGATATACTCCCTCGCTCGGTCCGGAGAACCGACCTCCAGCAGCAGTTCCATCGCAGCCTCGTTTGCGCCACCGTGCAAGGGCCCCTTTAGCGCGCCGATGGCCGCGATGGTGCCGGAGTACAGGTCGCTCAGCGTGCTGACCACGACGCGAGAGGCGAAGGTCGAGGCATTCAGCCCATGCTCCATGTACAGGATCAGCGACCCATTGATCACATGTTCCGCGAGCGAGTCGGGTTTCTCGCCGGTGAGCATGTAGAGTATGTTTCCAGCGTGCGACAGAGCGGGGTCCGGCTGCACCGGTGGCTTACCCTCGACGACGATGCGATACGCGTTCGGAACCAACGCCCCGATCTGCCCGATGAGCCGGATCGCCTTCCGCATGTTTGCTTCGTGCGAACCGTCCCTGCGGTCCGGGTCATGCAGTGCAAGCAGCGACACACCCGCCCGCAGAATATCCATCGGGTGTGAGTCTTTGGGAAACGCACGCAAGGCATCGTAGACAGCGGCGGGCACCGCTCGGCTCTCGGCAATGGCCTCACGAAAGGTCGCGAGTTGGTCGCGATTCGGTAGCTCGCCGTTCAGGACTAAGAACGCGACTTCCTCGAAACTGGCCTGCTCGGCGAGTACGTGGACGTCGTAGCCGCGGTAGGTTAAGACGCTGCGCTCGACGTCTATGTCCGAGATGCTGGATATGCCTGCAACGACCCCCTGAAGCCCGGGGCTATATTCCTGTGCCATACCGTCCCCCAAACGCGCTACGAAGGAAACCGCTTTGACAAATCCCTATCCAGCCGGTCGAAAGCGGGATAGTCAATCAGCTCGTACAGCTCCTGACGGGTGCGCATTCGACTCAGCAGATCGGATTGGGTTCCGGAGCGCTTCAACTCCGCGTAAGTTTCCCCCACCGCTGCGAGCATTACTCGAAAAGCGGTCATGGGGAAGATGACGAGATTGTACCCAAGGTCCCCGAAGCGCTCGGCTGGGATAATCGGCGTCTTGCCGAACTCCGTCATGTTCGCTAGCAGTGGGACGTCCAGCGCGGACCGAAAGGCGCCGAACTCCTCTTCGCCCTCCAGGCCCTCGGGAAAGATCGCGTCGGCTCCTGCCTCGACGTACGCCTGCGCCCGCCGCACTGCAGCTTCGACGCCTTCGACGCTCCTCGCATCGGTGCGAGCCATGATCACGAACTCGGGGTCGGACCGAGCCTCGCAAGCGGCAGCGATCTTCTGCTGCATCTGCGCGATCGGGATCACCTGCTTGCCGTCCAGATGCCCACATCGCTTGGGAGAAACCTGATCCTCTAGGTGCAGCCCCGCCAACCCCGCTGCTTCGAACTCCCGCACCGTCCGCATCACGTTGTGCGCTTCGCCATAGCCCGTGTCCGCATCGCACAAGCAAGGAAGAGGGGTGGCATCGGTGATGTACTTCGCCTGACGCGCCATCTCTGCGAGGGTGATCAGCCCGATGTCCGGAACCGCCATCAGCGAGTTGGTGACGCCGGCTCCGGAGATGTACAGGCCCTCGAACCCCGCTGCCGTGGCGAGACGGGCCGTGATCGCATCGTACACGCCGGGCAGGACGACGCCGGTGCGGCCCATCAGCGCCCGTAGCTGGGATGAACGTGTTGCCATGCCCCCAATGATGTACTGCAAGGCTGTCCGGATGTCGTCTCCGACAGAGCCAGCGAGAGACAGGCGGGCTCTGCGTAATAGGGCGCGAACAGCCAGCAATCGCTGCGGCGGGGTATACCTGGTGGCCACGCACAGGAGTGCCGCACCGTGCGGAGAATTCAGTAGGTGGCGCAGCGACGCGCCGGACGAGCGGACACCGGTTGAGCGGAGGACAGGACGCAGATGAACGGCGCACCCGCCCCCACACAGGCAGAGGGCGTAACCGTGGAGAACGCGTGGCTACATTGCGCCAACCCGAAGTGCAAGAAGACCCTCTTCGCCCGTGAGTTCGAGCGGAGTCTCAAGGTATGCAAACACTGCGGGCATCACTCGCGCCTGTCCGCCCGAGAACGTATCGCCGTCACCGCCGACGAGGGCAGCTTCTCCGAGCTATTCGGCGAACTGCGCTCGGCGGACCCTCTGCAGTTTCCGAGTTACGCGGAGAAGCTGAAGTCCGCCGAGGCTGCTACCGCTAGCAGCGACGCTCTATTGGTGGGCACGGCACGGCTGAACGAGCGACGCGTGGTATTGGGTGTCATGGAGTTCGGCTTCATGGGCGGCAGCATGGGCTCGGTCGTGGGGGAGCGCATGTACCGCGCTTTCGAGTTCGCCGCAAAGGAGAAGCTGCCGATTATCGTGTTCGCTGCGAGCGGGGGAGCCAGGATGCAGGAGGGCCTCATCGCGCTGATGCAGATGGCCAAGACGGCAGCGGGCGTGAACCTTGTGAACGAAGCCGGCGTCCCGTACATCTCAGTGTTCACGAACCCGACGATGGCTGGCGTGCTCGCGTCCTTTGCGTCGCTGGGAGACATCATCCTCGCTGAGCCTGGGGCGAAGGTGGGCTTCGCGGGAGAACGCGTGGCGGCCCAGGCAACCGTCGGAAAGCCTCCGCCAGACTTTCAGACCGCGGAGTTTCAGTACCGACACGGCATGATTGACCGCATCGTGCATCGGAAGGACATGCGACGCACGCTGAACGGTCTCATCTCATTGCTGGTGGGAGAGTGAGCCGATGTCCAAGGCCGAGACGGAACTGCAGGAACTGTTGAGGGAACTTCGCGAGAAGGTGGAGACCGTTCGCCGACTGATGCACGAACGAGGCGATCTCTTCGATGAAGAGCCGGTACGTGCGGTCGTGCATATGCGCGTGCCGCCAGAGGAGGCCGCCGAACCGACCGAGAGCAAGGGGGCTGAAGACGACTGATGGCCCACCTGGACTTCTCGGAGCTGGAGCGACCACTCCAAGAACTTAGACAGCAAATCCAGAAGATCGAGCAGTTCGCCCGCGATAGTAATCTGCCCGAGCCTGCCGAGCTGGCACGTCATCGCGATCACCTGCGCCGCCTCGAGGAGCGCATCTACTCGAACCTCACGGCGTGGGACAAGACGCTGATCGCCCGTCATCCGCAGCGCCCACAGGCTCTCGACTTCATGCGCAACATGTTCGAGGAGTTCACCGAGCTGCACGGCGACCGGAAGGGTACGGACGAGGGGGCAATCGTAGTCGGGCTCGCACGACTCGACGGCAGGCGCGTGGCGGTGATTGCCCAACAAAAAGGCCGCGATGCGAAGGAGCGCAAGCAGCGAAACTTCGGCATGGCCCGTCCGGGCGCCTATCGCAAGGGAATGCGAATGATGGAGTTGGCGGACCGTTTTCACCTGCCGCTGATCACGCTGGTGGATACGCCCGCCGCGGACCCCGGGGTGGAGTCGGAGCAAGCGGGCATAAGCTGGGTGATCGCCGAGAGCATGGCACGCATGTTCCGCCTGACGGTGCCCGTGGTGTCGGCGGTGCTGGGAGAGGGGGGTAGCGGCGGCGCGATCGCCCTAGCGTGCGCGAACAAGGTGCTGATGCTGCAGTATGCCATCTACTCCGTAATCCCCCCGGAAGGCTGCGCTGCCATCCTGTGGCGAGACCCGAACCGACGCGCAGAGGCCGCCGCGGCGTTGCGCCTCACCGCCGACGACGCGTTGCAGTTCGGGCTGGCCGACGATATCGTTCCCGAGCCGCCCGGCGCAGCACACACCTACCCACTGGACGTGGCGGCCTCGCTTCGAGAGGCACTCAGCCGCGCGTTGTCCGAGTTGGAGCAACTCGCTCCGTCCGACCTCGTGACGCAGCGGCGAACGCGCTTCGAGCGCCTGGGCGTCACACTGTCGGCGGTGTGATCCGCTAGGCCGAGGGCTCCGGGGTGACCAGCAACTGCTCTAGGGCCGCCACGGGGTCGCGGCTCGCCGTCAGCGCCCTACCCACTACCACGTAGCTCGCGCCCGCCTCGAACGCTTCGCTAATGGTGGCCGTGCGCCGCTGGTCGTGCACCTCGGCACCGGGGTGACGCACTCCTGGGCACACGATGAGAAAGTCGGGAGATACGAAGCGCCGGATACGAGGCGCCTCGTGAGCCGAGCACACCACGCCATCCAGCCCAGAATCCAGCGCCAGCCTAGCCATCGCGTCGGCGTGCTCCGCCAGACCGCGGGCTATGCCGAGTTCGTCGCGCAGGATCTCATCGGTCAGGCTGGTAAGCACGGTGACGCCGACCAGAAAGGGCCTCTCGAGCGGCCCAGCGTCCACGGCGGCGTCTACCGCAGCGCGCAGCATGGCGCTGCCCCCCGAGGTGTGCAGCGTGAGCATCCACACGCCGTAACGCGCCGCTTCGTAAACGGCAAGAGCGACAGTGTTCGGGATGTCGTGGAACTTGAGATCGAGGAAGATGCGTTCGGCACCGGCATCACGCAGGCGGGCAATCACGTCCAGACCGTGATTGACCACCAGCGCCGGCCCGATCTTGAAAGACGTAACGCTTTCGGACAAGGTGCGTACTAGTGCTGCCGCGTCCTTGAGAGAACTCGTGTCTAGCGCGACTATGACCCTGCTGCGGTTCACCCGACACCCCCGAGCGGATGTCCCCTATTGTATCCTGCGCCGGCCCAATGCTGGCCGCCGCTCGTTCGCTTTGCACGTCTGGAGGCTACGGCAAGTCCGCCGAGCCCCGTGTCTCCGGCGTCCCGCCGGAGCCGTGCATCGCCGGGACGGCGACCTAACTCCCAATCCTCCCTCGGATTGGGAGCCGGAGCTTGCCATGGCGCGGTCCTGGCGCCCGCGAAGGGTGATCACTCGGCGCACCGCTTCAGAAGTGGGCCCGGGACATAATCGCTTCTTCAGCGAGCATGCAGAAGCGAACCCAGGGCAATACGGAGCCTCGGAACGCGCCCGTACCCCCTCACCCTAACCCTCTCCCCCGATATCGGGGGAGAGGGAGGCCGCCTTCCTCTCCCTTCATAACCGCCTTCCTCTCCCTTCATAAGGGAGAGGACCGAGGTGAGGGTTCAGACTTGGCACGAGAACGCGGCCGGGGGCTCGGCGCATTCCCCGTAGGCGGTGCTCGCATCGGGCTGCCACTCGGCTATACTTCCACCCGGCAATGAGTCGGGCAGCGTCACAGCTTGCGATCGTGGCGAAAGGCGCCTCGCCCATTAAGGGCTTCTTGGAGTTCGTCGGTGACCTCACGCTGCTCACCGGCAGGACGGTGTGGTGGGCGCTGCGGCCGCCCTACGAGATTGGCGAGCTGATGCTCCAGATGGCATTCGTCGGCGTAGCATCCGTGCCCATCGTGGTGGTGACCAGCGCGTTCAGCGGGGCGGTGTTGTCGCTCTACAGCTCCCTCCTTCTGGTCAAGTTCAACGTGGGATCTCTGACGGGCGGCGCCGTCGGGCTTGCGGTCACGCGAGAACTGGCACCCGTCCTGGCAGGCATCATGGTGGCGGCACGGTGCGGCTCCGCGATGGCCGCACAGATCGGCTCGATGAAGGTGACGGAGCAGGTAGATGCACTTCGTGCGCTGTCCGTTTCACCCATCGGCTATTTGGTGGTGCCGCGCGTGTTCGCGAGCGTGCTGATGTTGCCGGTGCTATGCCTCCTCGGCATGTACGGCGGCGTGATCGGCGGGCTCGTCGTCGGGCAATCGTTAGGTGTGCCGGCGGCTGCTTTCATGCGAACACTAACCCAGTTCGTGGAACCGTGGGACATCTACGGAGGGCTCATCAAGTCGGTCTGTTTCGGCCTGATCGTCGCCATCGTGAGCTGCCGACAAGGCCTCGTGACCGAAGGAGGTGCGGTGGGAGTTGGCCGTTCGACCACCAACGCGGTGGTGTACTCGATGGTGCTAATCTACATCGTCAACTACTTCTTGGCCGCGTGGTTGTTCACGTGAGGGAGCGGGCATGATCCGGGTGGAAGGCCTGACCGTTCGTTTCGGCGACCGTGAAGTGTTGAAAGGCATAGACCTCGACTTTCCGCGGGGCCAGACCACGGCGATCATGGGTGCCTCTGGCGGCGGCAAGACCACCTTACTTCGCTGCATCGCAGGGCTAATCCCCGCTACCGAGGGCCGTGTGTTCTTCGATGGCACGGACGTCACGCGGCTGCCCGAGCGGAAACTTCTTCCCTTTCGGAGGCGGACGGGTTTCGTGTTTCAGTACGCTGCGCTGTTCGACTACCTGACCGTCGGTGAGAACGTGGCGTTCGGCGCGCAGCGGCTCGGCCACATCCCGCGCTCGCGCATCCCAGACCTCGTGAAGGAGAAACTCGCGCTGGTCGGGATGCAGGGCACGGAGCACCTCTATCCGAGTCAGCTCTCGGGTGGTATGAGGAAGCGGGTCGGCCTCGCACGAGCCATTGCGACCGAGCCCGAAGTGCTGTTCTACGACGAGCCGACGAGCGGTCTGGACCCGGTGATGGCGTACACGATAGACACGCTCATCCGTGATTTGAAGATGCGGCTCGGCGTAACTTCGGTCGTCGTATCGCACGACGTGAACAGTGTGTTTCGGGTGGCGGATCGGGTGGCGGTGCTGGCCCGAGGACGTATCGTGGAGATGGGAGACCCGGCTACAATACGGGCGAGCAGGCAGCCGGACGTCGTAGAGCTTCTTTCGGCGTACGGGGCCTCTTCTCTGGAGTAAGGAGGCGGCATCCGATGCAGTCGGCGACATGGAAAGTGGGCTTGCTCGTTGTCGTCTTCGCGGTGCTGGCGTACGGGGTGTACGTGCTCTTCGGTACGAGGTTAGCGGGCGAGAACGTCTACCGAGTCTACGCGGACTTCGAGAATATCGGAGGGCTCACTAAGGGCGCCAAGGTGATGATGGCCGGCGTGGATGTGGGCACCGTGCAGGCCATCGAACTGATATCGGCTCACCGCGCCCGAGCCACTCTCGCGATCCGCCGCGATGTTCGCATTCCCGAAGGCACCACGGCACGTCTCCCTGGCTCGGTGTTCCTGCCCGCAGATCAGAAGATCGACCTGATCCCACCGGCCGAGATCGTGGGGTTCTTGGAGCCGGGTCAAGTGATGCAGGGCACGCTGGGAGAGACCATCGAGAGCATCCTGCCCGAGGGACGTCGGACGCTGATAGCTGTCCAGGACGCAATCAAGGCGCTTCAAGCGGTGGTGGAGGACAAAGAGTATCAGGTGCGCCTGAAAAGCATCCTGGCCAACGCCGATCTGACGAGTGCGCAGATCGCTTTGCTGTCGCGCCGCCTCAACCGGTTCGCCTCGGACAACGAGGCCATTCTGAACCGCATCATCCGGGACGCGGCTGCCGCGACCGCCGACGTGAAGGTGGCCGTCGCCGCCGCCACGGACTTCATCAGCGATCCGCAGTGGAAGAGCCGAGCGGAGGCGCTGCTCGATTCCCTGCAAGTCACTGCTGACCGCACGCAACAGCTCGTCGCATCGGTGGACGAGCTCGTTTCGGACCGCGAATTACAGGAGAACATCCGCTCGACGGCCAAGAACGTGGACGAGATCACGCAGACGGGCGTGGAGATGGCGGCGACCGGCAAGGAAATCGCCGCGAACGTAAAGCTGTTCTCCGAGAAAGCAAACGTGCTCGCCGACGATGCCTCGGAGATCGCCGCCGAGGCGAAGACGCTGCTTAGCCGCCTCAACGAGATCGTGCAGGGAGTGCCCACGATCCGCCCACCACGCTTCGGTGAGCCGCGGACGCGCCTCGATTTCCTGCGCGACACGGGCCTATCCCGATTCCGCACAGACATTTTCGTAGACTATCCGCTGACCTCCAGCACACGGCTGTTCGGAGGTCTGTACGACGCGACCGAGGACAACAGCATCACCCTGCAGTACGGGATTCGGCTCTCCCCGAGGGTCTCGAGTCGCTACGGTCTTTACGCCTCCAAGCCGGGGGTTGGGGTAGACTTCGCCCTGTCACCGCGCATGTGGTTGGAGGCCGACGCGTTCGACCCCAACGACCTGTCGTTCAATGTACGCGCCCGGTTCGGACTAGGTCCGAACTGGGGCGGTTTCTTCGGGGTAGACCGCATCTTCGAGGACAACAGCTTGATTCTCGGGATGTCCGTGTGGCGGTGACCCCAACCTGACTCGAGGGCATGTGGCTATGGACGTTATTCTCAACCAAACAATCGCAAAAGTGGGGCACGCGGGCGATGTGGTGCGCGTGTCGGACGGGTACGCGAGAAACTTCCTCATTCCTCGTGGGCTCGCCCAGCCGGCCACACGTGGCACGCGCAAGGCACACGAAGGGCTGGTCAAGGCGCTCGATAAGAAGTCCAGCGAGATCCAGCTCAAGGCCGAAGAACTGAAGAGCAAGCTGGATGGGCAGGTCCTGATTATGGAAGGGCGCTGCGCAAAGAACTCGACGAAGCTCTTCGGCACCATCACGACGACACAGATCGCGGAGGCCATCAAGGAGCGGTTTCACGTTGACGTGGATAAGCGGGTCATCGGGCTACTCCACCCGCTGAAGAGCGTCGGTAGCCATCCCGTGGTGCTGCACCTGCATCGCAACGTAGACGCCAACATGACCGTGGAGATCATCCCGGTAGAGGCATAGAATGGTCTCTGTACCCGAGCGCATTCCCCCGCAAGACCTGGACGCCGAGATGTCGGCGCTCGGCGCGATGATGTTCAGCCCCCAAGCGCTGGAAGCCGTGCTGCAGCAATGCCGCTCGGAGGACTTTTACCGACCTTCGCACCGCGCCATTTTCGACTCCATCGCCTCCTTGGTGGACCGCGGCGAGGCGGTAGATCCGATCACCGTCAAGGACGAGCTTCAGCGTGTAGGCAAGTTGCAGGAATGCGGTGGCATGGACTACCTGCTGCAGCTCACAGAGTCCGTGCCGAGCGCCGCGAATGCGGGCTATTACGCGAACATCGTCGTGGAGAATGCGATCCGCCGCAATCTACGCTCCGCAGGAGCGGAAGTGATGCAGCTCGCTTACGGTGAGGACGAGGTCGCCGAAGTCATAGACCAAGCCGAGCAACGCATCTTCGCTGTAGGTCAGCGGCGGATGGGCAAGGACTTCCAGCCTGCCAAGCAGCTGATCACCGAGTATTTCGAGCGCGTCGAAGAAGCTTACGCTACGCATAAGAGGCAGATGGGTATGCCAACCGGGTTTGCAGACTTGGACGATCTTACTACGGGCTTGTACCCATCGGACTTCATCATCATCGCTGCGCGCCCCTCCGTCGGCAAGACGGCGCTGGCACTGCACATCGCGATGAACTGCGCGATGCGGCACCAGGCCACCACCGCATTCTTCAGCCTGGAGATGTCGGCATCGCAGCTCGCTCAGAGAATGGTCTGCTCGGTCGCGGGCATCAACTCGCAGCGCGCGCGGACGGTGAACCTGAGCGAGGACGACTTCGACCGCATCCACGCGGCCGCCGACAAGCTGTATACCGTTCCGCTCTACATAGACGACAGTTCGGACATCTCGACCCTCGAGCTGATGGCTAAGTGCCGCCGACTGAAAGCGCAGCACGGCCTGGGCCTCGTCGTGGTGGACTACCTTCAGCTCATGCGCGGCGCGAAGCGCAGCGAGAACCGCACACAGGAGATCTCGGAGATCGCGCGCGGCCTGAAGCGAATCGCCAAGGACCTGGAGGTCCCGGTCATTGCCCTCTCGCAGCTCTCACGGTTAGTCGAGCACCGCGAGAACAAGCGGCCGGTGCTGAGCGACCTGCGTGAGTCCGGTTCTATCGAAGCGGAAGCCGACGTGGTGATGCTCCTCTACAGGGCAAGCTACTACAAGCAGGAGGCTGAAGGAGAGACTGCCGAGGAGGACGCCAGGGCACCCGGCGAGCCGGACACCGTGGAAGTCAACATCGCCAAGCACCGCAATGGCCCTACCGGCGTGGTGAAGCTCGCCTTCCAGCGCGAGTTTGCGAGGTTCCTCTCCTTCGCGCGAGGATCGGAGTAGGACGATGCGGGTGCTGGTGATCGGGGGCGGCGGCAGAGAGCACGCCTTGGCGTGGAGGTTGTCCCAGTCGAACTCGGTGCGAAAGGTGTATTGCGCTCCCGGCAACGGTGGGACGTGGACGTGCGCGGAAAACGTGCCCGCGAAACCAGAGGACGCGGTGCGACTGAGCCGCGAGCTTCACATTGATCTGGTAGTCGTTGGCCCCGAGGGCCCGCTGATCCAGGGCCTTGCGGACAGGCTCCGTGCCGAAGGCATTGCGGTTTTCGGCCCCGGCGCGGGGGCTGCTAGGCTGGAAGGCTCCAAAGCTTTCGCAAAGGCGCTCATGGCGAAAGCCGGCATTCCCACCGCCGAGTTCCAATCCTTCGATGATCCAGCAGCAGCCCGCGAGTATGTTTCACAGGCCTACGCCCGCGGTACGAAGCTGGTGGTGAAGGCGAGCGGAGAAGCGTTCGGTAAAGGCGCTATCGTGACCGACACGGAAGCCGAAGCTTTGCAGGCTGTCGAGGACATGATGGTTCGGCGAGTGCTCGGGGACGCGGGAGCCACCGTGGTCATCGAAGAGCGGATGGAAGGCCCCGAGATGTCGCTGTTCAGCCTGCGCTCCGCGCATCAGGGCTTTCTCACTCCGGCAGTTCGCGACTACAAACGGGCCCTGGACGGTGGGCGCGGCCCGAACACCGGCGGCATGGGAGCCCGCACGTTGCACGGAGTGTACGAACCCGGTACGCTCGAAGACCTGCACGAAGTGTTCTGTGACCGAGCGGCTGAGGCACTCAAAGCGGAGGGTCACCCGTTCGTGGGCCTGCTGTATGCCGGACTGATGCTGACGGCGCACGGTGCACGGTGCCTGGAATACAACTGCCGGTTCGGCGACCCGGAAACGCAGGTGCTGGTCCGAATCGGCGATGACGATTGGGGCGAGATGCTCTACGGCCTGGCTACCGGAAAGCCCATCGCCCCGCCGACGTGGGAGCCGATGAGACATGTCGTAGCGATCACCGTAGCATCGAAGGGCTACCCGGGCGAGATCCGCAAGGGATTACCGATTTCGGGTCTGGAGCATGCGGCCCTGTTGGACGAGGTGATGGTTTTTCACGCTGGCACGGTGCGCGAAGACGGGAAGCTGCTGACGAACGGCGGCCGCGTGCTATCGGTCACCGCTGCGGGCGACACGCTAGAGCAAGCACGACACAGAGCTTATGAGGCAGTGGAGCTCATCCGTTTCGAAGACATGCATTACCGGAGAGACATCGCAGTATGAGCGGCCCTTTGGTTGCGATTTTGATGGGCAGCGAGTCGGATGCCCCGAAGTTGGAACCCGCGTTCGAGACCCTCAGAGAGTATGGCGTTGGCTTCGAAGCACGAGCGCTCAGCGCCCATCGTTCGCCCGAGCTGGTGGCCGAGTACGTGAAGTCGGCGCCGTCGCGGGGAACGAAGGTGTTCCTCTGCGCAGCGGGACTGGCTGCGCACCTGGCGGGCGCTGTCGCGGCTAACACGCACCTGCCAGTCATCGGAATTCCGATCCGGGCAGGGGGCCTGGAGGGGCTCGACGCGCTTCTCTCGACGGTGCAGATGCCCCCGGGCGTACCTGTGGCAACCGTGGCGATCGACGGAGCAAAGAACGCTGCGCTGCTGGCCATTCAGATGCTGGCGCTGTCCGACGAGCGGCTGGCCGGGCTGCTGCAGGAGAAGAAGCGCGCGATGGCAGAAGCCATAGCGGCCAAGCCCCCGATTGCGTAGGCTACCTGGCCGCGGTTGCGCAGCCGCAGCCCCTCGGGTTCACGGTGTGCCGTAGCGTGGGCCGGGGCATAGAGCGCCTCTAGCCCACCGGCGACCGTCATGCTGAGCCTGTCGAAGCATGCATCCGTGCGTGCCAGGAGGGTGGCTCAGTCGAGAGCGTGCAGCCGGCCGGGACCGTCATGCTGAGCTTGTCGAAGCATGACGGCACTTGCCGCGATGGTAGTATCCGAGGTCGGTAGCGTGCGGTGTTCGGGGTCATGCTTCGACAGGCTCAGCATGACGTAAAGGTCAGCGCGAGAACAGGAGCAGCATGACGTAAAGGTCAGCGCGAGGACAGGATCAGGGTGACGTAGAGCTCAGCGCGACGACAGGAGCAGCGTGGCGGCGCCAGTCACGCAGCCGCTGCCAGCCGGCGGACGTGGGCCGGGGCATAGAGAAGTCTCGACATGGAATCTCCCTCCCTCTCCCCCGTTCGCGGGGGAGAGGGCTGGGGTGAGGGGGCATCACCAGCCACTAGCGCCGGGTGCCTCGACGTTCGGCTGCTAGGTGGGTCGCTGGGCGGGAGCTTGACGGCAGACGACAGCCGAAACGTCTAGGCATGGAACCGGCCGCTAGCGTTGGGAGCATCGACGTTCGGCTGCTAGGTGGGTCGCTGGGCGGGTGCCTGACGGCAGACGACAGCCGAAACGTCTAGGCATGGAACCGGCCGCTGGCGCCGGGTGCCTCGACGTTCGGCTGCTAGGTGGGTCGCTGGGCCGGAGCCTGGCGCCAGACGGCAGCCGAAACGTCTAGGCATGGGAAAGGGATTCCCCCTTCGCGGGAAGGATAGCCTAGCACCTGGAAGGGAATGGCAGCCCAGTGCCGCCGTGGGAAGGACAAGTTGGACAAGCGTGGATATAAGTGATTGTCATTCCCGCGCAGGCGGGAATCCAGGTCCGGAGGTCGGAACGTGGGAGAAGTGTGCACAGAAAATGCCGACCGCTGGCGGAAGAGGACGCAATGATCGAACGCTACCAGACACCCGAGATGCGCGCCATATGGAGCGACGAGGCCCGCGCGGCCACGTGGCTCCGAGTGGAGATCGCGGTATGTCGAGCCCTGGCGACAGCCGGCGTTATCCCTGCCGAGGACCTCGACGCCATCGTATCCGGTGCGCGATTCGACCTGCATCGGATGGCGGAGTTAGAGCAGGTCACCAAGCACGATCTGATGGCCTTCGTGCGCAACGTCGAGGAGAACATCGGACCAGCAGGCCGATGGGTCCACTACGGCGTCACCTCGTACGACATCATAGACACCGCGCTCGCGCTTCAGCTCACCCAGTCGTTAGACATTCTTCGAACCGAGGCCGGTGAGCTCAAAGCGGTCGTCGGCGAGATAGCTATGCGCCACCGAGACACGCCGATGATCGGGCGGACCCACGGGGTCCATGCAGAACCCATCACCTTCGGTTTCAAACTGGCGGGATGGTACGCAGAACTTTCGCGATGGGAAGAGAGGCTTCGGGTCGTCCGCGAGGAAGTCGCTGTGGGCAAGGTGTCGGGGGCCGTCGGAGTCCATGGGGTGTTGGACCCGGGCATCGAGGCTGCGGTGTGCGCCGAGCTCGGGCTTCGACCCGATCCGGCTTCTACGCAGATCGTCTCGCGCGATCGCCATGCGTATGCGCTGAGCTGCCTGGCGGGCCTGGGGGCCACCATCGAGCGCTTTGCCACGGAACTGCGCAACCTGCAGCGCACCGAGATTCGCGAGGTACAAGAGGGGTTCGCCAAGGGGCAGACCGGCTCTAGCGCCATGCCACACAAGCGCAACCCGTGGAACAGCGAAACGCTGTGTGGGCTGGCTCGCGTATTGCGCGGCAACGCACTGGCCATGCTGGAGTCGGTGGCGACATGGCATGAGCGGGACCTTTCGAACTCGAGTGCCGAGCGCATCGTGTTTCCCGACAGCTTCCACATTGTGCACTTTATGCTGCGCAAGCTCACCAACATTCTGCGGGGCCTCCACGTGGACGAGGAGCGAATGGCAGCAAACCTTCGGCTGATGCGCGACCTGCCGATGAGCGAGCACGTGCTGCTGGCCTTGGTGCGAGCGGGCCTATCGCGCGAAGACGCCTACGCTGCCGTGCAGCGAGCGGCAGCGCGGGCTTGGGCAGGGGAAGACTTCGCCTCAGCGATGAAGGACGATCCCGAGGTTTCGGGCAGGCTTTCCGACGAGCAGCTGGCCGAATGCCTTAGCCTCAGGCATCACCTAAGGAACGTGTCTCACACGTTCCGAGCCGTGGGCCTGGACGCGGACTAGCGAATGGTCGCCGTGGAGCTCGCCGCTCTGCTGTACGCGCTGGTGGGCTATGCAATTGTGCTGTACATGGGCTACAGGACCTTCGTTCACCTGTGCATGCGCTGGGGCCTCGTATGGCACGAAGCACTCAACGGGTATGCGCTGCGCGCCGCAGGACTCTCCACGATCCCGCTGGTGGGGATCTCGCTGCTCATAGCAACCGGCGTCCTCGAACCGAAAGGCAACCTGGCCCAGGCGGCATTCGTGATGGCGCTGCTAGCCTTCATTCTGTTTCTGGTGTATCAGGCGTGGAGCTTTGCGCGGTCCGCGCCAGAAGACGACGGCGACGGTGACGAGGGTTAGGGGCAAGCGGGACAAAAAAAGAGCGGGAATGCCGAAAGGAGAGCAAAGCACATTCCCGCAATCTGCTTTCCGACCTTGCCCGGTCACTCTCGTTCGCGTCCGCGGTAGAGACACTGCGCACGGGTCCCGCAGAGTGCCCGAGCGGTCTTCGGTTAGCTTTCTGTTTGCCACTCTAGTATACGCATTTACTAGGGCATTTAGTTCGACCTAGAGGGGACGATCGGCGCAGATCCGCGGCTTTTTGCCTGTTCGCTTCCTTTCGGCTCACTCGGGAGCCTCGTTGACACTCGATCCGAGCGACCAGTATAATCGCATCCCGCTCGCAGTGCTGGAGCGAGGAGGACCTGTTTGACGCCCGCCATTCGCACCGAGAACCTAACTAAGACTTACAGCTCGCGGTGGCAAGGGAAGCGTAATGCCGTTGATAACCTGACCCTCACGGTAAGCGAAGGGGAGATATTCGGGCTTCTGGGCCCCAACGGTGCCGGGAAAACCACCGTGATCAAGATGTTGCTCAGCATTATCTACCCCACCTCCGGGCGGGCGTGGATCATGGGGCGAGACATCGGCGACATCCGCCTTCACTTCGAGCTGAGTTACCTTCCAGAGAAGCCCTATTACTACGAGCACATGACCGGTCTCGAGGTGCTCGATTACTACGGCAAGCTATTCCGGATCCCGGCGAAGGAGCGCGAACGACGAGCGGCCGAGCTGTTGGAACGAGTCGGCCTTGCCGGAGACGCGCACAAGCCCATCGGGCAGTATTCCAAGGGCATGCAGCAGCGCATCGGGTTGGCGCAGTGCCTGCTGAACGACCCCAAGATTCTTTTCCTGGACGAACCCACGGGAGGCCTGGACCCGCTCGCTCATACGCAGATTCGCTCGCTGATTCTGGCTCTGCGCGACGAGGGGAAGACTGTCTTCATTAGCTCGCACGAGCTGTCCGAGGTGGAGCGCATCTGTGACCGCGTGGCGATGATGTTCGAGGGAAGGGTGATCAAGGAGGGAACCCTCGACACGCTGCTGGCTGGGGGCCGCATCGAGATGATTGCGGAGAACGTGCCTCAAGAGGTCCACGACAGCCTTCACCGAGACGGCGTGATCGTTTCGCTGAGCGAGGGCAGACTGATCGCCGACTTCCCGGACGACGGGTCCGTGAACGAGGCAGTGGACTTGGTTCGGTCGAAGCAGGGGCGCGTGATCAGCATTATCCCGCGAAGGAAGCGCCTAGAGGACTGGTTCGTGGAGACCGTCGGCGCCGCACAGGAGGTGAAGGTGTGATCCCCATCCTGGCGATTGCGGGAACGACCGTGGGCGAGGCGATTCGGCGAAAAGTACTGCTGATTATCCTGCTCATCGGCTTGGGGTTGCTCATCGTCACTCCTGGCTTGCAGCAGCTCTCGCCGAGACAGGCCAACACCGTGGTGATTGCTTTCGGTCTGGGCGTGATCCAGATGGTGGGGGCACTCGTGGCGGTGGTGCTCACCATCAGCTTGATCCCTCAGGAGATCGAGCGCCGCACGATCTACACCATCCTGGCCAAACCGGTGCAGAGGCATCAGTTCCTCATCGGCAAGTTCCTCGGAAGCGTGGCGACGATCCTCGTTTTGATGGCGATGATGACCGTCGTCTTCATCCTCGTCTTCTACTTCGCCCCCGGACAAGAGAAGCAGCTTCCCCCGAACCTGTGGCAGGGCCCGACGCTGTTTTTCCTGCAGATGGTAATCCTCGCGGCAGTTGCGATGTTCTTCAGCACCTTCGTGTCTCCGCTCGTCAACTTCTTCCTCAGCTTCGGAGTGTACGTCGTGGGGAACCTGGCGAACCCGCTGTTCGAGTCGTTGGCGAGCGGCCGAGGTGTCAGCGAAATCGCACGCGTGGGGGCCGTCCTGATCCACTACGTGCTACCCAACTTCGCAAACTATAACGTGCAGAACCCGATCATCAACCCGGAGTCGGTGGTGGGCAGCCCGCAGGTATACGTCGTGCAGGTGTTGCTATACGCGATCGTATACACGAGCATTCTGCTCTTGGGATCGGTGCTGATCTTCGACAGGCGCGAGGTGTAGGGTGAGGTCACGCAAGCTACTCATCGGCCTGCTCATCGCCGCTGCCATCATCCAGGGTGGCCTGCAAGCGACGATCGATCCACTGTGGCGGAAGTACTACGCACCGAAGAACCTGTACGCGGTAGGGCTCTCGCCCGAGCAGATGTTGTTCGCCCTAGTGGGATTTCGCGAGGTGCTGGCCGGCATTCTGTGGGTACGCGCAGACGAGTTCTTCCACAGCGGTAACTACGACGCGATTCTGCCCATCGTACGTATAGTGACCCTCCTCGACCCACACCAGATCGACGTGTACGTCACGGGCGCATGGCACATGGGCTACAACTTCACCGACGAGGACCAACGGTCCGACAGGCGATACCTCGCGCCCGCGCTGATGTTGTTGGAGGAGGGTATCCGGAACAACCCCAACACCTACGAGATGTGGTTCGAGTTGGGGTGGATGAAGTACCACAAGATTCAAGACTTCCCCGGCGCCGTCGCCGCGTTCGAGAAGGCTGTTACGTTCGACGACATCCCGCTCGCTCGTCGCAACATTCTCGCTCACGCCTACGAGAAGAATGGCCAGATCTGGAAGGCACTGGAGTACTACAAGAAGCTGTACGCCATCAACCAAGAGCTGGTAGAGGAGTTCCCGGATTCCGACTCCGCCAAGATCGGCCGCGACACGGTGGAGAGCAACCTGGACCTTCACATCATCCGAATGGCGGCGCGAGGCTACTTCGCGATGAAGCGTGGGGACTACAACCAAGAGGGCCGCTACACTACCCTGCCCCCGCGGGAGCAGATGAACTTCGGCGCCCGGGTAACGGTTATCGAACCGGGGGTGATTCGCGTGGTGGGGACTCTCGGCCTTGCTCCCATCGGCGCGCGCGTGCGCTGCACACTGAAAGACGCCGGCTACGAACTGGACCTCTCGCCCAAGGAGTTCACGTTCGAGATTGACAAAGACGTGACGTACATGCAGGACGAGTTGTTCAACCGCAAAAAGCGTTTCGCCCGCACGATCAACATGTCGAAGGACCCCGTGATGTACCCGTTCATCGCGGACAAGTACGACGTGGAGTTTTTGTGGTCACCGAGATGGGCACCTCCGCACGTGCAGGACCGTCTCGGCTGGAATGGGGAGGGAATGGACGACAAGCGCTACTTGGACACTTCGGTGCCAGGGTTGCGTCAGATTCGGGCCGTGATCCACCTGACCCGAGAGCAGATTCTGCGTACCGGCGAGTGGCGGGACAAGGTGCCGGTCGTAGAAACGGAGGGCTTCGTCGAAGTGCCGGAGCCACCGAAACGATATCGTCGGGTTGACCCGTCTAAGATTCCGGGGCCGCCGACGGGTCCCGAACAACAGAACCGATAGTGTTTGCATGGGGTGGTCCTGACCGGTCGGGGCGCTAGACGGGGAGCCAGCGGTGCCCTGTACCCGAAATCCGCTATAGCGGGGTCGAATGCTCGCCCCCGGCGTCTCTCCGGCGCGAAACGACGCGCACCGGCGGTGATGAGGTTCGGGCCCTGCGCGACGGAATCTCGGCGAACCCCGCCAGGTCCGGAAGGAAGCAACGGCAAACCGACCTTTCCGTGCGCCGCAGAACTCCCGAAAGGAGCCGTCGAGGCGCGGACGCCGTGTCGGCGGACGACAAAGGCGAGTGCGCCCCGACCCGTCGGGGTCGCCCCATGCAGCCGTTCCACCGTGGGGTTCTCTTAGTGCGACGTTTCGAGGTGGGACCTTCGGAGGCCGGAGAGCGGCTCGATGTGTACTTGGCTCGGAGGCTTCCGGAGCACAGTCGAGCCCGGATCGCTCGAGCGATTCGAGACGGCCTGATCACGGTCTCGGGCAAGACTGCCAAGCCGGGCTTGCAGCTCGCCAAAGGACAGACTGTCCTCTGTCGTGACATCCCCAACCTTCCGCCGTCCGAGGACCTGCAAGCCGAGGCGATTCCTCTCGACATCGTGTATGAGGACGAGCATCTGCTGGTGGTGAACAAACCTCCCGGCATGGCCTCGCATCCCGGTCCGGGAGTGCGAAGCGGGACTCTGGTACACGCGCTGCTGGGGCGCGGGGGCTCGCTGGCAGAGGGCTCCGCGCCGTTTCGACCCGGAATCGTTCATCGCTTGGACAAGGACACTTCTGGGCTGCTGCTCGTGGCGAAGACGGACGCCGCACACTGGAAGCTGTCGCGAATGATTGCGAGACGCGAGGTGACGAGGCTGTACGAGTGCATCGTCGTGGGTAGTCCGCGCGAGGACCGGTTCACCGTTGACGCAGCTATCGGAAGACATCCGAAGAACCGCAAGAAGATGGCTGTGCTGCCAGAAGACGCGCCTGGGGCGAGGGCAGCGCGGACGGACTTCGAAGTGATAGAGCGCTTCCGTGGCTTTGCGCTCTTGCACGCACGATTGCACACGGGTCGGACCCATCAGGTGCGCGTGCACTTGGCATCCATAGGGTTGCCCATATTGGGAGACGCGACCTACGGCTCCCACACGGCCGGAAGGGATGTCGCCGCTTCGCTAGTCGGCCAGGCGCTTCACGCCTTTAGGCTGGAATTGCGACATCCCTTCACCGACCATCCCCTCTCCTTAGTCGCGGCACGACCGCTCGGGTGGAAAGTCGTGCTTCGTGCGCTAGGTCCACCGTAGGGGAACGCTCTGCATGCGGGCTGCGGAGCGGCCCCGGGGCCGATCGCGCTCGTAGCCAAACAGGCTACTGCACACACTGTACAGCCATGTGGCCGATGCGGCAACCGTTCAACTTAGCGGGAAGGAAGCGACGGGCTCGCTAACCCGCCAGATTGCCGGCACGCTCAGTCGCCGAAATGTCGTGTCTCGCGGCAAGCCACCGCGAGCCTTCGCAGGTACTCAGCCAAGGAGATCTCGATCACGCCGAGAGAAGCCAGGTGGGGTGTCTGGTACTGAACATCCAACAGTTCGTATCCGCGCTCTGCCAGCCTGGTAACTAGCGCATGCAGGGCCACCTTCGAAGCATCGGTCTCTCGATGGAACATGGACTCCGCCATGAATGCTGCACCGAGGGATACGCCGTAGACGCCGCCGACGAGGCTCCCTTCGCGCCACGTCTCGATGCTGTGCGCATACCCCATCCGGAACAGCTCTGTGTACGCCCGGATCAGGTCCTCGGAGATCCAAGTCTCTTCGCGGTCGGCGCAGCCCCGCATCACCCCCTCGAAATCACGGTCCACCGTGACATCGAATTTTCCTGAGCGCAGCACCCTCCGCAAGGAACGGCTGACATGCATCCCGTGTATGGGCAGAATGGCGCGGGGGTCGGGGCGAAACCACCAGATCTCACCCGTCGCGGGGTCCGCCATCGGGAAGATACCGTGCATGTATGCTGTAAGCAAGCCTTTCGGTGAAAGATTCAGCATCGGGAAGCGATGAAGTCTTTATTATTACACACTAATGTTTGACTTCCTGGGACGAGTGGGATACAATTGCCGGTGCCGGACATTGGGAAGAGATTGGGTGCTGCTACCCACGATGCCCGATATCCGAATCGCCACCGGGCCGAACGAGGGCGGGCAGGGTTGAGTGCGACGAAGGCTCTCATAGTTTTGAACGGGACACCTCCCGGCAGAAGGTTGCTCCGAACCCTCGTTCGTTCGGCGGACATCGTGGTAGCCGCGGACGGAGGTTCTAGGGCGCTGTTGGATGCAGACCTTCCCTTCCACGCACTGATTGGTGACTTAGACTCCGCGCCCGCGTGCATCCTCCAATCCCCGTCAGAGAGCTTCGAGGTGATCCACGACACGAGCCAGGATACCACCGACGCGGAAAAGGCTCTGCACTGGGTCCTGCACTCGACGGACGCCCGCGATATCGTCCTCACCGCATCGCAGAGCTCCGAGATAGACCACGTGCTAGCCACATTCAGCGTGTGCGCCAAGTACGCGCACCGGGGGAGGGTGCGGATCGTCGAGGACGGATGCCTGGTTCACTTCGTGACTGACGAGGCGGAGCTGCAGCTCGCCCAGGGGACGAAGTTGTCGCTGTTGGGCCTTCCTACTGCGGACGGCATTCGGACTCACGGCCTACGATGGCCACTTTCGGCCGAGGCTCTTAGTTTCGGCATGCGTGACGGGGTACACAACGAGGTAATGGAGAACCCCGTGCGCCTGTCCATACGCGAGGGCTGTCTAGGGGTGTTCCTAAGTAGGAATAGAAGCGACCCCTTCCAATGGCCCGGTTCGTAGCAGCCGACTACATCGTCGTCGCGCTCTTCCTCGCGTTGGTCTTCCTCGCGGGGTTCGCCGCGCGTCGCAAGGGCGTGACCGAGTTCATGGTGGCGGGGCGGGCGGTCACGCTTCCCGCGTTGGTGGCGACTCTCGTCGCGACATGGTACGGCGGCATTCTGGGTGTAGGGGAGTTCACGTACAACTACGGTATCATCAACTGGTTCGTCAACGGCTTTCCGTATTACGTGTTCGCGGTGCTGTTCGCCTACCTACTGGCCCCGCGCATTCGGGAGTCGGACGTGTACAGCCTATCCGACAGGCTGTTTCAGGCATACGGGCGGGCCGCCTCGGTCATCGGCGGCATCCTGACCTTTCTGCTAACGACACCCGCTCCCTATCTGCTGATGATGGGCGTGCTGCTGCAGAGGGTGTTCGGGATGGGCTTGGTCGAGGGCTGCATCGTCGGTGGCATCCTCTCGACCGTGTACCTGTACCGCGGCGGGTTGCTCGCCGACATCCGGGTGAACCTGGTTCAGTTCGCTGCGATGTACATCGGGATCGCCGTGATCATCCCGTTTGCGGTGGCTCGATATGGCGGGCTGGAGTTCCTCCGCGAGAACCTACCTCCCCTGCACTGGACATGGGATGGTGGCAACGGCGCCACCTATGTCATCGCGTGGTTCTTCATTGCGCTCTGGACGCTGGTGGACCCATCGTTTCACCAACGATGTGCGGCTGCGAGGAACCCGTCGGTAGCGCGAAAAGCGATACTATGGAGTGTCGCCCTGTGGTTCGTGTTCGACTCCGTCACAACCACGGTGGGGCTCTACGCCAGGGCGGTATTCCGCGAGCCGCTCTTAGCCGACCCGAAGATGGCCTTTCCGGAGCTGGCAGATGCGGTGCTCGCCCCGGGGTTCCGAGGAGCGTTCTACGTCGGTCTTCTGGCTACCATCATGTCCACACTGGTTAGCTATGCGTTCCTCGGCGGTGTGTCGTTCGGACGCGACATCTTGTGGCGGCTGCGACGCGAGGCGAGCGAGGAGAGACTGCCCGGCTACACACGTTGGGGTGTGGCGCTGGCGACCGTAATCGGGCTCGCGGGCGCGCTCGCCATCCAGAGTGTGGTCGAGCTTTGGTGGACCGTCGGCTCGTGCATCATCCCGGGGCTGTTGCTCCCGGTGGTGCTAGCGTTCTTTCCTCGGGCGAAGCCTCGCCCTGGAATAGCCGTGGGTATGATGATCGGCGGTTGCGTGACGTCCACAGTGTGGTTCCTGATTGGCAAGGCCCATGCGGCTGACGGGTGGCCGGTGTATCCGCTCGGCTTGGAGCCGATGTACCCTGGCCTACTGCTCACGCTTGTGGTGTACGCTCTCACGGCGCTGCGGGGAGGAATCGGCTACGGGAAGGGAGAACTGGCTAGCCCATGACCGAGGAAGAGCCCATCGTGGAAGAGGCCCTCGAGGAGCCGCTCGTCGAGACACCGGCACGCCTGCGGTACGTGGACGCCACAGGACCGACCGATCGCGTGTTCGAACTGCAATCGGACAACCTGATCGGCCGCTACGACCCGGCGGTGTGCGAGGTGGATGTGGACCTGACGGAGTTTCCCGACTCGAAGTTCGTGAGCCGGCGACATGCACGGATCCGTCGCGAGGGTGAGCAGTGGTTGTTGAGCGATCTCGGCTCAGGGAATGGCACCTTCCTCTATCGCGGCTCGGGAGCCCAACCGGAGCGGGTCGGTGAGGAAGTGGCCATCGCCGATGGGGACGAGATCGCGTTCGGCAGCGTCCGCTGCCGCTTCGAGACGGCGGCCGAGGAGCCTGAAGGCTAGTTCAGAGCCTCGAGGGCTCGCTGGAACATTGCCTCGTAGTAGGGCGACCAGTCGAAGTAGTTTTCCCTAAGCTCTGCAAGGCTCATCAGCCGCACGTCGTCGGCCTCGGACGGAGCGGTCGGCTGGGCCAATGACCGAAGGCGTCCAACGAACGCCAGCCCGACCTGCAGGCCCGAGGGCCGCTCCCACTCGACAGAGCCGAACGGGCGGAGATCCGTCGCGGTGCAACCCGCTTCCTCCATCAGCTCGCGCTCTGCAGCTTGTTCCGGCGTCTCACCCTCATCCACCGAGCCACTCGGAATGCACCAGCCGCGCCCGCGGACATGGGAGACCACGAAACGGCCTCGCTCCGAAACGAACACGAGCACGAAGGAAATCGGGCAGTTCGGCTCGGTATGCGTGGTGAAGTGTAGGCGACCGCCGAGGTAGCGTCCGTCCGGGATCGGAATCAGGGCCGAACCACCTTGCCGAGGATGCGAACTACGGGCACAGGGCCGAAGCGCCGGCTGTCGTCGCTCTCCGCCAGGTTGTCACCCAACACGAACACGTGGCCGGGGGGTACCACCATTGGCACTCGGCCTGGAGCCAGGGAACCCGGTATCCAGTCCCCGGGCAGCGCCGCGACACGCTTGATCAGGAACCCAGCATGCGGTCCCTCGTTGTCGCGAATGACCACTACGTCGTCTCGGCTGGGCTCTCCGAAGAGCCAGAAAGCACGCGTGACCAATAGACGATCGCCGGAGTGGAAGTTCGGCTCCATGGACCGCCCTTCGACTACGACGGTCTGGAAGTTCAGGTAGGTGAAGACGGAGAGTGCGAGAAGCAAGACCAGGATCACGATAGACGCGACCTGGCGCCGCTCGGGTGGCGGCGGCACTTCGGGTGGGCTGACTCTGCTGAGATCGATCAGCGTCATCTCGCATAATAGTACGATGCAGACGCGGAGACGTTCGCGGGGCACGGAGGCATCATTTGGCAGGTTTCGCAGAATCTCTCGGCATTGGGCCTGATAACCTAGCTGCATGGCTGCTCGGAGTGATCGTGGTCCAGGCGGTCTCCTTGGTGGCGCTCGCTGTGCTTTGGAGGCGCTCGGCTGGATCGGCACGGAAATGGAGTGGTCTACTGCAGGGAGCCGAGGGGCTGGGCGCCGTGGAAATGCTTCAGCGCCACCTGCAGACACTCCAACAGCATGAGGACCGCCTCGCCGAGGGGGAGGTCCGGATGGACGGTCTGGCCTCGCGACTTTCTCACTCGGTTCGGCGGATTGGTTTGGTGAAGTACGACGCCTTCGAGGACGTGGGAGGCAAGCAGAGCTTCGCGCTCGCTCTGATGGACGACGCCGGGAACGGCGCCGTACTCACGAGTCTAATCGGAAGGAACGAGTGCCGGGTGTTCGCTAAGAGGCTCGAGGCGGGCCGTGCCGACGTGGCAACGACGGCGGAAGAGGACGCAGCGATAGCCGCTGCGGGGAGATGGGACTGAGGCCACCTAGCCCCGAACACGAAGCCGAGCTAATCCTGCGGGCGCAGCGGGGCGAGCGATCGGCTTTCGACGGCCTGGTGGCCCTTTACCAGAACCGTACCTATCAGTTCGCCCTACGGCTCTGCGGGAACCCGGACGATGCCGCCGACCTGGTGGCAGACACCTTCGTTCGCGCCTTCCGCGCCATTCGGAGCTTCCGCAGCGATGCTGCGCTCTCGACGTGGCTGTTCAAGATACTGTCTAACGTGTACTTGGACATGAGCCGGCGCGAGCGCCATCGCCGGCACGTATCTCTGGAGGCAGCGCTCGACCTGGGCGACAGCGAGGTGCACCGGCAGGTGGCCGACGAGGGCTCGGACCCTCAAGAACTGGCAGAACTCTCGGAGCAGTCTCGTGCGCTCCTGAAAGCGATCCGTGAGCTGCCTCACGACCAGAGACTGATGGTGTTGATGTATCACACAGAGGGCAAGTCCTACGAGGAGATCGCGGAGGCGGTCGGGCATCCCATCGGCACGGTAAAGAGCCGCTTACACCGTGCCCGCATGAACCTAAGAAAGATCCTGTCGGGCCAGGCGGAACTTTTCCAGCCGTAGCCGAGTCTGACGACCAGAACCGGAAGATTGCGACTATGAACTGCGCACAGGCTCAAGACCGATTCTCCGAATACCGCGAAGGCAGCCTCTCCGAGGGGCTTGCGGGTCATCTGCGTCGCCACATGGAAACCTGCGCGGAGTGCAGGGCCGCCTTTGCCGAGTTCGACCGCGTGTGGCAGATGCTCGGCGAGATAGAAGATGCTCCCATCCCCGAGAACCTGGATTACTACATCCGCGCGAGGATCAGCAATGATGCCCTTCAGGCGAGATCGGCATCTCACGGGAGCTGGCTTCGCTGGCTGAGGAACGTAACCGCAGTGGGCGCCGTGGCTGCCGTGCTCGTGATTGCCTACCTGAACGTAGTCCCCGAAGGATTGCAGATCAGCGGCCCCTTCGGCAGGACGGAGGACCCGAAGCCGCTACCTGCAACCGTCCAGACGCTTGCCTGGAAGGAACGTGCTCCAGCGATCGAAATCGCGGCGAATACCGGAACCGATGTTCGGATACAGCAGTTGTCGGGATACGGGGAGGCGAGCGAAGTAGACTCGTTCCGCGTCGGCAAGGACAAGACGGTGCGTGTGGCACTCAAGAGCCTGGCCGACGCTTCCCGACCCACGGTCCTCTGGGTCACAGCCACGGCTGACGGGCGCGACGAAATGGGGCTTTATGTGCTTCCCTTCGGGCCGACTGTACCGGCCGAGGTAGTAACGGGCGAGGCGTTGTCCGTGCTGCTGACTGTGGCCTCGCATTACGACGTGCCGATCGTAGTTCGACGAACCGTCCCTGGCGGGCAGTTGTTGGTGGATTGTCGCGCGAGTTCCATCGTCGACGCCCTGCGACAAGCCAAGGGATTGGAAGCTTGGACCGTAGAGCGCACGAAAGATTACGTGGAGCTTCGACCGGGCAGATAACTCTCTCCTTCGTTCCTGGTCGAGTAGAGCAACGAACGGCCCCTGCGGATTCAGCCCTCCGCAGGGGCCGAACCTCGTGTCTACTCGAGCTCCTTCACTAACGCCAGAACTTGTTTGAACTCGGGCGTGCCGCTCTGATACAGCCACTCGTAGACGACGCTCTCGCTGTTGGTGAGGATTGCCCCCGCGTTCGCCATCCGGTGCAGAGCGTACTTGTGGTTCTTCTTTCCGCGTGCGGATACGGCGTCCGTCGGGATGCCTACGGTGTAGCCGGCATGAAGCAGGTCATGCGCCGTTTGGTTTATGCAGATGTGGGTCTCGATGCCGCAAAGCACGACCTGGCGTCGTCCGCCCGCCTGCAGTTCCATCGCGAACTTCTCTGCTCCGTAGCAGCTGAAGCAGAGCTTGTCGGTCGGCACACAGTCCTCTGGCAGCACTTCCTGAATCGCGGGGACCATACCCCCCATCCTCGTGGCGTATTGCAGCGTTGCGAGGATGGGGATGTTCATCACGCGGGCGGCTTGGATGAGGAACCGCGAGCGGCTAACTACGCGGTCCTTGTCTTCGCAGGGATCGAGAAAAGGCTTCTGGATGTCAACGACGACCAAGACCGAGGCATCCTTGTCGAAGAGTTGAGGGTGTCGCATGTCTGCCAGTTTGGCGCAGAGGACCGCGCGCCGGCAAGCGAGCGGCTCACCATGCCCATGGGCCGCGTCCCGGTCGGCCGCCGAAGGGGTCCTTCGTGCCCCGGCGCGGTCCTTCGGTTCGCATAGCCCGTTCGGTTGGTTGCTGAGCGGCGGACGCGGGCCGGGGCATGGAAAGAGATCCTGGCCCAGACCCGTCACGCTGGTTCGGCTAACGAACACGTCACGGTGCAATGGGGCTGGCATCACCCGACGGCTTCAGTGAGAGAGTGCCTCGCATCACCCGGCGCCCGAGCAGCGGGCGGCGCGTGACCGATGAGGCGGAGTGGCCTATGACAGTGGGAGTAGGCGGTAGGAGGATAGGCGCGGCGATGGGCTGAGAGAGAGGACGACTTCCCCCACGAAGCGCCCGTGAGAGCCCGCCTGGACGATGGGCACGCCATCCACCGCCTCGGGACGTTCGAGGACATCGTGCGAGTGGCCACCCACGATGAGGTCGAAGCCGAGGCCAGCCCCTGCGAGCTTGCGGTCCACTTTGAGCCCCACGTGCGTCAGCGCAACCAGGACGTCGCACTTCGCCCGCAACTCGGGTGCAAAGCGTGCGGCCGATGCCAGCGGGTCCTCGAACAGGAAGTTGCTCAGGGCAGATGCGACCATGCGCGGCGTGACCATCGGCACCGACAGCCCCAGCACGCCGACCGTGCGTTCGCCGACACGAAGCAAGACGTAAGGAGCGAGCCGTGGTTCTTCGGGTCTTTGGACGTACATGTTGGCGCAGAGCACCGGCATCGGCGCGCCTTTGAGCTTGGCACGCAGCCCGCCCTCCGTCACGTGGAACTCCCGATTGCCGAGCGTGAGGGCGTCGTAGTCGGCCACCTCCATTCGCTGCCACACCGGCTCCGGGCGAAGAGGGATTCCGATGTTTCCGGTGCGGATCGCATCGCCCGAGTCCAAGAGGAGTGTGCCGGACCGCTCGGCTTTGAGCCGCGCAAGGTACTCGGCACCCGCATCGGACAGCTTGCCGTGCAGGTCGTTGGTGAAGAGCACCCGGACGCTGGCCGGCCTACCCAACGCTAGACCTGGTCCCGATCACGGCTCCCCCTCCTCGTACTGCCGCATCATCCGTTCCCTCTCCGCCTTCGACTTCTCGATAAGCTGCTTTACATCCGGCGGTGGGTTTTTCGGGTCGAACGAAGAGTTGGGGACCTCGTGTGACACGCCCACCTGCACCGTGATCGCCACCTCTGGTGTGAGGTGAACACGGAAGTGGTAGTCCTCGTACACAACGCGTCCGAAGCGCGCCCCCACACCGAACCGACCCATCTCCTCGAGGCTCTCATCCATCGCAGACATCATCGCAGCGAACTGCGACTCGGGCAGTTCCATGCGATACACGGTCTCCTTGTCGGCACCCATGGTCGCCGCCATGTAGAAGCCGTTCGTGGTCTTCCTCTCGAGCGATACGGCAACGGGCATGGACGTCTTGTCCGGAATGTACTCCGTCCAGTCATACGGCTCGGCAGGCTCGGCAAAGCCCGGAGTCTGCGAAGTCGCTCCTGGCGCATCGGGAGTCTCCGACTCGGTATCCCAGCCCGAGAACACTTGCATGCTGCCGAACTCCGAGTGCCGCTGGATGAGGGTATGGATTGCCTCGCGCGCAGCAGGTGTCATCAACTGGAGCGGGACGCGGTCACCTGCCAGCAGGGCCTTCCGTTGGGCCACACTCAGGGCGCCCCACATGCGAAGAACGGAGCGGGAGGAGACATCCTGCAGAGAGGACGCGGTACGGCTCTGCGCCAGGAACCCAGTCCGCATCCAAGGCCAGCTGCTTTCGAACTGGTCTTCAGTTAGGCTCGTGGCGATTTGCGCGAGCTCGTCGAACGACATCTCCGAGCCGTAACCTACACTTTGCAGCCTGGTATAGACCGATGGCGGGATCTGCCGTGGCCGCCAGTAGGCCCAGTCGGAGGTCCGGAGCGTAATCCAGCCGTCCTCGAGCTTCCACTCGATGCCTCCAGATGCCTTCAGCGCGTCGAGCAAGCGACCCACCTGCTGCTCTCCCCGCGGCACGAGGCCGAACGGGGTGTCGAACTCACCGGTAGACTGGCCGATGTACGCATCGGAGACGAGGCAGACACCCGCGCTGTCGGCTATCGCGTGGCGTACCGGCGTAACCAGTACGCTGAATAGCCCTTGTGTGCGGAAACCTCTGAGCACGTTCACCATGCTTGCTGCCTGCTCCCCTTCATCGAGGGAATCGAGCCCACGAAACATTGGTGGGACCTTGACCGGCTTCCCGAGTATCGGATGATCGCTGTAGTCCTCGACGTCCTTCGGGGTAGCGGTCTCCTCGTCGTCAAATATGCGGCCAAAGCGTGCGTAGCGGCTCTCTGTGCCGAAGGTGTACTCGGCATAGACGAGCGGAGCCCGTTGGGCGTCCATCGCAATCAGCTTGGCGTGCACCGTGCCGGTGCGGCCACCGAACCCGAAAATGTTGATGCCGCCATCCGGTTTGGACAACGTAATGGAGACAATCGCGACGTTCTGGTGGGCCCGTATCGCTGCTGGCCCTTCCTCGGGACCCAGACTGCTGAAGTTGGGGATCGTGTCCCAGTAGAGCCGCTCCTCCGGCGACATGACGTCCTGATCGCGCCCCTCGGCGGGTTCGACGGAGTGGTAGGGTTCTTCGGACATGCGAAGCCAATCGCGGGTATTCGCGACCCATGAGCCGGGCAACCGGCCCTGGGTGGAGCGAGGAGTCGTACAGAACGATAGGGGTGTGCCGGATGCGAGCTGCATCCACTCCCTGTCGCCAAGCGTAGCGATGAACTTGACGACAGCGCGTCGGTCAGGCTGAAAGTATTGACTGAACTCCCCCTCCTCCTTGCCTTGCCACTCTCGGTAGGCTTTCTCCTCTGGCGTCTCGCGGTAGGGCTCGTCCGGATTGCGCGACTCTTGGAGCTTCTGCCAGTCCACTTTGGGCTCTTGCCGATACCACTCGAGCAGCTTGGCGCGATAGTTCGCGAGGTCTTGCTCGGTCAGTCCGGCCTCTTTGGCAATCGCCTTACGTAGGGGCTCGATGCGCGCGAGCTCTTGCTGAGCACGCAACTTAGCCTCGGCTGCGACAGACTCGGACGACTGGGTGAGAAGGTACTGCTTGCTGGATCCGGCCGTCTGCACCTGCCATGTAAAGCCGAAGTGCTGTGCGAGCTTCAGCAACACCTCGACATAGGATTTGTCCTTGACGACTAGCACGACGGTGTCGTTCGCCACACGGTTGCCGGCGGCGATGTTCACCCCCGTGTCCTTGGCAATGGCAGCGAGCAGGTCCGACATTGGCATCGCATCGAACTTGCGGCTGAACAGCGCCTGTAGTTTGGGCTCTGCACGCATCTGCTCCTCGGCAGACTGAGCGACCGTCGCGGTGATGCTCATGCCGAGCACAGCCAACAGGACGGGCCATCGAGATTGCATCGGTTTCCTCCCCCGTACGAAAGTCTAGGCAGGACTAGGCAATTAGTATACGCCGGAACTCGGAAGGTGGTGGCGTTGCTTGGTGCGCGCTAGTCTTCGGCAGGCCGCTTCGGCTCCTCCATGAAGCGTTTCACCTCGTCGGGTAGTGCGTCTCCCGTGAACTCCTCGCCTTCGCCGGCTCGCGAGGTGCGCGCTGCTGCGGTGATCGCGAGCCGGTCCCCTAGATGTACGTTTAGAATCAGGCTATCTGCGTAGAACTTGCCGAAACGGAAGGTCATTCCCATGGCTGCGCCGTCTTCGCTCGACTGCGTGTACTGTCGCAGCATCCGGCGCGCACTGGAGGGAGGTGGCTCCAAGGCAAACGCCAGCACACCCTCGTCGGTGAAGGCGCGGACGTAGTAGGACGGGTAGGAGTTCAGCCGCGCGGTCAGGTAGACGGGTGCTTGCGGTGTGGGCGGGAAGTACTCGGTCCAGTCGAAGCTCATGCCGGGCCTGGGACTGGTTGGGATGCCGTCTTCCCTATCCCACTGGAAGGGGTATCCGAACTCGGCGAACTCTTCCGACATTCCGATCGGCTGCAGCTGCACGAGCGCCTCGAGGGCTGTCCTAGCTGCAGGGGTCAACTCTTCGTAGGAGATCGGTGCGCCAGAGAGGAGTGCAGCCTGCTGGGCGAGGGACAGCTCGGCCCAGAGGCGCAGTACGTGGAGTGCCTTCTCACCGATGATGCTGTTAGCCCCGACCGAACCCGCGAACATCTCGTAGCGCTGCAGCGGGATAAGGCCTCGGCACTGCGGAGGAGTAAGAGACGCTGCGATCTTCGTCAACTCGTCCAGGCTTGGCCGCTTACCCTGCATGTAGGTGACGAGCGTGCGAACTACCCAGTCGGGTGTGGTTCGGTTACGCTGGAACTGCCAGTCCTTCGTGCGCATGGAGAGCCAGCCGTTCTCGAGGCTCCACTTCTGTCCGTCGCTTCGTTCTAAGAGATCGAGTAGCTCGCCCACCCGGGGCTTTGCGGGCACGAGCTCGTTCATGCTGCGTACGAGGCTCGCCACTAACAGGTCCTGGTAGGCATCGCAAATCAGGCTGCAACCGGTCGCATCGGCGATAGCCTTGCGCAAGGGGGCGACCGATGCCGCGAGAGGTCCCTTTTCGTGCATATCGCGCGTGAACTGCCTCAGGGCGGCGCGCAGCTCCCCCTGATCGGGGGAGCCGAGCGCGGCAAACACCTTCGGCACTGTCACGTACCGACCAAGGACGGGGTGCTCGGAGTAGTCCTTCGGCGGTGGTGGGGCATCCGGCTCGGTGCTCGGGAAGCGCATCGGGACACCGAACTGATAAGCGGCGAACCGAATCGGCCTCCGTGCGGGATCATAGGCTACGAGGGCCACTGTCAGCTTGGTGGTGATCCCCGCCCCGAAGAGGTTTACGCTGGGCTCTTCGATCTGGAGCACTAGTCCGACGCTCGCGATGGGAAGGTCCCACTCCTCAAAGCCGGGCCGTATGTTAAATGCCGTAGGTATGACCGCACGCGCTGCGCGGGTTTCGGGGGCTTGTGGATCGGTGCCCACTGGCAGGGGTTTTTCGGACTCCGCGGCCCAAGCCTGCACGTCCTTCACCCACGAGATGGGCAGGCGATTCTGGGAGGTGCGGGGAGCGGTGTGATAAGAAACCGTCTCACCTCTGGCGAGGCGCAGCCACACGTCGTCTTTGAGCGTGGCGAGGAAACGGGCGATTGCCAGCCGATCGGGTTTCAGCCGCTGTTGGTCTTCGGACTCTTCACTGGACATCCAGGCCTCATGGGCCTGCCACTCAGGACTACGGTACCAGTCGGGTGAGTCTCCGGGCTGAAGCTCGGGCTCCTTGGGCTTCCTGCGATACCACTCGAGCAGCTTCGCCTTGCGCTGTTCGATCTGCTCGGGGGTGATGGCAGCGTCCTTGCGCACATCGGCCCGAATCTTCTCGAGGCGCTCGAGCTGCAGGCGGTCTCGCTCCTTCGCCTCCTCCGCCGCGGCAGCGGAGGTCTGGGTCAGCAGGTAGTGCTTCTTCTTGCCGGCGTGCTGGACATCCCACTTGAACCCAAAGTGCTCGGCGAGCTCGATGAGAACTTCGGCGTACGACTTGTCGCGAACGAAGAGGAGCACCATGTCGTCTGCTGCCTTATTCCCCGCCGACATGCCCACGCCGGTTTCTTCGGCAAGACTCTCGACTAGCGCGGCCATCGGCATGGGGTCGAAGTCGCGCGAGAACACCGCCTGCAGGGCGGGCTCTGCCCTTAGCTGCTGTTCGGGGGTCATCTGCGCGTCCTGCGCGGCGAACAGCGTGACGGATACGACCAGGTGGAGCAGCATCATCGCCTGCCTCCTATACCGGCCAGCGTGTTGGCATTCCTGGCTTATTATACAGAAAAAAGTCAGGGATGTTGCATGCGGCGATCGGTTACTTCTTGCTGCCGATGGGGATGATGTACGATGGCACTTCCTCGTCCGGCAGCATGATGGCCTTCCTGACCTCGGCATCGTCATAGCCGCCGATGCACACGGACCCGAGGCCGAGAGCAACCGCCTGCAACGAAAGGTTCTGACCGACGTGCTCCCCCTCCATGTGCTTGGAGCGCTCTGTCCGCACCCGGAGCGCGCCTCATGTCCGGGAGTAGATGCCGCGGTCAGGACGAACATGGGGGCTTCTACGAGCACGGGCACACTGCTGGATCTCGGACCTGTCGGAACGCCTCCGATCACACCCGACTAAGACGTGCGCGGCTCCGTGCATCGGCAGCTTCAGGGACTCGTGGACGTCGCATCGTACGGTTCCATCTCGGAACCATCAGGGAACCAAACGGGGGAGAGATTCTATTGCCCTTTGGCGTGCCTTGCTTTCACCCACACACCGATGAGGAAGCACGCGGCGGCGCCCGCCGCCGCTGTCCAGTCTGCCGCTGGAATCTGCATTCCTAGCGAGAACACCGCGTAGCCTGCGAGGAACAGGCAGCTCACGCCGAACCACCCAGAACCCGGCTTCCCGCGCTTGGGTCCGACGAAGAACAGCAGCGAGACCGCGACGAACGCAGCGGCGTAGAAGAGCGTGGTGCCGATGCCGACCTCGGGCAGGTTCACGGCGGGGTACCCCATCCGCCGCCGGAGGGTGTGTTGACCGTCAGCGTGCCGCCAGCTCCGATCGAGAACGATCCCTTCGCTGGTACCTTCCGCTGCTTGCCTTGGTCAACGATCACGTCCATGCCGGTTCGCCCATGTCTTCCGCCGCTGACGCCATAAGGAGCTGTCCTCCTACGATCGGCGAGGAGCGAGCCCGTTACGGGCACCAGGAACCGGAAGGTCTTTCGCACACCGGCGCCTCCTCGGTGCAGTCCCTCGCCGCCTGGCCTGCCCGCGCAGTATTCGATGACCTGGATGGGCATCTCCTGCTCGAGAGCTTCTACGGGCGTGTTACGGGTATTGGTCATGTGCGAGTGCAGCCCTAGCGTGCCGTCTCGAGTCGCCGACGCGCCACCGCCGCCCCCGATCGTCTCGTAATAGGCAAAGGCTCGTCTGCGCTTCGGGTCCCAGCCGCCGAACGTCAGGTTATTCATGGTGCCTTGCGAGGCGGCGGGGATGCGCTCCGGCGCGGCTTGGGCAAGGGCTCCCAAGACGACGTCGGTGATTCGCTGACTCGTTTCCACGTTGCCCCCCGCCACTGCAGCCGGATACGACGCGTTCACTACGGTTCCCTGCGGCGCCAGCACTCGGATCGGTTGGCGACAACCTTCGTTGGTGGGGGCATCCGGGTCCAAGAGACAGCGCACCGCGTAGAGGCAAGCAGACTCGGTGACTGCGAGCGTGGCGTTGATGCCGGCGGGTCGCTGTGGGTCGCTTCCGGAGAAATCGAAGCGTACCGAGCCGGAAGCGATCTCCGCACGGACCCGGATGCGGACGGGGCCCGCAGACACGCCGTCCGAGTCCAGGCAGTCCTCGAAGGAGTACTCCCCGTCCGGAAGCGAACGAAGCGCGCCGCGTGTTAGCGCCTCTGCGTACGCGATGGCTTCGTCCGTGCTCTCGCGAAAGGCAGTCGCGCCGTATCGCTCTGCGAGCACCCGCAGGCCCTCGGCACCTGAGCGGTTCGCGGCGATCTGGGCAAGGAGGTCGCCCCGTCGCTCGTCCGGGCGTCGGGAGTTGGAGCACACCAGAGACATCACGTCCTCGACCACCCGGCCCCTGGCGGTCAGACGGACGGGTGGGATGCGGAAGCCTTCGCCGAAGAGGTCGGGGACGTTCGGCATGGAGCCCGGTGTAACGCCTCCGACGTCGGCGTGGTGGGCACGGGAAGCCACGAAGCCCGCAAGACGGTCGCCGACATAGACGGGGGACACGAGCGAAATGTCTGGCAGGTGCGTGCCGGCAAGGAAGGGATCGTTGCAGGCGATGGTGTCTCCTTCCCGCCATTGGACGCGCGGGATCAACGCACGGACCAGTGCGGACATCGCACCGAGGTGCACCGGTATGTGCGCGGCCTGGGCGATCAACTGCCCGTCCGTGTCGAAGAGCGCACAAGAATAGTCGCGACGTTCCTTGATGTTTGCAGAGAAGGAACTGCGCTCGAGCCGAACACCCATCTCTTCCGCGATGGACGCCAGGACCTCGTTGAAAGCAACCACCCTGGTCGGGTCGAACCTGGAAGACACGGAACGGCCTCTATAGGATGTAGCGACACAGGTCGGTGTCGCCGGCGATGTCAGCGAGTCGTTCGCGCACGAGGTCCGCCGTCACGGTGACTACTGGCGGGTCAATCTCCGGGGCGTCGAAGAGGTAGGGCTCGAGTACGCGCTCCATCACCGTGTGGAGTCTTCGGGCACCGATATTCTCCGTCCGTGCGTTGATGTCGGTGGCTATGCGTGCGATCTCTTGAATCGCCTCGGGCTCGAAGTTCAGGGTGATCCCTTCGGTGCCCAGGAGTTGAGCGTACTGCCTGACCAGCGAGTTCTGGGGCTCGGTGAGTATCCGCAGAAAGTCTTGCTCGTTCAGCGGGCTGAGTTCCACCCGGATGGGAAGGCGTCCCTGCAGCTCGGGTATCAGGTCCGAGGGCTTTGCGACGTGGAAGGCGCCCGCAGCGATGAAGAGCACGAAGTCGGTTTTGACGGGTCCATATTTGGTGACAACGGTGGTTCCCTCGATGAGTGGCAGGAGGTCACGCTGCACGCCCTCGCGGGACACGTCCGGCCCGGAGCCTCCGCTCGCCCCGGTGACCTTGTCTAGCTCGTCCAGAAAGATGATGCCGGTCTGCTCGACGCGCGCGACGGCTTCTTTGGTTACTGCCGCCTGGTCCACCATCTTGCGCGCTTCCTCTTCCGTGAGGATGGGGAGCGCCTCCTTGACCGTCATGCGCTGAGAGGATCGCCGGCCCCCGAAAGCGGAGAAGGGGTTGGCCACGTCCACACCCATCTCTTCCATTCCCTGCGCCGAGAAGACTTGGATGAAGGGGCTGCTCGGCTCTTCGAGCTCCACCTCGACCAGGTCGTCATCTCTCGCTCCCTCTCGGATCTGCTGGATGATGGTGGCCTTAGCTCGGGCGCGACGGTCGCTGGGCTCGGGCTCGTCATGCTGCGCGGGCTGCTCCACCGTCGCTCCCTCTGGCCGAAGCGTTCCTAACATCTCCATCGCCTGGGTAAACAGCGGGTGAGGGCGGCCCATCGGGCGAGAATCTTCTCTGTCCTCTCCCATCAGCAGGTCTGCGATGCGGTCGAGGGCGCGCTCGCGGGCGGCTTCGGCAACCTCGGCAGTACGCTCGCTTTCGACGAGGCGGACGGCGATGTTAGTGAGGTCACGGATCATCGAGTCGACGTCGCGACCGACATAGCCGACCTCCGTGAACTTGGTAGCTTCCACCTTGAGGAATGGGGCCTTTGCCAGCTTGGCGAGCCTGCGAGCGATCTCGGTTTTCCCCACGCCGGTCGGGCCCATCATCAGGATGTTCTTGGGGAGGATCTCCTCCCTTTGGTCTTCGGGAAGGCGCGCGCGTCGGAACCGGTTCCTCATGGCTACAGCCACCGCGCGCTTGGCCCGGTCTTGGCCGACGATGTACTTGTCCAGCTCCGCAACGATCTGTCTTGGGGTCAGGTCTTCGATGGGGATGTGCGGGTTCGGCACGTTCGGGATTATACCTTTGGCCCCTACGTGCCGAGAATCACGGTGACTGCCCGCGATATCGGAGGTGGCAAGTGCGCGGTTTCCTCATTCTCACCGCCTTGACGGTCGGTGTCATGTCCGGCGGTGCGCCGTTGGGAGTGGGCTCGAAGGTACCCGAGCTTACGCTTCCGAGGGCGACCGGCCCGAACCTCAAGCTGAGCACGGTGTGGCCGAAGCACCCGGCAACCATACTGTACTTCTGGTCGTTCGAGCGGGGGGCCAACCCGGACGAGTTCCTGGCCCTGCAGAACCTCCACACTTCGAGTTTTCCCGACGTCGGCATCGTGGCGTTGTGCATCAACGGCACCGACACGGCTGCTCTCGATTGGCAGAAGCAGACGGGTTGCACGTTCGAGTTCGCGGTGGACGCGTCTGCGCAGGGAGCGACGGCGCGGATGTTCGGGGTGAAGCGCTACCCCACCGTGTTTCTGGTAGACCGCGAGGGACGGATCACTTATCGCAGCGAGACGTTCGACGAGGGTCGGCTTCGCGAGGCGCTCGTTGCTGCGGGATGTACCCCGAACGACGGCGAGTGAGATTGAACCGGGGGACGAGGGGCGCCCGCCGCGCTGGACGCGGC
>BTVI01000024.1:0-48313 GCA_045862955.1 Fimbriimonadales bacterium
CGTATGTGCCCTTCCCTCACCGCACCCAATGGCGACGTCATGCTGAGCTTGTCGAAGCATGAGGGCGACAGAGGGGAACGTCCCTGCTGAACCGCAAGGCGGGCGGCAGGCGGGGTCATGCTTCGACAAGCTCAGCATGACGGGTAGGGGTGTGGCGGGTAGGGGCCTGGCGGGCAGCCGGTGTGGCGGGTAGGGGTGCGGCGGGAAAGGCTAGACGGGTAGGGGGTGTTAGATGTTGGCGTTTCGGGTACTCCATGCCGCGGCCCGCGTGCGCCGACTAGCAGCGACCGACCGAATGCCTCGAACCTAAGGACCGCGCCGGGGCCAGAGTCGGGACACCCGTGTCGGTGCCACCATCCCCTCGCCGTCCGCATGATGGCGGGCTCCGGTGCAACGCCTGCGGCTGGCGGTTGCATGCTTCGACAGGCTCAGCATGACGGATAGGGGTGTGACGGGTAGGGGCCTTGCGGGCAGCCGGTGTGGCGGGTAGGGGTGCGGCGGGAAAGGCTAGACGGGTAGGGGGTGTTAGGTGTTGGCGTTGCTGGGTGTCGAGCCCGAACGATGTCATCGGAAGCCGTCCACCGGTCGCAACTAATACCGTCCTTCTGAGCCTCGTCATGCTGAGCCTGTCGAAGCATGACGCCCCGAACCGTATGTGCCCTTCCCTCACCGCACCCAATGGCGACGTCATGCTGAGCTTGTCGAAGCATGAGGGCGACAGAGGCAGACGTACCTGCTGGAGGGCAGGGCGGGCGGCAGGCGGGGTCATGCTTCGACAGGCTCAGCATGACGGTTTGGGACGCTGCGGGTGCGGTACCGCCTTCCCAGTGACCCGCCCTCTCGCGCTGGTGAGTGGAGTAGGTACCGACTGCTGAGCGTTCAGGACCACCGACCCACCCGCTGGCAGCGGTGAGGGTTTGCGTGCTTCGATGTCAGCGCGAAGCGGCGATGCCGAGGCTGAGCCGCGTGCTGCTCGGCCGGGGCCGGAGCGAACGCATGGAGTGGCGGCACCTCGATGCCCCGGCCCGCGTCCCGCGCACTGCGCCGCCATAGCGTACACGGCCGAGCCTAGAAGCCAAAAGTCGTGAGCCTCGGGTTGCTCCGGCGCTCCCTGGGTTCACGGCAGGTGGAGGGGCTGTTCCAGCCTACCGGGACGCGGGCCGGGGCATGGAGCACATCACCTGAAGGGCGAAATTACGGGCGGCCTAGCCGGTAAGTGTTCACCTCCGTGACGGCGAGCTGACGACGGGGTCTCTATCCCTCTCCACACGCAGAGGATGGGTTGGTGGGACACCGTCACGCTGGAAACCGTCATGCTGAGCTTGTCGAATCATGACGCCCCGAGCCGCTGTGTCCGTCCCAAGCGTCTGTCCACCTGCTTCAGAAGCAGCAGCCCGGCGTCCGAAGACACCTTCCCGGCATCGAAAGCGAGCGCGATCTCACGATTGTCAAAAGGAAGAACGAAGTCGGCGGTCGAAGTGCTCATCTGGGGTGCCTCCTGTCGCAGGTTAGCGCTTTCAACTACCTATTCGGGAAGAAACGGTGTGCACCCCTCTTGAACCTGTCACGAATGATCCGGGCTAGACCTCTCCCATCTTGCCGAAGTTGATCAGCGCGACCCCTGCATGGAACGATGCTGCCGGGCACCGGTGAAGGCGCGAGCAATCATGAACTATGCTTATCTTCGGACCAGGTAGCCCTCGGGATGCGGTGCGTGGGTGTTGGCGATGGTCAGTAGGTGGAGCGGGCCGTCGTGGTCGTACCAGACGGAGCGTTCGCGGCCCCAGTAGGTGTGGAATACGTTGGTGCCGTCGGGGTGACGGCGCCATCCGTCCTCCCCCCAGCCGGTGATCAGCGCAACGTAGGCAGACGGTGGCAATTTGATATCGTGTCGGAAGACGTACAGTCTATCTCCGCGGGTGAGGGGGTCGCTCGAGTGGATCCCGAGATCATCGGTGATTAGGTAACCGAGGAGGGGTATGCGTCGCACTCCTTGATTCTGCAGGAGCACGAACTCCTTTTCCGGCCGCGTGGACCGCTGAACTCCGACGATACGGATCATAACTCTTGTTTGGTACCGCGATGTTAGTGCCACTTCCCGTTCCCGCCGAGAAAAGAACGCGGGGAGCTCGACCTACAGAGCTCCCCGCAATTGCAGGGAGTGGCTACGAGCAGTCGTTGCGAGCCCCGTCCTCCCGCACGGGGTCTCGACGAAAACCTATTGTCAACGAGTCCTAACCGCAGCCGTAGCTCAGGCCGCAGTTCATGCATCGGTAGCAGGCCGCGTTCCGTACCATGATCATCCCGCAGTCCGGGCATGGGGGTGCATCGGCCTGCGTCATGAACACCTGCCTCTCCTGCTCGATCAACGCCGAGCCCTTATGTTCTGGATCGCGCTGCATGCCAATCGCAGAGACTTCCTCCAGCGATGGGCTCGGCGTCGGCAGGTCGTTCGGCAAGAACCGAAGTGCGAGCCAGCGGAACAGGTAATCCATGATGGACTTTGCGAACGGTATCTCCTTGTTCCCCGTGTATCCGCTCGGCTCGAAGCGCGTATGACTGAACTTCTCGACCAGTGTCTTCAGTGGCACGCCGTATTGCAGTGCCAACGAGATGCTGGTAGCAAAGCAGTCCATCAGGCCGGAGATCACCGAACCTTCCTTGGACATGGTGATGAAGATCTCGCCAGGCGTTCCATCCTCGAAGAGCCCTACGGTGATATAGCCCTCGTGTCCACCCACGCTGAACTTGTGGGTCAGGCTCTGCCTCTCCGCGGGAAGCCTCCGCCTCACGGGCCGCGATGCTTGTCCGGCGGCTTCTGCCGGTTTGCCGGTGGAAAGCGGCTGCGTTCGCTTGCATCCATCGCGGTAAATGGCGAGTGCCTTGAGCCCCATTCGCCAGCCTTCCATGTACAGGTCTTGGATGTCCTCCACCGTGGCGTCGTTGGGGACGTTCACGGTCTTGGAGATTGCTCCCGAGAGGAAGGGCTGGACGGCGGCCATCATCCGGATGTGCCCCATCGGCGCAATGGACCGGGTGCCTTTGAGAGGGCGGAACGCGCAATCGAACACGGGAAGATGCTCTTCGCGAAGCCTAGGAGCATCCTCTATGGTGTCGTTCTTGTCTATGTGCTCGAGGATTTCTTGAACCGCGTCTTCTTCGTAGCCCAGCGTGCGCAGCGCTTCGGGGACCGTCTGGTTGACGATCTTCATCACGCCGCCGCCAACCAGGCTCTTGTATTTGACCAGCGCGATATCGGGCTCCACACCGGTGGTATCGCAATCCATCATGAAGCCGATCGTGCCGGTGGGGGCCAGTACGGTGGTCTGCGCGTTCCTGAGGCCGACGGTGGAGCAGGCATGAACGACGTCGTCCCAGATGCTCCGGGCGGCGTCCACCATTCCTTCGGGGCAGAGGGCGGAATCGATGTCCTCCACCGCGGCTCGATGCTGCTTCATCACGCGCAGGCACGGCTCTGCGTTCTTTGCAAAACCTGGGAACGGGCCACCGCACTTCTCGGCAATCACACCCGACTGGCGATACGCTTCGCCGGTCATGATGGCGGTGATGGCCGCTGCGTAGGCCCGTCCCCGTTCGTCGTCGTAGGGGATACCCCTTGCCATGAGGAGGGCCCCAAGGTTGGCATAGCCGAGTCCCAGGGGTCTGTAGTCATAGCTGTTCTGAGCGATAGCCTCCGTCGGATAGCTCGCGTTATCCACGAAGATCTCTTGTGCAGTGATGGTTACTCGAACTGCCGCGCGGAAACGTTCGATGTCGAAGTTCCCTCGTTCGTCGCGGAACTTCATCAGGTTGAGGGAGGCCAGGTTGCAGGCGCTGTCGTCTAGGAAGACGTACTCGCTGCACGGGTTGCTGGCCCGGATGGGCCCGGTGTTGGCACAGGTGTGCCAGCGGTTTGTGGTGTCGTGATACTGGATTCCTGGGTCGCCGCACACCCACGCGGCCTGTGCCATCCGGTGGAACAGATCGCGAGCCCTGTACTCCTGCATAGGGCGTCCGTCGGTGACTGCGCGGGTGTGCCAAGGAAGGTCGTCCACAACCGCCTGCATGAAGTCATCCGTGACTCGAACGCTGTGGTTGGCGTTCTGGAACATGACGCTGTCGTAGGCTCCGCCCGGAACGTCGAACCCTGGGTCGTAGCCTGCCTCGATGAGAGCCCAAGCCTTGCGCTCCTCGCGCTCCTTGCACTCGATGAACTCCTCGATGTCCGGGTGGTCGATATTGAGGATGACCATCTTGGCGGCGCGACGCGTCTTTCCGCCGGACTTGATGACCCCGGCGAAGCTGTCGAACCCGCGCATGAAGCTGACTGGCCCGCTCGCCTTTCCGCCGCCGCTCAGGTCCTCCTTGCTGGAGCGAAGGGAGGAGAGATTGGTGCCGGACCCGGACCCGAACTTGAAGATCATGCCCTCCGTCTTGGCAAGCTCCAAGATCGATTGCATGGTGTCCTTCACCGATACGATGAAGCACGCGGAAGCCTGGGGCTTCTTTTCGATGCCGATGTTGAACCAAACAGGGCTGTTGAAACTGACGTGCTGGTGAAGTAACAGGTACTTCAGCTCGTCCCCGAATGCGTCGCGGTCCTCGGGGGTGGCAAAGTAGCCGCAGTCGTCCCCCCAACGCTGAACCGTATCCACCACGCGGCCGATGAGCTGCCGGACTGACCGCTCGCGAGATGGGCTGCCTAGCGGACCGCGAAAATACTTACTGGCCACTACGTTGGTGGCAAGCTGAGACCAAGTGACGGGGACCTCGACGTCGGGCTGCTCGAACACGGTCTCGCCGCGCTCGCCGCTGATGCGTGCGGTTCGGGTCTCCCACTCGACCGTGTCGAAGGGGTCCACGCCCGCTTTGGTGAAGAACCGGGTAACGGAGAGGCCCGGGCCTCGGCCGAATGTCGGACGCTTCGCTTTCATCTCCGGACCTGCGCCAGAAGCTTGGGCTGTGCTGCCGTTCGCACCTTCGCCCTCCCTGTCTATCTTCACCACCGCGTGGGTACTGATCGTCTCAGTACCACTCGCATCGACTTTCTCCGTCACGGTTCCCCCTTCCTTAGGTCACATGCGGCCCCGTTGGCCAGTCTTGGGCTCGGTCTAGGTGGCCGACCGCCTTCCCTTGCGCATATTCTCGACGATGTCTCGGAACTGCGCTGCGTCCTCGAACTGCAGGTACACCGAGGCGAATCTCACGTATGCAACCGGGTCCATGAGGGCCAGGCGCTCCATGATCAGGTTTCCGATCTCGGTAGACGGCACTTCGGGCTCTCCGCTGTTGAACAGAGCGCTCTCGATATCGTCCACTGCCTTTTCAAGAACCGCGACCGCGATGGGCCGCTTCCTGCACGCAACCTCCATCCCGCGGAGCAGTTTGTCTCTACGGTATGGCTCGCGGCGGCCATCTCTCTTGATGACCATGAGGCGCTTCTCTTCGATCTCCTCGAAGGTGGTGAAGCGTCGGTTGCATCCCAGACACTCCCGGCGTCTGCGTATCGCCGAGCCTTCCCTCACCGGTCTGGAGTCCAGGACGTGGTCATCGTCGTGACCACAATAGGGACATTTCACGGTGCTAGGCCTACCGCCACATGTTGATGCTAGGCAAGCATATCACACAACGCGTGGCGTGTCAAGACTGCGTTAGAAAAATCTGTTGATTCTTGGCCGGTCGCTGTGTACACGGACGGGGCGGCCGTGAACGCTGCCCCAACATGCAGTAATGTCTGCGCCGCTGTCGCATCGGAGACTCGGATGGTGAGCAGTAGAGGCTGTCTCCTCCAATGCAGGAAATGCGGAGGTTCGAATACCCGCCACGTGGGGGCAGCGGACAAACGAAGGGGGGTTCAGGCAAGGGACTTGCGGAAGCGGGCCGAGGCGATGGCGACGATAATCACCGACATCGCGACAAGCGATGCCATCCAAGGCCACAGGTCACCGAACCCCGCGCCACGGATGATGATGCCGCGAAGGATCTCCAGGAAGTGCGTGACCGGTATCAAGAAGCTGAAGTAGTACACGATGGCCGGCATCGAAGCCCGAGGAAACATGAAGCCCGAGAGCAGGATGGACGGCAGCATGATCAGTAGCGTGCCCATCAGCGCCTGTGCCTGTGTCCGCGCCACAGTGGAGATGAGCAACCCGAGACCCAGAGCGGCGCCGAGAAACGCGAGGGACATCACCAGAAGCAACGGCACGCTGCCATGAATCGGTACTCCGAATACCAAGCGCGCGGCGACGAGCACGGTGAGCACCTCGGCAAAGCCGAGCGCCCCATAAGGCAGAAGTTTCCCGAGCATCAGCCCTACCTTGCCGACGGGGGTCACCATGAGCTGTTCCAGAGTTCCCCGCTCCCGCTCGCGTACCAACGAGAAGGCCGTGAGGGCCACTGCAACCACCTGCAAAATGATCCCGATGAGCCCGGGCACCATGAAGTTCGCGCTTCGCGAGTCGGGGTTGAACAATACGCGCGTACGAAGTTCCACCACCGGTGTCGGCACTGCCACGCCGTACCGTGAGCCGAGCTGAGAAGCCGCCGCCTGCGCTCGAAACGCAGTCTGAGAGTCGCTTCCGTCTACCAGCACGAGCAGCCGAGGGGAGCGACCCTGTCTGAGGTCTCGCCCGAAACCAGGGGGAAACATCAGCCCGATCTGCGCTTTGCCGCTTCGGATCACCTGAACCAACTCGTCCTGGGTCCTCGCTTCGTACCGAACCCGCGCGTATCGGGTGTTCTCGAGAGCCCTCGCGAAAGCCCGGCTCTCCTGCGACTGGTCGAAGTCCAGCACGGCAGTGGGGATGTTGCGAACGTCTGTGTCGATCGCATAGCCGAAGATGGTCAGCTGGACGATGGGGATGAGTAGCGCGAACACGACGGTCACGGGATCACGTCGGAGGTGGATTAGCTCCTTATAGAGGACCGCGCCGAAGCCTTCGAACACGGGTTATGCCTCCCCCGCCAGTTGCGCAGTCAGCGTTACGAACACGTCCTCGAGGTTGGGCCCAATGTCGCGCACCTCCGGGCTCGGCAATCCGGCCGCGAGTGCGGCGCTAGTGATCTCCTCATGGGACGTTTCGGTCGGGACGAGCAGATGCACGCCCTCGCCGAAGATCGTGGCATCCGAGACGAAGGACAGCGAACGGAGGGCTGCCAAGGCATCGGTGGCCCGGCCCGCTCGGACTTCGAGGCGCTTCGTACCCGGCGGGTTCACGGCGGGCATCGCTTTCAGCTCTTCCGGTGTCCCGAGCGCGATCAGGCGAGACATGTAGACATAGCCCACGTGAGTACAGCGCTCCGCCTCGTCCATGTAGTGCGTCGTGACGAAGAGCGTCTTGCCCGCTGCCGCAAGGCGGAAGAGCAGGTTCCACAGGTCGCGGCGGGCTACCGGATCGATCCCGGCTGTCGGCTCGTCCAGGAAGAGCGTCGGCGGATCGTGCACGAGTGCCGCTGCAAGTGCCAACCGCTGTTTCCACCCGCCAGAGAGTGTGCCCGCGCGCTGGTTGCGGCGGTCCTGAATACCCACGGTCTCCATAGCTCTCTCGCACGCGGCAGTGAGCTCTCGACCCCGCAGCCCGTACACACGGGCGAAGAATCCCACGTTCTCACCGACCGTTAGGTCGTCGTAGAGGCTGAACTTCTGGGACATGTATCCGATGGAGCGCTTGATCTTCTCCGGCTCTCGGCGAATGTCGAAGCCGTTGACATTGGCCGTACCTTCGGTAGGCTCCAGCAGGCCGCATAGCATGCGAATGCACGTGCTCTTTCCGGACCCGTTCGGCCCGAGGAAGCCGAAGATGCTGCCCCGAGTGACCTGAAAGGTAATGTCGCGCAGGGCCGTCAGATCGCCGAACCGCTTGGAGAGCGCCCGGACGTCAATGGAGACTTCGTTCACCGTGCGGCCAACTCGGACAGGCGGACTTCCACCGACATCCCCGCTCGGAGGCGGCGAGAGCGGTCCTGAAGTCTGATCTTGACGGCGAACACCTGCAGCACACGCTCTTCCGGGGTCTGCACGTTGCGCGGTGTGAACTCCGCCTGTGTGGAGATAGACTCGACGACCCCGCCGAAGCGCTCAGTCGGGAATGCATCCGCACGGAGCCCGACCCTGTTCCCGACCTCGACGGCTCCTAGGCGATCTTCCGGCACGTACACTTTCACCCACAGATCGTCTGCTGGTTGCAGTACGGCCACCTCGCGACCGAGCGGGATGAAGTCGCCTGGGCGCAGGTCCATCTTCTGGACTATCCCTTCCGTCGGGGCTCGGACGGTCGCCTCGTCGAGGGTCACCTTGCTCTGGTCGAGGGCTGCCTTGGCCCTTGCCACTGCGGCCCTTGCAGCTTCCAGCTCCTGGGCACGCGGGCCGTTGCGCGCCTCCGCAAGCGCGGCCCGAGCCTGGTCACGTCGCCGTTGTGCCGCCTCGATGTCTTCGCGGCGCGGACCTTCGACGGCCAACGACAGGCGTTGCTCGGCTTGCTTCACTCGTCTACGTGCCGCCTCGATGTCTTCGCGGCGGGGACCCTCTTGCGCCAGCTTCAGCGCCTGCGCCGCTTGTTCCATCCGGGCACGCGCCACTTCGATGTCCTCCTGTCGGCTGCCGTTAAGTAGCTGGGCGAGCGCCTGCCTAGCCACTTCCTCTTGCTCGCGAGCCACCGAGAATCGCGTGTCCGCAGCCTCCATCTGCTGTTTGGAGACGGCGTTCCTAGCAAACAGGTCGCGGTATCGGAGAGCATCCTGCTCCAGCCGCTCTCGTTCGGCGGTCGCAGCCTGTAGTTGGGCTCGGGCACGCTCGATCTCCTCGGCGCGGGGGCCTGCAACCACCTTTCGGTACTCGGCTTCTGCAGCCTGATAGGCCGCGCGGGCCTGGGCAATCTCCTCGGCTCGGCTGCCCGCGAGGAGCTTCTGCAGCTCGGCCTGCGCCAGCTCGAGCTCGGCTCGCGCCGCAGCGATCTCTTGCGGGCGACTGCCCGACGTCAGCTTTCGAAGGAGCGCATCCGCTTCTTGCGCCGCGGCTTCCAGGCGGGCGATCTGCTCCGGACGGGTGCCGGATTCCAACAGGTCGAGCTTGGCTCGCGCATCTGCGAGTGCAGCTTCTCGGTCGCGCACGACCGAGGCGTAGTCCTCGCTCTCGAATGTGAGTAGGACCTGGCCGCCGCGGACACTGTCGCCCTCACGGACGAACACTTCCTTCACGCGCCCAGCGACTTTGCTGCCGAGGGATATCTGCCGCGTCTCGATCACGCCGCTCAGCACGTCCCGCCTCGCGGCGTCGCTTCGCTGGGCCAGCCACCAGCCGATGGCGACGGCGACGAGAACGAGCAGGACGATGGCAACCCGGAGGTGCCGCATGCTACTTCGTTCGCGCCGGGCCCTCCCGGTCCCTGTATACTGCTGTGGAGGTGTGGGTACACCTACCCGGGACCGCCAGCATGCTCCACGACGGCGCATGGCGGCGGTCGTTGCGCCGTCCCGGCGATAGCGTAGATCGGCGGAAGGCCGGAACTACGTCGGTCGTCCTCCCCGGCGGCGACGCGCCAGTAGGAGCAGCGCGGGGGCTACCAGTGCCACACCCCCCGGCTCCGGGACCGGAGAGGAGAGGTAGAGGGACCACTTGAGCGTGGTGGGGTCGGCCACCGTCCAGAGGACCTCGCCACGGTCGTTGAGGTCGCACACCTGGACGCCCCAGGCGGTGCCTTGGGTCAAGCCGATCCCCGCAGTGAGATCGTAGTCGTTGACGAACAGCGACCGGCTGCCCTGGCTGCCAACGAACCTCTGCCGATACCACACGATGTCGTTGCGTTCGTTCAGCCGCTGGGGGACAGCCATGTCGTCAGGGAGCAGCTGATCCAGAAACATCGGCGTCTCGTCCAGAAAGACACGCATCCCGTTGGCGCCCGCGACGGGACCCCCGCCCCAGAGGACATGTCCCGCGGAGTTGATGCGCGCAAGGCGCTCCCACCCGATCCCGTCGGGTCCTAGCGCCGCGGCAGTGAGGTCGTAGTCACCCTTGAAGACGTGGTAGCGGTAGTACCCTCGGAGCTTGAGCACCCAGGCCACTTCGCCCGAGTCGTTCGCTTGTCAGGGCATCGAGCCGGTGGACCAGTCGGAAGGTGTTATCTCCCAATCACCCAGGTCGTAGCGGCGCATAAGGGCTTCACCGTCGAACCACAGCTCGGGCTGTGCCTAACCGTAGCCGCGGCCCCACCAGAGAATTCTGCCCTCCGGTGTCACGTCCCAGCTCCTGTCGTACCACCCGTCGGTCCACTGATCCGAATAGTCCACCCCCTGCTTCATCACCGTGGCACGCACGTTGCTCCCGTTCGTCCACCTCATCTTGCCCTGGGGGTTGAGGTGGGCCATGATGGACTGCCACACGCCGCTATGCCAACCCTCGTTCTGGATCACACCGTTATGCAGCACACGCCATGTGTGCGGGTACTCAACCAGCTTTCCTGCAGCCAACCAGTTCCCATCGTCATCCACACCTGCAGGCCATAGGTCGGTGACACCGTTGATAGTGTCCGGCAGGAACTGGCTATTGAGCATCACCTGCGAAGGCGTGCCGACTGTGCGCACGAAGTAGTGCCCGGTGTTGCTGAGGTGTCCTGCGCCGAGGTCGTTCATCCCACCCAACAGCAGGCGGTGCGTTTATTCCATTCCATGGCACGTGCCCGCATGAGCTAACACCTGGAGTGCGGCCAGCGCCCCTCTCGGGGCGGCCGAAGCCGCCCCGAAGAGAGGCGATACCAGGCGCAGAACCCTACGTACCGCCGTATAGTGCATCTCTCAGCTCCTGTTAATGTCCGAAGATCGCCGTCGTATCCCATCCGCCCATCGGCATCAGACCGATGTTGCGCTTCTGCATGCGGTGGCTGAAGTAGTCGTAGAACGAGCCGTACGGTACGGTCCAAGCAGGCGTGCTCTTCGGCCCGGCCTTCTGCGTGAACACCGGGTGCTTCCCACTGCTCCACGCCACGTGGACACCGGCAGGCTCCGAAACCGCTCCGAACACGGGGTAGTTCGGATCAGCTCCCTCCGCGGGTCGCCCGTCGCCTCTCCAAGCGTCTCGACAAACGAGATGTCGTCAAGCAAGACGCGGTGTGTGATCTGCGGGCTATCGGCTTGCCAGTGGACGAACTTCATCGAGTGGATGCCCGACGGGTATCCGTGTCGGGCGACCAGCGTGTTGTCGAAGTACACCTCGATGTACCGGTGCATCCTCATATGCAGCAGCGAAGCGTCGTGCTCCACTTTCCACTTCACGGTGTGCCACTGGTTGTTCCGGGTAATGCAGGTGGCGGTGCTGTAGACGCCGCCGAATCGCACATGGTACTGGTCCGTCGGAGTCCTTCCGGCGATGGGGCCGAACATCACGCCGCCGACGTCGAGGGCCCAGTTGCCCGCGGGCGTGGTAACGGTTTCCTTGAAGCGGACGGATGCCTCCCCGACGAAGGGCTTCTCCACGTGAAAGGTGAACATGTCGCCCTCCACGTCCAGCACACGGTTGTAGCCGCCGGGCAGGTCCGAGGTGATCCGAAAGTCGAAGTCGCCGGCTGTGATGTTCCGATCGTAGACCAGCTCGAGTTTGCCTAGCATCTGGTGCGAGGGCTGAAGGCGTGTATCAACGTACGCCTTGAACGCGTCGGGACCGGAGCCAAGCAGGTTGAACTCGCCGCTCGAGCCTTGGAAGTGCCACGTGACCTGGCGTCCGCCCTCGGGGATCGGCTCGGGGGTGGGCTCGGGGTCCTCCTGGATCTGCGCGCTAGCGGGCAGCGACACCAGAATCAGTACTAACCCTCACCTAGTAAGCAAACTCACAAACTCATGCTTCATCTATCGCGCCTGCCTTCCTTGGAATGGTCGGCGCCCCGGCGCGCATCGCTTTCTTCACATTCGACCACATCATACAGCAAGGCTCGTCGATCCGCAACTCTCCGCCCGGTTTTTCTCCACAAGCGGAGTTACTTAGCGAGGCTAGGTCCGTCGGGTAGTGACCCTCCGGCCCTATCAGGCGAACGGGGAGGTCTTGCGTTGCACCGCGCCCGTGGCTTCGCCGTCTCGGCGATGCTGGGGCTCCGGTGGGGCGCCGGAACTGCGAGCTGCAGGCTCTGCGTGAGGCCGCCGGCCCGGACTTTCACGCAGAGATCGCAGAGGAATGCCAGGATTCGCAAAGACGGACCAGCGTCGCGGTGCAACTGCCTCCTGAGCCCCGGCGCGGTAGTGCTGGGAGCCGGCACGGACGCGGGCCAGAGAGTGAAGCCAAAAGCGCTACGTCTTGTTTGGAACGTACTCCCCGGTGACTTCCATCCGCAGCTCGGTGTCGTCGCCGCCCATGTCCACCACCATCCCGCTCACTTTCCCGGTCAGCTTGACCATCTCTCCGTTCGAGAGGTCGATCCACACCGTCAGCTCGGCCTGCACCTTCCCCTTGTCCGTGCCGAACGGCTTCTCGACGTACTTGTGCTCCAGCTTGGCGCACTGCACCCCGTTCACGGTCTCGATGGCCAATAACTTGGTGTCTGCAGTGCCGCCGCGAAGGCCACCCTTCTCGTCCGCCTTCGGTTCGTACTTCCAGGCCTGGCCCACCGCCACGGGCTTCTCGGGGTAGACGACTTGGATCGCCCTACCGAGACGGAGGCCCATGTCGTCCTCCGTGTTGGAAGTCTCCATCTTCAGAATGTCGTTGCGCGGGCTGACGAGCATCTTGTCCGTGCCCGGCTCCTCCGATGGATTGGGAAGTTCCATGTCGTTGAACTTCATCGTCAACTTCAGCTCGCGCGACTCGAGCTGTGCGTTGCCGTCCGGCGTCACCTTGACGCACTTCTCGACGTCCTCACGTTCTACGACGAGGCGGTATTCCTCGCCCCGAGCGGGCAGGATTATCGCCTTCGAGGCGTACTTCCGCTCCGTTCCCTCTTTGAACACACGCTTCAGCGTGTACGTCTCCTGGCCGAGCGCGGGAACAGCGACGAGATAGCCGAGGGCTATGCAGATAGCGATAGTTCTCATTGAGTTCGATCCTTTCACGGTGACATGGGCGTGCGGGGCGGGGCCTGTGCATCCTTCGGCTTTGCATCGAACCGAACCGTGCCGTTGACAAGAAGGCTCTGGATGGCAAAGCCCTTGATGGTGGCCGTACCCTTCACGAGGGCACCGGTAGCCTGGTCCAGCCACATGTCGGCAGATATGGTCAAGGGGTCTTCCCCGTCACCCCGGGGCTCGCCTTTCAGCTCCATCCTCACTTTGGCGGCCTTGGCACCGGCCACTTCCTCGACACCGACCAGCTTGTACTCGATGGTGCCGGGAACCGCACCGGTCTTAGCCTCTGTAGCGGGCATCTTCCAGGACGAGTTCAGTTCGACTCCCTCCGCGGGCACGTAGACGTTCAGGACGGTTGCCACCAGCCGGGCGATCTCGGCCTCCGGACCGCCGCCTTCCACGGTCAGCGCCGCGAGGCGACCGTCGGGATGAAGCCACGTCCGCGTGTTCGGGGGCAAGCGGTCCATGTCCCCCATCGCTTGGCCATCGAGCGTGATGTCCATCTTCGTCCACTCGAGCATGTGCGCGATGGTGTCTTTGCGTTCACCATCCTTCACTATGCCCTTGCAGGTCTGCTTGAGCGTCGCCTCCACGGTGACCGTCGAGCCTGTGAACTCCAGCTCGAAGTCGCCCTTCATAACGAAGCTCTGTTCGGTGCCCTCTTTGTGGACGCGAGTGATAACGACCTTGTCTGCAACCTGCCCTGAGACGGCGACTGGCACCAGGCTGCAGAGCGCTAGAGCGCGGATACCCATTACCGATAGCCTTTCCTTCTTGAGATTGGTTCCCATCGAACGGATTGGCGCATTATGGCGCATCGTCCAGGTCGCAGCGCCTCGGTGCCTCCTCCACTGCCACCGATTCGCGCGGCAGACACCTGTGCCGAGGATGCTCGGAGACCCGCGGGTAGACTGCCGGTATGGGCGGATGGGACGAGGCACTGTTCCGTTGGATCAACGAGGGGTGGGCCAACCCGTTCTTCGACCACTTCATGCCCTTCATCACTCATCTGGCCAAGAACCCATTTGGCATCGCACTGCTTGCCCTTGCCTGGCTTGCACTCCTAATCTGGGGCGGGGCAAAGGGCCGGCGGGCGGCCCTGCTCCTCCTCCCCGCTGCTCTTATCGCGAACGAACTGGCGGACCTGGGCAAGACCCACCTCGGATACCTGCGGCCGTGCGTGGAGCTGTCGGGCGTGAGGGTTCTGGGAGAGCCGCTCACCAGCGGGGGAATGCCCTCGGCCCACGCTGCCAACATGGCTGCGGTAGCGGCTGTGCTAGTCTCCCAACTGGGGTGGGGATGGTGGCCCGTGTGGCTGCTCCCGCTTGCCTCGGGCCTTTCCCGTGTGTATATCGGTGTACACTATCCTTCACAGGTGGCGATGGGCTGGCTGCTAGGAGCCGTGATCGGCTTCGGCATCGCGTGGCCTTTCCGCGTGAGGGAGAAGGAGCGAGCTCCGCGACCGACCGACGCGGCCTCCACGGAGGCGAAGGAGGAGAAGGGTGAAAACTTGTCCGAAGTGCCATGAGCGATTGGAAGTCGTAGATATCCGTGGCGTTCGCGTGGACGTCTGTACGAAGTGCGCCGGCATCTGGTTCGATGCCGGCGAGCTCAAACAGCTTCAGTCATCAGGGCCATCGGCTTGGTTAGACCTCGAGTCGCGCGTTGCGCCGCGAACCGAGGAGACTGCCACATCGCCCGGCCACGTTCTGAAGACCTGCCCGCAGTGCTCGCTGCCGATGCACGCGTATCGCTTTCTGTACGACTCGAACATCACACTCGATGAGTGCAATCAGTGTGGTGGGATCTGGGTGGACGACAATGAGCTTTCAGAGATGGCGGAGTACCTCGCAAAGGTTCAGAAAGAGAGTGCGGGGCTTCCGAGAGGGATGCTGACACCGGAAGAGATGGACCGCATCGCGGCGAAGGCCCGGATGAGCGCGCGCGCAGCGAGCGGAGTCGGAGGAGTGCTGTCGGCCCTCCGGTCGATTACACGCCGTCCGCCTGGGCAGTAGCAGCCCGCTATTTCGCAGTCTGTTTCAAGAGTTCTTTCACTGCCTCGTGGAGCTGCCGGTCGTAGCCCGACATTGCGTCCTCGAAGCTGTTGTCCACGAAGATGTCGGGAGGCACCCCATAGTTCTCCAGGTTCCGCCCGTCCATGTCCCACCAACCGGCTACGGGCAGGCGAAAGCCCGTCGTGCCATCTACCAGACGGATGTCATAGGTGCCGATAACGCCTCCGTACGTGGGCATACCTAACACCTTTCCGAAGCCCAGATAGCGGAAACCCGAAGGCACGATCTCGGCATCGGAGCCAGAGAACTGGTTGATCATCATCAGCGTCGGCTTTCCCCACATCTGGAACGGCATGGTACGCTTCGGGCCACCGCGGCCCTTCTCCCACGCATGCTGCCTGCGAGCGAGCAGGGCATAGATATCATCGTGCAGCCACCCGCCACCGTTGTAGCGAACATCTATGATCAGCGCATCCTTACCCTGGCACCACGGCCCGAACATCCATCTCTGCATCTTCTGGAACGACTCCTGCCCCATACCCTGGATGTGCAGATAGGCGACTCTACCGTTCGACCACTCTTCCACCTTCTTCGCGTTCTCGTCCACCCACTCGTCATACAGGAGCTGACCGAGGTCGCCGGTCGGCCGAATCAGAACGGTGCGCTCCTCGCCGGAAGCACCGCGAACTCGAAGCGTGATCCGCCTACCCACCGTGTCGGCTAAGGGTTCCCACATCTGCTCGTTATAGGTGATCTGCTTGCCCTCTATGGATAAGATTACGTCTCCCGGGTAGAGACGGCTGTTAGGGTTTTCCGCGGGGCTTCGCTTGATGACACGCAACACTCTGGCGCCAGGGCCATCGTATGCTTCATCGAACTCCACTCCCAACGCGCCGGTCGCTCGCACGTTACGGTCCGTCGCGTACATACCGGTGTGGCTCGCCTTCAGCTCCCCGAGAATGCGGGCCCAAGTGTCGTAGAAGTCTTCCTTCGTTGCTACGTATGATGTCAGGGGCCGGTACTTCTCGCGAATCGCCTTCCAGTCCAAACCATGCATGTCGGGGTCGTAGAATTCGGCTCCCAGGGTGGCCCACGCTTCGTCGAACATCTCGTAGAGCTGTGCGCGTCTGTCGTACGTGATGTAGGCGGAGAATTTGAAAGCCTCGGAGGTGCCTCCACCCGCACCGATCTTCCGGATGCTACCTCTTGGACCGAGGAACCACAGCCTGTCCGACTTCGAGGGGAAGGTCAGTGCGCTCGGCTGCTCGTTGCCAGTCGTGATACGCCGGGAGTCTCCGCCATCCATCGGCACGATCCACAGGTCGCTGGCATGGCCGTCGGAGGACTGGAAGATCACCGATCTGCCATCCGCCGTGATTGCGAAGTCGCTGACTCCTGCCGGCAGGGACGTGAGCTGCTTGGCGCGCTCCTCGATCAGATACTCGTCTATCTCCAGCGAAGTCGGGCTCTCGGCAGGCTTCATCTCCTCGTCCTTCTTGGGCTCTTCGTGCGGCTTGTCCTCCGGATCGGGCTCGGGCTCGAGTGGCAGGCGAAACACCTGTGCCGCACCTGCCCGCCCTGACAGGAACAGCAAGTTCTTGCCGTCGGGGCTGAACGTGGGGCGCCCGTTCCATCCGAAGTGCTTCGTAACGTCGAGAGTCACGGGCTTGCCGCTGCGGCCCGGGTCGAACGGCACCAAGAACACGTTGCGTGATGCCTGGATGTCGTCCGCACTGTAAGCGAGCCACTTCGAATCGGGAGACCACGTGATGTCGGCGAGATAGATGTCTTCTGCGACGATTCGTTCCGGACCACCATCGGCGGGAACCACTACCAGGTATCTGCCTCCGACTCCCCTACGAAAGGCGAGCCACCTCCCATCCGGCGAGAAGATCGGGTCGTAATGGCGCTCCTCGCCGCGAGTGACCTGGCGCGTCTCACCACTGTCCAAATCTGCCACGTACACGTGGTAGTTTCCATAGTCGGTCGGGTCGAGCTTGCGATTGCTGATGAATGCGATGCGCTTGCCGTCGGGTGACAACGCGGGTTGCTGATCGTTGGCTGGGTTCTCGGTCACACGCTTTGCCTGTCCGCCACGCTTCGCGTCCACCCAAAATATCTCGCCAGCGATTACGAAGGCCGCCCGCGATGCATCCGGTGTTAGTGTGAACGAGGTAACACCCGACGAACGAGTCTCCGCAACGCGAGCGTCGTACGTATCGTCGCTGGGGGCTATGATGTTCAGCTTCTTCGGCTTACCATCCGGCAGGTCCAGCACGTACAAGTCGGCGTCGTGCTCGAAGGCGATACGTCTGCCGTTGCGTGACAAGCTGGGCCACGTAACGAAATCCGTCTGGAAGTTCGTCACCTGGCGCGCGCCGGTGCCATCTGCATTCATCCGCCACAGGTTCGTCTCGCCCGCCTCGGTTTTGGCCCCGCGCGAGGACACCCAGTAGATGGTCTTGCCATCCGGCGTCGCCATCGGCCAGTCGTCGAAGCCGTCGTCGTCGGTGAGCCGGGTCGCGCTCCTGCCGTCGGGGCTCAGCAGGTAGAGGTCCCCATCCGCTGCCCCGCGATACTTCGGCCTCCACCACCTCTGTGGGCCCCTAACGAGTACAAATCGGCCCTCCCCTGGGAACCAAGCAGCCGTGCGTATCGCATCGGTGTCGTTGGTCAGCCGGCGGCTGCGCAGCGTCCGGATGTCCACCGCATAGAGCTGACTCATGCGCGTGTCGCGACCGGCTGCGAAGATCAGCCTATTGTCATCCAGCCAGTCGAACAGAGACTCGTCCGATGAGTGATAGGTGATCTGCGTTGCAGGCCCACCGTCCGCGGGGATGACGAAGAGGTTGTAGTCGCCCGTGCGGTTGCTCTCGAAAGCGATGCGGGTGCCGTCCGGCGACCAGCGGGGGTTGCGGTCGTGCGCGGGGTGGGCAGTTAGCCTGACCGCTCGACCGCCCTGCGCCGAGACCGACCACAGGTCACCGAGATAGGTGAAACAGAGGAGGGTGCCATCGGGTGAGAGCGCAGGATTGCGGGCACAGCGAACGCCCTCGGATGGACTTGCGGCTAACTGCGCCGAGACTGCGAGCGCGAGACTGATGAAGGTGGCGAACATGCCCTTTGGATTCGGTCAACCAAGCGGCTGATCCTTCGAGGGCGGTGGTCACCGGACGCACTGACTGGATGCCTGGCTGGTGCACTGCATCGTTGCCAGGGATTACCTCCCCTGCCGGAGCGACTCTTCCTCTGCCTCACGCCAGTGCTCCTCGGGCAGTTCGATAAAGCCGTAGTAACAGACGGGCGAACCAGTGCGCACCGCCCACGCCGCGTCACCGAACGAATAGTGCCAAAACTCTTGCAAACAGTTGCTGAAGCCTGCTTCTAGCATGGTCTGCACCAGCAGCATTCGGTTTCGCTTCGCTTCCGCAGTCAGCCCTCGCACATAGGTCGGCGCCCCTTCCCACTTGCCCTCGAACGGTGACGCGAGGTCCAGTTCGTTCCCAGCCTCGTCGTACAGTCTCGCATCCACAGCCCCTCCCGTGCAGTGACCGGGCGGCGCCTTGCGGTCGTAGGGGTGGAAAAAGCGGTTCGTCATTCTCTTCAGCGTCGCGTGGGACCACTCCGGGTGTGCGGCCCGAAGTTCCTCCATGTAGCGATCGTAACCTCGCTTCTGCCTCTGTAGCGGCCGCCACGCTTCTGTGACCCCCAGCCGAATCCCCGAAGGCAGGGAAGCAGCTGCCGAGGCGAGCATAGTCGCGACTCTCTCTCGCGCCCAGGGGATGGTAGTCGAGCGCGGGATGAGAACTCCGGGGCACGCGGTGCGCAGGTCGACCAGCGGCTCGTCGCACTCGACCAGCCGCACACGATCCAGCGCGGCGAGCGGTTCTCGCCCCCCATGCAGTCCCGTCATCCGCCGCTGTTTACCCTACCCGTGCCCGCGGGTGAGGGAAGCGGGTACCTTCGGACGTGCCCACCGTGTCCGTCATCCTGCCCGTGCGAAACGGCGCCGCCACACTTAGCGAAGCGGTCGAGAGCATCCTTGCACAGCGCTTCACGGACATCGAACTGCTAATCGTGGACGACGGTAGTAGCGATGCGTCTCGCGAGATTGCCAACGCATTCATGAAGCAAGACGACCGTGTTGCGGTATTGCCGAACGATGGGCAAGGCCTGGTGGATGCGCTCAACACCGGCCTTCGGCACTCGTGGTGCCCCTATGTCGCCAGGATGGACGCAGACGACCTCAGCTTGCCCGATCGCCTCGCACTCCAACTCGACCTGCTCCGCTCCGACCCCTACCTCGGAGTGGTGGGATGCAAGGTGGAGAGGTTCGGAGGTCACGATGCGCCGGGAATGGACCTCTACGTCCGATGGCTCAACTCCCTGATCGATCCATCTGAGATTCGAGCCAAGAGATACGTGGAGAGCCCTATTGCCCACCCGACTGCGCTCGGCAGGCGCGAGGCTTTCGCACCCCTCTATCGCGACATGGGCTGGCCCGAAGACTACGACCTGTGGCTGCGCGTTCTGCGTGTCGGCTACGAGATAGCCAAGGTGCCCGAGGTCTTGCTGCGATGGCGGGACGAGCCGACCCGCCTCAGCCGAACCGACCCCCGGTACTCTCCCGAGCGCTTCCGCGAGTGCAAGCTGGAACACATGGTCCCAGACCTCCGACTGAAGGAGCGGCCTATCTATCTATGGGGGCTGGGGAGGTCGGGCAAGCCGTGGTTGCGCCTGCTCGTTGACCGGGGGCTGGCACCGACGCTTGCCGCCGACCTGCACCCAGGCCGCATCGGCACCGAGGTCCATGGGGTCCCGGTAGTGCACCCCGAAGAGTTCGTGCGCCGTGTTCGCCCAGGCGACGAGGGCATCGTCTTGATCGCGGTGGCCGAGCCGGAATCCGTGCTCGAAGTCCAGCGTCTGCTCCGAGAGACCGGGTACGTAGAGTGCCGCGACTATGTCTACATCGCCTAGCCGCCGCGGCCACAGCGCAGCTCCGGCAGTCTCTCGCCATCCCGGCGTTCGTGGCGCGCCGCCGCCGGGCTGTCCAGGCGCAGCCTCGTTTCGCCTTCTCCGCAAAGCCTCTGGGAACTCCGATCCGACGCCGCCCTCGGGTAATCTTATCGAGCTAGACCCGGGCGAGTGGCGGAATTGGTAGACGCCCTGGATTTAGGTTCCAGTGTCCACGAGACGTAGGGGTTCGAGTCCCCTCTCGCCCACCAACGCCAACTAAAGAGTGCCCGATACGGCACCGCGTGCTATGACTACCAGTCTCTGAGTACCATTTCGAGGTAGCTATCCACTGGCCCCCTTTGTAGCACTGAGTGCGCGAACTGGTTCCTATAGCTGCGAAGGCAACCGTAGCAGGACGTCATCTCGTCGCATCCGCAGGCTCCGCTAACCCTCGACTTCGCGGATTCCAAACAGGCCTTTAGGATGGTCGGGTCCTCGAGTCGAGTGACTAGCCCTGCACCGCCTGGCACGTTATCGTATATGACAATGGTCGGCGTGACTTGCTGGCTCCGCGGGTCGATCGTCGTACTTAGGTCCGTATCAGGGACCTCAAGAACTTCAGCAGCGCCATGCAAGATAGCGTAGGCCAGTGAAAGGGCGAAACCCACACGGTCCGACGCTTCAGACGATCCCTTAGAGAAGAGCAAACGGACCACGTCGGTAGTGAACTCGTGGCCGAGAGACACAGGGTCCAGCATTCCGTGGCACTCGCGGCCAAAGGGGCTCCGATGAGACCTCGTCATGGTCAAGAACCCCGCGCCACAATCGCGGCACACCCAGAAACCTTGACCCTTACGACCCTCACACAAGACAACCATCGTTCCCGGTGTCGCTGGGGTGACCGTCACGTGCCCTTTCCCCGGTGGCATTTCAACGGAGCCCGGTTCAGGCCCGACAGGACCGGCGAAGAAAGGCCGGGAGCTGAACACTCGCGGCCGACTCGCGCTTGGCACCTTAGGCTGTTCACGCGGCGCGATGAAGCCGAACCTCGGGATCAAATACGTGAACGTGCGAAGTTCGCAGCCACAAGGGCTGGCAGGCTCGCTGTCGCCGTCCTTCCACTGGCAGAACGCACCATGCTTGAAGCATCGGTAATAGTGCCTTCGTTCCCACTCTCGCTCGGCCACGCGTCTGAGGCCTGCCGAAGTCCATTCCAACTTATTGGCGACCAAGCGGCTGCCAGGTGCGAATTCCGAGATGGCCAAGGAGAGGTCCCTCGTGAGGCCTACACCATGCCCGTCGCGAGCGGTCGGCTGTAAGTCAAGCTCAACGACGTCCACAGGGAATCCGTACTTGGGAATAACCGCCTTCCGCGAGAGGAATGAGAGCACGTCTTCAGATGCTATGGTGTTTGCACGACGCTTTGCCCATTCTGCAGTGCGGTAGTCCCTGTCTCTTGTCGCAGCTTGCTCGACATTGAGGACCTGGCGGTAGTCACTCGAGACCTCCAACTCAGATTGTCGGAGCCTTCCCTCTCTCGTTATCCGGTCGATCCAACTGCCATCAGAGAGCCCTAGTTCCCTACGCATCTCCGCAGGGACAACTTGCTCAAGTCGCTGCTCGATCTGCGCTCGGCAACTCCTGAGAAACGACCGGAGGTCGGTCGAGAATTGCGGTGCACTAAGGTCGCCGAACATCTCGCTCACTGAGCGGAAGCGCTCTGGAAACGCCCGGAAGAATGCCGAGGCGGCAACAGCCACCAGGTGGCGCAAGACAATTCGCTCGTTCCGTATTGCGAGAGCAGGCGGGCGAACCATGCCTGACAGTATCTGCTTCGGCTCGGCGAAGTGATACAGATCGTGCGGACTTCGGCGGCAGTATGTAATTGCGAAGCCAGGATTGCCCGGTCGCCGCCCTGCACGGCCCACGCGCTGTGCGTAGTTGAACGTTTCAGGCGGTACGTTTCGCAGGAATATCGTGTCCAAATCGCCGAGATCTACGCCAAGCTCGAATGTGGTTGAGCAACTGAGCACGTGGATTTGGCCCGACCGGAACTCACGCTGGAACTTGCGAGCTTGCTCATGGTCCAGCTGTGCCGTGTGCTCCTCGACCCTAAGAGGCCCTGGCAGGCTTGCTGAGTAGAGGGTTCTGTAGTGGTTTGGCTCAAGGTCTCGCCTGAGTTTGGGCCGCGGAAAACCGGGGCACTTGTTTCTCTTGCACACACCGAGACCGGGCTCTGACTGCAGGCGGCTGCAGACATCGCACTCGTAGATCACGTCTTCGGCTCCGACGGGGCTGATCCTCCACCAATCAGGGTTGAGCTTCCGAGCCTGACCATCTGCAACTAGTAGCCGCTGGTCCTCCGAAGGGGCACCACCGTCCCAAGTCCCAAGCGCCTGCCAAACACTTCGCAGAGCATATTGCGCATGGCAGGTGGCCTCCTCGTCTGAGAATCGCTTGCTGCGCAGGTATCGTCTCAAGTAGTCGACCCACCGTCCGCGCCCCCTGCTGCCTCCGTCCCAGCTTTGGACGTTGCTCTCTCCCCGCGGATCGCCCAATCGCACAGACTTGGGACCGCCCGACAGCCCGAGGTCCTCCCACATGAGGGGCACGCCTCGGTCCGTTCGAAGGTCGACAGCTCGAACAACTCTCAGCATATCCAGGAGCACGCACACCACGGACCACGCGGCGTTCGCGTCCAGGTTCCAGGGCTCGTGCTGGAATACGAGTTCTCTCTCCATCCAGGGGGGCCGTTTTGGATGCCAACGAACGAGGCCAACACCCTCTAGGCATATGCTCTGCTGTTCCGAGAGGAACTCCGCATACATCCGCCTCCACACATCGGAGAGCACCTCGATCTCACCAGCAGAAGGGCTCAGGACCTTGTTCTCTTGGAGCACCTCCCGGAAGATCAGCAGTAGGTCGCGTAGGGAGGAACCGGCAACGGACGTCGCTTGAGCACGCAGGACCGCCCTCAGAAGTAGATTACGGTTCAGAACCTCCTTGTACGTGTCGTCCAGGTACCAGGCAAAAAACGCTGCTTCCTGACGTCCGTCGGCGAAGGCAAGCACCTTCCGGCGTTGTTCAGGTAGGTTCTGGTGAAGGGCCGTTGCGATCACAGCATGGGGACCGTAGGCACCGTACAGGACTTCGCGAACCGGATCTCGCCCGGTGAACTCACAGGCACCGCACTTCGCAATCCTGTCCGACCTGCCCTCATCCTCCGGACTCGGTTCAGCTACCAGGTGGATCGCAGCGTCATGGCAGCAGGAAAGCGGTGACTGATCGATGTGGCCGCACTTGCCGCACAGCCACCATCGGTCTCTGCCACCGCTAAGCTCCTCGAGGCCGTCTCCATCAGTGTTTGGGATCGGCCTTAGAAAAGTGATGCCCGACAAGGGATGCGATGGATCACGTTCGGGCTCGCGCAGCCGGCCGCTCCGCAGCGGGTTAGGGGCCAACAAGTAGTGCTGTCCACACTCCCTGCACAGTGCAACTTCGAACGCAACGCGCTCGCCTTGAACCGACTTGCGGTCTAGGTAAACCCGCTTCTCCGGCCAATACGATACGAACGCGCCCTCAAGTGCCTTTAGAAATACGTGGTAACGGAAGGTGACGAGCGGCGAATTGCTGTTCGGGTCGTTCACCAGCGACAGAAGCCGGATCAACTTGACGAGAGCGTCGATGCGTCTCTCTGTAGGGCAGTCGTCGAAAACTGCATCTGCCACAGACTGGAGTGTTGCCGGCCCCCCTATGAGCGCTTGACGTAAGCGGCCAACGCGTCCGTCAGCCAACAGGATCCTAGCAATGAGGCGGCTGCGATCTTCGGTGTCCACAACCTTGGCACCTATGCTCGAGGCAAGTGCCGTTAGGTCCAACCCGTCGTGGGAGCCACCTTCGAGTGTCGCGAGCATGTGACCATAGCAGTCGGACTCAAGCGAGCTAGCTCCCCCAGTCGCCGGTGTCTCGGTGTCACCAAGGATGACGTCGCCCTCCTCGAATACCTCGTCGAACAACTTGCTCGCGAAGCCCGCGACCTCGCCCGAGTCGGCAGGACCTCCTGACAGGGTAGCACTGGTAGCAATGCACCGGAGCCCGCCACGGTTTCCTCCCTCGCGGAGGCGCTGCTTCAAGCGCCGGATCAGCATTGCCATCTCAATCCCCCTCGCGCCTCTGTATTGGTGGGCCTCGTCAAGGACCAGGAACTTCCAAGTGCGAGCCCTGCCGTTATCGAACAGGGGACTGTCATCGGGCCGCATCAGGAGGTACTCGAGCATGGAGAAGTTGGTGAGCAAGATGTGCGGCGGCGACTTTCGCATAGCTGACCGAAAAACCATCTCGCTGTTCAAACAATTCCGGAGGTGGTCAGATGCATTCCGTCTTGTGTCACTCTCGTCTTCGGGTGTTTCGCCAATGTACTGCCCGAATTTGAACCTGAACGACGATCCGCTGGCTTCCAGCTTGGCAGCAATCTCGCCCAGTCGTTCGCGCTGATCGTGCGCGAGGGCGTTCATTGGGTACAGAATTAGTGCTCTGACTCCTGGAGCTAGCTCACCGCGCAGATGCTCGGCGTACAAGTGAAGCAGTATCGGTATGAGGAAAGCTTCGGTCTTGCCACTACCGGTTCCGGTTGCGACGATCACGTTGCGCCCGGCCGCAACCGCTCGGACTGCAGCCTCCTGATGCGAGTACAGTGGCCTATCTCCCCACACAGCGTCCAGCAGGCCCTCATCGACTGGCAGTGCGAAAACCTCAGGAATGAGACTGCGAAGCGTAAGAGTGCGCCTGAAGTTTGGGATAGCTTCTACGTAGGGGCCCTTCAGCAGCGCGTCTCTTCCCAACTCCTCGGCAAACGACCGACGGAACTCCGGATCGGCGAAGCGAAACGTGGTGGCCAGATATCGCCTATACGTCTCTGCAACATGTTGCGCTATCTTGACTGGGTCAACTGAGTGGGGCATGCTTCATCGAAGCTCCATAAGGTCACGACAATGTCGGTGACGCAGGTGAGCGACGAACTCAATAGGTTTCGGATTCTCGAGGCTCTGACCGCACAGTACGCAGACGTACAGCAGAGGCACAGTCCGGCTGAAATTCTGTATTACGCTACTACGTATCTCGTCAACGTCCTTAACGATGCGAAAGCTCTCTTCTTTGTCCTGGTGCTTCTCCTGGAGATGATGTGTCATCCTCGAAGTCATACTATCGAGAGGGTCCTGGGCGAAGTAGAGGTCGCAGTGATTGCATCTGTATATCGTTCTCGGCAATGACGGGATCCTCTTCCGCACTTCATCGTACTCCTGCAGCTTCCGAAAAAGCTCGTCAACGTGGCATTCCTGCACATGCTGCCAGAATCCATTCTCGTCGTCAGCACTGAAGTCGTCGCATCTTCTGCAGCAAGCCACCACCGACAGTACGCCGACGGAAACGCAGCATTTCCTCCGTGCTTCCATCAACCCGACTAGTAGCGTTTTAACCATCGGTCCATCGATAATGGTGGGATCAAACATTTCCCGAAGTGGAGCCGAAACGACGCGTTTCCCCGCACTTGTCTGGTATCGGCGCTCTGGCAGGTCGCCTAGGGACACTCGCACATCCCTGCACTCAGTCGCCAACGGAAGCCGTACCCACAGCGCTTGTGGAGAAGTTGCTTGGTACCAATCTAAGGGCGTGTTCACCTGTTGATCCGTCCAGGCTTGTGGTATTATGCCTTCTCGCCCGAATTGCCACCACAGCCTGTCGAGCCCAATCCGCACAACTACGTTTCCCCCGGCGTCGAAGACACGCCACTCTGTTATGTCCAGGTCCGGGGCAGGCGGAATGCGGAATGAAGTCTCGTTTGGCCGTTGTTCTACTAGCTCGGCACGTTGCTCCTGTGGCATGATCGTCACATCTGGGTGATGGGAAAAAGTAACCACCACCGGAACGTAACCGGTGGGTCCAGGCGCCCTCGCGTCACCGTCGACACGTATGTTGGTGAGGCCTTTCGCAAACCGGAAGGCCCAGCTGTCCAATAGGTCACTGTGAGCGTCATAGAAGCGAAGGAAGTACCATCCTGTCCCTGGAACGTCATCTGATAATGCCAACTCGTTCGCATCCGGATCGGGTTGTAGTCTCTTACGCCATCGATGACTCCCTGATCCTTCTTCTCCGAGCACCACGCAGCCGATGTGACTCCATGCGCTCTGAGAGCCCACGATCTTCGGCGCTTCGCCACCGAATAACGGCCCATATTCGGAGGCGGCGTCATCCAACCTCACACCCTCCAGCCTTAGTCCTAACTCACGGACTCGCAAAAGCACTGGCGGTCCCGAATGCCTCCGAAAGCCTATCTGGCCGTTCCGTAAGAGATCGAAGTGATGTGCGGTATAGCCAGGGACATGGACAGGCTCGACAGCCGCTGGCGGACTGCCTGAAGAGTTGATATCACGTTGCCAGGAGTCCGGGACAATAGCAAGCACCCGGCCAGTTGAGGGTCGGATTACACGCCTGCCCACGCTAAGATCTCCCGCGAGCCGGAACAGCAACAGACAATCGGACCCGAGTGGGATGTTGTACTGTGAGTCCGCGCAGACGACCGGACTCGACAGCGACCGCAGGCGTACCAAGCGATTGTTCCCTGGGTCGGGCTCAAGTGACTTCCCGTCTTGGGAGGGGTCGAGGCCCGTGGCGTCCATCTCTGGAGGCATCTCGAGACCGACCAGCCAAGCGCGGTCCCGGCGGAGACAGACTAGTTCCGGACGCGCAATACGATGGCTCTTGTCAAGGCTGGGGTGTGTGGTACCACGTGGCCTGCCGCCGCGTCTTTCCGGCGCACGTCTCACACGATGCTCTTCGCGTGCCGCGCCATGCTTGCCAGTTGGAATGAGGATGACCCCCTCAAATGCTTCATCGACGCTGTCCAGAGGTTCAGGCGCCGTCACGCTTCTGGCTTGCTGCAGCTCCATATCGTGGGAGACTATCAGGGGGTCTCTATCGCCGTCGTCCGAGACCTCTTCACCTAGGCGTAAGTCGACAGCTGGCAGGGAGCCACGATCCTCATCTGCGCTACTTCTGCTCGCCGTAGTGAGCGACCGCCTGCCGACTACTTTCGCCAGCAACACACCTGCCAGCGCCCCGACGCTGACAGAAACAAGCAGTCTGGCAAACAGCTTAGCTTCCATGGATACTTACGCAGCAGCCCGAAGCCTCCTCCGCGATACCGTGCTATCCTCCAGTACCGACTGCTCAGACGCTACCGACTAAGTTAACACAAGCATTATACCACGGAGCCTCACGTTCGGCATTCAGATGAGGGGGTTAGCATAGTTGCCTCAGAACTGCACGCCAGCGCTGGCGCCGAGATGCCTGCCCTTGACCAAGAGCAAGCTGAGGTTCCAGTCTTCCGCCTTATACGACAAGAGCCAATGGGTGTTGCGCCCGTCGTGCTGCAGCATCGCGTCCCACTGAGGGCGTATAGTCCAGTTCAGGCCGAAGGGAACCAGCGGCGTATCCTCCCACTCCGACCAGGAGAGCGAGGTATAAGGAGCGAGCTTGGTGCCGGGGATGCTCTTTGCCGCAGTCAAGTAGTAGCTCCGTGTCCCCTCCGGCGAGAAGATGCGGTCACTCGATGTGCCCAGACTCAGCATGGGCCTCTCGGCGTCCTCGAGCAGCAGCGTCCAGTTCGCCACGGGCAGGACCTCGCCCGCCGCAGGGTTCACCTCGATACCAACAAGCAGTCTGTCGGTCAAGCCATACGCCGCGTTCAACCGCCAGCGTGGTCGAGCCTCGCGGACGTCCACGTACCGGAGAGTCAGCTGCACCTGTCCTTGCACGATCCTCGACCTGAGGAATTGGCCTTCGCCCGGTCACCCGGTTCAGGTCGGCACGGCGGTTGGTCTCGCGGGCACCTCGTCCTGAGCGACGCTGCCGACAACGGCCACACTGAACAGCACGAGAGCAGCCACCGCTCGTCTGCCGATGAGCGGACAGGTTCTCATCCACCTGTTCAGCGGACATCCCAGAGACATAGTGCGGCATGATACCACCTCGCTGACCTCTTCTCTTCGCGCCTGTTGAAAGCGGCCCTATGCCCCGGCTCCTGTCCCCCGTTGGCAGCGCCGAGGGCATGAGGTGAAGCGAAGGACCGCGCCGGGGCACGAGTTGCAGCGCCCTCGTTGGTGCTGTGATGCGCTTTTTCAAAAGGCCCCTGAGCAAGATGCGCCTGCTGTAATCTGATTTCGGGAAACTTAAGAAGAGAGACAGGGTATAATAAAGATAAACCTAGGTTGATCTGTCCGCGCGGAGCATCGAATGACACCGTCCCCGGCCGTTCAGGACTACGTCAAGGCCATCTACAAACTGGAGCGCCTCGGAGGCAAGGTCTCGACCGCCAAGGTCGCCGAGCGACTCGGCACGTCACCGGCAGCGGTCTCCAAGATGCTGAAGTCCTTGTCGCAAGCAGGCCTGGCGCACCACGAGCCTTACATGGGGGTCCGGCTTACGGCGCGCGGGGAGGCCGTGGCCCTCGAAGTCATCCGCCACCACCGACTGCTCGAGCTGTACCTGCACGATGTGTTGGGCTACTCTTGGGACGAGGTCCACGACGAGGCGGAACGCCTGGAGCACCACATCTCCGAGGAGTTCGAGGCGCGCATAGACCGCCTGCTCAACTATCCGACCACCGACCCGCACGGCTCACCCATCCCCACGACGGACGGGCGTATGGAGCCGCCAACGGGCACGCCGCTGGCCGATGCCGAGCCGGGCGATCACGTGGTGATTCGAAGAGTCCGAGACGACGATCCGGAAATGCTACGCTTTCTCGCCTCGCTCGGCCTTCGACTCGGCACGGTCCTCCGCGTGCTGGACAAGCAGCCGTTCAATGGCCCACTCACCTTGGAGGTAGGGGAGGAGCGGATCGCTCTCGGGCGCGATCCCGCGTCGCAGGTGTACGTGGAGGCGAGCGATGGCGGATAACCTCACGCTGGACCGGTTGGCGCCCGGCGAGTCGGCCCGTGTGGTATCGCTCGCAAGCGAAGGGCCAGAGAGGCGGCGCCTATTGGATCTCGGCTTCGTTCCTGGAGCGCAGATCAGGGCGAGCCTACGCAGCCCGCTCGGCGACCCGACCGCATACGAGGTGCGAGGTGCTCTCATCGCCCTCCGCCGGGAGCAGGCGGCGAGAATCACCGTCGAACCGCTGGAGGTGACTGCCGATGCATGAAGCCGCGACCTGCGGCGCGTGTCGGGCGTGCGAACCACTCGACCTACTTCGTTTCGGTCTCGATACCGTTGCCTACGACCACGTAATCGCGCTCGCCGGCAATCCGAACACGGGCAAGAGCACGCTCTTCAACGCGCTGACCGGCCTTCGGCAGCACGTGGGCAACTGGCCGGGCAAGACGGTCGTGCGAGCCGAGGGCGCGTATCGCTATCGGGGAGCAAAGTATAAGGTCGTGGACCTGCCGGGCACCTATTCGCTATTGTCGAACAGCGTGGATGAGGAGGTGGCCCGCGACTTCATCCTTTTCGGCAGGCCGAATGTCACCGTGGTAGTGACCGACGCCACGTGCCTGGAACGCAATCTGAACCTGGTCCTGCAGGTGCTCGAGATCACGGACCGAGCGGTAGTCGCACTAAATCTGGTGGACGAGGCCGAACGGCAGGGCATTCGTGTGGATGTCTCTGTGCTCTCCGAGGAGCTCGGAGTGCCAGTAGTCCCGACGGCGGCGCGATACCGTCGCGGTCTCCCTGAGCTCTTGCAGGCGACACACGAGGTTGCAACTGGCGTGGCTCGGCTCTCGCCGAAGCGCCTGCACTACACCGACGATCGCCTGGAGGCGGCAATCGCGGAAGTCGAGCAAGAGGTCCTCCGACTTTTTCCCGGACTGCCGAATGCGAGATGGGTGGCACTGCGCCTTCTCGAAGGCGACGAAAGCGTGCTACAGGAAGTCCGAAACGGCACGCTGGGCCGCCTCACTCATTCCACAGCACCCCAGAACCGGACGGAACTGCGAGTACTGTGAGCACTGCCGAACACGAACTGCTGTTGGTGCGAGCGCGCGAAGCCCGCGAGCGGCTGGGCGACGGACTACACGACCGTGTCACCGAGTCGTTGTACTCCGAGGCACAGCGGATCGCCGCCCGAGTGGTCTCCAGTGCCGGCAAGCCCGATTTGCTCAGTCGTCGGCTGGACAAGCTCCTGACGAGCCGCCTGACCGGGTTTCCGATGATGTTCCTGCTATTCGTAGGCGTGTTCTGGATGACCATCGCGGGGTCGAACATCCCCTCATCGCTCCTCGGCAGTCTCCTCACGGACTCGCTGTATCACCTGCTGCATTCGGGGGCGGACCGAATCGGTGCACCCTGGTGGCTCAGCGGCCTCCTCATAGACGGTGTGTACTTGGCGATCGCTTGGGTTTTCAGCGTGATGCTGCCACCGATGGCCATCTTCTTTCCGCTGTTCACGCTGCTGGAGGACTTCGGCTACCTGCCCCGCGTTGCGTTCAACCTGGACAGGCTGTTCAAGGGTGTCGGAGCGCACGGCAAGCAGTCGCTGACGATGATGATGGGCTATGGTTGCAACGCGGCAGGCGTCGTCTCGACTCGCATCATAGACAGCCCCAGAGAGCGCCTCATCGCCATCATCACCAACAACTTTTCGATCTGCAACGGCCGTTGGCCTCTGCTGATCCTGATGGGCACGATCTTTTTGGGTGCGGCCGCGCCACCGTCGCTCGCGTCGCTCATTGCAGCGGGGAGTGTGGTGGGGGTCTCACTACTGGGCGTGGCCTTTGCCATGGGAGTGTCGCTGTTCCTGTCTCGCACCTGGCTGAAGGGGGAAGCGTCGGCGTTCAGCCTCGAGCTTCCGCCTTACCGTCCGCCCCGCCTCTTACAGACCCTGTACACCTCTCTCATAGACCGCACGCTCATCGTCCTAAAGCGGGCGATGATCATGGCAGCACCTGCAGGTGCCGTGATCTGGCTGATCGGCAACGTCCATGTCGGGACCGACAGCATTGCCGCCCACATGGCACGCGGCCTAGATCCCCTCGGGCTGTCCGTCGGTCTGAACGGCGTGATCCTGCTGGCCTATATTGTTGCGATTCCTGCCAACGAGATCGTCATTCCCACCGTGATGATGCTGACGCTGACACTGGCGGGCTCGTCGCTCGGCTCGGCTGGCGTGATGTCGGAGTTCGGCGAGGCGCAGACCAGGGAGATCCTGACGGGCCTAGGCGGGTGGACGGTCCTGACGGGCCTTAACCTGATGCTATTCAGCTTGCTCCACAACCCCTGCAGCACGACACTGCTGACGATATGGAGAGAGACGGGTAGCCTGAAGTGGACTGCGGTCTCGGCGCTGCTCCCGGTCGCGCTCGGCTTCGCTGTGTGCTTCCTCACCGCATCGGTGGCGCGGTTGTTGGGCTGGGCCTAAGCCGCCCGGACCCAATAGACAGCCTCGTGGCCAGCCAATGCGAAAGGGCCGACCGTCAAGGTCGGCCCCTGAAAGCTGAACTTCGTGACTTCTATTCGCCCCCTCCCGGGCCGTCGCACAGGATACCCTTGGATCCGACCAGCGTTCCCCACCTGTCGTACAGCAGGTTTCCGCTGATCGGGTGGAATGCCGCGATGGAGAAGAAATCCGGACCCCAGAAGTTGTCCTCCATTGCGAAGAGGACCAAGCGCGGCGTGCCGTTGACGTAGCCGTGGCCGCCGATCAACACGCGCTGACCGTCGCACTGGAACAGGTCGAACCGGTTCATGTAAATGCGAACGGCCGGAGCCGCAGCCTCAAGGTACGCGAACTGCCCGTAGATACCGGCGTCCGTCGCCGCGACCCAGAAGTCCACGGCTGTAACATTACCTCGCGTGTTCACTCCGATGTTCCTGTCAGCCCACGCGATGCCAGTAGTGGCCTGTGCGTAGGCGGAAATCGCGAACGCCAGCACGGCGATTCCCAGAATGACCTTTCTCATCTCCAAACCCTCCTTCGTGTCAATCGCAAAATGCGGGCTCGCCAGTGGGATACCCGCAATGTAACGCGCTATCATTCTACCACAGCTAAAAAGAATACGGGCCGGGCAAATTGCCCGGCCGCAGATATTCTGTAACCTTTGACAGCCTGCGCGAACCTACACGCTAGTTGTCGGGCCCGTTGGGCAGGTCGCATAGGACAGAGACGCCGCCCCTCGTGAACACTCCCCAGCGGTCGTAGAGTAGCGTGCCGCTAATCGGGTGGAACGCGGCGATGGCAAATAGGTCCGGGTACCAGACGCCGTCCTGCGCTTGGACTAGTATGACCCGCGGCGTTCCGTTCAAGTACCCTTGTCCTGCAAAGGCAACTAACATGCCTTCGCAGGAGAACGCCTCGATGCGGTTCATGAAGATCTCCACGTCTGGCTTTGGGCTCCTCTGCCACTTCTCCGCATAAGCGAACGTGCCGTAGATGCCTGCCTCCGTGGAGGCGACCCAGAACTTCGTGATAGCGTCAGTGTCCCGGGTAGTCCTGAGCCTGCCTTCGCCGTACGCAATGCCGATCGAGTTCTGTGCAAGAGCAGCTCCCGCAAGCGCCAGGGCAGCGAGGCCGATCAGAAGCTTGTTCATCTTTGCAACCCCTCCTTTAGGGTAATAGAAACTGTGAAACCTTCTTCACAGCCGGGGGTGAAATCCCATCTCCTGTCATTTTACCACAGCTAATAAGAATACGGGCCGGGCAATTTGCCCGGCCTCGAATATTCTGTAACCTTTGACAGCGCGCGCGAACCTACACGCTAGTTGTCGGGCCCGCTGGGCAGGTCGCAGAGAACCGAAACGCCGCCCTGCGTGAACTGGGCATACCGATCGTAAAGCAAAGTCATGCTGATCGGGTGGAAAGCTCCTACCCAGAACAGATCGGGGTACCACACGCCGTCCAGAGCCTGAACGATGATGACGCGGGGAGTGCTGTTGACGTACCCCTCGCCGTAGAAGGCAACGCCGAGGTCCTCGCAGGAGAACCCGTGGAACCGGTTGATCCGGATCTCGACATTGTCGGATCGGCCGCCCCGCTGCCTGTCTTCGTACCAGAACTTGCCGTAGACACCGGCTGGCGTCGAGGCGACCCAAAAGTCGGTCCTCACTGTGGTGCCACGCCCGGTGATCATGAAACCGGATCCGTAGGCGATCCCCTGGGAGTTCTGCGCGAAGGCAGCTACGCCGATCGTGAGTGCCAAGCAGCCCACTAGAAACTTAGTCATATTCCCTCCTTCAAGTAGAGCAGTGACGATACTCCCCCGCAGACGAGCGAGCACATATTTCACCTAGCTAAGTATTGTACCATAGGTACCCCTTCTAGCCAAGCCGATTCTTCACTTCTCGCCCCGCCGAAGCGGATACAGGTAGCTTTGCGATCCTTGAACCCGCCAGGTCGGTCCTGTTCTTGCCGATGAGCGGTTGTCCGCCCGCGCCTAGCCAAACGGCCTGCAGAGGACCGTCAGGCCGCCGGTTCGGAACACGCAGTAGCGGTCGTAAAGCAACGTCATGCTCACCGGATGGAAGGCGCCAACGAGGATCAGGTCCGGTCCAGCGCCGCCATCTAGCATCTCCGCCACGATGTAGCGGGGTGTGCCATTCAGGTATCCGGGTCCACCGAACGCCGCAGAGTTGCCATTACACCCGAACCCCGCGAATCGGTTCAGACTGATCTCAACCGCGTAGTTGTTGCTGTTCTGGCCCTGATGCCACTCGACGAACCAGAACCGACCATAGACGCCCGACTGGGATGCCGAGGCTACCCAAAAGTCCACTGCGGCGTCGGTCTTGCGATGGGTTTCTAGTCGGCCTTTGCCGTACACGATGCCGGCGTCGCTACCGAAAGCGGCAGCGCAGATGCTGAGGATGATGGCCGCACATGCGGCCCGAAGCTTGAACATATTCCCTCCTTCGTTTCTCATCGAACTCGTATGCTGTCGGTCTTGCGGCGAGCTCCGACCCACAAAGGAGTCGCCGAGCCACCGCCGGGAAGGTCGCACAGCACGCACAAGTAGCCCTCGTTCGAGATCGCCCATCGATCACAGACGAGGTTCATGCTGAACGGGTGAAAGGCTCCGATCGCGAAGAGGTGCTGACATCGGGGATGCGACCCAGAGCCTGAACTCCAAGTGGTTGCCGTAATGGGAGCGGGCCAGCCCTTGGCCGAAAGCGGTCTTCGTCCGACCAATCGCTGAGGCGCAGAGCGCCAGCTCGGAAAGACCGGCAGAGGTCTTGCTCATTCGTGTATCCCTTCCGTCGTGAGAAGCGACTCTACGCGGCGCCCAGCGTGAGCAGAGGCATAAAGTTCGCGTGGCTAAACACTATGCCACGAGTTTTGCGGTGGACCAACCGCATATCCGCAATCTGCTTGCGGACATGCGCCGAGCAGGGTAAGGAACCGGACAGTCGAACGCGGAGCCTGCCCATTCAACACTTCGTGGCACTCGTTCTGCGGGTTCACTGTTAACTTCAATCAGGAAAAGCCTAACGTACACGGGAGGCCGTACTGTGAGACTACTCGCTATTGCTTGCGCTCTCGGCGTTGTCGCCGCCTACGCTGCACCCGAGGACGATATCCTCGCCGGAATCTCGACGACCCGCATGATCGACCACATCAAGCACCTGAGCGGCGCGACATCCAACATCAAGAGCCGCTACAGCCCGGACTCCGACACCGTCATCGCGCAGAACTGGCTGGCTGCTCAGTTCCAGGCACTCGGCTACACCACCATAGTCCAAGACTGGGGCAAATGGAACGGTTACAACTGCGCCGACAACGTGATCGCGCGCAAGGTGGGAACGAAGTATCCCGGTGAGTACTATGTCATCGGCGGCCACTACGACTCCACCTCGCAGAGTCCTTGGAGTAACGCTCCAGGGGCCGATGATAACGCATCGGGCACGGTTACCGTACTGGAGGCCGCTATCCTACTGAAGGATTACCCGAGCGACTACTCCATCGAGTTCATCGCCTTCTGCGGTGAGGAGCAGGGCCTGTTAGGTAGCACCTACTACTGCAACAATCCCGCAGGCAGATTCTGGAAGGGTGCGATCATACTCGACATGACCGGCTACGAGACCACTCCTGGCACGCCAATGTACGTCGGAGCGACGACCAACTCCACGTTCGCCAACTGGTTGAGAGATGTCGGCGCAGAAGTGAACCCGACTCGGACGATCTCGAGGTTCACCTATGCTTCGGGAGCGAGCGACAACTACCCGTTCTATCAGAAGAACGTTCCCGAAGCACTGATCATCGAGGGCACGCCATCTATGATCTGGGGTGGATCGAACCCCTACTACCACTCCACGGGTGACACATGGGACAAGATCACTCCCAGCTTCATGGAAGTGGCGGCACGGATGGGGATCGCGGGCTTGATCCGCAAGGCCGGCATCTACAACGGTGACGCCGCCGTGCTGATGACCGAGTACTCCGGTAACCGCGCGAACGTAACCGTCGAAGTTCAACGTCGAGCTCCGGGCAGTACGGTGCCTCTGGCCACCTACTACGTGCCACTCGACTCCGCAGGGGTGTTCCGCATTCCGGACGCCGTTCCCGCAGGCACGTGGGACTTCGCCGTCAAGGCGCCGGGTTGGCTGAGGGACGTCAAGGCCTCGGTCTCCATCCCGAACGCGGCGGGCATCAGCTTTACGCTGATTCCCGGTGACGCGAATGGTACCAACTCGGTGGACGTGAGCGACTTGAACGCGATTCTCACCGTCTTCGGGGATGCGGGCACACCGCACACCGACATCGATGGCAGCGGTGCGGTAGACCTAGCAGATCTCACGCTCGTCCTCAGCCACTTCGGCGAGGTGGGGGACGAGTAAGCACCCTTCGAAATCGCACTCCGGCCGAGATGCCGGAGTGCCTGCCTGGGAAAGGGCGTCCGTCATGAGAACGCTGATAGCTTTTCTGCTCGTTCTATCGCTCCGAGCCATCCATGCCGACCCGCTGACAGACATCGGAGGAAGCGTGTCCGCGACGCGACTGATGGACACCGTGAAGTACCTGAGTGGCGCGACATCTTCCATCGCCACGCGTTACTCGCCTACGGCAGGCTCCGTTGCTGCTCAGAACTGGCTGAAGGGTCAGTTCGAAGCCCTCGGGTATCCCACCGTGCTGCAGGATTGGGGCACCTATCAGGGCTACCCGTGCTCGGACAACGTCATCGCCCGCAAACTGGGTGTCCAACATCCGGACATCATCTACGTGATCTGCGCGCACTACGACTCCGTGTCCAACAATCCGTGGAACCTCGCACCGGGGGCAGACGATAATGCGAGTGGCACTTCCGCGGTTCTGGAAGCTGCCTATCTGCTGCGAGATTACCCGACCGACTACACCATAGAGTTCGTGGCGTTCTCTGGCGAAGAGCAAGGGCTGTACGGTAGTAAGTACTATGTGCAGAACCCCGGCGGCAGACAGTGGGCCGGGGCGATCGACCTGGACATGATAGGGTATGCGCCAGTGGCCAACCCTTCACTTTGGGTGGTTTCGTGCAAGAGCCCATCCCCCCTCGCCGATCTGGTCAAGACCATAAGCCTTTCCCTCAATCCTGGCACTCCCGTTGTTCGATACACCTATCCTTACGGTGTTAGTGATAACTACCCCTTCTACCAGCGCAACGTCCCGGAGTGTCTGCTGATCGAGCACGACTTCGGCGACTCGAACCCCTACTACCACAAGACCACCGACACCTGGGACAAGCTGACGGCCGAGTACCTGCGTGTGTGTGCTACGGCAGGGATCGCCTCGGTCGCTTACGCCGCCGGAGTGTCGAATGGCTACGCAGCGGTGCTGATGCCGGAGTACGCGGGCTCGCGGGCCGGGCTCGGCGTCGAGTTGCAGTTGCGAGAAGCGGGCGGCGGCCCGCTGGTGGCGACCTATGCGGCGACGCTCGATGCGGCGGGGGTGTTTCGACTGCCGGACGAGCTGCCGCGCGGCACATGGGACCTGGCGGTGAAGGCGCCAGGTTGGCTCCGCCGCGCTAACACCAACATCTCCATCCCGAACCTCGCGGGCCTGAGCTTCACCTTGACCCCCGGTGACGTCAACGGCGACAACATGGTGGACATTACGGACATCGCGGTTCTCCTGGCCCAGTTCGGCCTCTCGAACCCCGGAGCGGACATTGACGGTAGCGGCGCTGTCGGCATCGAGGACCTGAACCTGGTCCTCCTCCACTTCGGCGAGGCGGGCGACTAGGCACGAAAGACAGAGACCGGTTTCTGCGAGAGCGCCTCGCATCCCGCGCAGGTACGAGTGCTCTTGCGGCCGCACCCGAGCTGCTTGCCAGCGTTCGGAACCATGCAGAAGATGCGCGGCGTCGGCCTTCGCCAGAACCTAGCAATAATACGGGTAGGCGGGGGGGGGTGATCTGATACGATGCGGCTAGGAGATGGTGAGATGGACCGCGGACGTCTCACGCTTGCTGTCGTAGCGCCGGCCCTTCTGGCGCTCGCTTTCCCGTGCCCGACACAACCTTGGAACGTCCATATCCTTGGTGACGGTCAGGTCGGAGGCCTCTACTGGGAGCCGACCCTCGAGATGGAGATGTGCGAGTTCCAGTTTATCGCAGAGGGGGTACCCTGGATACCGACCGGGTGCGGCGTGGAGTACGACTGGACATTCAGTGGCTGCGGCGCTGAGCCTTCGAGCAGCGCTGAACCCAACCCGCTCGTCCGGTTCAGCGAGCCTGGGGTATGCAGGGTCTCGGTAACTGTGCGTGCGCTCGAGGGCCCGAACTGCCAGCCGGGCGAGGGGTCAGCAAGCGGTAGGTACTACGTGATTGGCGGTCCATTCGACGTGGAGCTGCAGTTCCCCCTTCGGAACTCGCAGCACGACCGGCGGGACCCTAGCCGGGCTTGGTACCTCGCGTACTGGGGCGTAGATCCTGCCCAGCCCTCCTGGCCCGCCTATCTGCAGCCCCCGATCTGCGCACGGATCACGGCTCGGTACCAACAGCCCCAGGGCGATGACTTCAAGACGACCTACGAGTGGACGTATCCAGTCGACCTCCTGTTCATGATGGGAGGCGAGAACAATGGGACTGAGCTTGCACGTACGGCGGAATTCTACGCGAGAGGCCCATCGGCGGAATCCGCGATCACGGTGACGCTGAGCTACGTCTTCTGGCTACTCCAAGACGGTATCTGGACACCCATCGGGTCGGTGGGCGACGACAGTGACTTCCTTCACGCGGCAGGCGCGAACTACCGCAAGTTCACGTCCCACAAGCCGGCCAAGACCCGTTTCGTCGAGGCCAGCCTCCTCTTGTGCACCCCTCCGCCACCGCCGGACCAGCCGATGTACAGAGTTGAGCAGCGGTACCTGTACTGCCTCTATGATCACCTGGGCTACCGGATGCCTGACACGTGGGTGAATGAGCGGTTCCCGAACGGCGTCCCCGAGGGGTTCCGCCACAACACCCTGTCCGAGTACTGGTGGACCAGGTACGTGGGTGGGGATTGGGACGAGCCCCCGATCGGGCACTTCTTTCGGTTTGACATACTCGGGGCAAGCTCTAGTACCTGGATACCGTTTCCATCTGACCCGCCGATCTTCGGGGGGCCCATCCTGCAGGAGTACTGGGCTGGGTCCAAGGCAGTAGAGCCGGGTTTCCCTGGTGGTTGCCAAGTAGGGGTCCGGGAGATGCGATTCTGGACGGACAAGATCTCGCACACACCTGCCGATTGGCCATAGGAGGTTCAATATGTGGCGCATCGTCTTGGCACTACTGATACTCTCCGCGCAGTCTTCCGCGCAGTACACGCTCTCACAACTCAGAGAGGCCGATGCCATCGTTGTCGGCAAGGTGTCGTCTGCGCCGGCCGAAACCGTGCACCTCCCCCTGCGCTACGGCAAGGACAGCCGCCCTGACACCGAGTTGCCGATGGGCATCTACGAGGTCGAAGTCCTTCAGGTGATCAAAGGGGATGTCGTCGGCAGGCTGCGGATCTTGGCGACCTGCTCCGATCCGAAGCAGATCCAGCATCGCGGAGCGGAGGAAGAGGCATACGTGGGTCTGTTGCCCCCGGGAGAGAGGATGCTTTTGCTCCTGCGACGCGCGCAAGACGGCCTGATTCTGAGGGCTCAGTCGCTGGAGGGCGACTACTTCGACGCGCCGCCAGGCGTCGAGTATGCCGTTCTCGACTTCTGGGAGTGCCAACGCCGTTACGTGATCCCAGCCTCCGCGCCGGATCGGTTCCCGCTGGTTGGAGACTACGTCGCTCGTGACGTGGCTCGCGTCCTTGCGCGCTCCACGGCGCTCAAGGCCGATCCCAGGGCCCAGATTCCGGCCGAGTACGGCTTCGAGCGCCTGGTGCTCCGGCCTCCTGCCGCTCAGTTGACGCGGGTGCCCAAGGTGCCGCTTCCCGAAGACAAGGATCCGGATGTGCCGTATCGCGCGCTCGTTGGGCCCGATCCGTATCGGTTCTATCGGGAAGAGATCATCCCCGCTCTCCCTCCCGTTGGCAAGGACACATCCCCCCTCGAGATCGTCTCCCGTTGGCGCGTTGCGGGCTCCTGGGGAGACCCGGACGCAGCGAAGAAGATCGTTGACGCCGCGCTGGAGCTGGACCCCAAGACCGCCGACCCGGCCCTAGTCAGCGCGCTCGCTGGCGCAGTCGGGGGGCTGTTCGAGTACCCGAATGGGCGAGAGCAAGCGGGACGCCTCCTGAAGCCTGTCAGGATCGAGATCCCGGCGCTGCTGATTGCCGCAATGTACAACGTTGACCTGCCGCAGTATCGTGCGGACTTCGCGAAGACGATCCAAGGCTTCCTGAGCTATGCCGATCCCGAACTCGTAAGGCGAGCAATGGCCGCGCTCGCTAACATGTACGAAGACCCTGAGCATTACCCGGTGATGACCGGCGAGTGCGGTTTTGAGGCCGGATCGCGGAACGCGCAGCTTCTGGAGTACTGGCGGAACAAGCCGTGAGCTGCGACTACTCCAACAGCCGGTAGGGGCTCTCGAGGTAGTCGCGGACGACGTTCATGAAGCGCGCGCCCACGGCGCCATCCAGTGTGCGGTGATCGAAGGAGCCCGTGAGGTTCATCCGCCAGCGCGGCGTAAACAATCCCAGAACCTAGTAATATTATGGGTAGGCAGGGGGGGGTGATTTGATACGATGTGGCTAGGAGATGGTGAGATGGATCGCGGACGATTCTCGCTTGCTGTCCTAGTGCCCTTCCTTCTGGCGCTCGCTTTCCCGTGCCCGGCACAGCCCTCGAACGTCACTATCGTCGGGGATGGAGAAGTCGGCGGGCTTCGGTGGGACGCCGTCGAGGAGTCGTGGATGTGCACGTTCCAGTTCAAGACCGAGGGGATACCTCCACAAACGGTATGCGACCTGAACTTCGAGTGGTCCTTCGAGGGCTGCGGAGCTACTCCGGCGACCAGCTCTGAGCAGGAGCCTGTCGTGCGCTTCACACATACCGGGGTCTGCCAGACCACGATGCGGGCATGGCTGTCCGGCGAAGTGTGCGACCCCGAGGAGTGGACCGCGTCCGCGACCTACTACGTGATCGGCGGGCCCTTCACAGTCACTCTCCCGAACCCGAAGAACGGCTGGCTGCACGACGGCAGATTAGCTGAAGCGCCCTGGTACATCACCTACCACGGTTGGGACCCAGCAGCAGGCGCTTGGCCTGAGCACCTGCAAGAACCTGTCGCTGTGAAGGCGAGCGCCGACTTCGATCAGCCAGAGGGCACGACCTTCACTTGGACCTTTCCCACTAACTTGCTGTACATGGTGAACGCACAGCAGAACGGGACGGCCGACGCACAGAGTGCAACGCTGTATGCGAGAAGCGGCTCGGCAGCCGGCGCAATCCAGCTGGGTCTTACGTTTGGGCTCACCGTGAACGGCGTACTCCATCAGGTTGGCGACGACACCAGAGCCTGCAAGGGGCAGAATTACCCCACCTTCACTGCACACATGCCGGCAAGTACCCAGCGTCACTCGATGTTCGAGATCTCGCGGCAGGGCCCGCCGAGGAACCCGGGCCCCTACGAGGTGTACGCGGAGTACAAGTACCGCCTAAAAGACCACCTAGGCTGTTACATGCCGGATACGCAGATCAATGAACGCTTTACCACGCCGATCCCGCCCGGCTTCGCAGTCAACACTCCCGATGATGGGTGGTGGTTGACCAACCACCAGGGCGACCAGAGTAGTCAGTCTCTCGGCACCTTCCTGACACCGGACAGGATCTTCTCTGGCGAGCACTGGGTGTGGCAGCCCAGGCCTACGATTCCACTCGTGTGGGGGCCGTTCAGTCAGGAGTACTGGGCAGGTTCGAGGGCCGTCGCGGACGGAGCTCCGGGTGGGTGTAAGGTGGGTGTTCGCGTCATGAGGATATGGAGCGATGCGACGGAGCACCTTCCGTCCAACTGGCCATAGCCATCGCGCAGGATCGGCGGAAGATTGGGAGAAGATGTCATGAGCGTTCGAACGCTGTGTGTGATACCCTTATTGATCTGGGCATCGGCCGCGAAAGCGGTCAGCCTGTGGGACTTGGCCGAATCGGACATAGTGATCGTTGGGCGTGTTAGCTCCCAACCGCCTACCCCGCTTCGACTGCAAGTTCTCACAGCCTCGCCTGCCCTTTTGGATCACCCTGCCGCCCCTGAGCCCCCCTCGTATCATGTCTTCGCGCTGTACGACGTCGACGTGCTCGCCGTGATCAAGGGCAAGCTCGACGCTACCAAGATCCGGGTGCTCGCTCATTCCAACCGTCCCGAGGACTACGGTGGCCGTGGGGACGTATCCAAAGCGAAGCTGTTCTCGCTTCCCTTGGGGGAGCGTCTCGTCCTCCCGCTGCAGGAGAAGCGGAACGGCGAGTACATTGTCGAGCGGCAGAGCTCGCGCGTAGCGGCCACATCGGTACTAGCTCCCGCGGATTCGGACTTCGCGGTGGTCTACCTCCGCCAATTCGTGTACCACGAGTTCCTGATACCACCGAGAGCGCCCGCCGACTACGGGCTGAAGGGCGACTACCCTGCCTGGGACCTTGCGAGGGTGTTCGTGCGGTCTTGGCGGCTCACCCCTGACCCGGAGCGCGACATACACGAGACAGATGGTATCTGGCGCTTGTCTCTCGAACCTACGTCGGACCAACTCCGCCCACTTCGCGGTCGGGAGAAGGAGAATGCGGATCTACGCGCCCTCATCGGTCCGGACCCGCTGGGCTTCTATCGGAAGGAAATCCTGGCGCTGCTGCCCCCGCCGGACCCCGATGCGCCTCCTATGGAACTGCTGGCCCGAGCCGTTGTTGCCGCGAGTTACGGGGAACCGGAGGCTGCCGGCACGATCTGTGACATGGCCCTGGCCGCACCTCCGGAGATCCTGGACAAGATGGTTGATGTTGTGGGCGGACTCGCGCGTTACCCCGGTGGCAGGGATGCGGCGGCGAGGCTCCTGTCCTCCTCGCATTCGGAAATCGTGATGGCCGCTCTCACGCAGTTGGGTGACCCCTCTGTGCGGTCGAAGTACCGCGACGCCGTCAAGCGGCTGTTGTGGCACGAGCACCCGGGTGTGCTGTGCAGGGCTATCACGACCCTGGCATTCATGGACAACGAGACCGACCGCCAGGCGACGTACGGCGAGGACTTCTCCCCCGGTTCCAAGAACGCCGAGGACTTGGAGTATTGGCGGAACAAGCCGTGAGCTGCGACTACTCCAACAGCCGGTAGGGGCTCTCGAGGTAGTCGCGGACGACGTTCATGAACCGCGCGCCGACTGCGCCATCCAGCGTGCGGTGATCGAAGGAGCCCGTAAGGTTCATCCGCCATCGCGGAGCAATCGTGTCATCCGGCATTACCACCGGAACGCGCCGCGCAGTGCTCACCGCTACGATGGCCCCGTTCGGCGTGTTGAGAATGGCGGTGAAGGTGTCCACCTTCAGCATCCCCATGTTGCTTATGCTGAAGGTGCTGCCGGTCAGCTCGTCGGGCTGCACTTTGCCATCGCGGGTGCGTCCGGCCAGGTCCTTCGCCTCGCGGGAGATGGCACGCAGGCTCTTCGCCTCGCAGCCCTTCAGCACCGGAACCAGCAGCCCCTCGTCCGTGGCTACCGCCATCCCGATGTTCACGCTCTCCCCGATGATCCACTCTCCGTCCACGAAGTTGGAGTTCACCTCGGGCATCTCGACGAGCGCCAGCGCACACGCCTTCATCACGAAATCGTTCACCGATATCTTCTCGTCGCCGTGAGCGTTGATCTTCTCTCGCAGTGCGAACAGCTCCTCGACGTCCACCTCGACCGTTACGTAGAAGTGCGGCGCCTCTCGCTTGGCCTGCTGCGTTCGCTCGGCGATGATTTGGCGCAGGCGCGACATCTTGCGCACACCACCGGCGGGCTTGGCCACTGCGGCGGCGGGTCGCTCGACCGTGAATGCCCTCACGTCCCGCTCCACGATCCGACCGCCCGGTCCCGTGCCGGTCACACGGCGAAGGTCGATCCCCTCCGCCTCGGCGATCTTTCTAGCGAGCGGCGAGGCCTTTACCCGATCCCCAGTCGCGGGTGCCGGGACCGGCTCGGCCTTCTCCGGAGCCTTCGGCGATGGAGCCTCGGTCGGTGCACCGTTGGAGGGAGCCGCCGCCGACCAGTCCGGAGGCAGCGTCTCCCCTTCTTGCAGGATCGCGGCGATTCGCGTGCCTACCGGCACGGTTTCGTCCGCCTGCACCAGCACTCCCGCCAGCACCCCCGAACCGGGGGAGGTTAGCTCGACGACCGCCTTGTCGGTCTGAATGTTGGCAATCACCTCGTCGGCGGCAACCTTCTCGCCCTCTTTCTTGAGCCACTCGACCAGCGTGCCCTCTTCCATGCCGTCGCCCATCTTGGGCATGATGACGTCTATCATCCGCCGCTACACTCCATGTGCGAGAATGACCGCTTCGGCGATCTGCCGCATCGTCTTTCTCGTGTTCATGCTCTGTACCTGAATGCGCCGATAGGCGTCCGCCTCGCTCAGATTGTGGACGCGCATCAGTATGCCTTTCGCCCGGTCCACCAGCTTGCGCGTCTCCAGGCGGTCTTGCAGGTCCGCGACCTCTTGTTTCAGGGCCTGCTCCTGATCGTAGCGTGCGCGGGCCACCTCGATAGCGGGCGGAATCTCCTCCGCGGTGAAGGGCTTCACGAGGTAAGCGAACGCGCCGACGCTCCTCGCCCGCTCCACCAGTTCGCGGTCCGCGTAGGCGGTGAGCAGGACGCACGGGGCGATCTCCTCCTCATAAATCCGTTCCATCGCCTCGATGCCGTCCAGAGCGGGCATCTTCACGTCCAAAATGCACAGGTCCGGGTGATGGATGCGGGCGAGCTCCACCGCCTGAGCGCCGTCGCCCGCCTCTGCGATGACGGTGTAGCCCTGCGACTCCAGCGTCTGCCGGAGGTCCATGCGTATGATGGGTTCGTCGTCGGCGATGAGAATGCGCAAGCCGTCCATGGTGGAGAGGATTCTACCCGTCGGTCGGCTATACTTGGGCCGCAATGGAACCTGCGCCTCAGAGCCCGGGAGCGCCTCTCGCCCGTTCGGCGCTAGTGCTCTTGGGGTTCGCCCTGCTTCAGTGGCTCACGCCGATGGCCAAGGTTCCCCTGGCATGGCTGCCCGCGCTGAACGTGCTCTCCACCCTGCTGTTCCTGGGCATCCCGCTCGCCTACGTGTACCAGGCCGCTAGGGTGACCCTCTCGTGGAGGGCGACGACCCTTTTGCTGTTGGGCTCTTTCGCCGTGTTCGTGGGGGCGGGCCTCTTGTTCAACCAGGTGCAAGGCGCGATCGCAGGGCTGCTACATGGGCTGGGGCAGGGAGCGCTGCTAGCAGCAGCAGGGTCTGCCGGCATGTTAGTGGCGCGCGCCGTGAAGGAGCCGAACATGCTGGTGCCCATCGCGCCAGTACTCGCTTTGGTGGACATCGCTACGGTTCTGTCGCCGGTGGGCATAGCCAAGCAGGTAATGGACAAGGCACCCGAGGTGTTCGAGAAGGTAGCAGTGAAAGTTCCCAGCGTGGGCAGCGCAGTGCCGCTGGCGTTCATGGGTCCAGCCGACGTGCTGTTCGTGGCGATGTTCTTTGCGGTGCTGCACCGAGCGGGCTTCCACGCGAAGGCCACATTGTTGTGGCTCATACCCACGCTGGTCGGCTACATGCTATTCGTGCTACTGCTCGGCGGTGTTAGCGTAGGGGGCTTTCGGCTGAGCGGGCTGCCTGCTCTGGTACCCGTAGCGGCCGTCATCCTGATCGTAAATCGCGGCTGCTTCACGCTTTCGGCATCCGAGAAGAGAATGACATGGGTGCTCATCGGTATCACCGCACTGATAACCGTCGCTCTGCTAACCCTTCCGGCTAACAACTCCCAGTAGTCCGCCGATATTGCCCTCAGGGATGGTGGAGGTGGCATCCCTTCGTCGGCACCGATCCTGCGCGGAACTGACGGGGTACCGCCTCCGGACAGTAAGGCGTCGCAGGCCGCTTGCTATCCGCACACACGAGCACTGTGACCATCTTGTCGCTAGCCCCGCCGGTTCTCGGCAGCGTGGCGACCACGCCTGGCGGTGCAGTTAGGAAGTGCGGAGAATCGATCGCACGCCGATATGCGGCCAGCACGATCGGGTCGTTCGTGACGCTATAGTCATTGAAGGCCCGATGCGGCACCGCATCCATGTTGTTCCCATTGAAGTAGTTGATAGCCTTGACGCGTTTGTACTTCGAGGCGAGCGCCTTATACAATGTCATGATGCGGTTCTGCGCGAACTCCGATACGGGAGTCGCCATCGTCGCCGAACGGTGCGTAACCCCGTACTCGCAGATCATGATAGGCTTGCGGGCCGAATACCGGTCGTATACGTATTGCAGCAAGTCTAGCGGACTGATGTGACCTGCAGGTTTGCTGCGGTCGTTGTTGTTATGGGTAACGTTGTATAGATTGACTCCCACCCAGTCCACCGCGTCATCGCCTGGGTAATAGGAGGGTATGTTAGAGGTGGGAGTGGCGTACGGACACCATACCATCGCAACATTCGGCGCACGCTCCCTCATCACGCGAGCGACCAGACGGAACTTCTCCACATACAGCTTCGGGTTCCCGTGGTAGCGGACCCAGTTGCCGTTCATCTCGGAGGCGAAACGCAGAAACACCTTCGCCTCCGACATACGCAGCGTATCCGCCAAGTTCCGCAGGTACTCGTCGTCTCGCACTTTGTCCAGGCCCTGATTGGGCTCCAGCGCGATGTGCACGAACTTGCCATTGTCCCGCAGGTAACACACCCAGTCGAGGGGCAGCGGCACCCCGTAGCCCATGTAGAAGAAGTACATCGCGTGAGGCTTGCCCACCACCTCCTCGAATGCGGTCGGGCACTGCCGCGTTCGGCCGTTCTGGTCCACGTACGGCCTGTCCAGGGTGAGGTCGAAGTCGATGAAGGCACCGAGATAGCAGCCGGATGCCGGCTCGAACTTGGCTAGGGCAGCTCCCCCTGCCTTGGTCGCCGCAGAGTCTTTGGTGCCCGACGCGCAGACCGCCACTGCCAGCAACACTGCGATAGCCAGAATCGGCATCCTTGTGCTCGAACCCCCTAGCCACCGGCGCATCGAACCAGATCCTCCTCGAAAGACAGACGGACACGGCCCCGAGCTCGGCTCGGGCCGCCGAAGTACGATATACCACGCTTCGGCCCCGCAGACTAGGAATCCCCGCTCGTGAGGCGAACTTTCGTCCAACCGCACACCATGAGGAGCCGCCATGACCTCGCAATCCAACGAGCCGACCGTCCAGTCCGTCCGAGATATGGCCTACGCCTTCCAAAAGAGCCGCGTGCTCCTCTCGGCCTACGAGTTGGGGCTCTTCACCGCACTGGGCGACGAGGAACTGGCAGCCGACGAAGTGGCCATGCGGGTCGGTGCACACGCCGGAGCAGTTGGACGCCTTCTGAACGCCCTCGTCGCACTGGGCCTCGTTCGCAAATCCGAGGGTCGGTTCTCGAACAGTCCGTTCGCATCCGAGCACCTGGTCGAGGGCAAGCCGGGCTACATGGCGGGGCTGATGCACGGGGCGAACCAGTGGCACACCTGGTCCTCGCTCACCGAAGTGGTGCGGACGGGTAAGAGCCTGGTGCCGCACCACGTAAGCCACCGCGGGGTCGAGTGGCTTCGCGCATTCATCGCCGCCATGCACTGGCGCGGCGTGCCCCAGGCACCCGAGACGCTGGCGCCGGTCGACCTGCGAGGCGTCGAGCGCATCCTGGACGTAGGCGGCGGCTCGGGCGCATACTCCATGGAAATGGTGCGGCGCGAGCCCGGTGCGCAGGCCGTGGTGTTCGATCTGCCAGAAGTCGTCGGCCTGACCCAGGAGTACGTCGCTGCGGCGGGCCTGTCGGAGCGTGTTACCACGCAGCCGGGCGACTACACACGCGACGAACTGGGCAGGGACTACGACCTCGTCTTCCTGTCCGCAATCGTTCACAGTAACTCGTATCAGGCAAATCGCTCTCTGGTGGCCAAGTGCGCGCGTGCGCTGGCGCCGGGCGGCAGGCTAGTCATAGTGGACTACGTGATGAGCGAAGACCGCACCCAGCCACCCGAGGGTGCCATGTTCTCGATCAACATGCTGCTTGGCACCGAAGGCGGGGACAACTACACGGAAAGAGAGATGCGTGAGTGGCTGCGCGATGCGGGTCTCGAGTTCGTGTCCCGCACCGACCTCCCTTTCGGCACGTCGGTAGTCATTGGCCGTAAGGCGAAGTGAGCCGGCCTCTCTTCATCATGGACCGCGAGATTGTCGAACCGGTGTTCAAAGACAACGCGAACCCCGCCGACACCCAACGTAGTGCGCTGCTGTAAACTCTTGGCACGCTCTGCGGCCCCCCTGCGTTCCATGCCTAGCCCAACTTCCGCAGTTGTGGGGTCCGGCTTTCCATGCCTAGACGTTTTTGTATGCCCTCACCACTGGCGAACGCTGGGCCGCTAGCGACGTCATGCTGAGCCTGTCGAAGCATGAGACCGCCATCCGCAAGTTTCCCTATGCCCCGGCCCGCGTTCCATGCCTAGACGTTTTTTTCATGCCTAGACGTTTTTGTATGCCCTCACCACTTGCAAAGGATGGGTCACTAGCGACGTCATGCTGAGCCTGTCGAAGCATGAGACCGCCGGCCGCACGTTCTCGGATTCAGTCCCATGCCTAGACGTTTCGGCTGCCGTCTGCCACCACGCTCCAGCCCAGCGACTCCCCGAGCAGCCGGACGTCGAGGCACCCGACGCCAACGGCTCCATGCCCAGACGCTCAGCATGACGCGGCAAAGGGCATGCTGTATGC
>BTVI01000025.1:0-46595 GCA_045862955.1 Fimbriimonadales bacterium
TGTGGCAAGAGACGGTAGGGGTACGGCAGGCGAGGGCACGCTTCGACAGGCTCAGCGTGACGATGTGGCTGGGCCCCGAGAGCCATCCCTAGCCCGGCAGCTCGAAGTACAAGCTTAGCCGGGACGGAATCACCGCCTCCTCCTTTCATGCCTCGGCGTTTCGGCTGCCGGTGCCGCGAGCCTTCCGACCACCGCTGACCCCTGCAGCCGAACGGCGAGGCTCCCAGACGCCCCGGCGCGGTCCCTTGCTCTGCGGCCGCCCATCCGGGAGGCAGTAATCGACGGGACGCGGGCCGGGGCATGGAACGGCGAGGCTCCCAGAGTGCCCCGGCGCGGTCCCTGGCTCTGCAGCAGCCGATCCGAGTGGCAGTAGCCGACGGGACGCGGGCCGGGGCATGGAAACAACAAGCCCCCCGGCTCCGCAGACCCTCCCCTCCCCGCGCCCGCGAGGTCAAGCTGATAGTAGAGTTGATAACTCGCATAAGCAAGCCCTCCCCGTGCCCGTGAGGACAAGCTTCCGAATCCCTCCAAGGGGACGGGCCCCGAGTACTCCACCGCGGGAGCGGGGGTGCTGTGCGAGGACGGTCCTACCTCAGATTCTCCGGATTCAGCGGTTGGAGCTCGGGGAGCACGAAGAGGCCGTCTTTGCGCACCAGGACGTCGTCGAAGTACATCTCGCCGCCGCCATAGTCCGCACGTTGGATGCACACGAAGTCCCAGTGCACCGAAGACTTGTTGCCGTTGTCCGCCTCGTCGTAGGCGTTGCCAGGTGTCAAGTGGAACGACCCCGCAATCTTCTCGTCGAACAGCGTGTCCTTCATCGGGTGCAGCACGTAGGGGTTGAAGCCGATAGCGAACTCGCCGAAATACCGGGCTCCCTCGTCGGTGTCTAGAATGGAGTTGAGCTTGTCCGACTTGGACTGTGCCTCGGCCTCCACCACCTTGCCGTCCTTGACCACCAGCCGGACGCCGGAGAACACGGTGCCATCCCGCAGGCTCTCGGTGTTGAACGTGATGACCCCGTTGACCGACTCCTTGACTGGCGCAGTGAAGATCTCCCCATCTGGAATGTTCATCTCACCGCAGCAGGGAACGCAAGGGATGTCTTTGATGCTGAATGTTAGGTCCGTACCCGGTCCCACCAGTCGGACGCGGTCGGTCTTGGACATCAGTTCCTGGAGCGGCTCGACCGCCTTGGCCATCTTGGCGTAATCCGCCGTGCACACCTCGAAGTAGAAGTCCTCGAACGCCTCGGTACTCATACCGGCCTGCTGCGCCATGCTCGGCGAGGGCCAGCGCAGCACCACCCACTTGGTCTTGGGTACCCGGGTCTGGAAGTGGACCGGCTGGGCGTAATGGGTCAGCCACATCTTCAGCGTCTCGTCGGGCACATCGGAGCTCTCTGCGTAGTTATGGCCACCTCGCAGACCGACATAGGCTTGCATGTGCTCCATACGAGCTTTGTCCCACTCGGCCTGCGCCTTGGTTACGCTCTCGTTCACTCCCAACAGGAACCGCCGTTGAACGACGGCATGGTAGGTGTCCACGAACACGTTCGCGCCGGCCTCCTGCGCCACGCGCACCAACTCCGCGGTGCAGTCAGGCGGAATGTCGAACGCCTCGACCAGCACGTTCTCGCCCGGCTGAAGCCGGGTCGAGTGGCGGACCAGCAGCTCTGCTAGCCTAGTCATCCTCGGGTCTTTCATCCTGGCTCCTCCCTTTCCGCGGATTCTACCGGCGGGTGCGGACGGCCGAACGTGGAAACCCCGCCCTTGGACCCTGTACGCGTTCGTGGAGCACTCGAGTACCTGTCGCGTCTCACCTTGTCTCGGGAGCCGTGAGACGAGCAGGATTGCGGGGTTCCACGGCAACCCGAAAACCCAGTTCAGGTTCTGGTCACTCTGGCAGCCGGCCTGTCCGACAATCCTGGGCGAAGGCAGGGACAGGATGTCCGCGCCGTGACCGAACAGGGAGGTCGTAGGAATGCCACGCTTTGCCTATAGCGCGGTGGACCCCGCGGGACGCAACGTCCGAGGCGTGATCGAAGCCGACTCGGAGGAACACGTCCTGAGCCGTCTGCACGAGCAGCAGATGCATGTAACCAGCGTCAAGCTGGCAAGGGGCGGAGCGGGTGCCCGCAGTGCCCTCTTGAAGCCCAAGAAGCCCAAGCTGCAGTCGCTCGTTATCTTCTCGCGTCAGTTCGCTACGATGATCAATGCAGGCATCCCCATTCTTCGCTGCTTGGACATTCTGGCGGGGCAGATCAAGGACCCGGCTCTGCGCGAGGCCCTCGAGCAGGTCCGCGCGGACGTGAAGGGAGGCCAGTCCCTCAACGAGGCGATGGCCAAGCACCCGATGGTGTTCAACCGCCTGTACGTCAACATGATCCGTGCGGCCGAGGTGGGAGGCATCCTGGATACGATCCTGGATCGACTCGCGCAGTTCCTCGAGTCGGAGATGGAGATTCGTACCAAGATCAAGTCCGCGATGATGTACCCGGTGATGGTACTGATAGCCTCTGCCTTGATGTTGTTCGCCCTCTTCACCTTCGTGCTACCGAAGTTCAAGGACATCTTTGCCGGCATGGGTGTGGAGATGCCACCTGTCACTGCCGCGCTGTTTGCGATGGGTGACTTCATGAAGGCATTCTGGTGGGTCATCATCGGGGCAGGCTTCGGGATGTTCTTGGCGATGAAGTTCTACGGGCGCACGAAGAAGGGGCGCTACCAGTTCGACTATATGAAGCTGCGCATGCCCATCGTGGGCGAACTGAGCCTCAAGATGTCTCTTGCGAGATTTGCGAGGACGTTCGGCACCCTAATAGCCAGTGGTGTTCCGATGATGCGCTCTTTGGAGATCGTCGGTGAGACCACTGGCAACGCGGTTCTCTCCAGCGCGATAGATGTGGCAAGAGGCAGCATTCGGGAAGGCAAGCAACTCAGTGCGCCGCTCGCGGCCAGCGGCCTCTTTCCTGCCATGGTCACGCAGATGATAGACGTCGGCGAGGAAAGTGGGCGTCTCAACGAGATGCTGGTCAAAGTGTCGGACTTCTATGACACCGAGGTAGCGCAAGCCGTCAAGGGTCTCACCTCGATGATCGAGCCACTGCTCATCGTGGTCATGGGTGGCATCGTCGGCTTCATCGCAATCTCGGTCATGACACCTATCTTCAAGCTGGTCAACTCGGTTCAATAGCGACCTGTTACAGCTCAGGCGTGCACAGGAAGTGTGCGCCGAGGCCCAACAGACCCCGGGCTAGCCGGGGGACCAAGGAGGAACATCACGTTGGGGGATTGCGCTCGAATCAGGATGGACCCTGAAGAGATGGTAGCGCTGTATTCACGGACCAAAGAGCCCGACTTGAGGGACGCCGTGACCTTGCACTACGCAGGGATGGTTGAACGCATCGCTCGTCGCTTCGCAGGATCATCGGAGCCGATCGAAGACCTGGCGCAGGTCGGTTTCATCGGCCTGCTCAACGCACTGGAGCTTTTCGACCCCAGCAAAGGGGTCAAGTTTTCCACCTACGCCACACACCTGGTGGCAGGAGAGATCAAGCACCACCTACGTGACAAGGGAAAGATCATCAAGGAGCCCGCTTGGTTGCAGGAGCTGAACCAGCGGATCAACCGTATCATCCAGTCTCTCGCGCAGGAGCTGGGACGTCAGCCAACGGCCGCGGAGATCGCCGCGAACATGCGCATGACCGAAGAGGCGATCACCGAGGTACTGATGACGCGGGACGTGTTCAAGGTGCTCTCGATTGACGGTGCGACCGACGAAGACGACAGTGACAAGCCCTACGACCTAGACAAGATGGAGCCTCATGAAGAAGCTACCTTTCAGCTTCCTATCGAGGACAAGATGGTTCTCGAGACCGCCGTGATCCACCTCAAAGAGGTGGAGCAGAAGGTGATCCATCTCTTCTTCTACGATGGTCTCAACCAGACGGAGATCGCCGCTGCGTTGGACATCTCCTGCAACTACGTGTCACACATCCTAAGGCACTCCGTTCAGAAACTGCGCAAGATCCTGGTAACAGAGGACCTCAAGGATCGTCAGTTGCGCATCCGTCACGCACCCGACAGCGAAAGCGACGTGATGGACGACCAGACCGGCCTCTACGGACCCGACTACTTTCGCTCGCGGCTGTCCGAGGAGATCCAACGCGCTTCGCTCGATGGCTCCAAGATGTCGGTGGCGATCGTTCGGTTCCACGGACTCGAACAGCTGCGCAGTTTCTACGGGGATATGACGGTTGGGGAGTTCCTCACGCAAGCGGGCACCGTGATCCGCGGCAACATCCGGAAGCTCGACGTGCTGTGTCGCGAAGGCGAGTTCGCCTTTGGCGTCATCCTCCCTCACGTCGAGCGTATGCGGGTGGAGATAGACGCGCTCTTGGAGCAGAAGCTGGCCGAGTGGCTCGACCGGCTGTTTTCTGCGAAGGGGCAGGTCGGTTTTCGCGTCGGACGCGCGGACTTCCCAGACGACGGCTCGACCCTTCGCGAGTTGCTCGACACCGCCTCACGTGCGGCGGACTGGGAAGCCAGCCTCCTGCGGCAGGCAGCCTGACAACCGGAACCTGGATGGCAGGACCGCGCCACATGGCGCGGTCCTATCTTCTTGTCTTCTTCACGAACCCGAAGGACGCAGGTATCCATCCCATGCGCGGCCAAAAGCGGCTGGAGAGCGGGTTCCACGGACAGTACACTAGCTCCCAGCGCTGTGCACCCTTCTTGGCCAGCTCGGCTGCAAGGGCGAGGCAGAGCGCCCGGCCAACTCCCCGTCCGCGATGCTTCGCGGTGGTGCCCACGGACCGCAGGAAGCCCATCCTGGCCTCGGGCAGCAGCAGGGACGGTCTAAGCATCGCATACCCGACCCGGCCATCGGCAACCGCGATCACTTGACCGTCTTCCTCCGCATATAGCGAGACGCCGTTCACGTCGCGGATCACCTCCTCGCAACCTTTGAGTTGGCGTTCGCGCACGTTGGGATAGTCCGTACGTTGGGATGGCGCGCACTCGGCGTGGTAGCGCAGTTCCTCCAAGTGGCAGTCCACCACACGTTGGCCGTCTCCCGGTTTCGCAATCCGGATTTCGACTCCCATGGGCGGTGCTGGCAGGTCACCGAGCGGCTTCGTGCGTACGCAGTGGGCATACGCGGGGTCGAAGCCGTGGCGGGCCACTAACGCCGCGGTCTCGGCATCACAGGCATGGAAACAGACGTAGGTAGCCTCTACCCTGCGTGCCCTCGCCGCCTCGTCCATGGCATCGAAGAGCTCCCGAGCGTCGCAGCTATCGGTCGGCCGAATCCACGCGACGTTCCACACGAGGCTCGTGCGAAACACGATCTCTTGGGCCGGATCGTCTTTGCGGAGGTTCCAAACGATGCCCTGAGCGATAATGCGCCAGCCTGCGGAGTCACGAAGCGCGAGGGCAAGCCCCCCTTCATCCACGGATCGCAGAATCTGCGATTCGAAGTATTCGGTCAGTTCCGGCAGCACGACGAGGCGAGGGTCGCGTGCGGCGAGAGCCGATGCATAGGCGGTCCACTCCACCGCCGGTTCACGGGCCTGTCTCGCCGTGATCCGGACGAGTTCCATGTTATGCCAGCGCCTTGCGCAGTAGATTCTCTCCCTCGGTGGCGAGACGTGCCGCTACCGACGCCTCTTCTGCCTCGGCGTAGATGCGCACGACCGGCTCGGTTCCCGAAGCTCTCAGCATCAGGAAGCGTCCCCCTTCGAGCTCGAAGAGGGTCCCGTCCATGCGGTTGGTTTCGAGTACTCCGAAACCACCCACTTCGGCAAGGCTCAACCCGTTTACAACGTCCCTCAGCGCCGCCATCTCCGAGCGCTGGAACTGGGCGTCGATCCGGTGATACCAGTGCGGCCCGACTTCCGCAAACACCTCCTCCACGAGCTGGCCGAGGGTCTTACCGCTCATCACGATGGCTTCCATCAGCAGCAGTGCCATCAGCATCGCATCACGCTCAGGGAGGTTCTGCGTAACACCCATGCCGCCCGATTCCTCGCCACCCATCAGCACCCCGCCCTCCAGCATCTTCTCCACGATATGCTTGAAGCCGACGGGGGTCACGTAGCAGCGGACGCCGTAGCGAGCGGCCAACTTGTCGATCATCCGGGTGGTGGTAAGGGTCTTCACCACGTCGCCGGTTTGCCCCCGCCGCTCGCGCAGATGTTTGAAGGCAATGGCGAAGATGCGATGGCTGTCCACGAAGGAACCGTTCTCATCGATCGCAGCCAACCTATCGGCGTCCCCATCGAACGCGATTCCCAGGTCCCTTCCCTTGGCGGCTTCCACCAACGGGCCCAACATCTCGAAGATGGGTTCGGGGTGAATGCCCGGGAAGATGGGATTTCGCTCCTCGCGTATCGCGACGATGTCCATCTTCGGCAGAAGACGCGCAAAGTTGCCGGCCCCCGCGCCATACATCGCGTCGAAGGCGAGACGCAAGCCCGAAGCCTGGATTCGCTCCACCTCCACTTGGCGCCCGAGCCGTTCGAAGTAAGCGGGCAAGAAGTCGACTACTTCCGTGGTCCCACTGTCGGAACCATGGGGGTCGCCCTGATACAGCTTCTTCTCGATGGCGTCCGTGATCTCCGTGATCGCCGCGCCGCCGTAATAGGGCTTGAACTTCAGACCGTGGAAGATGCCGGGGTTGTGGCTGGCGGTGAACACACAGGCGCCTTGGGCCTGGTGTGCCAGCACTCCCGCGGACAGGGCGGGTGTGGCAGTCGGCTTGTCGTTCAGCACCACGTCGAAACCGAAGGAGTTGAGCGTCCGGGCGCACGCTTCGGCGAACTGCTCGGACATCATGCGGCAGTCGTGACCTACCACGACGAGTCGCTTGCCAGGGGGATTGGCTTCGAGAAGGTAACGGGCGGTCGCTGCCGCCACGATCTCTACATTCGCGATGGTGAAATCGTCTGCAATGACACCGCGCCACCCTTCGGTGCCGAACTTGATCCTCATGCTGTCTCCCGGAAAGATGTTATGCGCGCCTGCGCCGACTGGACAGGATGTTCAGCCGCTCGCGGTACTTGTTGATAGTTCTACGAGCGACCTGGATACCCTGCTCCTTCAGCATCTGGGAGATGCGTTCGTCGCTGAGAGGGCAGCCCGGGTTTTCATGCCGAAGAATCTCTTCGATCGCCTTCTGCACGCGGAGTGCCGGCTTGAAGAATACGTCGAACGGCACCACTTCCTGACTGGGGAGCTGAACGAACTTCCCCATCGTTGCGCGGGAGACCGTGCTTTCGTGCACGCCGATCTCGCGAGCAAGCTGCATGCGCGTTAGCGGCCGGAGGAAGCGATAAGACCCGGTGGCAATGAAGCCAGACTGCGTTTGCAGCAGATAGTCCACGATACGACGCACCGTGCGACGCCGCTGCTGTATGCTCGCGATGAAGTTCTGTGCACGGTCGACATATTGCACCACGTGTGATCGCTCTTCACCGGATAGACGCGCCCGTTGCTGGTGGAGCCTGCGGTACCTCTCGTTGATGGTTAGCGCAGCGGGATCGAACCCTCGAATCTCTACCTCGTAACCTGCATCGGTTCGGCGAATGACGACGTCGGGTGTGACGCTGGGTGCTGGCGCGGAAGAGAAATGCTCCCAATCGGCTCGAAATGCCTCGCCCGGGAACGGATTGAGACGCGCGATCAGGGATGCTGCGGACTGCACGACGAATGGCCGCGCCCCATAGCGCCGACCGATCCGGGCGTATCGTTGCTTGGTGAACTCCTCCCAGCACTCTGAAATCATGTGTATGGCCAGGTCTCGCACCGGCTCGGCAGGCATCTGCCTGAGCTGGATAAGAAGGCACTCGCGCAGGTCACGTGCGCCCACTCCCGCCGGCTCGCACTGGTGCAGCTTCTCGAGCACCTCCTCGACGTCTTCCATCGTGGCGCCGAAGGTGAGCGCCAGCTCTTCCACCTGCATGTCCAGGTAACCCCGGTCGTTGACGGCATCCACCACGTTCGCGCCGAGGCTTTGAAGCCGCTCCGGCAGCATCGGCAGAAGTTGCGCGCGAAGGTGGTCGGCGAGCGACACCGGGGCGACTACGAAGTCTGTCCAGTCGTGACTGTCCTCGGGGTCATACGGCTTGGTCGGGACGGTATCCTCGGCGAAGGAGAAGCGCGCACCGGCCCTCATCAGCAGCTGGTCCGCGATGGCGCCTTCGTCGAGGGGCTCCTGCTCTTGATCCACTATCTCTAGAGCAGGGTTTTCGGCCAGCTCGGCCTCGACGGCCTGCTCGAGTTCGGCCTGGGTCATCTGTAGTAAGGTGCTGGTAAGCACCAGCTTGGGGTCTACGCGGGTGGAAACCTGAACTTCGGCTCGCTGCGTGTTCTGCAAGGGCCCGTGCTCCTTTCCCGATAAGCCGCAAGAGCATGCTTGCACAGATCGTATGCCCTACCGCGGCTCGAAGCTAATATCGTGCTTTGCCGGTTTGCCCGACGCGAATGCTAGAATCACCGGGTTGGGAGGCGCAGATGGCCCTGAGCATCGAACAGGTACGTCACATAGCTAAGTTGGCTAGGTTACAGATGACGGAAGAAGAGATGGAGGCAATGCTTCCGCACCTGCAGGAGATGGTAGATTTGTTCGGTCGCCTCAGCCAGGTGGATACCGAGGGTCTCGAGCCTACATCGCATTCCGTGCCCGTGGAGAACGTGTGGCGGGAGGACGAACCGGCCCCGCCGAGCGATCCTGTTCCGATCTTACAAGCCGCCGCCGAGGCTCGTGACGGCTTGTTCCTAGTACCTGCCATCCTGACCCAGGACGAAGCATGAACCTCTGGGAACTCCCTGCTTACCGACTAGCCGAGCTTTTGCAGGGTCGGGAGGTCTCTGCGAGGGAGGTCGCCGACGCATTCCTGCAGCGGGCCGAGAGTCTAGACGGCAGGATCGGCGCCTTTACCTATCTCGAGCCAGACGAGGTGCGGAGACAGGCCGCCGAGGCGCAGCGCCGGCTGGATACGGGTGAGCGCACTCCCCTTCTGGGTGTCCCTGTGGCCATCAAGGACAACATTTGCGTGAAGGGCGAGCCCACGACTTGCGCCTCGAGGATCCTGAGCGGGTACCGACCGCCTTACGACGCGACCGTGGTGGAGAAGCTGCGTGCCGCGGGATCGGTTCTGTTCGGCAAGGTGAACTGCGACGAGTTCGCGATGGGTTCCAGTACCGAGAACTCTGCATGGGGTCCTACGCGCAACCCCTGGGACACAAGCCGCGTGCCGGGCGGGTCCAGTGGCGGTTCCGCCGCCGCGGTGGCCGCTAGCTTAGTGCCTTCGGCGCTAGGCTCGGACACAGGCGGCTCGGTTCGGCAGCCTGCTGCTATGTGCGGCGTGGTGGGTCTGAAGCCTACCTACGGCCGCGTCAGCCGTTACGGCCTAGTGGCGTTCAGCAGCTCCTTAGACCAGGTCGGCCCGATCGCGCGCGAGGTGCGGGACGCGGCTCTGCTGTTCGAGACCATCGCGGGTCACGACGGGCGCGATGCGACAAGCGTGGATGCCGCAGTGTCTCCGACCGAGCTAGACCCCAGCAATGGTCTCCGCGGACGACGGCTAGGCCTGCCACGCGAGTTCATGGGCGAAGGCGTGGACCCGGAAGTCGCGGAGGTGGTGCGGAGCGCAGTTAGGGTGCTGGAGGATGCAGGAGCTACCGTCGAGGAGACGAGCGTGCCGAGCGTGCAGTACGGTGTCGAGACCTACTACATCATCGCGCCGGCAGAGGCATCCTCCAACTTGGCGCGGTACGACGGCATCCGCTACGGGCACCGTGCTGAAGGGGGCATGGGTCATGTCGGCCTCGTCGAGCAGACGCGCGAAGAGGGCTTCGGGGCAGAAGTGAAACGCCGCATTCTATTGGGCACGTATGCGCTGTCGGCGGGTTACTACGACGCCTACTACCTGAAAGCCCAAAAGGTCCGAACGCGGATGCGACGCGAGTTCGAGGAACGGCTACGAACTTATGATTACCTCGTGGGCCCGACCAGCCCCGTCGTGGCGTTCGGGATCGGGGAGTTGCAGGACGACTTACTGGCTATGAAGATGGCCGACATCCTTACCATACCAGCGAATCTTGCCGGCCTCGCCGCGATCAGCGTGCCCTGTGGCTTCGCACACGGTCTGCCAGTTGGGCTGCAGTTCATCTCGCGACCGTTCGACGAGGCGGGACTGCTGCAAGTAGCCTATGTTTATGAGCAGTGGACGACATGGCACCGGCTAAGACCACCGGAGCCCCCAACAGCATGACCACTTCATGCCCCGGCCCGCGTCCGGCACTTGGCAGCACCGAAGGTATGAATCCAACCCGAGGACCGCGCCGGGGCATGTGGACGACATGGCACCGGCTAAGACCACCGGAGCCTCCAACAGCATGAGCGAGAGAGAACGGGCAGAGCTGAAATTGTTTCTTCGCACGCTGGGCCGAGCCGGGCCGATTGTCGTCGGGCTCTCGCTTACCCTCTTATCCGCTGGCTGTCTCTTGCCCATGATGGTGGTGCAGTTGGGAGGTTCTGTCGCGGCGTTGCTCGTCCCTGTCGCGCTCGGCTTCGCAGGCTGGACGCTCAGCGCGCTGCTCAGCAGGGCAAACTACCGCTTCCAGAACTCTCACTACAAGGTGCTCTGGGACAGAGTCCAAGATCGTGTGCGGCGCTTCGAGCGGGCGTACCGGAAGAGCCCGCGCGTTTTGAAGGAGACCTTAAGCGAGACCCCCGACTCCGTACACCGCTTGGTAGACGCGATGTACCTCGCCCTGCTCCGTGCCGATGCGGTGCGCCACATGCTGGAGGGGCTAGAGCCTTGGGACGCACCGGTACGAGGCATGCGCTTCGAGCCGCCTGCGCTGGATGAGCAGGCCAGAACTCTCTACGACCTCGCACGCAAGAGCCGAAGCGACTACCGCGAGCAGTATCAGAAGATGCTTGCGGGTGTCGAGCGCACCGAAGCACAGGTGGACCTGCTCGTCAGCTCCTTGGACAATCTCCGACTGCGCCTTCTGGACCACCGTGTCACTGGTTCCAAGGTCGAAATGCCCTCGGACGAGCTGATCGAGAGCCTGCAGCGACACCAGTCGGAGCTGACCGCTCTGGAGAAGGCCGTGGACGAGGTGGACCTGCTCACTCGGTAAAGCCGGGTCTCTCGATAGCCCATAAGTAGATTAGAGAGCCATCGAGGAGAGACGCCCGAATGTCCGAGTCCATCGTCGCGCCCTTCGTGAGCGTGGTGCTTCCTGCGCGCAATGAAGAGCGGTTCATCGAGCCTTGTCTGCGGTCTTTGCTGTCCTCCGACTACCCCTCGGAGCGGATGGAGATCATCGTGGTGGACGGCGCCAGCGAAGATCGCACCGCGGAGATCGTGTCGGACCTGGCAGCCGAGGACGGGCGCATACGGCTGCTCGAGAACCCCAACAGAACCGTTCCGTATGCGATGAACCTGGGCATTCGGGCCGCACGAGGAGACATCATCGTGCGGGTGGACGCCCACGCTACGTACCCTCCGGACTACGTTGCCCGCTCGGTCCAGACGTTACAGAAGACAGGGGCGTGGAATGTCGGTGGGGTGTGGGTGACGCAACCCGGCGGCCCAAGTGCGTGGGCGAGGGCGATTTCGCTGGCACTTACTCATGGCTTCGGTGTGGGTGGTTCGGCGTACCGGACCGGATCGAAGTCGGGCTGGGTGGACACAGTACCCTTCGGGGCCTTCCGGCGCGAAGCGTTCGAGCGCGCGGGGCTGTATCGAGAGTGCCTCACACGCCACCAAGACTATGAACTGAACGCGCGCATCCGCTCTTCGGGGGGCGGCATCTATCTGGACCCCGAAATACGGTGCGAGTACTTCGCTCGGCCCTCGCTGTCGGCGCTTGCGCGGCAGAAGTACGCTGATGGCAAGTGGTGCGTGTACTCGTGGCTGGTGTGTCCCGAGGCGTACGCATTTCGGCACGCTGCACCTGGGATCGTGGTCGCGGTCGTCGCGCTGCTTGCCGCGGGCTCGGCGCTATCCCCGGTGCCTCTGGGGGCCCTCGCCATGCTTGCGGCCCTCTATTCGCTGGGCTCCGCAAACGCCGCAGTCGAACTATTGGCGACCAGCAGGCGATGGGAGGCGCTTCTGACACCCCTCGTGTTCCCGATCCTGCACTTCGGCCACGGTATCGGGGTGATAGCGGGCCTACTTAGCAGCAGAAGGTGGGGTGCGGTTGGGGCTGCCTCGCGGCCCGCGCCGCGTCTGGCTGCCCGGGCGGCTGCCATCGAGGAGGTTGCCGCCTAACAGGCGGCGCTTGCCCGGTATGAGGACGCTATTCAGGCCCCGGCCCACGTCCGCCCCTTGGCATTCATGCCCTGGCCCGCGTCCGCCACGCGGCAGCACCGAGCGCATGAGGCCAGCCCAAGGACCGCGCCGGGGCATAGGCGCACCGGAAGCAATTCAGGAATTCCCCTGCTCCAAGCCGTCTGAGTCCTCACACCGACTCGCCCCCTTGGGAAGGGAGACGGGGGAATGAGGGCGATGTCCTACTCGGTACTCAAGCGGCTCATAGACTTGGGTGTGGCGGCGCTGGGGCTACCCCTACTCGCGGTGCTGGTGCCGCTGGTGGCGGTCGCCGTGAAGTTGGACTCGCCCGGGCCGGTGTTCTACAGCCACGTGCGGTGTGGCAAGGCTGGGCGGCGGTTCCGAATGCTGAAGTTTCGCACTATGCAGACGAACGCCGACCGGATCGGGGCTGCCGTGACCACGGCCGACGATCCACGAGTTACGCGCGTCGGCCGGTTGCTCCGGAAGAGCAAGCTAGACGAGCTGCCGCAGATCTGGAACGTGCTACTGGGCGACATGAGCCTGGTCGGGCCGAGGCCGCAGTCGCCGCACTACATCCGCCACAACTACCCGGACGAACAGCGGCGGGTCATTCTGAGCATCCGGCCCGGCATCACCGGCCCTACGCAGATATGGTGTCGTAACGAAGAGGAGGTGCTCGCTGCGTCCTCCGACCCCGATGCATTCTACAAACACGTGTTATTGCCGAAGAAGATTGCTTCCGATGTAGCCTATGCTCGACGTCCGAACCTGCTTACGGACCTCCGCTGCCTCCTACTTACGCTACTCATCTGCTTGCCGCTTCGCCCTCTGAAGGGCTATTCGGCCACAGCGGCCGACGTCGCCGACCTAGAGATGGCCGAACCGTCCGCGGTACCGATCCAGTAGCCTGCGGTTCCACTCGTCACCTCCCTCCTCGTTCGCCGAGCGGAACACTGGTGGCTCCAAACCTTTGGCGATCAGCACCTCCCACGCCGCGGCAAATATCGAGTGCAGGATGGCGATGCCGACAGCGGAGGAAAGCGGGCAGCAACGCACCGTCATGCCCTGCAGACTCACACACGCATCACCTGGCGGAACACAGTTGTCTATCACCAAGTCTACGACGTCCAGCAACCGGGCCCCCATGGCGCTGCGCGGTGCGAGGGTCCTCGCCCACTCCGCACTCAGGATGCCCACGGTTCTCGCCCCACGGCGCTTGCCCTCCTGTGCCACTTCCACGGGTGCTGGGTTGCGGCCCGACACAGAGTGCACGACGAGAACGTCACCAGCATGTACGGGCACCGCCGCCATCCGCTCCGCTGCATAACCGTCACGTCGTTCGTTCTCGGTGGTGAGGGTGATCGGCTTGTCCGTAGTCAGTAGCCCCGGCAAGTGAATGGGCCCCGCGCACGCCGGACCACCCGCCCGATAGAAGCTCTCGTCCGCCATGATGCCCGCATGTCCCGAACCGAACACCCACACGAGATGATCCTGCTCGACCGCCTCCGCCACCCAATCGCCAGCGGTGCGGATCGCCTGCGCACTCCGGCGCTCGATCTCACCCAGAGCTCTCCGCAACTCCTCGAAGTAAGGCAAAGGCATGCTAGAACCCACGCTCCGTTACTCGCTTCCTTTCCTCGGCATAGAGCGCAGGGCCGTTCGGCAGATTGATGCTCGGGTAGACGGTGGGGTCACTACCCTGCTGTACCATCCGCTCGCACACTTCGGCCACCAGCGCCCACATGCACAACACCGCACCCAGCCCCGAGAAAGGACAGCAAGGATGCCGAAGTCCCTCCATGCTTAGCATGGCATCGCCGAAGGGCGCCCCGTTGTCCAGGGCTAGCGCAGTCACCTCGCGCAGCCGCTTGCCGCTGGGGTGCCTCGGCTCCAACCGGTCGCTATACTCGAACGAGGTCAGCGCGACGGTCACCACCTGCATCGCGCCCGCCTGCAGCGCCAGTTCCACGACCACCGGCGAGACGCCCGACACCGACCCGAGGATCAACACATCTCCGGCTCGCAGGTTGCTCTGCCCCAGGGCCGCTCGCACCAGGTCCCCAGTCGCGGGCTTATCGCCTCGCAAGTCCGCCTCGCTGCCTCGGGCCGGATGGGGATTGTCCACAGTGAGCGTGAAAGCCAGTGGAACGAAGGCCGCGAGCCCACCCGCTCGGTTGATCAGTTCGCGCGAGACGAGGTGGCCCGTGTCGTACACGTGCACCGCGCCTCCTGCGAGCAACGAGCGAACGCACGCATCGGCTACCTTCTGGATTCCCTCGGAAGACTTGGCACGCAACGACGCGACACGCTGCATCACCGTGTCGAAGTAGATATCCAGTGCGCTCACTGCTTCCTCCAATCCACCATCGTCCTGATCGCCAAACCGTGCGCCGGCGAGCGCTGTTCGGAGACGAACCGCGCAAGCCCATACCTAACCCGCACCAACTCTCGAAACGTCTCGCGGAGTAGCTCGCCAGCCTTCCACACACCGCCGCTCATCGCGAAGGTCAAGGGCTCGCTCTTGTCGTACAGCTTCGCCGCTGCCGCCACCGCCACGGCTGCCAGGTCGGCCGCGGCTCGAGAGAACAACCCTGCGATCACCGGGTCGCTCTGTTCTGCGGAGAGCCGCTCGCAAAGCGCCGCGATCCGTGCCCTGGGCACCCCATCGCGATACGCCAGCCGAACCAGGTCCCACAAGTTGCTCACGCCGAAGTGCTCCTTCACTGCCCGCTCCAGAGGCTCGCTTTTCGGCCCGGCGCCATCGTGCGAGCGTGTGGCTGCCCGCAGCGCATTCACGGCGATGTCCCATCCGCTTCCCTCGTCTCCCAGCAACGAGCCCCAACCGCCTGCACTTACGTGGCGACCGCCCCGGTAGGCGACTGCGCTGCTGCCGGTGCCGGCAACCACCGCGACCCCCTCGTCTTCATACAAGCCACACGCTGCCAGCGCAGCCTGGTGCTCGGCATACCGGACGATGTGCCCGCACCGTCCCGAGAGACCCTCACCCGCCGCTTGCGATCCGGGGGTTTCCTCGAAGAACCCACCTGCCACCGCCACACCCGCAGCGACGCACGGGCCGACGGACGCAAACGCCTGAGCCACGGCCTCCCGAACTGCGGCACTGGCTTCCGACTCCATCACGAAGTTGGTGTTACACGGCCCAGCGCGCCCCACACCAACCGCCTCGCCGAGTGCGTCGCACACGACGCACTCGGTTACCGACCCGCCCCCAACTAATCCGGCGAACAACTCCTCACTCATTGCTCGACAGATCTCGGACCGTGAACAACGCTCCCTCAGGGAGTGACCGCACGCCTGCCTTTACGGCCTGCACGTTCAATCCCAACGTCCGGCGCAAATCCAGTCTGTTGCCGCTCCTTCCCCGGGGCCGCCCCAGACTCAGCACCAACTTGTCCCTGGCCCGAGTCATGGCAACATACAGCAGACGCCACTCCTCCTCCTTTTCACGCGCACGCTGTCTGCGTTCCATCTCGCGGAACATGGCACTCGGGTCATCGTCAAGGTTCACTGCGAGCAGCCTCGCGGCAGGCTCCACTAAGGCTCGAGTGGTCTGGCCTCCGGGCAGACTCCCCGCGTCCGCAACCACTACGACTGGGAATTCCAGACCCTTGGCCGCGTGAATGGTCATCAGACTCACGGCGTCCACCCCTTCGTCATGAATCGGGGCGTCCCCCTCCCGGTGGGCTATGCGCTCCATCCTGTCGAGCCGGCGCACGAACGACGCGATGCTCTCATCCCTTGCCGCGAATGCCAAGCTCTGCAGTTTTCGCACGTTCGCCAACTGCCTCACTCCGTCGGGTCTGCAGAGGAGCTTCGGCCGGTACTGCGTGCGAGTAAGCAGCTCTTCCATCACAGCCCCAGCCTCGCGTCGATCTACATAGCGACTGAGCAGATCGAACCATTCGAGCAGCCTCTCGACTTTCTTCCTGTCCTCCTGCGGGAGATTCACGGACCCGTCGGTTAGCCGCTCGAACACGGATGAGCCCTTCCTATCTGCGCATAAGAGAGTCAGGGCATCCAGTGAGAGGCCTACCATCGGCGACCGGAGCAAGCATGCCAGCGCGAAGTCGTCGTGCGGGTTAGCCAGTGCGGCCAGGCCGTTCCGCACGTCGCGCACCTCCTGTTGCGCCCAGTACCTCCGCCCCGCACCGACGATCACCGCCCGCACGCCGGCCCGTATCAACGCATCCCTGTAGGCGGCTATCGGCGACGTGACACGGAATAGCACCGCAACGTCGCACGCTTTCACTGGTTTGCGGTCCGGCCCATCACCCACCATCTCGCCCGACGCCAGCAGTCGTCGAACGCCTCTCGCCACCACCTCCGCATCCCGCAAGTCCTCCCGTCCACCGGTCCATATCTCGACCTCGCAGGCCGCGCTCTCGTCGCTGGAGCGTCTAGCCTGCAGGCGGCCGAAGTCCACGCCGCACCCTCGCCGCATCGTCTCCGACACGAAACGCAGGATGCCTGGCCTGGAACGGAAGCTGTCGGTCAGGGGAATGTGCAACGCTAGAGGGGCCAGCCGCTGCGTCTGCGCCGCCCACTCCGAAAACTGTCGCACGTCTCCATGCCGGAACCCGTAGATGGCCTGCCGCGGGTCGCCCACGAAGCACACGTTCTCCACTTCGGCAAGGCCTCGGATCAACCGCGCCTGCAGGGGGTTCACGTCCTGGAACTCGTCCACGAGGATCTGCCGAAAGCGCGATCGGTATCGCTCTCGCACCGGTTCACAGGTCTCCAAGAGTCGCACCGATAGCGATTCGAGGTCGGAGAAGTCGAGTGCCGCGGCCCGCCTCTTGGCCTCGTCATACGTCTGCCATGTCCGCAACGTCAGTCGTAGCACCGCAGCGGACCGTCGAGCGGCAACCTCCTCCCGCTCCGGGATCACATCAGCCAGCGACTTGCCGAGCGCCGAGGCTACTCGCCGAAGCTCGTTGTGGCGCGGCTTGTCGGCTGCGGGCACATCGCGAGGCTGCACTGCCAACACCTGTTCGAGGAACTTCTCGAGCGCCTGTCGTGAATCCACTGCCTCCAAGGAGGCGGGAAGCAAGGCGGTCAGTTGCCGAAGTTTCTCTCCCTCCGCGTTCTGCAGATCCTCGCGCATTCGGTTCAGTGGCGTCTCTGCCACTAACCGGATAGCCAGCAGAGCCGCGTCGCCTGCGGTCGCTTCCGCCTGCTGCACCCACGCCTCTACCTCCTCCGGCGTGAGCCCATAGGAGCGGATGCGGTCGAGCAAGTCGTGCACTTGGCGCCTCAGCACTTCGAAAGGCTCTCCAGCGCTGCGCCAGTCCTGGAGAGTGCTGCCGTGGCGTAGCAGGTCCCCGAGTGGGTCGAAGCCACCAAGGGAGGTAGCGCAGGCGGCGCGAAACGCTCGCTCCGACTCCCGCGCAGCATCCGTAGAGTCCAGCACGGTGAATCGCGGGTCGACTCCAGCGTCGAAGGGATTCTCGCGAAGGAGCCGCTCGCAGAACCCGTGAATGGTGTGGATGTAGCCGGCCTCTACCTCACGGCGAATGGTGCCGAGCCCGACCTCTGCCAAGCGGTCCAGAATCCTTCGCTTCATCTCCTGAGCGGCCTTACGCGTGAACGTGATGGCCAGAATGGCCGACGGATGAAGTCCACGCTCTCGAAGGAGGTGAAGGTAGCGCTCCACGATCACCGCGGTCTTGCCCGTGCCCGCACCCGCTTCCACGCACACCAGGCCGCTCGGTCGTGTCACGGCGAGCGATTGCGGCTCGGTGAGCGCGACGTGCTTAGCCACCGGACACCTCCGGGTAGGGTTCGCCATCGTGGAAACGACCCTCCGTCGTGCGGCACAAGTCCCCGTATGGGCAGGTAGGGCAATGATCGGGGCCCGGAATAGGCGTCACATCGGCGCGTTCCAAGCGCGCCACGAGGTCGAACACCTTCTTACGTGCGGCCTGCAGGACGGTCTCCCACTGACTGTCGCCCCATGTGTGGCACACGCAGCCCTGCGCCTGGCTCGCAGGCCGCCAGACATCTCGTTGCGACTGCGATGTCCGCATCGTCCGTTCGGCTCCGCCCAGTGAGTCGAAGCCTACGCTCACATCAGAGGCGCCGAGAAGCTCCCGGACAGCGAGCGCGTAGAGGGGAAGCTGCACCGACTCGCCGTGCTCAACGCGCTGTATGGGGCGACTGGAGTCCGAGCCCAGCTTATAGTCGAGTATGAGCATGGAGCCCCCCTTCGGGTCCACGTCGATGCGATCCACACTCCCAGCGAGGTCTACGTGCCGACCATCCGCTGCGTGCAGCCGGAGCGGCTTCGAGGTGGATCGGGGGTCCCGCTGCCGGTCTGCGGTCTCTTCTATCTCCGGCTCGCCGAATCGCCACTCGAAGAACTCGGGGCGCGCGGTCACGGCCTGCCGATAGGCGGTCTCTCGCTCTGCAAGACTAGTCAGCATCCCCAACGCCATCGCATACACCGCCTGAACTTCCCAATCCGGCACGTCGAGCCGGATCGTTTCGAGGCGGCTCTGGAGTTCCGAGCAAAGTCTATCGAGGAGGTCGGCGTCGTCTGCGCCTCGCAGGGCGTCCCGCAGGATCTCGTGCAGGAGCGACCCGGTGTCTGCCCTGGAGAGGGCGCCTGCAGCACCTCGAAGTCCTGCGCGATAGCGAGCCCAATGCTGAAAGGCGCAGCGGTTGAGCGTCTCCAGCTCCGTGATGGGAATGGGTCCGGGCCTGCGACCGGCGAGCAACGCCGCCTCCGTGAGTTCGATCCGCGGGAAGCGGGGCATCACGCTCCACTCGTCGAAGGGTGCATCCGTCGAGCCGGTTTCCCTGCCCCGGCCCGCGTCCGTCGAGCCGGTTAGCGCCGCATGCAGCAACAGGTCTTCGTCCAGGAAGCAGAGCTCGCTCGACGGAGCTAACTGAGATTCCCCGTCCGGCGCCAGCGGCCTGCCGCAGGCCACCATCACGTCCCGAACCGCTCCAGGCGGCAGACAACGTCGGACCTCGTCTAGGTAGAGGCTCGGTAGGGCCTCACTGTCCTCCTCGGCCCTCGGAAAGAATGCATACAGCGTCTCGGTGGGCTGGGTGGCTGCCAAGTAGAAGCGACGACGCTCGTCCATCGCACGCTCATATCCCGTCGGCAGCAGGCAGCCGGTGATTCGCCGAAGTTCCAGCCGCTCCTCATCGGTCAGGAATGCATCCTCCGATAGACGCCGTGGGAACACTCCCTCCAGCACGCCGAGGAGGAGCGCCACTCGTGGAGGATGCGTGTTTTCTTCGGGGCTTTCCACGACACGGATGCCGGGCTTCGCTGGAGCGCGATAAGGGACGAGGCGACACATGCCGATCCATCGAGGAAGAAAACTTGCCAGCCTCGTCCTGCCATCACCTCGTGCCTTCGATACGCCACCCATGGCTTCGGCAACGCGGTAGGCCGCCGCCGTCGCCAGAAAGTCGTCGTTCGCGCAGGAGTCTCCCGCCTCGGTCGCGAGGCTTGCCCAGCCCATCTCCGTTGCCATGTTTCGGGTGAGCGCAGCGAAGTCAGCGGCAGTCAGCGGCTCCTCGAACCGGCGGGACCACTCTGCCAGCTCCACGAGTCTTTCCGAGCATTCCACCCCCTCCTCTTGCAGGTCCTTGGCGCGCAGCAGCCAGTTCGACAAACCTGCCCCCCTCGAACCCCCTAGCGCGCGGCGCAGCCGCCGACCCTCCTCCCGCCGGAACGCATAACTGCTCTCCAGGTGCGACAACACATCTTCCCGCTGCCAACCGCCTGCAAACAGCGTCAGCACGGAGAAGAGAAAGCGAACGAATGGGTTGTCCGCAATCGGACGCTCCACAGCGCGCGACGGGGTCAGACCGAAGCGCGGCCACACCGCCTCGAGCATCGGCCAGTAGGCTTCCACGTCGCGCACCACCACCTGGATATCCGGTAAACCCAGCGACTTCTCACGCAGGAGCCGCAACGCGAATCGCGCCGCGGCCTCCACCTCGGCCAGGCGGTTCGGGCAACTCACGAACAGGACCTCTTCGTCCCAGCCGGCGGCCTCTGACCCCTCCATGAAGAGCGTGTCTCGCAGTGTTCGCATCGTCCGGCTTCGGCGAACGCTGGGACCCGCCTCGATGTCCACGCGCACCACTTCGAAGCGCTCCTCCAGTCGCCGAAGCATGGCACTGGCGCCGGCAAACAACTCCTCACAGCCAGGCGCCCATGTGACGGTGATGCCCACCCGGGACCGCTCCGCAAGAGCACATAGCAGCTCCACTTGCAACTGCGACAGAACACCGAAACCGTCCAGCCACACCTCGGGGAACGATAGCCCCCCGGCCCGGAGCACCGCGTCACACGCGGCCGCAGCCGCGGCGGAAGGTCCTCGCATGCCCATCTCCGCGAGCAGGGCGTCGTATCGCTCCCACAGACCCGCCAGCGCATGACACTTGTCAGGGAACCGCTTGTCTGTCACCTCCGCGCGCTCGCCAGCCTCCTGCAGGTCTTCCGGCGTCAGGCCCGACGAAGTCAGCTCCTCGATCACGTCTGCGAGGCGCTCCTGGAAGCCCAAGGTCTCGGCAACCTTCCCGAAGTAGCCGCTACGCGCCTCGCTGGCTACCGTTGCCGCGACCGCAAGGCGAGTGGAGCGCGAGGCTGGGAGGAACGGCTTTCCACGCGCGAGGTCCACGGCCGTGCCCACGAAGCGAGACCAATCCTGCACGGAGTCGAGGTGGAACTCGTGTGCCTCACCGAACTCTGGTGCGGCGCGCAGCAAGGACTTGGCCGACTCGACGTGCCCCCGCCCCGGCAGCACCAGTACGACATCCTCGGGCCGGTCGAGGAAGCGCTGCAGACAGTATCGCGTCTTGCCGGAGCCGGGTGGTCCGGCGGCGACGACCAGTGTTGGACGCGGGGCGAATGGGTTCAAGGTATCGATCCCAATGTAACCGCTACGGGACGCGCCGCGCGAGGGTTTTCTATGCCCCGGCCCGCGTCCGCCAACGGGCAGCGCCGACGGTAGGAAGCAAACCCAAGGACCGCGCCGGGGCCAGAGTCGGGACAGCCGTGCCCTCGCCGTCGGCATGATGGCGGCATCCGATGCAACGCTCGCGGCTTGCGTTTGCATGCTTCGACAGGCTCAGCATGACGATCGGGGGCGGCTGTTTTCTCTATGCCCCGGCCCGCGTCTGCCAACGGGCAGCGCCGACGGTAGGAAGCAAACCTAAGGAACGCGCCGGGGCGAGAGTCGGGACAGCCGTGCCCTCGCCGTCGGCATGATGGCGGCATCCGATGCAACGCTCGCGGCTTGCGTTTGCATGCTTCGACAGGCTCAGCATGACGATCGGGGGCGGCTGTTTTCTCTATGCCCCGGCCCGCGTCCGCCAACGGGCAGCAGCGACGGTAGGAAGCAAACCCAAGGACCGCGCCGGGGCACGAATGACGAAATATCGGTCCCAACGCAACCGCTACGGGACGCGCCGCGCGAGGGTCATTCACCGTGCAAGGCGCGGAGCATCCGCAGGGCGCCCTCTTTGTCACCCATCGCAAGTCGCCCGTCCAGCACAGCCTCTGTTAGCTCATCCTTGAGTCGTCCAACCTCGTCTCCCGGCTGGATGCCGAGCGCATCCATTATCTCGCGCCCGGTTAGTGGGCTTTTCGCGTCGGTTGCGTGAAAGTCGGTCTCTACTCTGCGAGCACGCTCCTCGAGACTATCGAGGTCAGGCACTTCTATGTCATTCCTTCGTGCGGCGGCATCCGCACGACACAGGATGAGCAGGTCATCGAAGAGCTTCCCTGCATCGCGCAGCAGGCGGCGAACAGCCCCGTCTGTCCACTGTGGCGAGTACCCGCCCGGCCGCATATGCAGGCGAACGAGCTCCAGCGTATCGGCGATCACGTCGCTCGGGAACTTGAGCCTTCGCAGGAAAGCCCTCGCCGGGGACAGTCCGGCAATCTGATGGTCGAAAAAGCGTATCCTCCCGTCCTCGTCCACCGACTTCGTGAGTGGCTTCCCGACGTCGTGCAACAGTGTCGCCAGCCGCAGTGGCAGGGATGCATCGGGGGGAAGCGCCTCGACCGCCACCACGGTGTGTTCCCACACGTCGTGAACGTGCGCCCAGTTCTGCTCGCATCCGACCATTGCCTGAAGCTCGGGAGCGAAGGCTGCGAGCAGCCCCAGGCTCTCCAGTTGGCGAAGAGCAGTGCCGGCGGATGGATGCGTGAGCATTTTCGTCAGTTCGTCGCGAATGCGCTCGCCGCTGATGATTCGCAGGCGTTCGGCCTCGGCTCGGATCGCTTCTTGGCAATCCTGTGCGATGGAGAAGTCCAGCCTGCACGCGAGTCGCACGGCGCGTAACATACGCAGCGGATCGTCGCGGAACGTACGATGAGGATCGAGTGGGGTGCGTAGGACCCTCCGCGACAGGTCGTCCATGCCGCACCCCAACGGATCGGACACTTCTCCGGTGTGCAGGTTCTCCAATAGGGTGTTCACGGTGAAGTCGCGCCGCAGCGCATCGGTGGCCAAGTCGGTCTGCACTACATGCGGTTTGCGGCTGAACGGGTCATAGGTCTCGCGTCGGGCGCCGACGATTTCCACCGGCACTCCCGCAACCTGAATTCGGGCGGTTCCGAAGCGCGGGTAGAGAACCGGAGCATGCGAGCTGACGCCCTTGCGGAACAAAAAGGAAGCAAGAGCGCAGGCGTTCCCCTCCAGCACCAAGTCCAGGTCTTCGGCAGGTGGTATCCCGAGCCGCTTGTCCCGGACGTATCCCCCAACAAGGAAGAGCGAGTTCTCGTACTCCGTGCCGCACGTGGCATCACGGAGTCGCGCGATCGCTTCATCCAGAGCGGTGCTCATTCCCAGATTGTAGCAGCCGGTGGGACCGACACCTGCAGCCAACCGAGTTCCGACCGGCAGACTACTCCTCGGTCCCCAGAATCTGGCTGTAAGCGACTGCCTCGGGGTTCACGTAGGTGACGCCCTTCGATCCCAGCTCGGTCTCCCCTTGCAGCTTTGCGTAGGTGAGGTGTGGGACCTTGACCAGATCTTTCCCCTTGAGCGACGCGAGCACTTGTTCCGCCTCTTCGCGGGAGTTCACAGGGCAGTCCAGCTCGACTCGGCTGGTAAGGCCGATGATGAGAGTAACCCTAGACATTTCGTCACCCCAGTAGAGTTGTAGATCGTACGAAACAGGAAGATACGGCATCGGAGCGAACATTCCTTGTTCCAACCGCGTTTTGCGCAGGATTCGTGTGATCGATTGCGAAAGCGGGCAGAGCCCCGAGAGGTGATCGGGGCTCTGCAGCGGTGGCGTTGGCAGTGCGTGTCGGCAGTGAGCCGGTTGGTGACTGGAGGACGCGGTCGCCGGTGCTGAGTGATCGCGTCCAGTGGGCTCATTCCACCGGGCGGAAGTGGCGCGTCATGCATTCGTACGGTCATGCGAAGCGAGCGACCGCAAACCGGCGCTCCTACGCGCGGAGCAATGCGAGACGGCAAAGCTATTAGAGGTGGCGCGATGATAGCAGTACGGATCCATCAGTTCGGACCGGCAGATAATCTCGTTCTCGAGGAGGTCCCTGAGCCAACGCCCCGTGCTGGCGAGGCTCTGATCAGAGTGCGGGCGTGTGCACTCAATCATCTCGATCTGTGGGTGAGAAATGGTGTCCCTGCCTACCGCACGCCACTCCCACACATCCTGGGCTCGGACATCGCCGGTGAGGTGGTAGAGGACTGCGGGGAGTTCAAGGCGGGCGACCCCGTGATACTGCACCCGGTACTCAGCTGCCGTCGGTGCGACATGTGCATCAGCGGGCGCGACAACATCTGCAGGAACTTCGGCATCCTCGGGGCGCACGCTCCCGGCGGTTACGCGCAGTACCTAGCAGTCGACTCGATGAACCTGGTGCGGAAGCCGGAACGCCTGAGTTGGGCCGAGGCGGCATCGATTCCCCTGGTGTTTCTGACTGCGCACCACATGCTATTGGAGCGCGCGAAGTTGCAGGCTGGCGAGACGGTGGCGGTACTCGCAGCGGGAAGCGGGGTCGGAATCGCCGCCATTCAGATCGCCAAACTCGCCGGGGCGACGGTGGTCGCGATCGCAGGAAGCGATAGGAAGCTGGAACGTGCGCGCGAACTCGGCGCCGACTTCTGCGTAAACTACACGCAACCCGACTGGGGCAAGCAAGTACGCTCCTTCGCCAAGGGGTTGGGGCCGGACGTAGTCGTGGAGCACGTGGGAGAGGCGACCTTCCCGGAGAGCGTGCGCATGATGCGCCCGGGCGGACGCCTGGTCACCTGCGGTGCGACCACGGGAACGGACAGCGGCTTCGACATTCGCGTGCTATTCTCTAGGGAGCTGAACGTGCTCGGGTCTATGCTCGGTTGTCTGCGCGAGTCGCACCGCGTGGCCGAGCTGTTTGCCGCGGGCAAGCTGAAGCCCGTTGTGGACAGCGTGCTTCCACTGGCCGAGGCACAGGCAGCCCACAAGAAGCTGGAGGACCGTGCCGTCTTCGGCAAGGTGGTGTTGGAGATCCCCTAGGACCCACCCCACTGTGGTAAAGAAAAAGCCCCGGTGAGGGTACCGGGGCATGCGGCGAAAGGGAGGGAGGAGTAGGAGGAATCCCATTCGTGGTCTCTCGACCACTGCCCCACTGCGCCCTGCTGCGGAGCCCGCATCCACTCCCCGCCGCTACGTGCGAGTTTCCTGTGCCGAAGCGTTGTTCCGCATCCAGCGCGATCCCGAGCCCGCACCGGTACGTGCTTGGCGTCGAGATGGGTCCGATCTAGCAGTCTTCGGGAGTTTCGCGAGAGGGGAAGAGAGTGGCAGGGGTAGCAGGATTCGAACCCGCGACCTACGGTTTTGGAGACCGCCGCTCTACCAACTGAGCTATACCCCTGCGCGGCATCCGATTATACCTAGACGCCGAATAGGATTATCGGCGACGGCTCGCGTATACTGGCTTCAGGAATGAGAACCCCGAAGCTCCCATGGAGGCGAAGTGTGACCCGATCCGCTCGACTGCTCTCCCTGTCTCTACTCGCTCCCCTTGCACTGGCCTCTTGCACAGCCCAGGCTCCAGCGCCGGCATCCTCCCAGGCGATAGGAGAAGCGCTCCTCGCCTACGACCGTGCCCTTCCCCTGAATGCCGAGGTGAAGGAGAAGAGCGTGGAGGGAGGCGTCCGGCTTCTATCCGTGAGCTACTCGAGCACCCACGGCGAGCGCGTACCGGCGCTGCTGGCTCTGCCGGCCGAGGCGAAGTCTCCCCTGCCGTGCATCGTCCTGATGCACGGCCTGGGCGGTTCCAAGGAGGGCATGAAGCCGTTCTGGGTAGAGCTTACGAAGGCCGGTTATGCTTGCTTCGCGATCGACGCCGTGTTCCACGGCGAACGACCGAAGGGGCCGGGGGGCCAAGCACTGCTGCTGTACCCGTACTCCGGACGGGACGCCCTTGCCCAGACCGTGATTGACCTTCGCCGGGGGCTGGACTTCCTGCAGACGAGAGACGAGATCGACCCGAAGCGTATCGGGTACGTGGGAGTGAGCATGGGGGCCATCCTAGGGAGCATCACGGCAGGCGTGGACGAGCGCATCGCCGCTGTCGCGCTGATCGTGGGGGGAGGCGACTGGAACGTGCTCCTGGAGAAGTCGGTGCTATCGCTAGCAGGCGACAAGAACCTGAAGGACAAGGCTGCACGTGCGCCCATAGCCACCGCCCTGGACCCACTAGACCCCGTTCACTGGGTCGGCCGCATCTCGCCGCGCCCCGTGCTAATGATCAACGGCGACCTAGATAACATCGTGCCTGTCGAATCCAACAAGGCCCTTCATACTGCGGCCAAGGAGCCGAAGAAGGTCGTCTGGTACTCCGGCGGGCACTTTCCCCCGCCCGACCTGGTACGGCGGGAACTCTTGTCTTGGTTTGCCGATCATCTCAGTAGCAAACCGTGAAACTGGACCCTCTTCTGCTTGCGTTCGCTCTTACGTTCTTGCAGAGCCTCGGCTGGACGTACTTCGACGGCCGAAAGCGTCGCAACCCGGCTTACCGTGACCGCGTGCTTGCGGGGATCAGCCGCATCCCCGAGCGGCAGCGCAAGATTCTGGTGGCGCTTTTCTACCCGCAGACGCTGCACGCTCGGTGGGTGCAAGCGACCGTGATCGGAACCTGCAGCCTCATCTTGGCCGTTCCCTTCTATTTGCCCCTGTGCTGGCTGCTGGGCGCGAATCCGTGGGCCTGTCTCGGTGTAATCGTTCTGACGAGCTACGTGGCGGCGAACGCCGGCGAGTTCCTGCTCAACTGGTAGCCGCCAACCGCCTCGCGAGCTCCTCGAAGGTGTCCACCGAGAGTGTCTCTGCACGTCTCTGCGGGTCCACGCCTACCTCCGCTAGCAAAGCTTCGGCTCGCTCGCGGCTGACGAGTGTCTGAAGGGAGTTCCTCAGGGTCTTTCTGCGCCCCCCGAACGCCGCCCGAACTATGTCACGGAGGCAGCGCTCTTCTCCTTCCGACATTCCCGACTGGCGCCGGTCCATACGTACCACGGCGCTTTCGACCTCGGGAGGCGGATAGAAGAGGCGGGGCGACAGGGTGAAGAGGCTGCGTACGACCGTGTGGTGCTGGGCGAAGACACTTAGCGAACCGTACTCGCGACTGCCGGGGGCGGCTCGCAGGCGGTCGGCCACCTCTCTCTGCACGGTCAGAACCATGCGCCGGATGCGCCTCTCTGGCAGCAACCGCTCCAGTACTGGCGTGGTGATGCAATAGGGCAGGTTGCTGACCACCGACTCGACGCCCTTCGTGAGGGCCTCCTCCAGGTCATACCGCAGAAAATCCGCGTGCACGATCTCGAGCCCAGGGGCAGCCCAGGCGCGAAGGCTGTCCACGAGATGCGGGTCCCGTTCGACGGCAACGACCGAATGTCCCCGAGCCAGCAGCGCCTCGGTAAGAGCGCCCAGCCCGGGACCGATCTCCAGCACCGCTTCTCCCTCGGCCAATTCCGCAGCATCCACGATCCGCCGCAACGCGTTGCGGTCGCAGAGGAAGTGCTGCCCCCACGCCTTGCGTGGACGAATGCCCAGCTCGGCGAGGAGGGAGCGAATGTCGGAAGGGGAGGTTCGACTCACATCGTCAGTCGAGAATATGCACTTTGACCTTCTTGCGGCCGAAAGCCTTGGCCTGCCGATACGTCGGGAAGCAGAGGTCGATGTCGTAGCCATCCACCTTCGCACCCACATCGGCAGCGATGGCATAGCCGTAGCCCTCGACATACAGCCGGGTGCCCAGCGGGATCACCTTCGGATCCACCGCGACGACGCCGTATTCGGCCTTGATGCCGGTCGCGGTGTAGCCGGTCGCGTACTTCCCACAGCTAGCCGGCCCAGGGTCATAGCCTGTTGCGTTCATCGTGAGCACTTTGCGGCCGGAGAAGGAGCCTCTCGAGGTCTTGTACCCTTCGACACCTACTAGATACAGCTCGCTTTGGGGAGGGGTGATGCTCTCGTACACCACCTCGTTTCTCACAACACCCTTGGGCCCGATGAGTCTGCAATAGAGCCTGACGATCCGTCCGGGCTTCCCCTCGCGGTACTTCTTGATGCTTCCGCGTGGGATGTTGGTGTCGCGAATGTACTCTTTGATGAAGGGGATCTCCTTGGCCTCCCAAAGTAAGACTTGCACTGGGTTCCCCTTCGGCTTCGGTTCTGTTTTCGTCCCGCTTCCGCTGTTCACCGCGGATTTCGCGCTTGCGAGAAGTAGCAGAGCCGCCACTCCCAAACCAACCACTGTCGTCAAACGCATTGGGGACACCTCCTTATTGCGTTGGCGCAAGTTCGGCTAGCCTACCCCGTCGAAAGCGAGACTGTCAAATCCACGAGACAGGACCGTTACTTTCGTACCCGTCCCTGCCTGGCTTCAGGCAAAAGAAAGCGCCCTGTCGCATAGCTTACGATAGGGCTCGAATGCGGTGGTGGATGGCATGTGGAGGGTGGCGTGGCCAACATGCCTCGGATGAGTAGTTTTTCGTATGCTCTGGGGATGCAGCACACGGCGTGCCAATTCGGAGGGGGCGGTTCGTCACACGTGCGCGATGCCTCCGCCCTGGCCAGCAGTGAGCGCCGAAGACCCCATCGGCTTTCTGCGTACCGTGTAGCGCTTCGCCTGCGATTCGAACGCGATCCCGTACTCCAGTCTGAAGGCTGGAATGCATCACTTATGCACGGCGGGGCCGGTCACGCAAAGTCCGCACAGGAGGTCGCCGAGAACACAGAGGTGCGAGAGGAAAGCCTCCCTCGTCACGCAAGAAAACGGCCTCTGCAGAACCCCACAGAGGCGAGAACCGTTTGGGTGGTTGAGAGTAGACCTGATCGTCTCTCTTCGATTGGCGATGTCTGCTATTGGTCTGCCGTGCTACCTGCAAGATGCGTGCCGGATCGGCCCTCTCGCTCCAGCAATCCCACGGCAAGCAGGAAAGATTCCGTGCTCTCCGACCGAAGCAACCGCCGTATCCACGGGCTGGCATCGGATGCTTCGGCGAGGGCTTGCAGCGCGCCCACCTCGTCGCCCTGAGCGTACCGTTGGGCAGCTATTCGGTAAGCAGGCTCTTGACGCCGCCTGGCTCGAAGCGCTTGCAGAACCGCCGCGTCGCGGTCCATTCCCCGCAGTACCAACAGCTTGTACAGCTCGCGCTCGACCCCCAGCAGCCTAGCCCAACCGAGCACGGCTCGTTGTCTTGCCATACCGGGCGCCATGCGCGCGACGACATCACCGATCGCGTCGAAGTCCCTCGTGTCACCGACAACGCCGAGGGCATAGGCCATTTCCGCTGCGACCGAACCCTCCTCGTCTGGCAGGCGCCGCCTCAGGGTGTCGGCCGCATCGCGTATCCCCAGTGTGGCTACGGCCTCTGCAGCAACTAGGCGGATGCTGGCCTCGGTGGCCTCTAGTCCTCTTCGTATGGCCGCATGGCCCTCGGGCGATTGCGTGTTACCGAGAGCCCGCAGCGCCGTCCTGCGGAGGTCCGGGTCCTCGGTGTTGTCCGCCACTTCGCTCAGGGCCTGTACTGCGACCGGCCCGCCCGCACGGCCAAGTGCGCGAGCTGCGGCAAGCCGAAGCCCTGGGCTAGGACTCGTCAGCAGGCGCGAGATGGTCTCTACCCCCTCTTCGGTCCCGATGTCGGCCAGTGCGGAAACTACGTCTTCGTCGGCATACTCGGGATGCTCTCGCATGTGCTGTAGGATCAGTTCGGACGCTTTGGTTCCACCGATCTGGCTCAGGGCAGCGAGAGCCTTCTTGCGCACGGACGGCTCTGGGTCGTCCAGGGCTACTGCCAGTTCCTCGACGGCCATTTCCATCTTCGCCTGGCCGAGCTGCTCGATAGCGGCCTCGCGGCTTTGCTTGTCATGGCGAGTGCCCAACTTTCGCAGTGCCAGCACCCCGCTCGGGCGCACTGCCCCTAGCTGCGACATCACCTCTCGCACCCGTGTCGCCCTGGGGTCACTAATCAGGAAGGCTGAGAAGAAGACCCCCATGCGCATCACCACGGTGATGAGGAAAATGGTCTCGTAGCGGAACTCGTCCAGGTAGATCCCTTTCATGGACTGCATGAGCGCTCCAGCCAACGCGGGGGCGATACCCATCGCCAGGGCGTTGACCGTGGACACCGCTCCCACGGCGACCGTTTGATGCTCCTTCGGCGCCGCCTCGATCATCAGTTTGGTGTGGGCGATACCGACACCCGCCCAGAACACCCCTCCCAAGACGTGCGCGATGAAAAGGTAGATGTAGGAGAGCTGCGGGTGATCCGGACTGCACGCGACCCAGAAGAGCAGCAGCGGCGTGATGCCTGCGCAAGAGATGATTAGGATCGGCTTGCTGCCGAATCGGTCGCTGAGAAACCCCCACAGCTTCGTCGAAGAGATGGATGCTAACGACGTCACCGTGCCGATCACCTGGATCATGGTGAAGGACATCTTGAGTTGCTTCAGCATGTAGTCGGCGAAGAACGCCGAGGGGAACCCAACTGCGAACGCGAACGCCAACGAGAATAGGATTACGCTGCGGTAATTGCGATCCAGAAACGCCGATCGGACGGACTCGGTGGCTTCGCGCAGGGTTCGCTTCACCTTGGTGGCACGCGGCGGCTCGGGAATACGCGCAAAGAAGTAGAAGGACATCAGGCTGGCGAGCGTTCCGATGCCGAAAGTAACCCCGTAACCGACGGACGGTCCCTTCTCGCGGATGACCGTATCTACCAGTAGACCGGCGGGAATGGAAACCAACACTGCTACCCAGCCGCAGATGGCAGTTCTACGACCGAAGAACCACCCACGGTGTTTCTCGGACACCAGATCACCCAGCCACGCGAGGAACGTGGAGTTGATCAGTGTAACCGACAGCGCGGCCAACGTCATAAAGACCATGAGCAACGCGCCGCGCGGAAAGTGCGCCGGCAGGAAGGGCAGAACGGCTATGCATGCCCAGAAGACCCTGTGCGCAAAGGCCATCGGTATGCAGAGCGTCCGCCTGCTGGGAAACATGTCGGCCCATATCGAGCCCGGCACGTGAAACAGGCCGACTAGCGCGGGCATAGAGATCAGAACGCCGAGCCAGAAGTCATTGAGGCCTAGATATCGGGCGAAGCCGATGACGAACGCACCGGTGGAGAAGGCGATGAAGGCGGTATATAGCCCGGCATCCAGATTCGCCATCCGGATACCGCGCAGCACGTCGTGACGGTTGAGCGGCTGCGGCTCTGCGGACACCGGCGAAGTCTAGCATCAGAAGTAGTCGCAAGGGTATAGGCTGAAGATGCGCTTTGGCGGAAAGAGACCATGTGACCTAAGAGGTTCGCTCTCCACGCCGCAGAAGAGCGCGCGGGTGAGAGTGCTGATGGGAGTTCTCTCTCTGGCCGCGTCGGTCTGGACCACGGCTCCATTCGAGAAACGAAGGGGGGCCGTGTTACGCACGATGATGTCGTCGTCGGCTGCCACCAAGCCACTAGCGTGAGGGCGAAAGCGTGCCAGGCACCGTATCGCTTCTGGTAGGTCGAGGATGCGTGCCATGAAGTGATCCTCATATACCGGTGGCGCGAGCAAGTCGTAGCCGGCTCCAATCCATCCGTCGAGGTCTTCGGCTCTCCCGGTGACCGAGATGGTCTGGTCGTCGAACAGAACGGGCGGGACTGCCTCTGGGACCGGGGGCATAACCTCCTTCACCGCCACGGCGCCAGGCTCTTCGGACAGGACTGCATAGCCGGCCGGCGGGTCGCCGAACAGCGCTATCTTCGGGTTCTGCCAGAGGATGTAATGCCATCGCTCATCGCCCCGGAGCAAGGCTCCCAGTCGGTGTCCGCCGTACAGGTGGTAGAGACGAGCGAGCACCGGCGCGTCGCTCCATGATGCCCAAAGCAGGGGTCCCCCTGCGCGCGAGCGGGCAGGCTTCAGATTGGCACGGACTCTCCCGCCTACCATAACGAAGCCGAGACGCTCATAGATTGGCCTGCGGTTCGGTACGAGTGCAGCGGCGACATAGCCCATGTCTGGCAATGCAACTAACAGATCGCGCAGCAGCCTGCTCGCATATCCCCTGCCCTGCTGCGATGGGTCGGTGGCGACGCCTGCGATGCCAGCGCATCGCATGTACCAACCACCCATCTGCATCTCCAAGGGTATCACCGTGGCAGTAGAGACAGGTCGATCTCCGTCGAAAAGCAACCACTTGTGGGACAGGTCGAAGAATGGGTCAGCGAAGAAAATGGGCTCTGCCGCCTGCCGGTCCACGTTGAAGGCCTTGCAGATGAGGTCTAGCACGGCGTGCACGGTGCCGGTCGTCGCGGGACGCGACTCGAGTCGAGAAGCGGCTATTCGGCACCCTCCGTCTGCTCGACGTCCACGCGGACCTCGACCGTGCTGGAGTCCAGGATGGTTACACCGATCGGTGTCGCGATGGGGACGGTCACCGTGCGACTGGATGTGATCCCCCAAAGGTCTATAGGCTCCGTGGCTAGCTCGTCCAGTTTTGCGAGTGCTACTCCCGGTCCGCGCACCAACGCCTGGCCAGGGGTGATGCGGAACCCTGTAAGCCGGTAGCCGAAGGGCAGCCGTCCCTTCCAACGCGGACTCACTGCCACACGTTTGGTTCGCAGCTCGGTGGAGGCGGGGAGCACGCGCCCCTTCGCCGGTGAGACCGTTAGATCGCCACGCACCATGGCACCAGAGCGCGAGACCAACTCGATCGGACGCAGTTCCGCAGGACCCGTGGGGTCGGTCGGGTCGAAGAGGATCCTTGCGCGAGCAACGCGGTCCACATCGCGCTCGTTGCCAGAGACGATCACTTGCTCTGGCTCGGCGATCCAGTCACTCAGATCGACCCCGGCAGGCATTGGCTTGGTCGGTACCACCTCTACTGGTACCGTTCTATCCGTCTCGGCTACCAGCGTCACGTCCACTCTTCGGCGATCCACCTGCCAAGTAAGGTTCTCCAGCAGGTCCGGCGGAATGGAGAGGGAGATGGCATAAGAGGCGGTACCACGCCTCCCGTTGCCGAGGGGAACGGAAACCTTGACGCTGTCGAGGTCAGAAGCGGTGATAGCATCTACGCTCGCTCGGTCGCCGGTAACGGTCAACCGAACCGTGACATCATCACCGTGTACGACCTTCAGACCTTTCGGGACGTTTTCGTATTCCACGCGCTTGGTCAGCGACATTTGCCTGTTAGGCGTCTGTGCCCTATCCACGGTATAGAACAGCAGGAACGTCAGTGCTATGGCCATCAGCTTCTCGGCCAGGTTATGCCTGAGGAATCTCACTTTGGGCTCCTTTCCTCAGCCACTTGCGACGTGCGGCCTGCAAGCGCACGCCTAACAGTGATGACACCTTACCGGCCGGCACTAGGTGCGCCAGTAAGTAGGTGCGGAGCGCGGCGATCGGCAGCCCACTCTGCATCTCCCCGTGCTGGGCAACCGAGATCCGGCCCGTTTCTTCGGACACCACGATGGACACTGCGTCGGTGCGCTCGGTAACCCCGATAGCAGCGCGGTGCCGCATGTGGTACTCGGGGTGTGGGTGGCTCTCCGGCATGGGCAGCTCGCAGGCCGCAGCCACGATCCGGGCGCCCCGTATAACCACCGCCCCGTCGTGTAGCGGATTGCCAGAGAAAAAGAGGCTGGCGATCGCCGGGGCGGACACCTTGGCATCGAGGGCCACACCGGTCTTGACGACATCCGTGAGCTGGCTGGTGCGCTCCACGACGATCAGCGCACCCACGCGGTTCTTAGACATCTCGGCGGTGGCGGATACGATCTCCTCGACCACCTCCGCAGGCGTCTCAGTGCCGCTAAAAAGATGGCTTCCGGTCCACGGGCCGACGCTTCCGAACTGCTCGAGCGCTTGGCGAAGCTCTGGGAAGAACAGCACGACTAGCGCCAGACCACCGACGACCGTAGCCTTCTCCAGGATGTAATGCAGGGTCGTCATCTCCAGGTAGGCGCTGAGTCCGTAGACGATGGCGAAGATCAGCAACCCCCCCATGATAGGCCAGGCCCGGGTGCCGCGAACGAGAAGCAGGAGGCGATAGATGACGTACCAGACAATCAGAAACTCCACGGCTCGCAGCAGCGACCGCGTCCCAAGCCCCGTGATTGCTTCCCAGAACTCCTGCAAACCGCGCCTCCAATGCGCACCCTCGACCCATCCCGCCGCACCTGCGACGGATCGCCAGACGACGGTCTCCGGATGACTGCAAGTATATCCCGCACTAGGTTCGGATAGGGTGGGCGATGATGCGGCTTCGGATGGCAAAAAAAAGGCACACCAGCCAACCGGTATGCCGAGCACAGTTAGAGGTCGGGAAGAGCGAGGGGTCAACCTCACTCGCTGTGTCCCAATGTAGAACGCACCCTCTTTATAACCCGACTATAGCCTGCTCGCTAGCGGCAACTTTGCGAGCTTTGCTCGCCCGGTTCCCGCGATTAGCCGCCGGAGAGGCTGCGTGGCGAGATTACGACGCGCCGATCCGGCTCCAGACCCTCGCTGTACGTGGTCACGGCCTGCTGGTCCCGCAGCACCCTGTGCACGATTCGGCGCTCATGGGCAGGCAGAGGCTCCAGCTCGGCCTCTTCCAAAGTCTGTGCCACCTGCTCGGCTAGCTCCAGTGCCAGCTTCCGAAGAGTCAGCGCACGCTTGGTGCGGTAACCATCGCCGTCCAGCACGAGACGCACTCCAGCGTGCTCTTTGCAGAAAATGACGTTCGCCAAGTACTGGAGGGAATCGATGACCACTCCCTTGCGCCCGATCAGGTGCGGCACGTCAGGCCCCGACAAGTTCAAGTGGATGTAGCGGCCCTCGGTCTTCAGGTGGCTGACCTGCACCTGCATCTCCGCAGCTTGGACGATGGCGCTGAGCAGCTCGACGGCCTCGTCCACGGCGGAATCCGGTATGGAGACGGGGGGCGCATCCTCGTCTGGGCCCAGTGCTACAGCAAGGAGTTCCTGAATCTCGGCATCGGTAGCAGGTGGCGGCTCCGACTTCTTGATTGCGGGCGCAGTCGGCTCGGGGGTGACCTTCGGCTCGCTGGGTCGGCGCGGCTCAGGGGTTTTGGGTGACGGGACGGCGGCTGTAGCAGTCTCCTTGGGGCGGGCACCGCCCACTGTCGCCTTGACGCGCTTGTGCACGAAGTTGAACAGACCCTTCTTGTCAGGTAACTCCTCGAAAACGACCTGTGATGGGTCGGTGACGCCGAGCAACTTCATCGCGGCGTTCTTCGCCTCTTCCAGGGTCTTGCCCGATGCTTCGACTGTTCGCTCCACGAGAACCCTCCAACCGGGCGGTTCTAGCGCCGCCTCTTCTTGTGCTGCTTGGGCACTCCCGTGCCCTTCCCGCCCCCTACGACTTCCGGCAACTCGAATGCCGGCACCGGCATAGGCTGCTTATTGACCCACACCTGCTGTGCGGTGCTAAGGATGTTGAACGCGAGCCAGTAGAGCAGAAACGCGCTCGGCAGCCTCCAGAAGTACATCATTACCAGAAAGACTACGCTGAATACCAGGGCAGTAACCTTCTGCTGTTTCTCTTGCGTCTTGTCCGTCACCATCATGCGCTGCGTGAGGTACATGCTGAACGCATAGAGGATTAGCAGCAGGTTGTCGTGACTGCCTAGGTTGGGCCCCACCAGCCCGCCCGTCGCCTTCGAGATCGTCGGGTTGATCCAAAGGAACGTGCCCTGCTCGAACTCGAACCGATAGGCCCGCATGACGTGGTACACCCAGATCATGAAGGGGAGCGGGAGGAACATGGCGAGACAACCAGAGAACTGGTTGACCCCATGTTGCCGGAACACCTCCTGCTGCTTCTCGAGCAGTTCCCTGCCCTCGTACCGTTCCTTCAGCTTCTCCAAGACCGGCTGCAGTGCGCGCATCTGGCGCATCATCCTGAAGCTCGACTGCGCAAACGGATAGGTCAACGCGCGGACCACGATGGCGATCACTAGAGTCGCGAAGGCGTAGGAGAACCACGGAATGCGCCCGGTCGCACGCACCACCCCGTCTATGAACTGGTACCCGACTCCGATTCCCCAGTTCGGCTCCGCACGATAGCGGCGATTCAGCTCCGCGTGCAGTTCCTCCAGCTTGCCTTTGGGCACCAGGCGCTCGTACTGCTCGGGCATCGCGTTCTTGAACTTGGTGTATTCCTGCTCGGCCAAGTCCAGGTAGTGGTTCCGCTTCGGGAGGTCTTTCAGGTTGCCCTTGTCCTCGAGGACCCGAGCGTACATGGACCAAGCCTCGGCGCGCTCCTTGCTTTCCGGGTGGTGCCGAGCCAAGCTGTCGAGCTGCTGTTTGATGACGAGATCGTCCGGGGCGGGCTTGGCGAACTCCTTTTGAACCGCCGTGAGCATTTCCTGCGCCGAGCGGGTCTCCTGCTGAGGCTGCTGGCGCCCTCCCACCAAGAGGGTGATGCCGAGATAGGCGACGATGAAGAAGAGCAGCATCGTCATCCAGTTGGGACCTTGTTGCTGTGGCCTTTGGCTCATCATTCGACGACCGCCTCAGGGGACGGGGTCGTATCCTCCTTTGCCGAACGGGTGACAGCGCAGAATCCTGCGCAGTGCGAGATAGAGGCCCTTCCAAGCCCCATGCTTCTGGATGGCCTGCGCTGCGTACTCCGAACACGTCGGGCTGAAGATGCAGACGGGTGGCGTGAACCGGGAGACCTTCTGGTAACCCCGGATTGCAGAGGTGAGTGCTCGCTGGGCGAGGGTCATTCGCTTAATGCCCCCATCCGTCTCAGCAGGTCCTCTACCCCCGAGTCGATCTGCTCGAAGTCCGTCACGAGAATGGCCGGGCGCAGCACGAAGATCAGGTCCACCCCTGCTGCAATCTTGCTCAGGCGCTTTTCGAGCGCCGCCCTCACGCGCCGTTTCCACAGCACCCTCCTGGCCAATTTGCCCAACCTCCGACTGGCAACGACCCCGATGCGCGGCCCCTCGTCATCCGCACGCCGGAGGACGTGAAGGGTAAGGATCGGGGAATGCGCGAACCGGCCTTCCGCATAAACCTTCGCGAAATCCGCCCGCTTCCGCAGACGAGCGTGCCGGGGAAGCACAATGTCGCTTACTTGACGAGCTTCTTCTTGCGCACGACGGCGATCTCGTGCCGGCCTTTACGGCGCCGCGCCTTCAGGACGCTCTGCCCGTCTTTGGTGCGCATTCGCACCATGAAGCCGTGCGTGCGATGTCGGTGTCGGTTGTTCGGTTGGTACGTTCGCTTCATATTCCGCCCTTGCTTGCCCGCGCATTATACCCGTCCACCCAGCGGCGCGTTGCGAGGGCGCAGAGGGAGGAAGGTGGTGCCGACCGGGGGACTCGAACCCCCAAGCCCTTGCGAGCACTGGCACCTGAAGCCAGCGTGTTTACCAATTTCACCAGGTCGGCGGGACTTAAGAAGGTACCCGACGGCGCTGTGGTTGTCAAGTGGGAGCGCCTCATCGAGCCGCTGGTGCGAGGCTGGGGTACACTGCTCCCTCGGTGGGCTTCTCGCCGGCAGACGGCAGCCCATTGTGGGAGCGAGATTTGGCACAATTCGTCTACACCTTTCTTCTGTGGGTCGACGTCGTCATCGCGGTGATCTTCACCGTCCTGGTTACGTTCCAGGGCGCGAAGGCCGGGGGGCTAACGGGCGCTTCGGCTGCAGTCAGGACTACGTACAAGGGCAAGCCCGGTTTCGATGACTTCATTTCCCGCATCACGCTGGGCACCGGCATCGCGTTCATGGTGGTGACGCTGGTGATGCAGGTCATCGCCGCACGCATCAAGCTCGGCGCCTAGGCGCCCTCCACTCTTTCGAGGACTGCGGCCGTCGGGTTTGCCGCCTTGGGACTGCCGTTTGGGACTGCGCGAGCCCGCTCGCGCTTTCCGTGCCTAGACGTTTCGGCTGCCGATTGCACCAAGCCGCACATCCATCGCCGTCCCAGCAGCCGAACGTCGAGGCTCGTCTCATGCCCCGGCGCGGTTTCCATGCCTAGACGTCTCGGCTGCCGATTGCGCCAAACCGCACGTCCATCGCCATCCCAGCAGCCGAACGTCGAGGCATGGACCGAGTGCAGCGGCTAGCCCCGGTGGTAGCGCTTGCCGTTCGGCGACGCTTGCCAGCGCGTGATCTGGTACGGTCCGTGGCGAGCCCCGACCCCTCCCCTTGGACCGAAGCGGAAGGGGGAGGGTCTGCGAAGCTGGGGTGGGGGTCGTATGCCGGCCCTTCGGTTGGCGCGCACCCTCTGTGACTCGCTCGACTCACGCCCCGGTCTGGTTTCTGTGCCTCGACGTTCGGCTGCTGGGGACGGTCTAGAGCGCAAGCTTCCCGCGACCCGCAGCCGAAACATCGAGGCATGGAACGCGGGCCGGGGCATAGACCCTCTTTTTCGACCAAACGGAGGAGCGGGAGGGGCAGGCGTCAGGCGGCGCGCTTGGTGGACTCGGCTTCTAGTCCGAACTGGTCGGGCCACTTGGCATCGGCCGAGGACATGGCATCCGGCTCGTGGGTGGCCACGCGCGTCAGAATCAGATAGAAGATGAACGCCGTTAGGGCGTATAGGACTACGGCAACCATCATCGCGGCTTCACCAAGCCTCATTGTCGGCCAAACGGCGCGCGGATTGGAGCTTGCGGTTACTCGTCCGGGTCGCGGCGGATGAGGGACAGGAACTCGTTTCGGGTCGCCGAGTCGTCGCGAAAGACGCCGATTACGTGGCTCGTCATCACGCTGGAGTGCTGCTTCTCGATGCCTCGTGCCATCATGCACAGGTGCCTTCCCTCGGCTACTACAGCCACGCCCTCGGGCCGAATGGCGCGGTCTATGGCCTCGGCGATCTGGGTCGTCATACGCTCCTGAACCTGCAGCCGACGGGCGAACACGTCCACGACACGCCCGATCTTGCTGAGGCCGATGATTTTCTCGCGCGGGATGTACCCCACGTGCACGCGGCCGAAGAAGGGCAGCAGATGGTGCTCGCACAGGCTGAAGTACTCGACGTTCCGGACGATCACCATGCCGTCTCCCGTGGCCTCGAAGAAGGCGTCGTTGAGCACTTCGCGCAGGTCCATCGAGTAGCCGCGGGTGAGGTATCTCATGGCCTCGGCGGCCCTGCCCGGGGTCAGCATTAGCCCCTCGCGCGACGGGTCCTCTCCTACCTCAGCCAGCAGATTGCGGTAGAGCTCTTCTAGTTTGTCTCCCATCTCACTCGTCCCCTACGTACTCGAAGAAGTTGTTCGGCGTCTCTTGGATGCCGACCTTGTGCAGCCTGCCCGGGACTTTCTCCACTAGGCGGTCCCATATCACCCTGCAAAGGTTTTCCGTGGTCGGTACCAGGTCGCGGAACTCGGGTACTTCCATGTTCAGGTGGCGGTGGTCCAGGGGTTCGACAACCTCGTCGTGGACGACGCGGTCCAGTTCATCCAGGTCCACCATCAGTCCTGTCACCGGATCGGGATCCCCGGCCACGGTGATCTCGAGCAGGTAGTTGTGCCCGTGACCGTAGGGGTTGTTGCACGGGCCGAAGATGGCGGCGTTCTCTTCGTCGCTCAGGGCCGGGTTGTGCAGCCGATGTGCCGCGCAAAAGTCGTACCTCCGGGTCATCAGCATTTTCTCCTCCTCGTGCGGGTAGTAGTCGAGGGACAGGTGGGGCGACTCGGCTAGTCGAAGCCGAGTGATGGCAAGTGATCCTACATTCTCGGCGAGGCAGGCGTAGAGGTACGCGGCAAGGGCCTCGAGCGACGGAGGGCGTCGCTCGAACTCGGGCACCTGCTTGTTTAGCCACTTGCCGTTCAGCGGGTTCACCACGCGCTCGCGGAGCAGGGCGTCGAGGTCCGCCAGGTTTACCACCATTCCGGTGTGGGAGCTAACGTCGCCTTCGACGGTGATCTCGACGCGGTAGTCGTGACCGTGCGGCCAGGGCGACGCCGTGGAGCCGAAGACGGCGCGGTTGTCTGACTCGCTAAGCGCATCGAGCCAGAAGTTGTGGGCCGCGCTGAAGTGCGCAGCACGTGTAACGCGGTGACTTGCCATTAAGAGAGCCTCGAACGCGGGCGGCGACTGATCGCGCGGCTTGCTTTCTTTCTTTTATTATGCTAAATATTGTGTATCGTTCGCGAAGAGGAGGGCGACCACCGTGTACATCGAGCAGGACTACAGCGCGTACACCGACACACACCACCGCACTTGGGCTACGCTTTTCAAGCGCCGAATGGAGACGCTTCCGGACCAAGCGTGCTCTGCGTTCCTGCGGGGCCTCGAGATCATCGGCTTCGACCCGATGCATATGCCGCGGATCGACGACGTGAATGCGAAGTTGGAGCCGTTGACCGGTTGGCAAGCTGCGCCCGTCGGCGGGTACCTCCCCGCGAAGGAGTTCTTCACGTCGCTCTCTGTTCGCAAGTTCCCCACCACCATCAGCATCCGCCCTGAGGAGCAGCTCGACTACCTGCCGGAACCCGACATGTTCCACGACGTGTTCGGGCACGTGCCGATGCACACGGACCCCGTTTTCGCAGACTTCCTGCAGAAGTTCGGCGAGCTGGGCATGGGCGACCTGAGCGAGGAAGAGCGGACGCGACTGGCGCGGCTGTTCTGGTTCACGGTCGAGTTCGGCCTGATTTCCGAGGGCGGGCGGATCAAGATATATGGATCCGGGCTTTGCTCTTCGCCTGGCGAGGGAGCGCACTCTCTGACCGACGCGGTGGAGAAGCTACCGTTCGACGCGGAGCGCGTGATGAACCAGCCGTTCGAGATTGACCACTATCAGCCGCTGCTCTTCGTCGTCGATTCCTTCGAGCAGGTGTACGAGGCTCTGGAGAAGCAGCTGGCGCGGTTGTCAGCCGCACACTAGCCGCTACAGCTTGCCGAGGTAGACGAAGCAGCGGACAACGGCCCAACCGAGCGGCACCATGAGTATGCCCAGGGCGAGCCAGTTGACGATCTCGACGGGCAGCAGAAAGGCGAGTGGGAGCCCCAGTAGGGAGAGTGCAGCCGTCGCGGTTCCCGCTGCCGCCAGCGCCCGACCGGCATAACGATTGGCCGGGTACCACACGTCGTCCGACGACAGTGTTTTGGGTGTGCGGAACCCATACCACATATTGCGCTTGACGCGCCCCGCCGCGAGTGGAAGGCCAACGAGGCCGATCAGCACTCCGAAAGCCGCCGTAAGAAGCATCATTCCCATGGCCGTTCTCCTCGGTAGAGAGACGGAACCGTCCCCTGATGCGCCTACGTGCGAGCCTGAACCCGCGTTGCACGTGCACCAGATGTTAGGGGATTGTTAGCTTTCGACTGCGAGCCCGTCAATCTGCCGGCAAGCGGGCTTGGACCGATGACGAGACGCCGTATCAGAGGCCATACTATCAGCAGCGCCGGAAAAGGCGCAGTCTTCTTTGGACAGTTCATGGAGGACGAAATGAGGGCTCGTCGGATTCTCGCAGTGCTTCTCGCGCTCGTCTCTATAGCCGTCTCGGCTTGGGCGACTCAGGTCAAGATTCTGGACTGGAATATCAAGCGAGCGGTGGGCGCAAACAACCCGAACTCGGGTGCTCAGCCGTATCTGGCACGCATCGTCAACTACTTGGATCCCGATATTTGGCTGATCCAGGAGCTCGGGGGCAACACCTCGGGCTGGAACTGGGTCAACCAGCGTGCTGCTCTGGACACTTTCATCCAAACGTATCTCACTATTTACGGACCCTCGCCGCAGCGGGACGTGAACTACTACGTGTATGTCAACACCCGTTCGGACGGCTACACGAGCTGTGCCGTGGTCAGCAAGTACCCGTTTTTCTCTGCGACCGACGTGTACATCGGCTCTCCCGGGCGTGGGTTCACCTCTACGCGCATCAACGTTCCCGGGACCAACGGGCTACTGGTATTTACCGGCCACTTCGACTCGGGTGGGACTACCAGCGATGCTCAAAACCGACAGGTTAACGCCGAAGGCGCTCGCGATACGGTGAACTACATGGCCTCTATCTACCCGGGGAGCGCGATCGTCTTGACCGGCGACTTCAACGAGAACGAGGATGCCGACCTTCCCAAGGTGTATCCGCTCGGCACCAACCTTCCCAATGGCCATGCCTACTGGCCCATCACTACAGTGCTGCAGACGCCGACCTACGACCTCGTACCGCTGCAGCCATTCGGGGACAAGCGAACCTGGCGTTCCACCACCCCATCGCAGCGATTCGACTACATCATGGTCTCGTCGAACAACGGGGTCCGGGACAACCTGACGGTACTAAGCAAGGGCGTGTTCAACAGTGCGCAGAACACCCCGCCTGGCGTTTTCGCGGGAGACAGCGCGAACGCTTCGGACCATCACGCCGTGTGGGCAGTGCTGGACGTGAACGCGGGAGCCGGCCTGGCCACCGTGACCGGACGCGTGACATTGGAGAGCTACGCGGGTCCCGCCGGTCTGTCGGCCCTGGTGCAGTTCCGCGCCCCCGGGACGCAGACGGTTCTCCATTCCGACCTAGCCACACTGAACGCATCGGGTGACTACAGCCTAAACGGAGTGCCCGCGGGCACCTACGACATCGCTGTCAAGTTCCCGAACTGGCTGAGGCAGGTGCTGCCGAGTCGTACCATCACCGGACCGACGACGACCGGAGTGGACTTCACCCTGCCCAACGGAGACGCAGACGGCAATAACTCGGTGGAGCTCGCCGATCTGAATGCGGTGCTCACCTATTTCGGCAACCCGGGTGGAACGGGTGACCTCACCTGGAACGGCTCCGTGGACCTGGTGGACTTGAATATCGTGCTGACGAACTTCGGATTGCAGGGCGATCTATAGGCTTTCGCGCTCGCGCAGTAGCCGAAGCTTGGCTTGGACCCTGATCTTGTCGCCCGTGGCGAGACGGGTCCCTTCGCCATAGTTCTGGACCCACTCCCCGAGGCGCGCACCGGTACCACCTGTCCACTGAAGTATGTGCAAGTCGATTCGGTCGGGCTCGACGGCGGCGCGGACCGATTGGGTGCCATCCGACAACAGCGTGACGCCCCTGCCCGCCTCGGCATGCAGCGAAGCCCAGTACACGTTGCGCTTGGTGGAGCGGAAGTCGTTGCACCCCAGCGGGGTGTTGTCCCAGGCCCATGGCCTCTGCGGCGGCACGCCGTCGCCACCCTTGCGGAAGGCCGGCGACGAACCACGCGGCCGGCCGATGTGGTCCTGCGGGTAGTCTGTCCACTCGGCCCTGCGCTCCCAATCCAACGTGTCGCAGTCGCGAGGGACGGACAGGCGCAAGCCCACCTCACGGGCTAACATCTCGGCACCCGAGTAGGTGAACTCGGCGGAGCATTCGATGTCGCCGCTAGGCAGCACGAGATACTCGTAGCTACCGCTGAAGTCCGGATACTCCCCCTCGATTCGAATCCGCACTCCAGCCCCTTCCTGCGCCAGGCTCAGGTTGGAGAGTCGCCACGAATAACTGTCCGGCACTGGTGCGAGGGGCCTTCCAGACGGTAGCACGTGAAGGGCTGGAAGCTCTAGCATCACTGTCTCGCCGTCCACTGTACAGCGTCTGACGCGTCCACCCACGTAACCGTATGCACCAGGCGCACCCTTGCCTATCGCGAGATCGAACCCCTCGCCGGTAATGCGGTACGAGTCGCTATTCAGTGCGGCCTCTTCCGTCAGTGACAGGCGCTCGCCGAAGCCGCGCGTCGTCGGAGGCTTCGGCGTTGCCGCTCCGCCAACGGTGAGCGTGACCCGGTCTACCTCTACCGAGTCCTTTGTGAACGCGATGGTGATCGTCTCTCCCTCTTTCGGGCGCCGTGGCAGGTTTGCACTGATTCGTCCGCGAGAGCGAGCAGGCAGATGATGAGTAGCTGTGACAACGTCCTCCCCCACCTGCCAACGGACTGTCAGCTCGGAGAGGTCGGTGAAGTCATACCGGTTTTCCACCTCGACTTCGACGCGGTTGCCTTCTGCCAGGTGCGGGCCGCCGAGGACGGCGATGGGTGAGTGGAGCTTTCGCGTGTGAAAGAACTCCGGCTTCTCGCGCCGCCACCCGTCCACGACTCCCCACGGGGCGTCGCCGACGATGCCGCGCCCGGGCATCTTGTAGTCTGCATCGAGGAACAGCGTGGGAGGAGCGCCTCGACCATACTCGTAGCCGCGCCCCGGCACGCATGTTAGGTCGTCGGACCAACACCAGATGAAGGATCCCTGAGTCGTCTTGCTTTCCTGGAAGCGACGCATCACCTCGATCAGGGGTACCGTGTAGAGGTCGCGCAGCCCCGGGTCAATCCAGAGTTCCCCTGCATCGCCCCAGATGCCCTGGAAGATGCAGAGGCTCTCGTCGAAGAAGAGTGGCAAGTCACGCCCTTCGTGCTCTTCGATGCGCTGGACGCTCATCGGGTTGTGCAGGGTAGCGATCTCGAGGTCGGCGCTGGTAGCCGCACCGCATGGGCGAGTGGGGTCCCACTTCTTCACCCATTCGTGAGCGCGCTCGAAGGCCCAGCCGAACCGGCTCTCGTTGCAAAGGGACCACATGAAGACGGATGGGTGATTCCGGTCGCGAGCGACCATCTCCGCCTCGAGCTGCAGAATACGTGGAGCGAGGCGCAGGTCGTCTGCGGCACCCACCCAGCAGAAGGGTGCCTCAGCCTCTACGTACAGACCCAGTCGGTCCGCGATGAATGGGAGGGATGGTACGGGTGGGTAGTGTGAGGTGCGGACCGCGTTCAGGTTCGCCTGCTTCATCATGGTGAGGTCGCGTTCCGTGAGATCCTCGGTGACGGCGCGGCCCATCAGTGGGTGCTGGTCGTGATGGCAGGTTCCCTTGAATTTCACGGGCCTCCCGTTGATGAGTACCTCAGAGCCTCTCACCTCGGTTTGGCGGAAGCCGAACGGGATGTCGGTATGCGTTTCTCCGGGGCTCGAGGTGGCACGAAGCTTGTATAGGTATGGGTGCTCGGCGTCCCACTTGCGGGGCGCGCGAACGGGAATGCGGAACGTGGCTTCGGCTGTTCCCCAAGCAGCTAGCGTTAGTACCTCGGAATTAGCGCTGGTAGCCACTTCGGCGCCTCGTGCATCGAGCAAGGTGAGGGCGACCGTAGCCTTCGATTGAGCCGGCGAAGCATTGACGAGGGCCACGCGCGCAATCACGGTTGCGTCTCGGTATGCATCATCGAACTCGGTGTGTGCTTCGATCCGGATGACGTGCACCTCCGGTACCCGGAAGAGCGAGACGCTGCGATAGATCCCTCCGAGCGGATAGCTCGCGTAGTAGCTCATGTGGTCCAGCTGGTCCGAGCAGGGTGTGTGCTCGGTTGCGCGCACTGCAATTAGGTTCTCTCCCTCGTGCACCGCCTCGGTGATGTCCGCTTCGAAGGGAGTAGCTCCTCCATCGTGCCTGGCGACGAGGGTGCCGTTGATCCACACCTCCGCACCGCTGTACACGCCCTCGAACCTCAGCTTCAGCCGCCCCTCGCCGCCGGGCGCACGAAAAGTCCTGCGGTAGCCTCCGACACCGGTCATCGGGTTGAAGCCCTTCATCACCCAGTGAGAGGGGGTCTGGATGTCCGACCACTTCGCGTCGTCGAACGACTCCTCCCAGAAGCCTTCGGGAGGATCGGGACAGAAGCGCCACGTGCCGTCGAGGGTGGCAACGCCGGAGGCGGGTAGCGGCGTCAATCCGTACTGGAAGTCGAGCGAGTCGAAAGACTGTTGGCGGCTGATACCCTGGTCGCGCACGGTGACCGTGATCGGTCCGCTCATGTGATATGGCATGGGTGCGGTGAAGATGCCGTGTTCGTCGGCGGTAGTCTGGTGCCGCCACGAACCGTCCTTGCCGCCGCCGGTTAGGGTGACCTCGGCTCCCGGCACGGGCATCGCGCCGAGCGAGTCGGAGACAACGCCGACGAAATTGCCACGCAGGTCTGAGCCCAGATATGCCTGGACGGGGATTGCCATCGGGTCCGAGAAGACCTGAACCTCCGTGAAGCTGGGGCCGTGCGTGATGTTGGCGATGCGCAGCCTGCGAGTGGCCACGGGTTCGCACCGAATCACTACCACGCGTGGCAGGCTGTGGCCCTCCCGTCCTACGTGGCGAAGAGTGCGCCACGTGCTCTTTTCCTCGTCCCACGCTTGCAGGTCCAATTCCCATACATACCGATCGTGTTGGTGGATTACCACCTGTGCGACCGTAACTTCGGAGGGCCATTCGAGTTGGTACCACACGCCTTCGTTGTGTCCCGGAATGGCCGACCAACGCGACTCCAATACGCCGTCGTTAGCTTTCTGCGGTGCTAGGTCCAGATACGTTTCCGAGGCGCTAGCAGTCGCCGAGCGCGCGAGGTTATCTTGTGCGAGTGCCGAGCACACAGCGATGACTCCTCCTACTACGAGCACGAGTAACTTCCCATTGACCACCAATCTCTTCTCCTCCGCCCTTCACCAGCGATGCGTGCGGACTCCGGCCTTCGACATAGCAGCCAAAGCGAGCTTGCGCCGCCGTAGCCAGGTACACACCCAGAGCGTTATGCCACCCAAGAACCCGATGTCGTACGCCATCTGATGGGCCCACCAATCCGCCACGAACGGTGCGTGCTTGCTTGCCGGTAGCTGCATCGCCACCCACTCGGGAGGCCAGGCCCAACCGTTCTTCGCGGCGATGTACCCAGCCAGCCCGGCCACCAATGCCCCAGCTGCCACGGCAACCATCAGCCAAGCGACTGGTCTGACGAGGTCCCTTGCATGGAGTGCGGGGCGCGAGCCGAGGCGCGACACCATGGCCAGCGGAACGCCCAGCAACACACCCACCCCCCACGTAGCTATC
>BTVI01000026.1:0-44608 GCA_045862955.1 Fimbriimonadales bacterium
GCCTCTCGGCCCTCCCCTACCCGTCATCCTGAGCTGGGCGAAGGATGAGCCTGTCGAAGGATGACACCGTCAGCCGCATGGTAGGCCCATCCTGTGAGAGGTTGCGGCAGGTACCGCCATGCTTCGACAGGCTCAGCATGACGGTACCCAACAACCGCACATCCCTTACATGGCAGTCCTCACATGCCATCCCCTACAACACGTCGCCTACATGACAGTCAGCAAATCACGTCCCCTACATCACATCCCCGACACCGCAGCCCCTACGTCACACTCCCTGCGTCCCCGCCTCCGGTAGGAGCGGGAGCTCGGCCGCCCGCCTTGTCGAACGGGATGGCTAGCCCTCACGGCCCTCCCCAATCCGTCATCCTGAGCTTGTCGAAGGATGACACCGTGAGCCGCATGGTGGGAGCGTACGGAGCGAGCCTCACGGCCCGCCCCAATCCGTCATGCTGAGCCTGTCGAAGCATGACGGCGCGGGCCGCATGGTAGGCCCATCCTGTGAGAGGTTGCGGCAGGTACCGCCATGCTTCGACAAGCTCATGCTTCGACAAGCTCAGCATGACGGTACCGGATAACCGCAGATCCTCTATATGACAGGCCCTACGTGACATCTCCTACCTGACGGTCCCTGCATGCTGTGTGCTGCGTGACATCTCCTACAACCCAGCCCCTACATCACAGCTCGTGCACCGCAGCCCCTACGTCACACTGCCTGCGTCCCCACCTTATGCAGGAGTGGGAGCTCGGCCGCCCGCCTTATCGAACGCGATGGCTAGTCCTCACGGCCCTCCCCAATCCGTCATCCTGAGCTTGTCGAAGGATGAGCCTGTGGAAGGAGGGCATCACGGGCCGCGTGGTAGCAGCGTACGGAGTGAGGCTCGCGGCCCGCCCCAGCCCGTCATGCTGAGCCTGTCGAAGCATGACACCGTGAGCCGCATGGTAGTCCTAGCCTGTGAGAGGTTGCGGCAGGTACCGCCATGCTTCGACAAGCTCATGCTTCGACAGGCTCAGCATGACGGTACCGGATAACCGCAGATCGCTCTGCATTACATGCCCCGCGCGGGATCCCCTACGAGGCATCCCCGGCGCGGGATCCCCTACAAGAGATCCCCTACGAGACATCCCCGGCGCGAGATCCCCTACAAGAGATCCCCTACGAGGCATCCCCGGCGCGGGATCCCCTGCGAGACATCCCCGACGAAAGATCCCCTACAAGACACCACCTACAAGACATCCCCTATATCACAGTCCCGAGGTCACGCGCCCTACGTCCCCACCTTGTGGAAGTTGATCAGCACGATGGTGAGGTCCTCCAGGTCCACCTTGCCCGATCCGTTCAGGTCAGCCTCAGACGGCAACGTCGAGTTGAAGCGCAGCAGCACCGCGTTCGCATCGGGAAGTCCCACCTGGTTGTTGCCGTCCACGTCTCCGTTCGTCAGAAGATACGATGCATACGCCGGCGTGTTAGGGCTTAGCGTCAGCCCATCCATTCTCTGACTGAGCCAGTGGCTGCCCTTGATCCGCAGCGAGGCCGCGCCCACGTGCTGCACCTCGATGCGATATGCACCCTGTGCTGCGAGCGTCGTCCAGCCCTCGCTCACCACGACGCCGTCTCCGTCGAGCACCTGGTAGGTAACCGGAAAGCCCAACGTGGGTGGCTGCCACAGCTCGAGGAACACCTGGCCCTGAATGGTCGAGGCTGGCATGTCAACCCAGAGTGCTGCGATCGCCTCGGTCTCCCAGTACTGAGAGTCACCCTCCCACGTCGCTGCGATGTCGTGCCGACCGATCTGCGCCCCACCGACCGGGTAAGGCACCGACGCATACCCGAGCGAGTCGGTCTGCGCCTGACCCAGCGGTACACCGTCCACGTAGAACGAGATCGCACGCCCGCCGATGCCGCCACCCGTCCTGGCGAGCGCCAGCCGAGCGCGCAGAGTGACGGATCCTCCTTGCTTGCTGTAGGCGTCGTCTACCAGCAGCATCGTCTCCTGCTTCACCCTCTGCCCCGGTCCGATCGCATACAGCGTGTCGTTCACGTGCTGATACAGCGTCCCGTCCGCTCCCTGGATCGGGCCTCCCACCGAGAACACCGGACCGAACGAGCGCGACCACGTCTTCGCCCCCAGGAAGTCGCCGAGCCACAGGTCCTGATTCCACCCGACGTTCCACACGCCGCCCAGTGCGTCCGAGCCGGCGGCCCACACATACTGAATAGTCTGCGGAAGCTTCCATAACAGTGTGCCATCGGGATCGAACTGGTATGTGCTCACGCGGACGCCGGGGCTCCACCCACCTACCACTCCGATGCGCCCGTTGGCGAGCAGGGTGGGCTTGCCATTGGCCCATGCAGGGATGGGGTAGTTCCACAGCGACGCGCCATCCGGTCCGAAGGCGTGCAGGCCTCGGGTGGTTGTCACGTACATGCGACCATCGGGGCTCAGCACCGGCGCCGATGCATAGTAGCCTGGTACGGTCACGAAGCCTTCCAACTCGCCGTTCAGCGTCAGCCGATACACGCGGCATTCGCCCGTTCCAACCTCGGTGCTAACGTACAGCTTATCGTCCGGCCCCACCGATAGGCCGGCGCCATTCACCGGCACGTCCAGGGTCACCGTCCACCGCGGCACGCCGTCCGGCCACACGCTGTGCACGCGGTTGTCTCCCGCTACCCCCGTGTGGTAGAGGATGCCATGGCGATCCAGCACCAAGTTGCCATGTCCGCCTTGGGGCACGCTCCATATGGGCTGCAGGTTCTCGCCGAGTGCAGTCAGCGAAGCGTCGGTCAGCGCATACACGGTTCCATCCACGCCGATGGCCACCGCGGTCAACCAATCACCAGCTAGCGGTATCGAGCCGAGCGGTTGACCGGACTCCGAGACGCGCTGTAAGGTGCTGCCCCAGCCGCAGTAGATATCGCCCTTCGCGTTGATGGCGAGCGGTTCGCCGATGCCGCTTATCGACCACTTGTCCGATGGCGTCTGCGGCGCGATCGCCCATGGGCTGTCGTGTGTGGACGCACTGTCCGCATGGAGCGTCGGCCACGGCGCGTCGCCCTGATAGGCGCCCACTCGCTCCACCGCATACACGCGCACCTGCAGCGAGCCGAATGGTGCGGTGGAGCCGCCGTTGTCGATCGCCAGCGTTAGCGGTTGCCCGTCGCCGAGCACCTCGTAGCGATACACGTGGCTGGGGGAGAAAGTGTGAGGATGGTAGAACACTCCGTCCGCGGTGCCCATCCAATCCACCCTCGCGCCGTTCAGCAGCAGGTCCAGCTCGTCTCCCGGAGCGGTCTCGTGCCACTGGCCGAAGCTGTCACGGTAGAACTCCGCATCGGCCTGCCTGCCTTGGTGCTTCCCACCCCACTGGCCGGATGCTTCGACCACATACCACCTGCCGGCTGTTAGTGGTCGGGTCGGGATCGGAGTACCATCGGCGGGAAGTTCAAGGACGTCGAGCTCGGCGGGAGCACGCTCGATGATACCGTAGGCCACGTGGGTGATCGGCCGAGACTCCCACTTGCCACCCTGATTGCCTGCTATGACCGCAACCTCGCCTGTGCCGGGCTGCCCCTCCTTCCAGTTCAGGTAGCCGATGCCCTCGCCACTCTCCCACCGCCACTTGCCAGCGCCCGGCTTCACATCGCGCAGGCCGATGAATAGGTCGAGCCCATCGCTGAACGTGTCGAGGATCCACTGCATCTCGTGGGCATCCCCCACGCTGACCAGATCGCCACCCAGACTGGTCGCTAGCCGCTGGATCTCGGGCCATGTACCAGCATCCTCGGAGACCATATACTGCCTACCCGTCTCCGGGTCCAAGACCCAGCCGCGACGGTGTGTCACCGTCACATCCACGTAGCCCTCGCTGGGCACGTAGCGCTCGGTACCGCTATATGCGGCGCGGAGTCTACGGACACCGGGCGTGCTGTAGGACCGCTCGATGCCTGCCTTCCCATCAACTAGGGGCATCGGATCTCCTAGCGGTACGCCGTCCTCGTAGAACTGCACGGTACCGCCAGCGGGCGTCGGCGACACGGTCGCCGTGACAGTGACTGGATCCCCCTGCTGGGCAGGGTTCGGCGTAGCAGTTACAGTTACCCTCGTGCTGACGCGATCTCCTTGCACCTTGATCCAGTTGTCGGTGATCCGAACGGAAGCGCCCGCATAGTCGAGGATTCGAGTCGACAGGCCGTCACCGGTGAGCCGGTTCTCGAACGCCCAGTGAAGCTCTTGCCCTTCGGAGCCGGGTGCCACCGTGAAGGTGAACAGCGTCTTGTCGAAGTCCCACGCAGGCTTCTTGTTGCCAGCGACACCGATCAGCGCATAGAGGCCCTTCGTCGCGACCTTCGGATACGTGTTATCGCTCGGGTCCACGGCGTTGTCGTACATGTCGCCGTAGTCCGGCTGCCAGAACACCTTAATCGGGAAGTGCTCCGGCGGAGTCAGAACGGCGCCGATCTGGGCAGCCCAGGTGTTGGCCTGTGCGTCGCTTATGATGTTGGTTCCGTCCAGAATGATGGTCGCCTGGAAGGTTCCCCACTTCTCCGTGTTGCCGGTCGGGTCAACCGCGAAGAAGAAATACCTGATGGCGATCTGGTCTCCCACGTCGCAGAGAAGTGCACCCGCGTTCGAGGTGCCTTTCGTCAGGTTCTCGAACCAGAGACGGACCGTGTATCCGCAGAAGCCGGGCAGCGCTAGCAGAAAAGCGCCGGCCACCAACAATAAGGCTCTCGGCATCGAGCGGCTCGGCCATGACCCACGCATTCCTGTTCCCTCCGTCACCGCATTTGTTACAGACAGTATAACACGGGTCTCCCCATTCGGCACCTACACCGCTGCGCTGTCATCCGAACGGAGCGGTCCGGAGAACACCCGCTCGCCCGCGACCAACGGGCAGAATCGAAGCGGCTCAGCCCTCGGGCCGACCGCTTCAGGCGGCACGTTGCGGAACCATGAAGAAAGCCTCTGTCGCGAGGCTCCGATCGAACGGGATGGGGATGGCTGGCCGGGCCCAGCATCGCGTAGCGAGATCGCGATGCGTCCGCAGACTACAGTCCGCAGAGGGTGGGTGATCACTCCCGAAACATACTACTGCGATTCGCTCAGCACCGCCGTGTAGGCCGCCCAAGCCTCCGCGTGGGCTTCGGGCGAGAGCAGGGCGTCCAGGCGCGGAAACAGGAACTTCTCCTCTCGCCTCTCGTGATGGTCCATCAGATGCTTGAACCGGCACTCTTCGTCCAGCAGCTCGATGACCTCCGTCGGCGCTATATTCGCCTGCGCTGCCAGTCTTTCCAACTTGGCAACAATGCGCTGGACGTCGGCAGCGATCTTTCGGTGCTCGGCTGCGAATTGCTCCGGGCGTCCGCCTTCCACGGAGCCGCCGACCTGCTCGTACAGCGGCAGCAGCACCTCGTCTTCCGCGCGCATGTGGGTGTCGAGCGCAGCGCTGAACTCGCGCAGTGCCGCAAGGGCCGCGGGGCCGTCGCGCAGCACCAGCGCTTCCTGGTGTCGCAGGAAGCACGCGTTCAGCTCACGGTGGGCTTCAGCTAACTCGTTGAAACTCGGCAAGGCGTCTCCTACTGATGCCCCGGGTCCGTCGGCGCTACCGACGACTTGGCTCGAGCTTCCAGGGCCTGGCGCTGCTCCGGAGTGAGGGAGTCGTATGCCTTCTGTTGGCGTGCTCTCCGGTTCACGAACCGCTGCGCAACCATCCACCGAATGTCGTGAATGCCCACCTTGATCGCGGCCAGCCACCCGTGAAAGTGGGACTTGCCGTAGCGCGGGTAGAAATCAATCGGCACTTCCTTGAACTTGATGTACGGATTGGTGCTCGCCTCGATCTTGATTTGCCCGCTGAACTCCCAACTTCCGCCTTCCAAATGCATCAGGGGCAGGATGCTCCTTCTGAACACCCACATCCCCGACTGAGAGTCTCGCAGCCATTTGCCGTACAGCAGGCCAAAGATGAGGGACAGCGCGTAATTCCCGACTACGTTTCGGAAGCGCATCGCGTCCTTTCGCTTCAACGGGAAGCGGGAGCAGGTGATGAAGTCCAACTGCTCGCGCTCCAGGATGTCCACCAACTCGGCGATTTGCACCGCGGGGTAAGTTCCGTCACCATCCATGGTCACGATCACGTCCTTAGTGGCGGCGCGGAAACCGCCCAACAGTGCGTGCCCGTACCCCTGCTTGGGCTCGGGCACCACCACGGCCCCCGCAGCGCGCGCGATCTCCACCGTGTTGTCCTTGGAGTTGTTGTCCACGCAGACGATCTCGTCCACGTAATCGGGGATGCCACGCAGGGTCTCCCCGATTCCCGCGGCTTCGTTGTAACAGGGGATCACGACCGAGATAGTGACTCCGTTGTACATGAACTCTCCCGAGTGATTGCGATGCACTGCCGGCTTGACGGATCCGCGCGACCCGCGGGCCTCTCCAAGCCCGCGATGTTACCCCCAAGGAGCAAGCGTCGTGCCCTTGGAACGCAGACGATTGCCGGGGTACACTGCGCCGCCGTGGGCAGAACGGACTTTCGCGAGAGGCCTGCTTCCGCTGGGCTCGAGTGGCAACTCTCCCGAGCCGAGGTATGGCTTCTGGTCGCTATCCTGGTAACACGACTGGTCTATGTCCTTCTCGCTACCCAGGTCGACCCATTCCTCCAGAAGGACCCCCTCTACGGCGATGCCAAGCCGTTCGACCACGCCGCATGGAGCCTGGTCACCGGCAAGGGCTTCGACCTAGAAGTGCATCGGGCCCCGCTTCACGGGCTGATGATGGCCGCGGTGTATGCCATGGTGGGCCACCAACCGGATGCAGTCCGCGTGTTGCAGGCACTGATGGCACCCTTCGCCGCCCTGTTCTATCTGGTCGGCTTTCGGGCACTATTCGGGCGCAAGGTGGGGCTGTGTTTCCTCGTGCTGACGCTGCTCCAGCCCCAGCTGCTGCACGTCACCGGGTGGCTCTACTCCGAGAACCTAGTTCTCCTGCTGGTAGGTGCGCTCTTCGTCGCGCACTTGGCAGCGCTGAGGTCCGACTGGGAGGTCCGAGCCGCGGTAATCGTGGGAGTGCTCTTCGGCCTGCTGTCCCTCACGCGCCCAACCTTCTTACCCATGCTGGTGCTGTACGCGCTGTGGCTGCTCTTCCGATTGCCGAGCGGCCGGCGGCTCGCCGTGTTGGGAGCCGTGGTGCTGCCGGCGCTTATCGTCATCTCACCCTGGACGTATCGGAACTACAACGTCTATGGAGCTTTCGTGCCGATCAGTCTCGCGGGTGGGGTATTCGCGGGCTTCAACAGCCCGAAGTCCTATGGCAAGATGCCACCCACTTTCCACCTGTGGCCGATGAAGGATGGGACGGTGATTGACGTGTGGGCGGAGACAAAGGGCCAGTCGCGCTATGAGATCGACAAGTTCTATGGCCGTACCGCGCTCCGTTGGGTGCTGGAGAATCCCGGGCACACGCTGGCGCAGATTCCCAAGAAGTACTATAACACGCTATCGCCCCTGGGAACGGGCGTTCCGACCGCTCAGCGACCCTGGCAGGCAGGTTCCAAAGTACAGATGCTTGCTGATGCGGTCTTCTTCGCCTATCTCGTGATATGCGTGTGGGGGCTGGGCAGGGCTCTTCGACGGTACTGGGCAGAACTGATACCCTTCACGCTGATGGCCTTCACCATCTTCCTCGCGGTAACAGTGTTCGGAGGCACCTCCCGTTACCTCCTTCCGCTCGCGCCAGCGTTCCTAGCAGGCTTCTGCGTAATCCTGTGTAGGTGGCGGGCCCCCGTGAATGACGTACCGACTGAGCAGCACTAGTTGGAACCTGTTTACTACTGCACCCGCACCTTGAATGTCAGCGTGCCGCTCGCACCTGGGTTGACCGTCCCGACATTCCACACCACTCGGTTCTGGACGATGTCGTACACGCCGCCATTCTGAGCAGAGGAGAACGACGTATAGGGAGGCACGGAAGCGCTGACATATGCGTTGAGGGCCGAGGCAGTCCCGACATTGCGGAACTCCACCCGGTAGGTGACGATCTCGCCTGGCGCAGGGGTGGCAGGGCTTGCGGTCATGCTCATTACCAGCTTCGGCGCATTCAGCAGGATCAGACCCGTGCGCGGCGCCAACGACTTCGTTCCGGGCTCGACAACGTTGCCGTCGAGGTCCTGGTACACGCCAGGGCAGGTCCATAGGAACGTCTGGGTCTCCGCCGGGTTGACGACGACCAAGCCATTCTCGAACGCTCGCTTGATCAGCGCGCCCGTGCTCATATTGCCGGCTACCACCTTATAGGTCTCCGTCGGTCTTCCCAGCGGAGCGGCGAACTCGTCGAACCATGCAGCTTCGGTCTCCGGAGTGGCGAAGCCGAAGTAGGTGTTGTCCGACATTCCGCACAGATAGGAGGCCAGGGCATACCGACGGATAGCTACCCACGAATCGGGAAGCCGATGACCGACGATGATAATCTTCGAGCCAGCGTTGACGAGCGAGAGGAACTTGTATCTCCAACTGTTCCAGTCAGAGTAGAAGACGCTTCCGTCCTTCTCCTGCATCGCGAAGCCCCACTCGAAGATGAACCCATCGCACAGCTGGATCCACGTCGCGCCAGGTTCTTCGAGAATTCCGGTGCAGCCCATGTTGGGGATGAGCTTGATACCCATCTGTCTTAGCGGTTGCAGCTTCTGCAAGAGCCCCGTGACCGCTGCCTGCCACTCGGCGTCCGTGGCGTATCCTGCGGGGTCGCGCTGATTGAGGGTGTTCAGCCTTCGGTCTTGGTGAAGGAACTCCACGAGCAGTGCATCCCATTTCTCGCGCGGCGCCAGCTCCAGAATGCGTGCTAACAGGTGATCCTGGTAGTCGGTGTTCCCCAGATCCAGACTCGTGGCATTGTCCCCCTGCATCAAGTTCCCCTCGGCGTCCCTAAGGAACCACTCGGGGTGATTCGCCTGAACCCAACTGAAGGGGAATAGGTTCTCCAACGAGTAGTGGTCCTCATCGGCCGTGTAGGCCACACGCATCCAGTGAATGTTCAGAAACTCGGGTCGTAGCGCTTTGATGCCCGGTGCATTGTGGTATTCGTGTTGGCCCGCAGCGTCTGCCCGTCGAGCAGTCTCCACCCAGTTCTTGTACTGGCGGTACATATAGAACAGCTTGATCGGCTTCTCGAAGGGTGGTTCGTACACGCGGCCGTCCGTCAGCCGAACATCGTCCAGCCAGATGGTTCCGCTCGAGTTTCCGGCCGTGGCCATGATGTGGAATCCAACGTGCAGCTCGGTGCGGTCCTCCGGTACATACACCTCACCCTGCCACTCCCGCCACGTCAGCTCGGGAGTGAGGACGGTGCTTCGCTGAAACTCCCCATAGCCCACGTTGGGGTCCGAAGGTAGCACGCAGCGGTACCACACCTTCCACTGAACATTCTGAACGGTTTCGCTGGTCCGGTACTTGAAGCGAAGAAGGACACGAGAACCGGGACGTAGCGCGCCGTCCGAGACCTTAGTCTGCGCCCAGAAAGTAAGACCGTAGCTAGACCCATCGTTCTTACTGATTGCAACCCGTTGCGAGCGAATCCCGTGAGCCGGGCTCTCCGAGGAGAGCCCGACAGTGAACACAGACTTGTTGTACACGGGCTGTTTGGTTACGGGATCGACGATGGTCCCCCACCAATTCGCGAATCCGTCACCATCCCAATCGTCCTCGAAGCTGCCGATGCCCTCGAGCATGTTGAACTGACTTGGCGACCCTTGGGCGACCGAAACGCAGCAGACCGCCGTCAGCGCCAGGGGAACGATGAGGGCACGGATGATGTCTCGCGGCATGGTCACGGTTCACCCACAGGGAGAGCTACGGCTATTGTTCCCCTTCTCGTGCCCCGCTGCCCACAGCACGATTGCCAGGACGAACGTTCACCGAAGACTTTCGTATGCCAGAATCGAAGAAGATGAGCGAACCCATCGCCAGACTTCCCACTGTAGTGATCGCCGGGCGGCCCAACGTCGGCAAATCCACGCTCTTCAACCGCATCGTGGGGCGGCGCATCGCCGTGGTCGAGGATACGCCCGGCATCACGCGCGATCGTCTCTATGCGGAGGCGGAGTGGCGGGGCAGACGGTTCACGGTCGTGGATACGGGCGGTCTCACCACCGAGCCGGACGTACTGTGGGAACAGATCCGCCTTCAGGCCACCATCGCGCTGCAGGAAGCCGACGTCGTGCTGTTCCTCGTGGACGCCTGCGACGGCCTGTGCCCGGCGGATCGCGAGCTGGCGGACGAGCTCCGGCCCCTGACGGTTCCGGTCGTCCTCGTGGTCAACAAGGCTGACAACCCGAGGCGCGCGGCGTATGCGGACGAGTTCTACGCGCTGGGCTTCGGGGAGCCTCGTCCCGTCTCGTCGCTTCACGGCCGCGGCGTGGCGGAGGTTCTGGACGACGTGGTGAACCTCTTGCCTGAGCCCGAGTCGCTGCCGGAAGATCCCGAACCGATCTCGCTGGCGATCCTAGGGCGGCCAAACGTAGGGAAGAGCTCGTTGCAGAACGCCATACTCGGACAGCCGCGCGCTATCGTCAGCGACATACCCGGAACCACGCGGGACGCCGTGGACACTCCCTTCACCTGGAAGGGAGAGCCGCTGAAGTTGGTGGACACCGCCGGCCTGCGCAGACCCGGAAAGGTTCAGGGCTCGGTGGAGTACTACATGGCTCTGCGCGCTACTCGGGCAGCCGAACGCGCGGACGTCTGCTTGGCGGTCATAGATGCCTCAGAGGGCTTCACCGACGGGGACAAACGTGTCGGCTCGATTGCCTATGAAGCGAAGAAGGCCCTCGTGTGGGTTGCGAACAAATGGGATATCGTGGAGCCACCCGATGGAAGACCGACGACGAGGTCTCAGCCCAAGCGCGACTTTGCTCGCACGGTCCAGCGTGATGCCCCGGAGCAGGCTTTCGCGCCCATCTGTTTCACCAGCGCGACGCAGGGCACGGGCATCGAAGCGTTGATGGATACCTGCATCGAGGCCTACGAGAACTACAGCTTCCGCATCACGACGGGTGTGCTAAACCGCATCATCCACGACGCCACTTTCGAGAAGCCCCTCACGGTCAAAGGCCGCGCGCTCAAAGCTTACTACGCCACGATGACGCGCACTCGTCCCCCGACGATTGCGGTGTTTGTGAACGACCCGAAGCTCGTGCACTTCTCGTATCGCCGCTACTTGCAAAACCGGCTTCGCAAGGAGTATCCGCTCGAAGGTGCGCCCCTGGTGCTCGATTTCCGCGCCTCGCACCAGCGCAAACCCTGAGGAGGCCAGGGCGCTTGCTTTGCGGGCACGGAACCTCGCACGGTGCAGCAGTGTCAAAGCAAGGGAAGCGCAGTATACTCATCAGTGTACTTGCGGTATCCCGCAGCATGTTGCAGCCAATTCGGGGGCTTACACGATGAAGACAGCACGTTTGCTCGGTCTCTCGCTACTGACGGTGTTTGCAGGCACCGTCGTCGCGCAGGAGTTCGAGCTTAGGAATGACAGCCTAGTGGACGGTGGGACCGGCGCCATACAAGCCGGCTTCGCCCCGGGGGACATTGGTGCCGCCGTCTTCAACACCTCACCTTCGAACTTCCCGCTCAAAATCAAGCGGGTTCAGATCATGTGGTACTCGCTGAACCCGCCGCAGCCGGACCAAGAACAGGGTGCCATTAACTTCTACCAGGGTGGGGCCGAAAACCCACCGAGGCCCGTCCTCGTGCGATCCCTCGGGGGGCCGATCATGCGTGACGGCGGCCTCAACGAGTTCGACGTGAGCGGAGAGAACATCGTGTTCAACAGCGGGCCGTTCGCGGTCGGCCTGCTATTCGAGAATCCCGTGAACCCCTTCTTGGGCCCGAGCCTGGTGACGGACACGAACGGCTGCCAGTTGGGCAAGAACCTCATCTATGACCCTAGCATCGGCTGGACCAACGGTTGCAGCTTGGGTATCAGCGGCGACCTCGTGATTCGGGTCATCTGCGAATACGTCGGGCAGTCCGCAGACATTACGGGCCAAGTGCAGCTCGGCTCATGGGTAGGAGACACCAGCAGTCTCACGCTCGAGCTAACGCTAAAGAATGGTGGCCAGGTGGTCGAGACCGTTACGGCTCCGCTCGATGCTTTCGGGGCGTACAGTGTCACCGTGCATAACGTTGGCACCTTCGACGTGGTGGCCCGCGTCAGTCGCTGGCTGTCCGAAAAGAAGACCGGGGTCACGATTGGCGGTGCCACACAGATCAACTGGAGCCTTCCGAGAAACGGGGACGTCAGCCTCGACAATGCGATCGGTCTGGACGACCTGAACATCGTCCTCATCAACTTCGCAAAGACCAACGCCACGCATGCCGACGTGGACGGGTCGGGGCAGGTGAACCTGGTGGACCTGAACACCGTTCTCACCTTTTTCGGGCAGTTCGGCGCGCAGTAGCACCATCATCGCAGTGGGGAAGCCTGGGTAACGCTGTGCGAAGCCCCGGCGCGCACTGAAGTGCGCGCCGGGGCCTGAATGAGGTCAGAACCGCTCGCTTATGGACTTCGCCTGAGTGAACAGTAGCAGGTAGTCCGATCCTCCCGCTTTCGAGTCGGTGCCCGACATGTTGAAACCACCGAACGGCTGCACGCCGACAAGCGCGCCGGTGCACTTCCGATTCAGGTACAGGTTTCCGCAATGCAGCTCGTGTCGTCCTCGTTCCAGGTGCTCGCGATTCTTCGAGAATAGCGCGCCCGTCAGGCCGTACTTGGTACCGTTGGCAATCTCGATCATGTGATCGAAGTCCCGCGCTTTGATAATGCTGAGCACGGGGCCGAAGATCTCCTCCTGTGCGATCCGCGCATGCTCTGGTACATCAGCAAAGATCGTCGGCGGAATGTAGTAGCCGGGGAGGTCGAGCTTCTCGCCTCCCAACAGCAACTTGCCCTCGGACTTCCCGACCTCGATGTACTCCCAGATGCGGTTGTAGGCGTTCTTGTCTATCACCGCACCGATAATGTTCCCCTCGGCCGGGTTGCCGACGGATAGTCTGCGTGCCTTCTCCACCACCATCGGCACCAGGGCGTCGTACACCGCCTGATGGATGATGAGGCGCGAGCCTGCCGAGCACTTCTGACCCTGGAAGCCGAATGCCGAAGTGACCGCTTCGGTAGAGGCGAGTTCGAGATCCGCACTGTCGTCCACCGCCACGAAGTCCTTGCCACCCATCTCCAAGATGGTGCGCTTGATCCATTTGCACTCTGGGTTGGGTGTTGCAGCGAGCTGGTGGATGTGCAGGCCCACCTCGGCCGACCCGGTAAAAGCGATGAATCGCGTCAACGGATGCGAGGTCAGCGTGTCACCCATCAGCCCGCCGGGTCCAGTCACGAAGTTAACGACGTCCTTCGGCAGGCCGGCCTCGTGCAGGATCTCGAGGTACTTGTACGCGATGACGGGCGAGGTGCTGGCTGGTTTCAGAACGACGGTGTTCCCGGTAACGATGGCCGCGTCGGTCATGCCAGAGCAGATTGCCAGCGGGAAGTTCCAAGGCGGGATGACCACACCGACCCCGAGCGGGATGTAGCGTAGCTCGTTATCCTCTCCCGGAAACGGCACTGTGGGCTGCGAGCCGCCGATTCGCAGCATCTCCCTTCCGTACCATTCGGCAACGTCGATCGCCTCGGCAACCTCGCCGTACGCCTCGGCGAACGACTTGTTGACTTCGTAGACCATCCACGCGCACAACTCGTAGATGCGTCGGCGCATGATGGCAGCTGCCTTGAACAAGATCTTCGCCCTCGCGTCGTACGGGAAGCGGCTCCAGTGCTCGAAGCTGTTCGCAGCGGCACGCACTGCTTCGTCCGCGAGCTTGGCGTCGACCTTCGGAAATCGGCCGATCAGTTGATCGGTGTGACCCGGATTGATGGACACCATCTGGTCGTCGGTGCGAACCTCGCGCCCGCCAATCCAGTTGGGATAGTCCCTGCCGAGTTGCTCCGCGACTTGGGCCAGGGCTTCGCGCATCTTTGCCGCAGGCTCGGGTTGCGAGAAGTCTACATACGGCTCAGGCCGATAGGGAACCACCATCGAACTCCTCCCATTCGCTCGGTTTCTGATCCGAGTGTAGCACCGGGAGGGACTGGCCGTGAATATGGATGGGCCAAGGCCCTGTCGCTACATTCCGAATCGCAACAATTCGCAATAGGGAAGGGGCTGTTCACACAGAACGAGTGATACAATATTGCAGGTGCCCGGCAGTATCGCCGAGCGAGGGGATGTGCCGAATGACATCACGTCGTGGGTTCACTCTCATCGAGCTGCTGGTGGTAATTGCCATCATCGCAATCCTTGCCGCCATCCTTTTCCCCGTCTTCGCCTCCGCGCGAAAGGCCGTCAAGACCACCAAGACCCTCTCGAACCTGAAGCAGGTGGCCACCTCTGTGCTAATGTATGCGGACGACGTGGACCAGCGCACACCTCAGCCCTGGTACGGCGATTGGTTCGCAGGCTGGCCGGATGTGAACTGGACCTTCGTCACCTGGAGCGTCGCGGTGTACCGCTACGTGAAGAGCGGTGAGGTGATGAACGACGCCATGCAGCTTCCACCCGCCTACTTCCATCCCCCGGGCTCGAAAGACGCCTCCGGTAGGGACCGGTTCAACTGGTTCGGGTGGGCCACCATGGCCGCCAACGAGCGGGGGCTCTTCGGTTGGTGGGAGTGGAACGGTGGCTGGATTTTCCACCCGAGCAGGAAGCTCGCCGCACAAGAGCGGTTGGTAGAGAGGTCCATGCTGCTCACCACGCGCGATCCACGGGACCACATGTGGGGCAGCTTCATCTACGTTAACTTCGAAGCCGCACGACCGATGACCGACCCCAACGCCGACCAAAACACCTTCTACTGGCGCAACAACGTGTGGGCTGCGCAGCGCTACCATCGAGAGCGGCTCTGCGTCGCGTACGCAGATAGTCACTCCAAGACCGTATCCGGCGGCTCGAACGTGTATCTCGGGCCGAATACGACCTACAACGACTGGACCAACTGGGACCCGGACAAGAAGGCATTCTGGGGCGACGACGTTAGCAAGAGCCGCTAGGACCGACCCACCTCTGAGCGCCAACACAAGGAGGAGCAAGTGAAGAAGCAAGTCCCCGCAGCACTCTCCTGGATCGTGATCGCCATCGCGATCATCGTGATCGCCGTCGTCGGGTACTTCGTCTTGCGTGAGCCCCCGCGGCCCGGCCCGGACGACAGACCCAACCCACCCCCTCCACCCGGCGCTCCAATCCCAGCGCCGCCTTCCGGTTAGTGGCTCGAGCAACCCGCGCATCTGAGGTCGGATCCGCAGGAGAGGTCCTGTCGCCTGCAACGCCGCGTGTCGCGGGATTGTATTAGTGTTGTAGAACAGCGGAACGCGGCGGAAGGATGAGAATCACGGTCAGACCGGACGACATGATGCCCATGTATGCGCAGATCGTCCATCAGATCCGCCTCGCCATTCTGTCGGGCGAGCTGCGCGTCGGCGATCAGCTACCGACCGTGCGTGAACTCGCCGTGGAGCTCTCGGTCAACACCAACACCGTCGGGCGCGCTTACATGGAGCTGCACCGCGCAGGCTTGATCGACACCAAACAAGGAGTCGGCACCTTCGTCAAGGACATCTCTTCGTCCGTGTCCGACCGTGCGCGCCAGGAACGGCTACGCGGGCTCGCCCGCACCGCCTTGCACGAGGCCGCCGCCATCGGATTCCGGTCGGATCAGCTGATCGAAGCTATCGCGCAAGAAGCCTCGGAGGAGGGAAGATGATCACACGTTCGGATATGGGCGTACACAGAATGGCATCGCAGCATTCGCCCCACCCGCTTCAGTTCATCGCACAGCTGGCAGCCGCGGGAGTGACGGCCGCCACCTTCTTCATATCAGGGCAAGCCGTAGTGCCCACCGTTATTGCCGGCGCCGTGGCTTTCTACCTCGCCTCGGGACTCCGAGTCGCCGAGCAGTGGGAAAAAGCGGTCGTACTGCGGGCGGGCCACTTTCACAAGGCCTACCAGCGCGGGCCTTTCTGGATACTGCCTTTCGTGGATCAGGTGGTTCAGTGGGTTGACCACCGTGTGCAGACCACTTCGTTCAGCGCACAGCAGACGCTAACCAAGGACACCGTGCCCGTCGACGTAGATGCCGTGCTGTTTTGGCACGTGTGGGATGCACAGAAGGCTACGCTCGAGGTTAACGAATACCAGCGCGCCATCTTCTACAAAGCGCAGACCAACCTGCGCGACATTATCGGCGAGTCCATGTTGGCGGAGCTTCTGATCGGACGCAAGCAGCTGGGCGAGAAGCTGCAGGCCATGATCGACCGTGAGACCACGCCGTGGGGCATTACCGTGGAGTCGGTCGAAATCCGGGACATCGTGATTCCGGCGGAGCTTCAGGATGCGATGTCTAGGCAGGCACAGGCCGAGCGCGAGCGCCAGGCCCGCGTCATCCTGGGCGACGCGGAGAGGCAGATTGCCGAAAGCTTCGTGAAGGCGGGAGAGCAGTACGAAAGCAACCCGATCGCGCTGCACCTTCGGGCTATGAACATGCTCTATGAGGGCTTGAAGGAAAAGGGAGCGCTGATCGTGGTGCCGAGCACAGCCGTGGAGTCGATGGGCTTGGGCGGTGCGATGGGAATGACTGCCCTCGCCAACACCGTTGGCGAGCAGAAGGCAGGAGCGTAGGACGCTGAAACCTGTTTCCCTCTCCCCACGTTAGGGACGGGTCATTGACGCGGGAGACCGCTCTTGCCCGTCATGCTGAGCCTGTCGAAGCATGACGGGCGGGTGCATGCTGTCGGCTTCCTCTACCACGCTCGCGACTACCGAGTTCATGCTTCGACAGGCTCAGCATGACGGGCGGGCGCATGCTGTCGGCTTCCTCTACCACGCTCGCGATTACCGAGTTCATGCTTCGGCAAGCTCAGCATGACGGGCAGGCACATGCTGTCGGCTTCCTCTACCACGCTCGCGATTACCGAGTGCATGCTTCGACGGGCTCAGCATGACAGCAGGGCGGAGCCCTCCGCATCTTGGCAGCATGGGGTACTACCTCTGCTACCTCCGGTCGCATGCTTCGACAGGCTCAGCATGACGGATAACACTGGTTCACCCGCCGCCTCAGGGACGGGGTTGGTTTAGGGGACGTGGAACTTCCGTCAGGCTCCCATCTGCGATCTCGGCGATCGCTGCGCGAACTCCGAACGACAGCCTGGGCCGTAACATGGCGATGCCTTACCGCTCGTGGGCAGCAACAACGCTCCGGGTTCGGATATCGCGTCGAGGCAAGGAGATACCTGTAAAGAACACCATGAGTTCAGCCGAGTGCGAACCCGAATAGAGGGCGTCCGCGATGTCTCCGAACACACCATAGCCGATGCGCCCGCGACCCATCCCCCGGGCGAGAAAGGGCCTGCCAGCGCAATCCCGGCGTCCCGCCGACGGTCAAGCGGCCGCGGCGCAGACGCGCCACAGGACTAGGCGGTCTGGAGCGCTGTGGCCTCTTCCGGCTCGTCGCTGAGAACGCATTCCATCGCGGCGCCCTCTAACTTCGACAGGATGCCAAGGATTGCGATCTCCAGTTCCTCTTGGCTGATCCCCCTGTCGCCCGCCACTTCCTCGTGCGTTGCGCCGCCCGCTAGTTCTTTGAGAATGGCATTCTCCCTGGCCGTTAGCCCGTCTGCCAGGGTTTTCGTGTCGCCCATCTGTCCCTCCAGAGAAGCTTCGTTGCTACTTCTCTACATCATTACACACTTGGCAAGGATTCTGGCGAAACATCCGGGGAAAATACGGGGAAGAGGGCTCGGAAAATCACCACAACGGCCCAGAGGGCCGGCCCGCCGGGCAGGAGCGGACCCCGTTTTCGGCGTATACGCGGCTCATGCTTGGCCGTGTATCGCTCACGCTCGCGTTTCTCCTGATCCCGATTTCCCTGCTCGCCCAGTACCCCGCCGGCGTCCGCGAACCTGTCCGTCCCAAGCCGAAGCCCACCTCTGAGTTTCTCGCGATGCGCGCTAGCGAGACGGTGCTCCCTGCCGCGGGCCGCACCTCGGCGTGGCTGGACGCACGCAACGTGCCGCTCTGGGTGGACGCATCCGGCAACAGCCCCGCCTGGGAGCCTATCGGGCCCGCGCCGATCGTCGAGGGCTGGGGCGGCTCACAGAACTCGGGTCGGGTCAGCAGCATCGCGATCGACCCCACGAACACCAAGCGCATCTACATCGGGGCGTCGCACGGGGGAGTGTGGCTGACCACCGACGGGGGGGAGTCCTGGCGTCCCATGGCGGATTTCGAGGCGTCGCTGTCTTTCGGGTCCATCTGCCTCGACCCGTTCAACCCCGCGGTCATCTACGCGGGCACGGGCGAGTCGCATGGGTCGTTCGACAGCTACTTCGGGGCAGGGCTGCTCCGGTCCACGGATTCGGGCCGGACATGGGAGCTTCTGGCAGAGGATGTCTTCGCTGGTGCGGTCTTCGCGAAGTTGGTTGCCAGCCCCAAGGTGCCGGGTCTTCTGATCGCGGCGACATCCTATGGGTTGTTCCGTTCGCTCGACGGTGGGCGGTACTGGCAGAAGCTGGAGAACGGTCACTTCTGGGACGTAGCGAACAGCCCGAAGCAGCCGGACGTGTTCTATGCCTGTGGCGGGGCGGGTGCGCGCAGCGGCGTGTTCAAGACGACCGATGCAGGCAATACCTGGGAGCTGCTCGGTGGAGGCTTGCTCGCGCCCGGCACCTTCGGCAGGACCCAGCTCGCACAGTGCCGCGACTATCCGCTCACGCTCTACGTCTCCTATGCGGTCGGATGGGGCAACGGGATCGCTATCTACCGTACAGACGATGGCGGACGAACCTGGCGACTGCTAAAGGACGCGCCGAACTACGGGGGCGGACAGCTCTGGTATGACAATACGCTAGGTTGCGCACCGGACAACCCGAACATCGTGTACGGTGCAGGCCTGAGCATGTGGCGCTCGATGGACGGTGGGCTCACCTGGCAGGACGTCGGGCGCTCCTACTCCGGAGGTAACACCCATCCCGATTGGCACTGCCATGCGTTCGACCCTCAGGACCCTCGCATCATCTACGGTGGCAGCGACGGCGGGATGTACGTCTCCTACGACCGCGGCGACACCTGGAAGGATGTCAACAACGACCTCGCGACGCTGCAGTTCGAGAGTGTGGCCGTGGACCCCTGGGACCCGGAGGTCGCATACGGTGGCACACAGGACAACGGCACCAGTCGCCGACGCGGCAGCGTTCACTGGAAATGGATCATGGGCGGCGACGGCGGGCAGACGGCAGTTAACTATCTGAGTCCGAACCGCGTCTACACCTCCTACGTGAACCTCACCATCTATCGCTCCGACGACTACGGTGACAGCTGGGACTGGGCTGCCGGCGGAATCGATCGTACCGGAGCGCTCTTCTACGCACCGTACGAGATGGACCCGAACGATCCGAACATCCTCGTAGCAGGTGCGAACGCCGTATGGCGCACCACCGACGGCACGCAATCCTGGACGAAGATAAGCCGTGACTTCGGAAACGTCAGCGCTTTGGCCATTGCGCCGGGCCGCTCCGAGGTGATCTATGCGGGCACGCGGTGGGGGCGTCTATGGGTCACACCGAACGCCGGAAAGGACTGGTATGACGTAAGCGCCGGACTGCCGGGCGTGTGGGTGACTTCGATCGCGGTGGATCCCCGCTCACCTAGACGTGCCTTCGTGACCATCGGGGGGTTCGGCCACCCACACGTGTATCGCACGGAAAACGCAGGTGGTACTTGGACCCCAGTCAGTCAGGGGCTACCCGATGCGCCTGCCAACCACATCGTGATCAACCCCGCGCGGCCGGACGACGTGTATTTGGCAATGGATTGCGGCGTGTTCGTGTCCAACAACGGTGGCACGGAATGGAAGCGATATGGAGTGGGTCTTCCTAACACGACCTGGATACGCCTCGCGCTCAATGCCAGGACGGGCTTCCTAACAGCGGCGAGTCATGGTCGAAGCATGTGGCGAGCCACTCTGCCTGGCAATAGGGCATCACCTAACAAGTAGGCATCAGTCCAGTCCACGCTGGGCACGGTCTACGGCACGGATGACGGCCTCTGCCTTGTTGCCACACTCCTCCCATTCGCGCTCTGGCACGGAGTCCGCAACGATGCCCGCACCGGCCTGCACGTGCGCCTGCCCGTCTTTCACCACCACCGATCGGATGGTAATACAGGTGTCCATGTCTCCGCCGTAGCCGAAATAGCCGACCGCACCAGCATACGGTCCCCTCCTAGAGGTCTCCAACTCCTCGATGATCTCCATGGCGCGAATCTTGGGAGCACCAGATACCGTGCCAGCGGGAAACGCTGCACGGATCAAGTCGTAGGCGTCCAGCCCGCTGCGCAGCGTGCCGGTCACGTCCGACACGATGTGCATCACGTGCGAGTACCGCTCGATATGCATCAAGCTGTTCACTCTCACCGAACCGAACTCGCACACTCGGCCGAGGTCGTTGCGCCCGAGGTCCACTAACATGATGTGCTCGGCGCGCTCTTTCTCGTCGGCCAGCAATTCCCTCTCCAGCCGCTCGTCCTCTTCGGGCGTCTCTCCGCGCGCCCTCGTGCCGGCGATGGGACGCACAGTTGCCGTTCGGCCTTGCAAGGTGACGAGCACCTCCGGCGAGCCACCTATCACCTGTATGTCGTCGCAGTCGAGCAAGAACATGTACGGTGATGGGTTCAGAGCGCGAAGTGCGCGGTAGACGTTGATGGGAGCCGCCTGTAGCGGGCTGCTGAACCGCTGCGAGATCACCATCTGCACCCCGTCGCCCGCTTCGATGTATTGCTTGGTCCTGGCGACTGCCTCCTCATATGCGTCTCGGGAGACGGACGCTCGGAAGCGCGATGGTTGCGAAGGCGAATGGGGCAGAGCGGGCAGCGGCTCGCGCAGACGTCTGACTAGGTCGTCGATCTCTGCACAGGCCTTGTCATAGGCGGCTCGCGGGTCTTCCCCTGCAGTCGCGTTCACGATCACCATCATGTTGCGCTTCGCGTGGTCGAACGCCACCACCGCGTCGCACAGCATCATGCAGCAATCGTCTGCACCGAGTTCATCGGGATTGGTGTCGGGCAGTCGCTCGAAGAAGCGGACCAGATCGTAGGACAGATAGCCCACGGCTCCGCCGAGGAAGGGGGGTAGGGCAGGGTCGTGCGGCTGAACGGGCCCAACCAGCTCCTTCAGGATGTGCAAGGGGTCACGGCCCTCGGTCAGCACGACCTCGCGCGAGGTGCCTGCCTCGAGGATGCGAGCCGTTCGTCCCTTCGACCGTAGCACAGTACTCGGACCCGCTCCGAGAAAGGAAAAGCGACCGACGCGCTCACCCCCGACCACCGACTCGAGGAGGAACGAATAGGGCCGATCGTGAGCCAGCTTCCAGTAGGCGGATACCGGCGTCTCCAGGTCGGCGAGGATCGTGCGATGGATGGGCACCTTTCCGCCTTCAGCCGCTAGGCGCCGGAATCCGTCGAAGTCGGGCTCGAACACGCCGGCATTGTAGCAAGAAAATAGCCGCAGGTTGGGAAACTTGCGGCGAAGGAGTAGAGTGGTCGTGTCGTCGCCATCTCCAAAGCCGTTCGATCGGCTCCGGAAGGGTTTGCGGATCCGACCGTTTGGAGGCGGCGCTGTGTGCCACCTGGCTGTGGTGCAAACGGCGTGCCAACCCGGATACCAAACCCTACCGATAATCGAATCATGTCGGCCAAACTCGCCCAAGACTCGCAAATACGCCGGCTGCTTGATATAATGTATACACTCGTGTGGCGGGACTCCACGATCGTGAGTCCCCGTGTTATCGGACGGTACCCGTGCCTTGTCGTTTGATCCGAGATGTGAGGCATAACGATGGAAACCGTCTCTTCGAATGCGGAGCGGACCGAGCATGGGCTGAACTGCTGGAACTGCGGGCGTAAGCTCGAATTGCAGCCCATCCTGCAGACGAACGCGCGGGGAGAGCTGCGACAAACCCTCGTGTATCGCTGCCCGCAGTGCAGTCTGCTGATTCTGCATCCCCATCCGACGGCGGCCGAGGCCGCAGCGTGGATGCGAACTCACCACTAGCCCAAGAGGGGTCGTGCAGCGGCAGAGCGCCCTGCTCGTCCTGAATCGATGTAGAAAGAGCGTTGGGTGGCCGCCGCCTTCGGGCGGCGGCCACCGCTCGTGCTGGTGGGTCGGTGGCGGGTCAGGGCTAGAGCATGCGGAGGTAGCTCGCATAGCGCATCTGCAAGACCGCAACTCGCACCCCGTATCTTCGTTCGGCTCCCGCGCAGGAGTGGAGCCGTACCTTACCTAGAGGAACGATAGGAGCCCCCACCTTGGCCCGGTAACCCCGACGAAGGCGGCCCTCAGCGTCGGGCAGCGGAGCAGATAGGTACCCGGCGCTCGGTACACTGGGGCGGGAGGACTGACTGCGCTCTTGTTCGACAACGTTTTCCAGGAGATCGGCGCACTGCTCGCCGCTGCCGCCGCAGCGGGCGTTCTCACTACTCTCCTGCGCCAGCCAGCGATCGTTGGCTTCCTGTTCGTCGGCGTTGTCGTCGGGCCGGCGCTCTTTGGCTGGGTCTCGGCGCGCGATGAAATAGAGACGCTTTCGAAGATCGGCATCTCGGTGCTACTCTTCCTCGTCGGGCTGAAGCTCGACGTGCGAATCCTGCGCACGATTGGTCCCGTCGCCGTGGTCGCCGGTTCCGTACAGATGTTGCTCACCGCCCTGACCGCGTTCCTCGTTGCGCGCGGCTTCGGGATCGGGTTCACCGGCGCACTGTACATCAGCCTGGCAGTGATGTTCTCCAGCACCGTTGTCGTCATCAAGCTGCTGTCCGACCGGCGTGAGGTGGGTGCGTTGCACGGCCAGATCGCCATCGGCATCCTGATCCTTCAGGACATCGTAGCGTTGGTCCTGATTAGTGCCATCGGGCTGGCAGGGCCTTCCTCCGGCGGACCCCAGGATCTCGGCTCGCGGCTGGTGGTGCTGTTTGGTCTCGCAGGTGGCGGAGCTTTGGTTCTCTGGCTGGCTTCACGCCATCTGTTTCCCCCTCTTCTCGTCCAACTGAGCCGCTCGACGGAGGCGATGCTGCTGTTCGCCATCGCCCTGGCTGTGGGCTTGGGGGCGTTGGGAGAGTATCTCGGCCTCAGCAAGGAGGTCGGGTCATTTCTGGCAGGTCTCTCGTTGGCTCCCACACGATTCAGGGAGGCAATCACTGCGCGCCTCGCTGGCCTGCGTGACTTCCTGCTGCTCTTCTTCTTCATCGATTTCGGTACGAACCTGGAGCTAGAAGGTTTGCGGGCGCAGCTTCCCCCTGCCATCGCTCTCTCCGTTCTAGTATTAGTCGGCAAGCCGCTCACGATCATGCTCGTGTCCGGTGCTATGTGCTATCGAAAGCGTACAGGAATGTTGGCAGGCCTCAGTCTCTCGCAGATCAGTGAGTTCTCGCTGATCCTCTGCGCTGCAGCCATGGCACAGGGACATGTCGGCCGTGAAGTGATGGGAGTTATCACCCTGGTGGCAATTTTGACCATCACTGCCTCGACCTACCTGATGCAGTACTCCGGGGCAATCTACCAGGCCTTGTCTGCGCGCCTGAAAGCACTCGAGAGGCGAGTAAGGCATCCGGAAGACATCGGTGCGGAAACCGGTGCAGACACGCGGCCCAGCGTCGTACTGTTCGGACTTGGCTCCTATGGCGGTGCAATCGGTCGGCGCCTCGCGGAGCACGGCTATCGGGTGTTAGGTGTGGACTTCGACCCTGCTGCGGTGGAAGCGTGGCTAAAGGACGGTCTACCGGCGCGCTATGGCGATGCGGACGATCCAGAGCTCCTGGCATCGCTTCCAATCGGCTCTGCCGACTGGGTGGTATGTACGGCTCCCGGTAGAGAAACGAACACCATGCTCCTGCGCGAGCTTCGCCGTATGGGGTACAAGGGTCGGGTAGCGCTGTCTGCTCGCCTGGGAATCGACGCCGAGCCACTGAAAGCAGAGAACCCCGACCTGCTCCTCAATCCCAACGCAGACGCCGCGGTCGAGGCCGCCCACCTGATCGCGGAACGAACACCCGTGAGTGCCTGACGACCGGCGGCCCGAGGCACACGAAGGCATCCCGGCTCAGGGAGGAGGCTGGTTCCGTCATCGCTCTCCAACAACCTGCCACCGCAGGCGACAGAGGCATGGACACTGCGAAGATGGCAGGTGCCCCCAGCGCAAGCGGTGGAGGCGCGTCTTTCCTCGCTTGCCACACCGCTACGGGTGGCGCGAGTCCACGCTCCGCACTGCCCTGCTGTCATGCTGAGCCTGTCGAAGCATGCACTCGGTAGTCGCGAGCGTGGTAGAGGAAGCCGACAGCATGCGCCCGCCCGTCATGCTGAGCCTGTCGAAGCATGCACTCGGTAGTCGCGAGCGTGGTAGAGGAAGCCGACAGCATGTGCCCGCCCGTCATGCTGAGCTTGTGGAAGCATGAACTCGGTAGTCGCGAGCGTGGTAGAGGAAGCCGACAGCATGTGCCCGCCCGTCATGCTGAGCCTGTCGAAGCATGCGACCGGACATAGCAGAGGTAGCACCCCATGCTGCTAGGATGCGGAGGGCGCCTCCCTGCTGTCATGCTGAGCCTGTCGAAGCATGAACTCGGTACTCGCGAGCGTGGTAGAGGAAGCCGACAGCATGCGCCCACCCGTCATGCTGAGCCTGTCGAAGCATGACAGCTCGGACCCAGTCGCGAGAGCACCCTCCGATGCTACAGTTTCGGCATTGCCCAGGGCCGCGTTGTCGGACGACGGAGATGCTTGGCTGCGTCCTTGTCCCCCACGATCTCCTCTTTCGCACCATCCCACACGATCTTGCGCTTCGTCCACAGTGAGATGTTTGCGAGGTGGCACGCACTCGTTGACCGATGGCAGATCTCGACGTCGCTGCGTGGCTTGTTCCGCGACTTCACGCAGTCGAGGAAGTCGCGCACGTGCGGCTCGTTCTGCGGTGAGCCACCGTGCTGTGCGGCTTCGATGCGCTTGCCTTCGGGAATGATCGCCCAGCCACCGCGGTCTATGAAAATGGTGCCTTCCGTCCCGTGCAGTTGCATCCCGTAGCCATGACCGTCTCGGCCGTACCCGTTCGCGTCCTGCTGCGTCCATGTCATGGTGAAGCCGGGATAGTCGAAGACGGCTACCATGGTGTCAGGGGTCTCGCGGTTGTCCCGAAGCACATACTTGCCGCCACTCGCACTGACTGCCAGCGGATAGTCCACGCCGGTGGCCCAGTGGATGATGTCAATCAGGTGGGTGCCCCAGTCGGTCATCTTGCCGCCCGAGTAGTCCCAGAACCACCGGAAGTTGTAGATGCAGCGGTTCTTGTTGTACGGATGCCGCTTGGCCGGTCCCTGCCACATCTCCCAGTCGAGGTCGGCAGGCGGGGGCTCGTCGGGCGGGTTGCCGATGCCGTCCGGTGTCAGGTTGCCGACGATCCACACTTGCGCCGAACTCACCCGGCCTATTACTCCACGCTGCACGGCCAGCACGGCGTTCTGGAAGTGCGTGCCACTTCGCTGCTGGGTGCCTGTCTGGACTACTCTCCCGTACTTGCGGGCGGCCTTGACGAAGTCGCGGCCCTGAGCGATGTCTATGGACAGCGGCTTCTCGCAATAGACGTCTTTGCCCGCCATGCACGCCATTACGCCAATCATGCAGTGCCAGTGATCCGGGGTGGCCACGATAACTGCATCGATGTCCTTGCGATCCAAGACCTGTCGGAAGTCGCCGTAGGTGGGTACGTCCGGGCCCGCCATCTTAACGGCCTCTGCCAGGTTGGGCTTATACACGTCGCACAACGCACCGATCTGCACGTCGGAGTTCTGCATGAAGAAGCGCATGTCTGCCCGACCCATGCCGCCAGTGCCGATTACGCCCACCACTACCTTGTCGTTAGGGCCTACGCGTTTGGTCATCACGGAGGCCTCTGCCTCGGTAGCACCCAATCTCAGGCCGGCCAAGCCCACGCCGGCCGCCAGCGCCGCTCGCGTGCTCTTCTCCAGAAACTCTCGTCGGTTCAGTTCATCGCTCATCGGGGTGACATCCTTTCCTGGGGGGTTGCCGCGGCTACCTGTTGCCTGCCGGGTACGTGGGCCTGCGTGTCGTACTGGAAGTCCGCGGGGCTGAAGTCGAATCGCTGCCGCCTCTCCATCGCCGTGTTGGCGCCAAGGATGGCAACGCAGGTGCGCAGCCCTTCGACGTGGTCGCACAGGGGACGTTCGTTTCGCAGCACGGTCTTCAAGAAGAAGTCGTTCAGCTCAGACTGATAGTCGTCTACATCAGATTTCTGTAGGTTGGTTTCACCGTGTTTCTCGCCCTCCACCCGCTTCTTGGTGGCCGAAGCATCCAGCACGATGGCCTCTTTGCCTCCCACCTGTTCCTTCTGGGCCAGTGCTGACCACGCGGGAGCTTCCGCCGCAGGTTCCTTGAACAGCAAGCCCTTATCGACGGTGATCTCCAAGGTGCCCTTGTCGCCCATGAAATGCTCGCCGTATCCGTCGAACTGATTCGTGGTGATGCTGGTATACACTACCTTCAGACCGTTGGGGTATTCGTACACCACGGAGACATTGTCGAACACCTCTCGGCCGTCCTTCCAATAGTCTATGCCGCCGAAACCTGTCACTGCGATGGGGTTGCTATCGGTGAACCAGTTGACCAGATGAATCTGGTGCGATCCCAGTTCCGCCATCAACCCGCCAGAATACTCCTTGTATAGACGCCAGTTGAGCAGTCGTTCGTACTCGGGTGGCACATTGCGTCGCCAGCTGCCGTTGCGGTGCCACCTCGCACGGACTTGCGTGAGGGTTCCCACCAGCTTCTTCTTTGCCACCATGTCGTAGGCGTGCTGATACAGTGCGCTGGCACGACGCTGGTGGCCTATCTGAAGCCACTTGCGCGTTCGGTCCACGGTGCGGGCCATGGCCTTCGCCTGCTCGGGCCAACGAGCCATCGTCTTCTCGCAAAAGACGTGCTTGCCTGCTTCCAACGCCGCGATGGTCATGGGAGCGTGAAGGTACAGAGGTGTGGCGATGAGCACTGCCTGAATCGACTTATCTTCCAGGAGCTCGCGGTAGTCCTTGTATCCTTTGGCTGTGCCTCCGCACATTTGGAGCGCCTTGTTCAAGTGCGGCTCGTAGATATCGCAGATGCCAGCGAACCTCACTCCCGGCACCCGCAGACACTTTCCGAGCAGCATCTGGCCTTGAGCTCCCGTACCGATAAACCCCGCGACAATGGGTTCTGGGTCTTTCTGAAGCCTCAGATGAGCGAAGCTCATGGAGCCGAGTGCCGCGGCGGAGGCCGCGAGGAACTCGCGTCGAGTGAATGAGCTGTTCATAGGATCACATCCAATCCGGTTCGGCTGCACTGCGCTGCGAGCGCCTATCTGCACGGGGGCGAGGCAGCCTAAGTCGGGAACTCGTTCTCCGTCCGAACCAAGCTTCCCTGTCTGTCCGTGCAAAGTTGTACCAGGAGAGTGCGCTTGGGTTCCCGCCAAGCTAAGAAAACCGTCACGTCTGTCGCTTGTTGCAGGTACCGAGTCAGCCAGTCGGGCACAGCGGTTGGGTCGGAAGACACCGCGACCGCCGTCGAGAGAGCCTCGGCTTCGAGTGCGGTTGGAGCGATCACGGTCGCCGTGACCGGCGAGGTGCTCGGCTCTCCGGTCCTCGGATCGATCAAGTGGGACCGCCTCACGCCGCCCACCACGACCCCCTGCTGCGAGGGCCCACTGGTGGAAAGCCCCTGGTCCCGTAGCGGAAAGCGAGTGAGCTCTCGCCGCTCGTCCTCGGGGTCGTTGAGCCGCACGGACCAGCCCTCGGCCCGACCGTAACCGAGTGCACTGCTGTCCCCCGCCGAGAGGAACGCAGATGGTATGAGGCGCGAGCGCAGGAGCTCTGCCATGCGGTCCAGCGCGTAGCCCTTCCCGAGCGCAGCGAAGTTGATCTCGACTCCCGGCCGCTCGAAGCTCACTAACCGCTGCTCGGGGTCCATCCTGACGTGCTGGAACCCGCTGAGGGCACGAGCCGCCTCGATGGCCCCGGGTGGTGGCTCGCCGAGGTCCCCGGTGAAGAAACCCCACGCCCTCGAAAGCGGTCCCATGGCGATGTCGAGGGCTCCGTCAGTGAGTGCCCACATGTCGCGCGCATACAGGAGTAGGTCGAGAAACTCCGGGCTCACCAGCACGGGGCCGTAGCCGGCTCGGGCATTGAGGTCGCTTACTTCGCTCTTCGGCTTGTAGTGGCTGAGCATCGCATCCAGCCGGTCGAGTACTTCCCACGCTTCGACTGACGCGTCAATCAGTGCCTGCTCTTCCGCACCATCGAGCACTAGGTGGAAGTCGCAGCCCATTCGATTGCGACGAAAAGAGAGTGCCACGTGGCTATCATGGCACGGCAGGGACCATAGGCAGGAGCTGCCTCGCGCGCGCAAAAACCAAGGGCATGGCATTTCGCGCAGGCAACGCGTTTCGTGACGTGCAGGTTCTTACCAAGGAGATTGGGCCCCGCTTCGCCGGAACCGAAGGCGAGAGGCGGGGCGCTGAGTATTTGGCCGAGGCCTTTCGGCGCGGTGGCTTGGAGCCCGTGCTGGAGCCCTTTCCCATCCTCGCCCGCCGGATCACCCACCAGAAGCTGGAAGTCGAGGGGCTGGGCGAGGTCCCGTGCATCGGCAACCTCGGGTCACCCACCGGCCGCAACACTGGAGAGGGCGTCCTGACATTCGCCGAGACTGGCCAGGAGTGCGACATCGGCAAGAACCTCGCGGACAAAGTTCTCCTGATCTTCGGCGAGCTCGGCTTGCAGCAGTACAAGGCGCAGATGGCGCGCAGACCAGCGGCCATAGTGGTCGTCGAGTCCCAACTCCACCTACATCCTAGGCGTCACTACGTGCGGCCCGAGGTGGTGCAGCGGTACGGGAGCGTGCCGATGGTCCGGGTCGACTTTCAGACCGGACGTCGCCTGATGGAAGCTCGAGGCAAGCGAGGGAAGGTCACCGTCGAAGCACAATCCGAGGACGCGAAGGCCTATAACGTTCGTGCGGACGTCGAAGGAAGCGAGCGGCCCGACGAGATCGTGGTCGTGTGCGGTCATTACGATAGCGTCCACGAAGGTCCAGGCACACTCGACAACGCCGCAGGTGCGGCGATGGTAGTCGAAGTCGCGAGGCACGTGAAGGAGGTGGGCACGGCTCGCTCGATGCGGTTCTATGCCTTCAGTGGGGAAGAGCAAGGGCTGTACGGTAGCATACACACGGTGCGCGAGCTACGCAAGGCGGACAAAGAGGCGAAGAAGGACAAGGAGTTCGTCAACCGAGGCGGCCAGACCGAATGGGACCGTCATCGCCTCTGCGTGAATCTGGACTTGCAAGGCTCACTGCTTGCCAATTCTGCCGCGTGGTACACCGGTCCCAGCGACCTCGGCGCATCCATTCGATTGATGGCCGCAGAAGCCGGACCGTTTCACGTAGTGCATGATGATGTGTACAGTTCAGACAACGCGCCCTACTCGGATGGAGGCGTCCCTGCACTGTCCTTCGCTAGGACGGGGCCGTTGCTCTACTACGGCCACACCGATGAGGACCGCTTCGAGCACTGCGAAGAAGAAGGCCTTCAGATCGCAGGGGACTTCATAATCCGCTGGCTCGACAGGTATGTTACGCAGGCCCTAATGTTCCCGTTCGACCGGGAGATCCCGCCGGAGCATCGCGCGAAGCTGGATAAGTACTTCAAGGACCGTCTTCTGGCCCGTTTGGACGAAGGCCTAGAGGACTGAATGAGGAGAGTGAAGCCATGAAGAGGATCACCAAAGCAGCGGCAGTCGCAATCAGCTTCTGGCTGGTGGCGTTCGCTACCGCACAGAAGGAGGACGCCGTGACCCAGGATACCCCGAAGTGGGACCCTAGCCAGAAGACGTATTCGCCCAAGCCGAACGAGACCGTCATCAAGTGGTCGTTCGTGACCGAGCACGGAGTGATGCCGGAGAAGGGGACGGGAGACGTCTATATGCTCCTGCACTTCAACGAGGCTCCGAAGACGTGCGCTCACATTCTGGACCTCGTAAAGCAGAAGTTCTACGACGGAATCAAGATTCATCGCATCGAGACACGTGCGGACTTCGCTTTGGTGCAGTGGGGCAATCCGGAGACCAAGAAGCCGGATTGGGACGGAACTCGCGAGACCGGCAGCGGCACTACGGTCCCTCGGGAGCTGAGCGACCTCATTCACGACATCGGTGCAGTGGGGCTGGCACGCGCGCAGGACCCTAACAGCGGTGACTGCCAAATGTACGTGTGCTTGGTCAAAATCCCGCGCCTGGACAAGCAGTATGCGGTCTTCGGACAAGTGGTTGCCGGCTTGGACGTGATGAAGTACGTCAAGATCGGCAGTCGGGTCGCGTCCGTCACCGTGGTGCAGGAAGGTACCGATGCGAAGGCGGCGCTGCAGAAGATTGCCGAGGAGACGAATCCCGGCGACGTGGCTCTGAAACTCGCGGACCCAGACGGCAAGCTCTCGTGGCGCAATATCGGGAGCCTCCGCCTGGCCGACGTAAAGGAGGGAGAGGGCGACCCGATCAAGGAGGGCGAAGTCGCTCTCGTGCACTACACGGGTTGGCTCGTCAACGGCACCGTGTTCGATTCCTCGCGCGACAAGCCGAACCCCTTCCGATTCAAACTGGCGACCGGGAGCGTCATTCGCGGCTGGGATCAGGGTGTGCTCGGGATGAAGGTCGGGGGCGTGCGCAAGCTGATCATCCCGCCCGACCTCGGGTATGGCGCCGCATCGGTGGGTGCGATTCCGCCGAACTCCACCCTCGTGTTCGAAGTGGAGCTGGTGCAAATCGTTAGGGAGTAGGGAACGGGTCCCCGCATTCTCCGCCCGGATCCACGACCCGAGGTCGCGCTGGATTCCCGCCTTCGCGGGAACGACAAGTGCTTCTTGTCATGACTAAGCCGTTTGTCATGCCCGCGAAGGTGGGAATCCAGTCCGGGAGGCTCCCCGACGATGCCCCGGCGCGATCCTCGGGCTCACGGTGTGCGAGAAGTGGGTGCCGATTGGCGGATGCGGGCCAGGGCACAGGATGAGCCGACCACTCGAGGAGGCGGTCTCCGTCATCATTGTCAACTACAACACGGTGGACGAGCTTCGTCGCTGTCTCGCCAGTCTCCCGAAGGTCCCCACCGTCGTAGTGGACAACGCATCCAACGATGGTAGCGGTGCCATGGTCCGGCAGGAGTTTCCCCATGTCGGCCTCCTCCAGTCCTTCGTGAACCGTGGCTTCGGTCGGGGGTGCAACGAGGTGCTGCCCCACTGCACCACGGACTACGCCCTAATTCTCAACCCGGACGTCGAGGTATCGCCGGGAGCCGTTGAACGCCTTGTCGAGGTGATGGATGCTAGGCCCAGCGCTGTGGCTTGCGGAGGAAAGCTAGTCGATCCGGACGGCACACTCCAGCCCTCCTGCGCGGAGCGCCTAACCCTCTGGCACGTCTTCCTCGAGCAGTCCGGCCTCTCCAAGCTGTTCCCACGAACACGTCTCTTCGGCTCCTACTTCATGACCTGGTGGGACCATGCGAGCACGCGACCGGTCGAGCAGGTGATGGGGGCATGCCTGATGCTGAGGCGCGGGCCGGACGGCGAGTTCCCGCTCTTCGACCCACGCTTCTTCCTCTACTGCGAAGACACGGATCTGTGTCACCGCCTGCGAGAGCGAGGCGAGATCCTCTACGTGCACGACGCGGTGTTTCGCCACGCGCTCGGGGCGAGTGGTCGCGCGGCGCGGGCCGAAATGGTGTCGCTGTACAACCGAGGCAAGGAGCTGTACTTTCTCATCCACCGCGGGAAGCTGGCTGCCGTCGCATGTAGGCTATTCGCTATCATGGGTGCTCTCTTGCGGCTTCCGCTCTGGGCGGTGCGTCCGGAGAAGGGAAGAGTATTCGTCAGAGTGCTGCGTGACTGCTTGACCCTTCCGCTGGGACATCAGCCGGACGCAGGGCTGCGACCTCCGCGATAAGCACCGTGCAGTTGTCGGTTCCTCCCCTCTCCAGTGCAAGGGCTACTAGCCTGCGACAGGCCTCCGAGGGGCCGTGGGTGGCCATGTGTTCGTGGATCTCCTCGTCTGTCACGTGATTCGTGAGGCCGTCGCTGCAGAGCAAGAACCGGTCTCCAACGCGCACCTCGACCGAATACAGGTCGGGCTCGGTTGTCCGATCGGTACCGATGGCGCGGGTGATCACGTGCGCGAATGGCGAGTGCTCGGCTTCGGCCGGCGACATCAAGCCGGAGCGCACGCTCTCTTCCACGAGAGTGTGGTCGGTCGTAACCCGCGCGAACGTGTCACCAGATAACCGATAGCAACGCGAGTCACCCACGTGAGCGACCAGCCCCTGATCTTGGCAGATGAGCAGTGCAGTCAGCGTGCTGCCCATTCCTTGTCGACTCCGAACGGCCTCGGCTACGTCACACACGTATCGCGCAGCTTCCCGCACCGCATAGGCGGCCGCATCCGCGAAGTACGGCACTTTGGACCCGTAATACGACTCGATGAAGGTCTTGCACGCCAGTTCGCTGGCGATCTGGCCCGCCGCCGCTCCTCCCATTCCGTCACACACCACGAAAGCCGACCCGCGGGCAGCGATGACCGCAGGCTCGTCCGGCTGGTAGAACTCGAACTTGTCCTCGTTGTTTTCCCGCACCTTACCGAGGTCGGTCTTGGCGGCGACACGAACGGTGGGTATGGTCCGCAGAGGTGGCGGCTCGACTCCGCCGAGGTTGGGCCGCTCCAGTTCTTGCGTCGGCTCGTCGAGCTCCGCACCGCAGTTCGCGCAGAAGCGAGCTACGGGCTCGTTGTCTGCGCCGCACGAGCACCTCATTCAGTCGCCTCGAGAACTCGCAGTGTGTATCGTTTCTGCCCGATAGTCACCACGTCTCCATCGTGGAGCTCGACTTCAGCATTAGGCTCTACGCGCTCGTCGTTGACCGCCGATCCGTTGGTGCTGCCAACGTCCATGAACGCGATGGCACCCTTCGACACACTGAGGCGAGCGTGGGAACCAGAAACGTAAGGATCCGGAATCACGATGGTGTTCGTCGCCCTGCGCCCGATGCTCATTTCGCCCTCGAACAGGTCGTGGCACGAGCCGTCCTCGCCTTCCAGCCTTGCGACGACCGGACCTTGTTCGACCGGCTTCTCCGCGGCTTCTGAGGGAGGTGCCGGCATCGCCTCCGTGCGCATCGCTTCGCCCGGCAACGTGATGGTCATCTCGAAGCCGCCGAAGGAGACCCGAGCGCCGTGCCCTACGGGAACGCGGACACCCGGTTGGAGAGGCTTCCCATCTACCTTGGTGCCATTCGTGCTGCCGGCATCCTCGAGTTCGGCTCCCTGTTCGGTCAAGTAGAGCGTCGCATGCCTGCGCGATACACGGGGGTCGGAGAGGAGCACGTCGGTCGCTTCTCGCCCAATACTGTTCTCGCCGAGGCGAAGTGGATGCTCTCGCCCAGTAGCGACCTCCACTAGGCAGGGCAAGGGTGCCGCGGCGACGGCGACCGCCTCCTCCGGCAGCCCGTTCTCGAACAGCAACCCACACTCCACACAGAACTTCTCCCCTGGCGGGTTGTGTTGCTTGCACACCGGACATTGCACCGGCTTCAGGGCCTGAGTCGCCCCTGCGCCGGGCGACGGTGCCCCGATGACGGTCTTCATCGGGTCGCTCGGCATCGCCTGTGTCGCCCGTGGGTCCAGCTCTTCCATGCCGTTCCTCTCCTCGTCTACTGTCCGCTTCTCTTGCCCTGATCCAAGGTCATCACGGTGCCGATCAGTGTCTTCTCCACCGACCCCGTGTCGCCGCGCTGCAGTTCCCGAATCGCCTGCGCGACCTCTTGCGCTTCTTGCGTTCGCCCTTGGCTTGCCAGCATCGCCTGTGTCTTTTGCAGTTCCATAACCGCGGTCGCGGTGGAGAGCTGCTGGGTGCGCATCCCCATAATGGTCTTCTCCACGGCGCGAGAGGCAGCCGCGGCCTGAATCTCTCGCGCAACCCGCGGATCGGCTTCCAAAGGCACCTTCGCTCGGTCCGTGGTGAACTCCAGAATCAGGTCACCCTCTAGAGTCTCGCGCTTGCCAGTCACCCCGTCGTCATAGGTCACCGCAGCTCGTACCACCCGATAGGTTCCCGCCGGATGGTTGGGAAAGTCCAGCTCCAGAACGGTGCCTAGGGTAGTTCCGCGCTCGATATCCGCAAGGTCCAGCGTCACCTCGCGAAGCGACAGGTTCACGTTGTGGCCGTAAATCTGCCTCGGTTGCACCCACCGCGCAAAGCGGAGCTGCAGGTCCACGTTGGTCGCCACCGTGGTCATCAGCCGATGCAGCTCCGTACGAAACACTTCTGGCAAGAGGTCCGGCCGCGAGATGTAGTAATAGTTCCCCCCGGCCCTGCGGGCGATGCCGGCAACCAGCTCCTCGTTGTACTCCGGCCCGAAGCCGAGCGCCGTGACCGTGATCCCCCGGTTCTTCATCTCTCCCACGAGACCCACGATGGATGGAAAATCTCGAATGCCGGCGGTCGGGTCTCCGTCCGACAGCAATAGCAGTCGCTGCAGTCTGCCCGGCTCCGTCACGCTGCCGAGCTGCTGTGCGCCCAGTTGCAGCCCGTCATACAGGTTGGTGGTGTTGCCGGCGTAGATCTGCTGAATGTTCTGCTTGATCAGGTCCTTATTCAGCACCTTGCGCGGGGGCATGACCACTTCCACCGTCTCCTCGAAGGTGACGATGCTGAGGATGTCGTTCGTGTCGAGCAGGTCCACCACGTACCCGCAGGCTCGCTTCACGTACTCCAGTGGCTCGCCTTCCATGGAGCCGCTGCGGTCGATCACCAGGCACAGATTGAGCGGCTGCCGGCCCGACCCGAGCGCTTCCGATGCGGTGAGGTCTATCAGGAACGCCTCTCGCGAAAGTGCATTGGCCAGGGTGACCGGGCGGCCTGGGATGACGCTGAGCGAAAGCGCTTTGCCTGCGGGCACACCCACCATGCGCGTTCGATGGGGGTCCATTTGCACCTGCTGGGTGCGATTAGGGTCCGGAACGCCGATCTGTGTACGGTTCGGATCGGGGAAGCCTCCGATCTGGGTCTTGTTCGGATCATTCGGGCCGGGAATGGTCATGCCGAAAACCTCCAGCGTAGCTACTCTACCCGGAAGGACGTTCCACCGATGGTCACGATGTCTCCGGGTGCGAGAGCCTGCTGGGTGACCCGCACACCGTTCACGAACGTGCCATTGGTGCTGCCTTCATCGTATATGACGAGTCTTCCCCCCTCGATTTGCGCACGAGCGTGCCTGCGACTGACCTGGGCATCGCTCGTCAACGCTATGGGGTTGGACGGGTCGCGACCGATTCCCGTGGGCGTCGGGCCGATTACGAACCGCGAGCCCGCGAGCGGCCCATCGGCCACCACGAGAGCGTGCGCCTGAGCCCCAGTGGCCGCGACGAATTCCGTTGGCCGCATGCTGGGTACAGGCGTGCAGGCACAGTTGCCTGCCGCGTCCTTCGTTTGCCCGCAGAACCTGCATACGTTAGGCGGCGTCATCGAAACCGCGGCTTGCGAAGGCTTCTTCACGTCTACTGGCGCTCGAACGCCCTGTCCGGCCTTCAATCGGAACTGCAGTACGAACCGCCCGATTTGCAGCGCGTCACCGTCTCTCAGCGTCACCGATTGCACGGGCATCCCGTTCACGAAGGTGCCTGCCCCGCTGTCCACCAGTATGTAGTCTCGGCCTACCCTGTCAATGGCCGCGTGCTGTGGCGCCACCGCTGGGTCACCGAACAGCGGGATGTCGGCGGTCTCCGAACGTCCGATGACGGTGCGGTTGGCGTCAACCAAATACTCCTTGCCTTCGTTCCTGCCCTGAAGCACTCGGACCCACGCCGAGCGCATCAGGAACTCGACTAGGCCAATGAACATGCCGATGCCCGCTCCCACGCACACTAGTCCGACCGCACGGCTGAAGCGTCCAACCTCCATCCTTCCTGGCTCGAGCTGCTGGGAAATCGGTTGGAAGAACGGCGCAGTGATCTCGAAGAGCACGCCTCCGATAGCGCCTCCGACCAGGCCACCGATGGCAGCCTGCCTCACTCGCTGCCAAGAGCGTGTCGTAATGGCCTGCCCGGCACCGAGCAGACAGCCGAAGATGCCCCAACCGATGGCCCGCGCCGTGAGTGCCAAGAGAGGCGCCGCCATGTACGCTCGTGCCGACGCGTAGGGCCGCATCATGGCGTCATAGACGCCCGCCGCGATCTGAACGGAGATGCCGCCAGCCAGCAGTCCGGCAGCCGCTCCCAACAGCAACCCTCGGCGGAGGTGATGCAGCGAACCGACTGCCCAGCCAGAAGCTCCCGCAACCAAAGCGCCCACGAACATGCCGGTCGCGGTTCCGAGCAGGTTCTGATGAAAGAGCGAACGGCGATACAGATCGGCCCACTCCGGGGCGTTCGGGTCTACACCGTGCGGCAGAAGCTCGGCGGGTGAGAATGGTTCACTGACCAGCCACCCGAGCAGTCCGCCCAGCCCTCCGGCGATGAGTAGATAGAGGAGACGCGAGATCATGCCGCATCACCCTTCATAGCGCAGCCTGCTCTCCCCGAACTGCAACGCGTCTCCATGCGAAACCTTCGTTCGGCCTTCGACCTTCACCCCGTTTACATACGTGCCGTTCGTGCTGCCGAGGTCCTCGACCCACAGCACTCCGCCTTCCAGCGAGACCTTGGCGTGCCGCCTGCTCACACTGCTATCTTCGGCGAGGCTCAGTTCACAGCCCGGATCGCGTCCGAGGACTGCCTCCGCCGCAGCCAGATCGAATGTGCGACCGGCGCAGGGTCCCGCCAAGACCACCAACCTCGGCTTCCCGGATGGTGCGGGGACAGGAGCCGAAGCAGTGAGCGAACAGCCACACGAGCCATCGGCTCCTTTCGGCTGGCCGCAGAAAGGACAGGTGCCTTCCGGCACCAGCGGTGCCTTCGGTGGCGGCTCCGAGCGAAAGCCGCTGGTGTGCGGCGTGCCGGCATCTGGAGCATCGCCCACGTCGGACGGCGGTTGGACCCCGAGCTTCTGCATCATCTCGCGCATGCGCTTCTCGCGAGCTTGCACGAACCGGAACAACCCGTACAGCGCCCCTACTCCCACAGCTAATGCGAGCATGTAAGTCACTACTGCACCGAGGGAGAACCCGCTGCTGGGCTTCGCTACGGGTCGCGTGGCTGCTTCCGGCTCCGCGCCCTCGTCTCCGACGACCGAGACCTCGTCGGGAATGCTGAAGGCGATGACGGGCACGGCATCCGACCGCTCCGCGGTGAGGTCGAGCGTTAGTTTGCCCGACTTCCGCTCCTCGCCCTTCACCCGGTACTCCACCTGTGCAGTTACTTCGCCGAGCCGTACCCTCGGGAAGACCACGACTCCCTTCATGTCGGGTGAGAGAAGTTCTCGCTTCTCGCCCGTCGCATCCTTCAGGAGCACCACCGCGCTCGCGACCGCTTTTCCCCGGTGCTCGACGGTCACCTTCACTTCCGCTGCGTACTTGAAGTCCTCCAGCTTGGCAACCACCGGCTTGCCAGAGAAGGAAATGAGCGCCAAGTTGTTGCGTTCCACATCGCGCACGACGAGTGTCTTGGGAGCCCCGTCTGGTATGGGCACGTCCGTGCGGCTAAGCCCTTTGATCTCTTGCTTCTTGCCGAGCGGTCGTCCCTCGGCATCGTCGAACCAAACCTCGAAGGGACCCTTGTGTGGCAGGTCTACCTGCACCGCAAGAGCACTGACCGACCACACAGCCGCCAGAAGGCAGAGGCCTACCCTAGAAGAACCACGACCCATGGGGTCACCTCCTGCGAAGCTCGCCGATTGCGTAAGGTAGGGCAAGCGCGATGTCTTGTGCCGTGAACCCGGCCTGTGCGCCTGTTCGTGCGGCACATCGCTCCCCCGCCAGGCCGTGCAGATATGCACCCAATAGCGCCCCACGCTGAAGACTCCCGGCGAGATGGGAAAGTGCCGCAATCGCACCTGTCAGCACGTCGCCACTGCCTGCGGTGCCCAGCCCGGGGCACCCCGTCGCGTTTACCCAACACGCTCCACGCTCTTCGCACACAATCGTGTATGCGCCTTTCAGAAGAATTGTAGCGCGATACTTCGCTGCAGCGTCTCTCGCGCAGTCGAAGCGCCGTGCCACGACGTCGGCTGAAGTGGTTCCCAGCAGCCGGGCCATTTCGCCCGCATGTGGGGTGAGGAGCAGTGGCGCGGGCCTACTCACCGGCCCGATCTCGGCTAGGCAGTTGAGGCCGTCGGCATCCAGCACGACCGGCTTGACGGCTCGGGTGAGCAGTCTCTGAACCGCCTCTCGCGCAGGCGGCTGAGTGGTCAGGCCGGGGCCGAGTGCCAGCACGTCGAAGCGGTCGAGCATCGCGAGCACAGTGTCTGCCCCTTCGGGTGTAAGGCAGCCCATTCCCGCGTCGGGGAGCGGCACGGTCATAAGCTCCGGGAAGTACCGTGCGACGATGGGGTGGATGCTCTCAGGAACAGCACACGTTGCTAGGCCCGCGCCGGCGCAAAGCGCCCCCAGACCGGTGAGCGCCACCGACCCTGGCATCGTCGTCGAGCCGCCGATGCAGAGGATGCTCCCCCGGGTTCGCTTGTGTGCCGCGGGCGATAGGCTCGGGAGCATCTCGCGGTACCAATCAGCAGGTGCCATCTCGGGGGCCCCCTCTGCAGCCTTCCCGGGTAGCTCGATCCCTATATCCACGACGGTCAGGCGACCGATCACGTCTGGCCCGCTTCCTTGAAACATTCCGAGCTTGGGATGCTGCACGGTGATGGTCTGGTCGGCTATGACGTAGTCCTGCCCGGTCTGGCCCGTGGTGGCGTCCAATCCAGACGGGATATCCAGGGCGTAGACGGTGGCTAGACCGTGCGCAGAGGCGACCGCTCGGAGCGCCTGTTCGGCTTGCTTATCGGGCGAGCCGCGAGTGGGGTCGTACCCGGTCCCGTACACCGCGTCTACGACTGCATCGAACCCTCGAAGGTCGGGGCCGAGTTCGTCTACTAGAACGAGAGGCTCGGCTCGTCGCCACGTCTCCTGGCAATCCGGTGAGCACTCGTCCCGCTCGGCGAGGGGGAACACGGTGACGTTTCTCCCCATCTCGGCTAGTCGCCGCGCCACGACCCAGCCGTCCCCGCCGTTGTTGCCACGCCCGCACAGCACCGCCACGCGCCGGCAGGACTCGTCCTGCACCACTACTTCGGCCATCCGGCCCCCCGCGCGCTCCATCAGCTCCAGCGAGGGTACGCCTAGACCTTCGATGGTGTGCCGGTCGGCGGCGCGCATCTGCTCGGCGGTAAGCACTTTCATCAGGTGCCAAGTTCGCAGTGCCCCTGATGGGCTCCTGTAAGGTATGCCGGCTGGCCTAGGCTCCGTTGACCGGGAGCGGCGCCACGAGGTAGTCTGTTCGTGGAGGAGCCAGGGGGTGGGTCGCGCCGGTCCCGGCTCCTTTTTTCGTGCGCACTGGAGCAAGAACGAATGTCGAGGAGGACATGGTGATGAGGAAGATTTTTGCGATTCTAGGTTCGGGCATGCAGGGCACGGCTGTGGCCTACGATGTCGCCCGCTTCGGCGACCCCGCTACGATCTGGATGGCCGACGTAGACCCTCAGCAGGCGGAGCGAAACGCCTCGCGGGTGAACTCGCTGGTCGGTCGAGATGTATGCCGTGCGAAGCGAGTGGATGCGCTGAACGTGCCCGAGCTACGTGAGTTTCTCAGAGACGTGGACGTGCTCGTGAGCTGCGTACCGTATTGGATGCACCCCAAGATCTCCCCCGTTGCGGTGGAGACGCGCACGAACATGGTTGATATGGGTGGTAGCACGGAAGTGGCGCTTCGGACCCTGGAAGGGGCGAAGGGAGCCGCCGAAGCGGGTGTCGCTGTCGTGCCGGACACCGGCCTCGCACCTGGCATGGTCAACGACATCGGCTGCTACCTGATGGAACAGATGGACGAGCCCGAGGACATCCGACTCTATTGCGGCGGCCTTCCGCAGGACCCGAAACCACCGTTCAACTATAAGCTGGTGTTCAACATCGAGGGGCTCGTGGTGGAGTACAGCGGACAGGCAGATGTGCTGCGCGATGGAAAGCTAACGAAGGTGGACACGCTAACCGAGTTGGAGGAGTTCGATCACCCGCGACTAGGGAAGCTGGAGGCCTTCGTAACGAGTGGTGGGGCCAGTACCGCGCCCTTTACGCTGCAAGGCAAGGTGGCCAACTATCAGTACAAGACCCTCCGCTATCCGGGGCACTGCGCGCTGATGAAGGTGTTCAAGGACTTCGGCTTCTGGGGAGAGGAACCGATCGAGACGCGTGCCGGAAAGGCGGTGCCGCGCGAGGTTTTCCATGCGCTGATGGGGCCAGGCCTGTCTGTGGAAGGCAAGGACCTGATCGTGGTCCGGGGCGTAGGGAAGGGCAAGAAGAACGGGCAGCCTTTCGAGAAGACCGTGGACATCCTGGACTACCACGATGATGCGACCGGCTTCTCGGCGATGGAGCGGATGACCGGCTTCAGTACGTCCATCTATGCAATCGCGATTGCGCAAGGGGTGATCCCTCCCGGTGCGCACCGCTACGAGACGGCGATGTCTGGCGCGCATTACATGAGCGAGCTGCGCAAGCGCCCGTTCTCCATCCAGGAGTCGTAGCAGGAGGCTGGAGCAGGCCGGGTGGTCCGACAAATCCGCTCCGCCATGCAGGGACGGCGAATCCCGCGGCGAACGGAATCGCGCGATCACATAGGAGGACGCAGAGCCCGATGAAGATTGGTCTTTTCACCGCACTCTTCTACGACAAACCCCTCGAAGAGGCGCTCGATATCGTCGCCGACTGTGGCATCGAGGCAGTGGAGTTCGGCGTCGGCGCATACCCTGGCGCCGCGCACCTGAACGTCAAGAAACTGCTCGCCGACAAGGCGGAGCGCAAGAAGCTGATAACGGCAGTGGAGTCGCGCGGCCTCATGATCTCTGCTCTGTCATGTCACGGCAACCCCCTGCATCCCGTCACCAAGATTGCCAAGGAGCACCATCAAGCATTTCTGGACGGCGTGGAACTCGCCTCACTGCTCGGCGTGAGCTGCCTGAACGGCTTCTCCGGTTGCCCTGGCGATGGCCCGAAAGCCGTGAACCCCAACTGGGTGACCTGTGCTTGGCCCGACGAATACCGCGACATTCTGGTGTGGCAGTGGAAGGAGAAGGTGGTCCCGTACTGGACAGAGCAGGCAGCGTTGCTGAAGCGTAAGAAGGTGAAGTTCTGCATCGAGATGCACCCGGGCTTCGTGGTGTACAACCCGGAGACCCTGTTGCGCCTGCGTCGTGAAGTCGGCAAGAACGGGGATGCTATAGGCGCCAACTTCGACCCGTCACACCTTTGGTGGCAGGGGATCGAACCCATTGCTGCCGTGCGGTTTCTGGGTGATGCGGGAGCCGTGTACCATGTGCATGCCAAGGACACACGCATAGACCCCTTCAACTGCGCGATCAACGGTAACCTCGACACGAAGTCGTATGCCGACATCCTCAATCGGTCGTGGGTGTTTCGCTCGGTTGGCTACGGCCACGACGAGAGATGGTGGAAGGACTTCGTGAGCATGTTGCGAACCGTCGGCTACGACTACGTGCTGAGCATCGAGCACGAGGACGGTCTCATGTCCTCGATGGAAGGGCTCACCAAGGCGGTCGACATGCTGAGCCGCTGTGTGGTCAGCGAGCCCGTGGGCAAGATGTTCTGGGCTAAGGAGTGAGTGTGCGGATCATCGTCACCAACGATGACGGAGTGCAAGCGCTCGGATATGCTCTAAGCATCCAAGCGCTTGCACCCTTTGGGCAGCTATTCGCCGTAGCTCCCGAGATCCAGCGCAGTGCTTGCGGTCACGGTATCACGCTCAGCACCCCGCTGCGCAAGTGGCGTGTCAACACTGGCCTCCCAGCGGACGTGTGGGCCTGTAACGGACTACCTGCCGACTGCGTGCAACTAGCATACACGGTGCTGGCCGAAGAAAACGCGGATCTCGTGGTCTCCGGCATCAACGCGGGGGCGAATCTGGGTTGGGACCTCACCTACTCTGGAACGGTAGCCGCAGCGATGGAAGGTGCAGTCCTCGGTGTGCCTTCGGTGGCAATCTCGGTTGCAGCGTACGAGAACGGCGAGCCGATCAACTACGAAGGAGCCGTGAAGTTCTTGAAGGAGTTGTTGCCCCTTTTCGCTTCGCATCGGATCCCTAAGCACTGTCTGCTGAACGTCAACTGCCCAAACACCCCTGTCAAAGACATCAAGGGCGTGCGTGTGGTGCGACAAGGTACCAGACAGTATAAGGACCGACTCGAGGCGCGTCAGGACCCGTGGGGCAATACCTACTATTGGCTGGGCGGTTCGCTGATAGCTGATACTGCGGATCAGGGGACCGATGTCGCGGCGGTGGAAGCGGGGTACATCGCGGTCACGCCCGTTCACCTCGACCTAACGCATTACGAGTCCCTCGACGCGGTCGGCGAGTGGCTGCGTCCCCTCCAGTGACAGTTTGTCGCCCGCATCGGCAATCGTGATGCCGTTTGTCCGGAGCCGCACCTCGGTGGGTGGCTGATTGCCGCGATAGCGCACTCGAAACGTCTCCTCCGTCTTGTCCAATACTACCCGCCCGGCTGAGCGCTCGCTGTCGTTTGCTAACACGATCTCGAACTTCAGGCGATAGGCCGGCTCTTGGTCCTGCCGCACGGTGACCAACCATTCGCCGTTCTGACCCGGCTTGGCAGAGGTGATTGTGAGTTTGGGCTTGGCTCCCGAGTACACCCACTGCCTGAAGAACCAACCCATGTCTTTGCCCGTCTCGGCCTTCACGGCTGCCTCGAGGTGCTGCCAATCAGACGCTTTCCCGCGGCGGTCGATGCAGAATCGCCGAAGCGACGCGAGGACTTCCTTCTCACCGATCTCCTCGGCCAGCATGTTCATCACATAGGCGCCACGCATGTACCCCTCGTTGGTAGAGCGGTGATGCACGCCGCCGATGGAAGAGAGTGCATCGCCGAAGCGATTGGTGGTGCCTTGCTGAAGGGTCCCGTCGCGATTCTCCTTGAATAGCACCGAGTCGATGTACTGGGTGAGCCCCTCGTTCCAGATCGAACGTATGTATGTGTTCGGAACGATACCGCCGAAGTAGGTGTGCCCGATCTCATGGGTGGGTGCCCAAGAAGTGATGGGGGGAGAGAGAATGGTGAACGAATAGGCCTCGAGACCGTAGTATCCTGGGCTGTCCACCACATAGTAGTGGTTGTATGGGAACTTGACCAGTCGGTCCTCGAAGAACGCTACGGCATTCGCGCAGTCCTCGACAATCGACTCCCCGCGTTTGGTATCTACCTCCCCTCGCATCATGTAAGAACGATACACACGCCCCCGGTCCGTCTTCTCCGCCGCAATCTCGAATGGACCAGCGCACACGGTGAAGAAGCATACCGCGAGGTCGTTTCGCCATGTCACCGTATACTCCCGGCTAGTCCGCTTCTCACGGATCATCTCGCCTTGGCCGATCGCCGTCCAGTCCGGTGGAACCGTCATCGTAACCTCGTGAGTGGCAGGCTGCCGTCCGATGTGCGGCCACCAGTATGCAGTGAGGAAGCAAGCGTCCGGCCCAGCTCGCTCGGACTTGCCACTCACCGTACCGGCATACTCCAGCGTCACCTTCGATCCCTCATGCACCCCGCGAATCCAGAACACGCTGCCTGCTCGAACCAGAATGGGTCCGGGTTCCAGTTTCGGCGGTTCCAGTGTCATCTCGGCGTCGAACTGCGGAACCTTCTGGTCACCGATGCGAACCTCACGAATGGAGTACTTGGGTGACAAGCGCATCAGCAGCGACTGGCCGTTTCCCTTCACCTCGAAGTCGGCTTTCACTCGCACGAGCTGCGTCTTCGGCTCGATGTGCATGTCGAAAGTTATGTGATCCACCCGGAAGGGCGAGGGTACGTCCTCCGGAATCGGCTCGTCCAAGGCCCATGCGTCTCCGTGCTTCACGATGGGAATAATCTTGTCGCCGTCCTCCTCCGGTCCGTGGTGTTTGGTAAGCACGAGCCACAGCGGGGAGTCGCCGAAGCCAGGGGCAGGCGGCATGAGGAACATCTTCCAGCTTCGCAGCGCGCCGCTCCGAGCCCAAGACGGGGCTTTGCCCGGAAGAAAGCGCGAGGCGAAGGTCTCGAAGTCCTCTTCGCGGTGGGCGACGATAACCTCTCGGGCGAAGACGCCGAGGTCGGTAGGCACCTGCGCCGCGGCCTGCAGCGCAAGCAGTGTGAGCAGAAGGCCTGCTAAAGCGTTCATACTGCGAGTGTAGCGCAATCGCACAGGACCTTGACTCGGAAGTCCTGTAACGGCGTAGCGAGTACCTGCCGCGTTTGGGCCGTCGGCCAGGTGACCGCGGCTCGACGCGATGCCAAACTCTGCGGTGCCTACGG
>BTVI01000027.1:0-42711 GCA_045862955.1 Fimbriimonadales bacterium
GTGGCGATGTGCGAGAGGTTGCGGCGTGCGGTCGTCATGCTTCGACAGGCTCAGCATGACGAGTATGGCGGTGGTAGGGCTTGCAGAGGCTTCTGCAGGAGCTGGCGGGGTTCGAGGCCGCCCCGCCGCCTGCCGGGCCCATACACCGTCATGCTGAGCCTGTCGAAGCATGACCTGGGGTACCGCCAGCGGCGGCACGAATAATAGAAGCGATGTCGGATCGCTCGCGAGTCACATAGGTAGAGTGGAACAGAGGCTACATGGATTACCGTAAGACGCTAACACTTCCGGACCAGGAGTTCACGATCCCCATGCGGGCGGGGCTGCCCTCGCTCGAGCCCCGCATCCAAGAGCGGTGGGCCGAGATGCGGCTATACCACCGCATCCAAGAGCAGACCCGCGGCAGGAAGAAGTTCATCCTGCACGACGGGCCGCCGTACACCAACTACCCCATCCACATCGGCACTGCGATGAACCGCGTGCTGAAGGACTTCATCGTCAAGTTCCGCACGATGTCGGGACACGACGTTCCCTTCATCCCCGGCTTCGACAATCACGGAATGCCCATCGAGCAGGCGGTCATCCGCAAGTTCCGGGAAGAGGGAAAGACCCCCAGCAAAGTGGAGCTGTGCAAGGCGTGCCGCGAGCACGCGGCCTACTACATCGGCCTGCAGACCGAGCAGTCGAAACGACTGGGAGTTTTCGGAGACTGGGAACGGCGCTACGCCAGCATGGACTTCCATTACGAGGCGAAGCTGGTCCGGGCATTCGGTGAGCTGGTGGAGAAGGGTTACATCTACCGAGGTCAGCGACCGGTCACCTGGTGCCCCGTCTGCACCACGGCGCTCGCCGAAGCGGAAGTGGAGTACGAAGACCACGTCAGCGAGTCCATCTACGTGTCCTTCCCGCTCCTGTCGGATCCGAACGGCGTGTTTGCGGGTCGGAAGAACCCCTACGCGCTGATCTGGACTACCACCCCTTGGACTATTCCGGCCAACCTGGGTGTTGCCGCGGCGAGGGACATGGAGTATTCCCTCGTCGAGGCGGGAGACCGGACCTACCTGCTTTATGCGGGGTTGGTCCGTCCGGCGATGGAGCAGTGCGGCATCTCGGAGTATCGCGAAGTAGGGGTCGTACAGGGCTCGGCGCTCGAGGGAATGTCGTTTCGGCATCCCATCTTCCAGAGGCCGTCGGTGGTGGTGTTCGCCGACTACATCAAGGCTGACGAGGGAACGGGCCTGGTTCACACGGCGCCTGGTCACGGCGCAGAGGACTTCTACACGGGGCAGGAGTACGGGCTGGACATCCTGTGTCCGGTGGATGGCAACGGTGTGTTCACCGCAGAAGCGGGCGAGTTCGCAGGCCTGCCCATCGTGCCGGAGGGGAACGCGGCGGTTCTGAAGAGGCTGCGCGAGGAAGGCAACCTCCTGCACTACCACGAGTACGAGCACCAGTACCCGCACTGCTGGCGATGTCACACGCCGCTCATCTTCCGAGCTACCAATCAGTGGTTCCTGCGCATTGATCACCAGGGGCTTCGCGAGAGGATGCTCGAGGAGATCGAGAAGACGACCTGGTATCCGCCGCAGGCGAAGAATCGAATCTACGCGATGGTGGAAGGGCGGCCCGATTGGTGCGTGTCGCGCCAGCGAACCTGGGGGATTCCAATCCCTGCCTTCTACGCTCCGGGCAATCCCGAGCCACTGCTGGACAAGGAGGCCATCGAGAAGGTAGCAGAGATCGTAGAGAGGCAAGGCATCGAAGGCTGGTTCGAGGCAAAGCCCGAGGATGTCCTAGGTGACAGGGAGTATCTAGGCGTTCCCGCCGCAAAGCTGGAAAAGGAGACGGACATCCTGGACGTGTGGTTCGACTCGGGCTGCAGCCACTACGCCGTCTTGGACAGCGGATATTGGCCCGAGCTCTCTTGGCCGGCGGACCTGTACATCGAAGGTTCGGACCAGCACCGTGGCTGGTTCAACACGTCGCTCATTATCGGCTGCGCGCTCAAAGGCGGTGCGCCGTATCGCTCGGTGCTCACGCACGGTTTCGTGCTGGATGCGGAGTACCGGAAGATGAGCAAGTCCGCGGGCAACGTATTGGAGCCGATGGATGTCGCCGAGAAGTACGGCGCGGACATGCTGCGGCTGTGGGCTGCTAACGTGTCCATCTTCGAAGACGTCCCGGCCTCCGAGGAGCTAGTTCAGCAGTACTCCGACGGATTTCGAAAGGTTCGGAACACGCTGAGGTTCCTGATTGCGAACCTTGCAGACTATGACGAGAGCAAGGCGGCTCCGCCGCAAGAGATCGATCGCTGGGCGCTGCATCGTTGGAATCGGACGCTGGAACAGGTGCGGTCGGCCTTGGACCAATACGAGTTCCATCGAGCCTGGAACGCGCTGTTAGTTTTCTGCACGCAGGACCTGAGTGCGTTCTACATGGACGTGACGAAGGACCGTCTCTACTGCGATGCGGCGGACTCGCCCGGAAGGCGTGGCTGTCAGGCCACCTACCTCGCACTCGCATCGGCTCTCTGTCGCGCGTGCGCTCCGATCCTCCCCCACGCGATGGAGGAGGTGTGGGAGAAGCTACCCCTGAGCAACAAGGAAGAGAGTGTTCATCTCGCGCCCTTCCCTTCGCCCGAGCCGAACGGGCTCAGTGCCGACGAGGAGAAGCGGTGGGAGCTGCTTCTAGCTTGGCGCGATCGCGTGAACCTCCGACTGGAGGAGGCCAAGAGGACCGGGGTGGTGAAGGACACGCAGGAGTCGCTGGTCCGTTTCGGCCCGCCCTCCGAGGAACGGGTGTTGCCGGACTACTATCGTGACCTCTTGCCCACGGTGTTCAAGGTGTCGGCGGTAGAGTGGTCGGACCAGAGCGCGGAGATCGAAGTGACGCTCGGGCCGGGAGTGAAGTGCGAGAGGTGTTGGCTCCGCCGAACCGATGTGGGTACCGACTCCGATCACCCGACTCTGTGCGCCCGTTGCGCATCGGTGGTCAAGGCGTGTCAGGGTTAGGGAGCCTCGAGTGAACCGGCACGGCCTGGCTATCGCGGTCTTTGCTGTTAGTGTGGCTTTGGACCGTGTCGTGAAGCTTTGGGTGCAGTCGGCGCTGGCCGAGCATCAGTCCGTTCCCGCGATTCCGGGTGTGCTGTACATCACGCTTACCTACAACACCGGAATCGCCTTCGGCCTGCTGCAGAACGCCCAGTGGTTGACCGTGCCGGTGAGTGCGCTGGTCATCGCAGGCGCGCTGGCCATCTACCTGCGGTTGCCGGCGAAGGACCGATTCGCTGCCGTTGCGCTCGCCATGTTGTTGGGTGGAGCAGTGGCCAACCTGTACGACCGCATCGTGCACGGACGGGTCACCGACATGTTCGACCTGCGGTGGTGGCCGGTTTTCAACGTTGCGGACAGCCTCATCTGTGTGGCCGTTGCGTTGCTCGTGGTGCGTGCGATGTTCGCCCCGCACCAGAACCAGGAGTCCGCCGTCCGGCCCGGCGAGTCCGGATGAACGGAGCAGAGGGAGCCCTGCTGTTCGCCGCGGGAGTGGGAGCCGGGGCGTTCGGGGCGATCCTGGGTCTGGGTGGCGGGATCATCATGGTGCCCGTGCTGACTCAGGTCCTCCAGGTTCCGATGGACAAGGCGATCGCGGCCAGCCTTCTCGGCATCATCGCCACCTCGGCGGCTTCGTCCGTGGAGTACCTCTCGCAGAAGCGTACCGACCTCGATCTGGCAAGTCGGCTCCTGCTTAGCTCGGTCGTCGGGGCGGTGATCGGGAGCTTCTTCGGAAAGCCGCTGCTCGGGACGGCGGAGGGCAGAAGGGTGGTCGCCGGGCTGTTCGCGGCTGTCACGCTCGGCGTCGCGTGGGTGATGTTTCGCAACCGCCGGCAGGAGACCGACCACCACGAACGGGAGGTTGGTAGAGTGCCGCTTCGGGCGCACGGCGCCGTGTTCGGTGGCGGGGTGCTGTCTACCCTTCTCGGCATCGGTGGGGGAGCGATCAACGTCCCGACGATTGCACTCGCCGTGGGTGCACCGATGAAGGTAGCGGTTGCCACGAGCTCCTACATGATTGGCGTCACCGCTGCTTCGGGGGTTGCGATCTACGCGTGGGCGGGCATGGTGGACCCGACGGTAGCCGGCCCTTCCGCGCTGGGGCTGCTCATCGGGGCGCAACTGGGCGCAAGGGCCGCGAAGTTCGTGAGCGGCAAGAACCTACGTGCGCTGTTTTCGCTCGTGCTGCTATACATAGCGTATACGATGGCAAGGAGGGCCATTCTTGGATAGAGACGCGACTTGGTGCAAGGCTGTCTTGATGATAGGCTTGGCGACATCATCCGTTGCGTTGCTGGTCGGCGGGTTGTTATACGCGGTAAGCAGTGCAGCCGCGGGGTGGGTGGCCTCGGTCGGAGTGTGGACACTGATTGGCACTCCGCTGGTCGCGCTGATCCTGTCGGGAGCCGTCCGGGGTAGCGCGGCACTGATTCGAGGCGTTGCGGTAGTGGCCCTGATTGCCCTCGCTGTGGTAGCCGAGGTGATGCGCTGATGATTCAGCCCCCCGCCAAGATCAACCTCACGCTGGACATCGGGCCTCTGGGAGAAGACGGGTACCACGCGATCGACACCGTCTTTCAGGCGGTGGACCTGCGGGACGATCTCGAGGTGGACCTCTCCGGTGGTCCGGCATTGGCCGAGGACAACTTGGTGATGCGAGCGTTGCGTCGGCTGGACGCGGAAGCACCGTGGTCCGTGCGTTTGAAGAAGCGCATCCCGGAGCGAGCGGGCCTAGGGGGAGGGAGCGCGGACTGTGCCGCAGCGCTCCTAGCCGGCGCTCGGCTGCTGGATGTGCCCGTTAACCGCCTCTCCCGCCACGCCGCGTGTCTCGGTAGCGACGTGGCCTTCTTCCTGATCGGTGGCGCCGCAAGGGGTCGCGGGCGCGGCGAGCGGCTCACCCCGCTGCCCGACTTGCCGACCATGTGGTTCTGCTTGGCCAAGCCTGCTCACGGCGTGCCCACGCCCGAGGCGTTCGGGCTGTTGGATAGGGATGGGCGCGCGATGGGCACTGCGACGGAACGATTGACGAGCGCTTGGTCGGAGGTCACCTCACCCGAGGCGTTAGCCCAGCTTTTGGCCAACGACTTCGAGCCGGCAATCCGACGCGCATACCCCGAAGTGGATGCGCTGATGGACGAGGTGAGACGGCGCGGCGCACTGAACTCCGTGCTGTGCGGGAGCGGGTCGGCCGTTGCGGCACTGACCGCAGACGAAGAGCACGCGCGGCGGATGGCCGAGGCGCTCGAATCGCAGGGCTACTGGGCACGCGCTGTTCGGACGTTGCGTCGGGACGAATGGCCCTAACGCCTGGCTCCGTCGGAGCGGTCATTTTGGCGGGAGGACGCTGCCCCCCGGACCTCGCTGCTGCGGCGGGGGTGGAGTGTCGGGCACTGCTTCCCTTTCGCGGGCGGCCGATGGCCGAGTGGGTGCTTGAGGCCGTGCGTTCCGCGCCTTCCATCGGGCGGATCGTGGCAGTCGGCGACCTGCCGGCGTCTCTCGGATGCACCGTGGTGCCGGGGGGACGAACGATTCTCGAGAGCATTCGAAACGGCACCGAGGCGCTGGGGGGTGACAGCTTTCTGCTCGTCTCGGCGGACATCCCCTTTCTCACACCCGAAGCCGTAGAAGATGTCTGCCGAAAGTCGGTGGAATCGGGTGCTTGGTTCTGCTACTCCATTATTCCGATGTCGGCTTGTGAGACGGCATTCCCTGGGGTCGAGAGAACCGTGCTACGGATCCGGGAGGGCTGCTTCACCGGCGGCAACATTACCTATCTGCACCGGCGGTTCCTGGAGGAGAACTGGGAGAGGGTGGAAGCCGCGCACGCAGCACGCAAGAGCCCACTCCGCCTGGCGGCCATGCTCGGTCCGGGCATGATCCTACGCCTGCTTCTCGGCAAGCTGGCTCCTAGTACCCTTTCGTTGGAGTACCTGGAGCGGAAGGCGGGTCGGATGCTCGCTGCTCCCGTAAAGGCGATCATCACCGAGCACGCGTCGGTCGGCACGGACATCGACTCCCTAGAGCACTGGCGGGCATTTTCTCGGGGCGATACCTAAGAGGGCTTGCAGGATGCCGGCCGGCTGTTGGCGAAACCGCGAGTCGGTTGCCGCGGGCGGCCCAAGACAGGGAGGTGTGCAATGATTCTCGGGACGGTCTTCTATGTGGCGACGGCGTGCGTGATTGCCACAGCATCGGCCGGCGCGGGCGGCGGGCAGGTGGTTCAGCGCTCTCGCGAGGCCCTCACCAGCTCCAACACGCTGTATGGGCCGACGGGCCTCATCAACGTTCCGACGGCCTACGTGACCCAGCACGGCAAGGTGCAGTTCAGCACCTCGTTCGGGGAAGACATCCGTGGGCCGGCTGCGAACTACGGGGTTACACCGGGCGTGGAGATCGGCGGAGCCTTCATAGACCGGGAGGGCCGAAAGAACAAGGGCATCGCGAACGCCAAAGTGAACATCATCCCCGCCAACTTCGACTTCTTCGAGGTCGGGATTGGGGTGATTGACGCAGCGGATGCTATCACTCGGTCCTACTATGTGATCGGCTCGGCGGACTTTGCCATCCCGCGCGCCGTGGAGGACAGGGCTATCGGGTTCCGCCTTCACTTCGGCGCAGGAACGGGCATGTTCGAGGACGAGTTCATCTTCGGCGGCGAACTGCAGCTCGATCCGAAGTTCAGCCTCATCGGCGAGTACGACGCGAAGGACTTCAACGGGGTGGTGCGCTACTCGCACGACCGGAACTTCCGCGTGCAGGGTGGAGTGCAGGGTGCGGAGATCTTCTTCGGCGCCACGTATCTGCTGGAGTTCTAGATAGGCATCCGTCGTCAGGTAGCCTCCTGAGTGCTCTAGCCAATCGATCCGGGGGCGGGTGGAGGGGCAATTTGCGTCTTCCCATGCCTCCATCCGCCTTCGGATGGAGGCTGGTGGGTGCGCGGTCCCATGCCTCCATCCGCCCTCGGATGGAGGCTGATGGGTGTGCGGTCCCATGCCTCCATCCGCCTTCGGATGGAGGCTGGTGGGTGCGCGGTCCCATGCCTCCATCCGCCCTCGGATGGAGGCTGGTCGGTGTGTGGTCCCATGCCTCCATCCGCCCTCGGATGGAGGCTGGTGGGTGTGTGGTCGCATGCCTCCATCCGCCTTCGGATGGAGGCTGGTGGGTGTGCGGTCCGATGCCTCCATCCGCCTTCGGATGGAGGCTGGTGGGTGTGTGGTCGCATGCCTCCATCCGCCTTCGGATGGAGGCTGGTGGGTGTGTGGTCGCATGCCTCCATCCGCCCTCGGATGGAGGCTGTTCTGCGCGGTCAGGCTCTCCACCCCAGGGGGGGTGGAGAGATGGGCAGGAAAAGGTATGGGTGGCGTTGACTGCGCGGCAAGCGGATTATTCAATTTCATGCCTCCATCCGCCTTCGGATGGAGGCTGGTCGGTGTGTGGTCCCATGCCTCCATCCGCCTTCGGATGGAGGCTGTTCTGCGCGGTCAGGCTCTCCACCCCAGGGGGGGTGGAGAGATGGGCAGGAAAAGGTATGGGTGGCGTTGACTGCGCGGCGAGCGGATTATTAATCTCATGCCTCCATCCGCCTTCGGATGGAGGCTGTTCTGTGCGGTCGGGCTCTCCACCCCAAGGGGGGGTGGAGAGATGGGGAAGAAGCGGTATGGGCAGCGGGCTCTCCATCCCAACTCTCCACCCCAAGGGGGGGTGGAGAGATGGGGAAGAAGCGGTATGGGCAGCGGGCTCTCCATCCCAACTCTCCACCCCAGGGGGGGTGGAGAGATCGGAGTTGGGGGGGGGTGGAGAGATGGCAGGAAGGGGTATGGGCAGCGTGCTCTCCACCCCAACTCTCCACCCCAGGGGGGGTGGAGAGATGGGAGTTGGGGGGGTGGAGAGATGGGAGTTGGGGGGGTGGAGAGATGGGAGTTGGGGGGGGTGGAGAGATGGGAACCGGGCATGGGGTGGCCGGCCGCGAGCGGAGGAATCAACGCTTCTAGCCAAGCTCCACGCGCGTCGACTCGCCGCGTTCGGCGGACTTCATCGCAGCCTCGATGCAGGCCACGCCGATCCGCACCTCCTCCGGCTTCACGATGAGCTCTGTTCCCTCGTTTAGGTGGGCCGACACGTTGCGGTAGAGCGCGTTCCAGTCGCCCTTCTCCATCTCCACCTTCAGCGAGCCTACCACTCCGTTCACCTCGACCTGTGCGGTGGCGGTATCCCAATCCGGCATGTGCAGCGCTCCCTTATCTCCCCTCACCAGCCATCGGGACCGCTGCGTGCGGCTGATGCACCCGACGTCTATGCACGCCGTCACGCCGTTGTCGAAGAGCACCATCACGCTGTTTTGCGTGTCCACGTCCACGTCCATCCACACCCGGTGGGCGCGACTAGCGAAGACGGCAGTGGGGAGCGACGGCAGGTTCATCTGCACCACCTGGTCGAAAAGGTGCGCGCCCCAGTCGTAGAGCATGCCGCCACCTGCCGCGCGGGAGCCCCGCCAGCCCGGAGGGGCCCACCAACCGTTGACGGAGCTGTCTATTTGAAACACCTCGCCCAGCAGGCCCGCTGCGATCACCTTTCGCACGGTCAGGTAGTCGTGGTCCCATCGCCGGTTCTGGTAGACGGAGAGCATCCTGCCTGCCTCGCGCGCAGCGGCAATCATGGCGTCGGCCTCGGCGACGTTCAGGCACATCACCTTCTCGGTCAGCACGTGCTTGCCCGCCTTGCTCGCGGCTATGGACATCGGGGCGTGGGTGTCGTGGGGGGTCACGAGGATCACCATGTCAACGCTCGCATCGGCGAGCACCGCATCGTAGGTGTCGTGGATCGTGACTTCGGGTAGTTCCTGCCGGGCGATCTGTCGGCGCTCGGGGTCGATGTCGTACACGGCGGCCAGATGCAATCCGGGGGTGTCCATCACCTGCTTGGCGTGGTGCATTCCCATTGCGAACCGGCCGCCGAAGCCGACGACGGCGCATCCGATGCTCATCGGGTTCCTCCTGAAACTTTGGGGGTATTGGCGGAACTAGCTTCGTTTTCGACTAGGCCTGTCCTTGCGAAGGGGAGGAGGATGGAGCAGGGAAACGCGAATCTCCTGGGCTGATTCCCCGAGCCGCAGGAAAGGCATGGGAGCGGAGGTTCGAAGATGCACATCGTTGCCGCGTTGCTTGCTACCCTTCTGTCGCTGTCGAGCGCACCGCTCGGCTCTGCGCAGACTATCAAGCCGCACCCCGGCATGCTGCGCTATCCTGCCGTGAGCGCGAAACACGTCGCGTTCGTGTATGCGAACAACCTATGGCTCGTTCCTCGCGAGGGGGGAACCGCTATCCCGGTGGCGATGCCGCAAGGCTCGGTGACGCAGCCGAAGTTCAGCCCCGATGGGACAAAGATTGCTTTCGGAGCGAACTACGACGGCAACCTGGACATCTACACGCTGCCCATAGGGGGCGGGATCCCCTTCCGCGTGACCTACCACCCCGCAGGCGAGCAGGTGATGCAGTGGACCCGGCAGGGCAAGCTGCTGTTCGCAGCCGGCGGGATGCACCCCCAGCCGCGGAGCACTCAGCTGTGGCAGGTGGCGGAGAAGGGCGGATTGCCCGAGGCACTTCCTATTCCGTATGGCACCAACGGCAGTATCAGCGAAGACGGCGAGTGGCTGGCCTACACGCCGCACTCGACCGACCGCATGAGCTGGAAGCGCTATCGAGGCGGCATGGCGACGGACATCGTGCTGTTCAACCTGAAGACGAAGCAGGCCAAGCGCATCACCGATTGGGAAGGCACCGACACGCTTCCCATGTGGCACGGAAGGACGGTCTACTACCTGAGCGACCAAGGCCCCGAGCACCGGCTGAACATCTGGTCCTATGACACGCGGACGGGGGTACGCAAGCAGGTGACCCGGTTCACCGACTTCGACGTGCGGTGGCCGAGTATGGGGCCCGGTCCGGATGGCGGCGGGGAGATCGCGTTCCAGAGCGGGACCGACATCTACCTATTGGACCTGAGAACCGGGCAGAGCCGGGTGGTTCAGGTTCAGGTGCCCGGGGCGCGGCCGACTCTTCGCCCGCGCACCGTGAATGCCGCAGGCTACATCTCTGGCTGGTCGCTCTCGCCTTCTGCGAAGCGAGCAGTAGTGGAGGCGCGGGGGGACATCTGGACGTTGCCCGCAAAGGAGGGCTCGCCGCGCAACCTAACGCGTACCAGTGGCGTGGCAGAGCGAGATCCGGCTTGGAGCCCAGACGGCCGCTGGATCTCTTACTTCTCCGATGCAACCGGCGAGTACGAGCTGTACATCACGGAGTCGGACGGCAAGGGTGAGACCAAACAACTCACTCACGATGGCAAGCTGTACCGTTACTTTCACCGTTGGTCGCCGGACTCCAAGCACCTCGCGTTCGCCGACAACTCGGGGACCATCTACATCCTCACCGTCGAGACCGGGTCGGTCAAGAAGGTGGACACCGATCCGTGGGCGGCCGTTGGGACGGTGAACTGGTCACACGACAGCCGTTGGCTGGTGTACGACAAGACCGAGGAGCGCTCCACGATGTCCGCGATCTGGCTCTATGATGTGGAGAAGGGGGAGCGCCACAAACTTACCTCCGGCATGTACTCGGACTCTGCGCCCGTTTTCGACCGGAAGGGCGACTTTCTTTTCTTCGCCTCGAACCGCTCGTTCCGGCCCACCTACGACGACATGGGTGCGACGTGGATCTACCGTGGCACGCAGCAGCTCTTCGCCGTGCCACTGAGAAAGGATGTGAAGCGTCCCTGGCCTTTGAAGAGCGACGAGGAGACTGCGAAAAAGGAGGAGCCGAAGAAGGAAGAACCCGCCAAGGACCAGCCCAAGCCACCGAGTGAGGCGGCGACCGATGACGGAGTTAGTGGCACTTGGACCGGCACTGTCAAGGGGCCTAGCCCCGTGCCGCCAGAGGGACTGCCGATCACGATGGTTCTGAAGCTGGAGCCCGATGGCAAGGTGACGGGCAGCGTAGAGGCGATGGGACAGTCGGTGCCGATCAAGGAAGGCAGCTACGACAAGGCTACCAAGCAGCTTAGCCTGACGGTCGAGTGGACCGGTGGCAGCGCGACCATCACGGCAACGATTCAGAACGGCACGCTGACGGGTACTGCAGCCCTGGCAGGGCTCAGGTTCACGGTGGAGGCAAAGCGCTCGGTTTCGGCCAAAGGCGAGGATGCCAAACCGGACGACAAGAAGCCCGAAGAGGCTACGAAAAAGGTAGAGATCGAGATCGAAGGCTTCGAGGGCAGGGCGATCGAGCTTCCGGTATCCCCCGGACGTTTCGGCAAGCTGGGCGTGAACGACAGGGGTGCGCTGTTGTTCGTTCGGTTCGGGGCGCCGGGATCGGGGGAGGGTTCCGGGATCAAACTGCTGGACCTGACCGATGACAAGAGGGAGGAGAAGACCGTCGCAACCGGCGCAAACGACTTCGACCTCTCGGCCGATGGGAAGAAGATCCTCGTCATGCGGGGGGCGAGCGCGAGCATCCAAGATGCATCGGCAGGTGCTTCCGGTGATGCGGTGGTAACCGCGGGCATGACCGTGCAGATCGAGCCTCGCGAGGAGTGGAAGCAGATCTTCACCGATGCGTGGCGGATTATGCGCGAGTTTTTCTATGACCCCGGCATGCACGGCGTGGATTGGCAGGCCCAGCGCGAGCGCTATGCGGCCATGCTCCCCGATTGCGTGTCTCGCGAGGACCTGAATTTCGTGATTGCGGAGATGATCGCGGAGTTGAATGTCGGGCACGCGGGAGTCGGCGGCGGCGATACGGAGGGAGGGCCATCGGTTCCTGTTGGGCTCCTCGGCGTGGACTTTGCGCTGGAGAACGGTGCCTATCGAATTGCCCGCATCTACCGCGGCGCGCCGTGGGACACCGACGCGCGCGGGCCTCTGGACGGCTTGGACGTCCAGGAAGGCGACTACCTGCTAGCCGTCAACCGGGTACCGGTGGACGTCTCGAAGGCCCCATGGGCGGCATTCACCGGCACTGCGGGTCGGACCATCAGTATCACGGTTAGCGAGAACCCCACGATGGACGACAAGGCGCGTGAGGTGCTCGTTCGACCGACCTCGTCTGATGGAGGCCTTCGCTATCGTGACTGGGTGGAGCGCAATCGCAAGTACGTGGAGGAAAGGACGGGCGGGCGTGTCGGCTATGTATACGTGCCCGATACCGGACAGAACGGCCAGACGGAGCTCTATCGTCAGTTCTTGATGCAGTTCAGCAAGGACGCGCTGATCATTGACGAGCGCTGGAACGGCGGAGGTCAGATCCCCAACCGATTCATCGAGCTGCTGAACCGGCCGGTAATCAGCTACTGGGCGCGTCGCCACGGCAACGATTGGGTGACTCCATCGCCCGCGCATTTCGGGCCGAAGTGCATGCTGGTCAACGGCCTGTCCGGGTCCGGAGGAGACGCTTTCCCTGCGTTCTTCCGCCAGGCGGGTCTAGGCAAGCTGATCGGGATGCGAACGTGGGGCGGACTGGTCGGGCTGAGCGGCAATCCCTCGTTCATCGACGGCGGGAGCATGTCGGTCCCGACCTTCGGGTACTTCGAGCCGAACGGCACATGGGGCATTGAAGGACATGGCGTAGACCCGGACATCGAGGTGTGGGACGATCCTTCTGTTCTGGTGACCGGTGCCGATCCGCAGCTCGACGCCGCTATCGCGCTGATGCTGGAGGAGTTGAAGACGAAGCCGTACGTCAAGCCTGCCAAGCCCGCATACCCAATCCGCAGCGGCATGGGCATCAAAGAAGAGGACAAGTAGCACGACCTGGGCTAGCGCAGGCTCGGCGAGCACTTCTTAGCGGGGCTGCGGCGAGGCTGCCAAGATGCTCATCAGACGGCGGCGGAACCGACGATAACGGTCGCCTTCGGGGTCGCAGTGCACGCGGTTGGTAAGGAGCACCGCTGCGGGCCCTCGGTCCGGGTTGATTAGCATGGCGGTGCCCGTAAAGCCGCTGTGCCCGATGGCAGAAGCTCCGAACATCTGCACGTCGGGGAGTAGGGGGTTGCCGTGCGTGAAGAAGCCTACCGACTGATGTCCTAGCCCCTCGATCCCGTTGCGGACCAGGTTGTCCATGCCGCCGCGCGATGCCAGGACCGGGTGCGGCGCGCCGGGTAGCAGGGACTCCGCGAATGAGGCGACATCGGCAAGGGTAGCGAACAGCCCGGCATGACCGGCTACCCCTCCGAGCGCGGTGGCGTTTGCATCGTGTGGCACTCCGCACAACGTTTGGCCCTCTCGCCAGGCGCAGTTCGACGTTGGCGCAGCCGGCAAGTGGTTCGGCGGCAAGAAGCCTGTCCGCGTCATTCCCAGCGGCTCGAAGACCAACCGGCGGCAGAGGCTCGAGAGCGGTTCGCCGCCGGCACGCTCCAGGATCACTCCGAGCAGGATGTAGCCGAGGTCGCTGTAGTTGTAGCCCAAGCCGGGGAGTCGCTCGAGGGGGGTGTGGAACGCCGCGCGCAGCGGGTCGTCGGCCTCGTACAGCGGCTTCCATGCCGGCAGCCCGCAAGTGTGGGTTGCCAGGTGGAAGACGGAGGCGGTGCCGAGGTGCCTGCACTCTGGCAGCCAGTCGGAGACAGGGTCGGTGAGGGCGAGGCGGCCGATCTCTACCAGCCGCAAGAGCGTGGTGGCGGTGGCCATGGGCTTGGTGAGAGACGCGAGGTCGAACAGCGTGTCGGCAGTGGCATCTCCTACATACCACTCTGCACGCACTGCCTCGCCAAGCTCCCCGGGACTGCTCAAAGAGCAGGCAGCCGCAGAGAAGACGCGTTGATCGAGACCTTCACGCAGGATCGACTCGACTCGCTCGCTCGTCACCGTTCCGCACCGAGCACTTCCCGCAGGGCGGTGAGGTTTTTCTCGGTGGTTCCTTCGTTCGTCAGGCCGCCGTAGGAGAAGAGGCTAATGCCGGCCGCACCGAGCTCCCGTGCAATCCTTATGCGCTTCCGGTTGTCCTCGGGCTTCAGCCTCCAGGCGCCGATGCCCATCCAGACGGGAGTAGCACCTGCCTGCCGCATTGCCTCCTCGGCGTGCGTGCGATAGGTTGCCTCGTCCACGGCGTAGTTCATGGGCAGCACGGCATCCAGCCAGCCTTCCTTACACCAACGGGGCCAGTCCTGGAACTTGGTGTCGCGGGCCCTCTCGACGTCTACCCACACGGCGGCTGTCAGCTTGACGTTGCTGTTCTTCAGGTCGTCTCGGATGTCGCGGACCAGCGTGGATATCTGCTCCCTTCGCCATTCGGTCCACTGTTTGGCGAAGCGCTTGGGGGCCTCGGCCGCGGCGATCCCGTTCGCGGCGTCGCCCAGGTGCTGCGCAAAGCGCTGCAGGCAACCCGGGCAATGGCAATAGTGCTCGTTCGGATAGCGGATGTAATCGAGGTGGACACCGTCCAATTCGTAGCGTGAGACCAGGTCTTTGATCACGGAGCGAACGTGCGCTCTCACTTCCGGATTGGACGGGCAAGCGTACGCACCCTCGACCCGGCCCGAGGTCTTGGGGCGCGCGCCGTCGGAGTCCATCGCGAGCCAGTCCGGCTTCGCGTTTACCAAATGCAAGGCATCGAGGGGTGGCTGGTCGCCGCTCCACACATACATCACGTTGACCCAGGCGTGCACGCTCAGCCCGGCCTTCTTGGCAGCATCCAGCACGGCAGCGAGCGGATCGAAGTCGCTCGACTGGTTAGCCAGCGCTTCGGCCCTCGGTTCCGCGCCGCCGAGGAAGTAGGAGTCCCCGCGACCCCGCACTTGTACGAGGAGCGTGTTGAACCCTGCATCTGCGGCGCGCCGAACGAGGTTGGCGACCTTGGCAGGGCTGGTGATGCTCGTTCGAACCACCCAAAGCGCGCGAACCTCTTGGTTCGTCGCGCCTACCAACTCGGCCCCTGCATCCTTGCCCAGACCGACGCAGAGCAAGGCCATCGCGAGGCCGATCAGCCCCCGAGCCCAGAGCCGCCGTGAAGATTGATCCTTGTTTCGCAATTAGAACTCGCTCCATGAGGACGCTTCGGCCCTTGGCCGAGAATCCGGGTATGCGGAGCCTCGGCGCGCCGCACTTGCTGCCATTATGGCGCCGTGGGAGGGGGACGTGTCCGAAGCGCAGGTGCTGGAAAGCGGAATCCAGATCGTTGTCTTCGAGCTTGCGGGCGAGTTGTTCGGTGTGGACATCTTCCGGGTGCAGGAGATCATACGCAATCGGGACATGACGCCCATTCCGAAGGCACCCGATCACGTGAAGGGCCTGATCAATTTGCGGGGCCAAACCGTCCCCATCGTGGACCTGGGCCGGCGTCTCGGCTTGGGACCGACTGCCCCGAGCGACGCCACGCGAATCATCGTGGTGGACGCGTGCGACGGCCATGTCGGGCTGCTGGTGGACGCGGTGACCGAGGTGCTCACGGTGCCCAAGGGGATGATCGAGGAAGCGCCCAAGCTGGCATCCGCTGACGGCGCTGGTCACGTACTGGCGATTGCGCGGAAGGAAAACGCGCTCATCAGCCTCTTGGACCTGGACCGGACGCTCACCACGAGTGGCAGCTAACCACGCGAATGGCCCCTAATCTCGAGACCACTCAGTACGTCGAGGTCTTTCTCGAGGAGTGCGCCGAGCAGATTGCAGTCCTAGAGCGCGAGGCTCTGGCCCTCGAGCAGGATCCCAGCGCGGAGCGAATCCAGGCGATGTTCCGTGCGGCGCACACTCTCAAGGGGTCTTCGCGTGCAATGGGGTTCCAGAACCTCGCCACGCTGACCCACGAGATGGAGAACGTCCTGGACTGCATTCGCGGCGGCCGTTGCACGTTCACCACGGACATCGCCGACGTGATGCTACAGTGTCTGGACACGCTCAAGCTCTTGCACGAGTCGATCTCCTCCGGATCGGGGGATGCTGTAGCGACGGACGAAGTGCTCGCGGCCCTGCGTGCCTGCGTGGATGGCGAGGCTTCCGTGCCCTCGTCTGAGCTTGTTTACGCGGTCACAGTCACGCTTCGCGAGGACTGCGCGACGCCCTACCTGCGAGCCTTTCTGTGCATTACGGTTCTCGGAGAACTGGGAACCGTTCTGGGTACCACACCTTCCGAGGAGGAACTGGAGCAGGAGCAGTTCGGCGGACGATTCTCCGTGAAACTTGCCACGAAGGGGACCGCAGACGAAGTGCGGGCCAAGCTGCTCGCCGTGCCCGAAGTGATGAATGTGAGCGTGAGCGATGCACAAGCGGCTCCGCCGAAGGCATCGCCCGCGCCCGCTGACCGCCCTCGGCAGGAGACCCCCAGCACGGTGCGCGTGGACGTTGCGAGGCTGGACGCGCTCGTCGACCTAGCGGGAGAGCTGGTGGTCGAACGGTCCCGCCTCGGGAGCCTTAGTCGCTCGGTCGCCTCCCGTTCGGGTCGCGATCCCGAGGTGGAGCAGATCGTCGAGGCGGTCGATCGGCTCGGTCGCATCACCGAGGCCCTTCGGGAGCAGGTCACCAAGGCTCGAATGCTCCCGATCGGCACGGTGTTCCAGAGACTGCCACGGGCCGTTCGCGACATAGCGCGCAATACCGGCAAGTCGGTCTCGCTCACCCTAGAGGGAGAGCAGACCGAGTTGGACCGATCCGTCATCGAGGCCATCGGAGACCCCCTCCTTCACCTGCTTCGAAACTGTGTGGACCACGGAATCGAACCCCCGGAGCAGCGCAGGGCCGCAGGCAAGCCCGAGACGGGCTCCATTCGCGTCTCGGCCCGCCACGAGGCGGGACACATTATTGTGGAAGTTGCGGATGATGGCGCAGGGATTGATGCGGAAAGACTCAAGAGCAAGTGCGTGGAGACAGGGACCCTGGCGCCGGAAGCCGCCGAACGATTGTCCTACAGCGAAGCTTGCCGGCTCGTTTTCCAGAGCGGGGTTAGCACCGCAGAGGCGGTCAGCGAGGTCTCGGGCCGCGGAGTCGGGATGGACATCGTTCTGAACAATCTGCAGCAGTTGGGCGGGCTCGTGACAGTGGACTCGAGTCCGGGCCACGGGACTACCTTCACCCTGCACCTGCCACTGACACTGGCCATCGTGCGTGGCTTGTTGGTGATGGTGGAATCCACGGTACTGGTCTTGCCCGTGCGGAACGTGGTGGAGACGGTGCCCCTTGCTTCGGCCGAGGTGCATCGGGTGCAGGGCAACAGCCTGCTGTACCATCGGGGCGCAACGGTACCACTGGTTCCGGCGGCAGAAGTGCTGGGAATGGACAAGGGTGTGGAGCGCTCTGAGGACCGAGAGGCGGTGTCGTGTGCGGAGATCGTGGTTCTTGGTTCAGCAGAGCAGAGATTCGGACTTGTCGTGGACCGGGTGCTGGGTGATGAGGACGTGGTCATCAAGCCGCTCGGTGCATTCATCGGCAGGGCTTCGTGCATTGCGGGCGCGACCATCTTGGGAGACGGGACCGTCGGGCTTATCTTAGATGTTGCGGGGTTAGCCAAAGAAATATCTGGGGGCTAAATGAGAGTCAACGTAGACAAAGAGGCGCTTAGACTTCATGTGAATCGCTGCGTGGGGGATCTCCCGGCGCTGCCCGACGTCGTCGCACGGGTACTCGAGCTGACGGACAGCAAGACAAGCACCGCAGGCGATCTCGAGCGGGTGATCAGCACCGACCAGGCGCTCGCCGGCAAGATATTGCGCGTGGTCAACTCGGCTTTCTACGGAGCCGCGGGCAAGGTGTCCACTATTAGTCACGCCGTGATGGTGCTTGGTGTGAAGCAGCTCCGGAACCTAACACTGAGCGTAGCTGCCATGAGCTTGGTGAAGGCGCGTATGCCACATATGGCGGAGCACCAGATGGAGTTTTGGCGACACTCGCTGGGGACCGGCGCGGGAGCCGCCGCAGTTGCCCGCAAGCTCGACCTGGGACGAGACGTGGCCGACGAGGCGTTTACCGGTGGGCTCTTGCACGATCTCGGTAGGCTGTTCTTGTTAGGGTACTTCTTCACCTTTTTTTCTGAAACGGCCTTGCTGGCAGCGCAAGAGGACATCACAGTGGACGAGGCCGAGCGTGAGCTCCTGGGGCTCGACCACGCGGAGATCGGTGTGATGTTGGGGAACCACTGGCACTTCCCCGAGCCGCTGCTCGCGATCATCGAGCGCCACCACGGCCCCCTGGGTGACGACGAATACTTCCCACTCTGTGCCTGCGTACACATCGGTGACAACCTGGCAAGCACTACCGTTAGCTACGAACTGTCCGAGAGAAGCAGGATCCTGCCGGAGGCGCTGGAGTGGGCCAAGCTGACACCGGAGGACCTCGCCGAAGTGTCGGACCAGATCTTGGAGAAGGTCCGCGACTCCGAGGAGTTCGTGAAGACCCTTCGGGCGGCTTAGTGTTGGGTCGGGCGTGATCCGAGGCCTCCGCCGCTCGCGGTGGAGGCTTTCGAGTTTGCGGTACGAGCGGCTGTGCAGAGCCTCGGCCAGGAGCGGCGGAGGCATGTCATTCTGACCCCCACCCCGCCCCTCCCCCTTTCGCTTCGCTCCAAGGGGAGGGAGCACTTGGTGAGCCGACCCTGGGGTGTTGCCGAGGAGAGTCTCGGCTGGGAGCGGCGGAGGCATGTCATTCTGACCCCCACCCCACCCCTCCCCCTTTCGCTTCGCTCCAAGGGGAGGGAGCACTTGGTGAGCCCAGCTGGGGTGTTGCTGAGGAGAGTCTCGGCTGGGAGCGGCGGAGGCATGTCATTCTGACCCCCACCCCTCCCCCTTTCGCCTCGCTCCAAGGGGAGGGAGCACTTGGTGAGCCCAGCTGGGGTGTTGCTGAGGAGAGTCTCGGCTGGGAGCGGCGGAGGCAGGTCAGGTCTGCCTGGCTACCCGCCGTAGGTGCACTCGCGGGCTGCCTCGGCGTAGGCTTGCAGGTTCTCCGGCGGCACGTGGAAGAAGTGATCGCTCGGGCTCATAATATAACCACCCCCGGGACCGTACGCCTCGAACAGCTCGTGGATGTGGCGACGGACATCCTCCTGTGTACCGACCTCCAGTACGGTGTTCTGGTCTAGTCCGCCTATCAGCGCCACCTTGTCGCCGATTCGCTGCTTGAGTTCCTTGGGACGGGCATCACCACCCATGCTCGGAGGCGTGAGGGTCTCGGATGCGTCGCAGCCGTTCTCCACGATCAGCTCCAGGATCGGCATCATGCCACCGCAGGTGTGATACACCACCTTGTGCCCGAGTGAGTGGAGCAGGTCGTGCATCTTGCGGTCATAGGGGATGCAAAACTCTTTGAAATATCTCGGGGAGATGACCGTGGAGGACGCGGCACCGCCACCCGTCTCGATCAGGTCGTACTTGGCGCCAGCGAGGCTCTCGTGGATGAAACGCTCCTTCTTCCGCCACAGCACTTCCAGGAAGTAGTGCACCCAATCCGGGTCGTCGGCGGCCGCCATGATCATCTGTTCGGTGCCCATGAGACAGGTGGCGTCCTGCCAGCATCCACCTTGGTATCCCCACACGAAGCCCCGCATGATGCCGTCGTCGCCCAGCTCGTCATAGTCGCGAGCCAGCGCCTCTTTGTCCAGCTTGGGGACGGGCATGTACTTGTCGACGAGCTCCACGTCTTCCGGCTTCTTGACCAGGTATTCGATGGTCCAGCGCGTGATGGGGTTTTCTCCCTCCAGGGTCTCCAGGGTTCCCCCGGGAGTGGTGACGGTGGTGAGGAACCTGCGCTCGCCTTCGGGTGCGGGGACTTCACGTCTCTCGGTGACCCATTCGGGCGAATCCATCGGGAGCATGGGGCTTCGCGGTATGGCGGCGTCCAAGCCGAACCGGCGGAATGCCTCGAGGTCGGAGATGCCGCCGAGGTAGGTGTTCAGATGAAAAGGCTGCCACTGGTGCACGGAGGCCGGCACGCGGTCTGGCACTTCGAGGTTCAGGGCGGTCATCATCCGCTCTTTGGAGGTCATCGGTTTCATCGCAGAGATTGTGGCAGAAGGCTCACGATTTATCCACACGCAGTGCAATGGACCTTGCGGCGTTGGTCGCTGGCCGGGATAGCTGGTACGATTCCGCCTAATCCAAAGGGGGAGGATTTCGAATGGACAAGAGCAAAGTCATCGAGCTTCTGAACAAGTGTCTTGCGTGGGAGTACCGCGCGCATCTGCTCTATGCGCACTACGCCGAGTTCGTCGGGGGGATCCACACGGCGTGGCTGAAGAGTCACTTCGAGGAGGAGGCCGAGGAGGCTATCGGGCACGCGGGGAAGGTTCGTGGCATCATCGCTCACCTGGACGGTGTGCCGACCGTCACGCCGGACCCGACGCCTATCCCGCACACGTTGAATGCCAAGGAGATGCTCCAGAACGCTCTAGCGACCGAGAAGGGCGCGGCTGCGGCGTATGCCGAGGTGCTGCCGTTGCTCAAGGACGATCCCTGGGCGATGCATGACATCAGCCACATCTACATGGACGAAGTGAAGGCGGCGGAAGAGGTGGAGCAGATCCTGCGCGAGTCGTAGGGCTGGCTAGCCCGGGTTGTGGTTTGGGCGCCTCCGCGGCTCTTGCCGCGGAGGCGCCCTTAGTATCTGCCGAAGCGATGCACCGTCCGGGGCATGGAGGTTGGTGCGCGGGCGCGGTCCTTGGGGTGGAGGCAGGCCGTCGGTAGTTGCTGGTCGGCGGACGCGGGCCGGGGCATGCAATAGGCAGGGAGGCGAAGTGCCGATGGGGAACGTTGGGTCGGAGGATGCCATGCAAGAGACAAGAGCCGGCATGACCCGACGCGAGGTGCTGCGAGCCGGGCTGAGCCTCGCGGCGGGAACGGTGCTAGCACGTATCGGACTGGCTACCCAGCAACCGCAAAAGGAGAAGCGCAGGATGGTTCATATCGGGATACAGAGTTACTGCCTGAGGGACTTGCCCTGGCAGCAAGCCATGGAACGGGCGAAGGCGCTCGGAGTGAATGCGTGGGAGGTCTTCCCGGGTCACATCCCAACCACGCTAGACGAGAACGCGGACAAGGCGAGGAGCACCCTAGCAGCAGCCAAGATGGCAATGCCTAACTATGGCGTGATCGCCCTCGGCGATGATCCGGAGGCCGACCGCAAGCAGTTCGAGTTCGCCAAGCGGATGGGCATCTCCGTCCTTACCGCCGACCCCAATCCGGCACAAATGCAGCGGGTGTCCGCACTCGTGCAGGAGTTCGGCATTGCCGTAGCCATCCACAACCATGGGCCCAAGGCTCGCTACGACCGCGTGGAAGACGTGGAGCGGGTGCTGGCAGGTACGCCGGCCAAAATCGGCGCGTGCGTGGACACGGGTCACTTCATCCGCTCTGGCGAGGACCCGGTCGCGGCTCTGCGGGCATTCGGCAAGAAGGTGCTTGCGATCCACCTGAAGGACTACTTGGACGTCGACACGGAGACGGTGCTGGGCGAAGGCAAGCTGGATGTGGACGCGACGATGCGTGCCGTCAAAGAGATCGGCTTCGAAGGTCTGATCGCCGTGGAGTACGAACCGGACCCGAAGGGCGAAGGCGATGCGCTGAAGCGCTGCCTGGAGATCGCTCGGGCCTCTGCGCGGAAGGCTGGATTGATCGAGTAGGCGGATAGAGGTCAGTCGTGGACGTGGACGGCCGAGGGGCCGAACAGCGTGCGCAGGCGATCCAGCAGGTCCTTAGTCGGCGTGACCGAGTGCGGGGTCACGAAGCGGGACCGGGTGCCGTTCTTTTGGACGTACACGAGCACATGGTAGTCGCCGGGGTGACTGCGTAACCCGGCGTCGGCCTCGCGTAGCTGCTCGAGGGTGGCGCGGCTGAGGTTGATGACGATGGAGGGTCCCGTCAGAGCCTCGACTCCCTGCGCCTCGAACCGGTCCATACTCTCGACTCGGACTTCCACCTCGGCGGTGCCGCCGTTGCCCGGGCGCTCACGGTGCATCGTGCGCCCGCGCACTAGCACCACGGCACCCTTCTGCAGCATCTCGTTGCAGCGCTCCAAGACCGCTGGAAAGACGGCGAAGGTCACGTGACCGGTCAAGTCTTCCAGCACGCCGGTGGCCATCTGCTCGTTTCGGGTCTTGGTGCGGAATCGCTTCACGGAGGCGATGACTCCGCCGAGGGTGACCAGGGAGCCCTCCTCCATCTCGGCTAGCTGGTCCACGGTCGCCGTGACCGCGCCCTCCAGGGCGAGCGCGACGGATCGCAGCGGGTGATCGGAGACGTAGATCCCCAGCACCTCTTTCTCCATGGAAAGGCGCTCCAGCCGACTGGGCTCTTCCACTATGGGGAGCGATGGGTAGTCCACGACGCGGCCCGATGCTCTCACGTCGCCGAAGAGCGCTTCTTGGCCCGCTTGCCGATCCCGGTTTACCTTCTCTGCATATTCGCAGATGGTCTTGACGCCCTCTTGGAGCTGGCGGCGATTGGGATGCAAGGAGTCGAAAGCTCCCGCCTTGATGAGTGCCTCGAGGAGAGAGCGGTTGAAACCCCTGGCCGCCCGGGTACGGTCTGCGAAGTCGAAGACGTTCTCGAACGGTCCGCCTTGTTCGCGAGCCTTGAGGATCGTCTCCACCGCTGCCTCACCGACCCCTTTGATTGCGCCGAGGCCGAAACGCACAGCATCACCTTCGACGGTGAAGTCCACCGAGCTGTGGTTCACGTCCGGTGGTAGCACCTTCACGCCGAGGCGTCGGCATTCTTCGATCTGGGCCGTGACCTTGTCTTCCTTGGCGCGATAGCAGGCGAGCAGTGCGGCCATGTACTCCACCGGGTAGTTGGCCTTCATGTAGGCGGTGCGATAAGACAGCGCGGCGTAGCAGTAGGCATGTGCCTTATTGAAGGCATATCCGGCGAAGGGCTCGATCAGCGCCCATATCTCCTCGGCCTTTTCTCGGGGGATGCCGCGCTCTTGTGCGCCTTGGTAGAACATGGCGGTCATGCGCTCCATGTCCTCTTTCTTCTTCTTTCCCATCGCGCGACGCAGCACGTCGGCCTGTCCCAGCGTGAAGCCTGCGACCGCTTGCACGATTTGCAGCACCTGATCCTGGAACACGATGACGCCGAAGGTGGGCTTCAGGATTGGCTCGAGGCATGGATGGAGGTACTTGGCGGGGGCGCCGTGCTTCCCGGCTGCGTACTCGCCTATGTGATCCACCGGCCCGGGTCGAAACAGGGCCACGAGCGCGGCGAGCTCATCCAGATTGCCTGGCTTCACCTGCAGGATGGCGCGCCTCATGCCGGGGCTTTCGAGCTGAAAGACTCCCGTTGTCTCGCCCTTCTGCAGCATGGCGTACGTCTTTGCGTCGTCGAAGGGGATGTCTTCCACGCGCAGTTCGAGTCCCCGTGTTCGGCGCACGTTTTCGATCGCTTTGGCTAAGACGGACAGGTTGGCCAGGCCCAGGAAATCCATTTTTAGCAGGCCGAGCCAACCGAGGGAGTTCATGTCGTACTGGGTAATGAGTTCGCCGTTGCCACCTTTGGTCAGGGGAACGTTCTCGACGAGGGGATCTCGGGAGATGACCACGCCCGCCGCGTGCGTGCCGGCGTTTCTGACCAGCCCCTCCACCCCCATAGCGGTGTCGAGCAGCTTCCGCATGTCGCCGCCCGAGTCGTAGATGCGCTTGAGCTCGGGAACTTCTTGCAGCGCGCGCTCGATAGTCATCGGCTCTGTGGCCGTTCCAGAGGGGATCAGCTTGGCCACGCGGTCTACGTCGGGAAGGGGCAGTGCGAGCGCACGGCCGGCATCTCGAATGGCCGCCTTCGCTGCCATCGTGCCGAAGGTGATGATTTGCGCGACGTGCTCGGCTCCGTACAGGTCCACCACGTAGCGGATCACCTCGTCGCGGCGCTCGTCCTCGAAGTCCATATCTATGTCCGGCATGGAGAGGCGTTCGGGGTTGAGGAAGCGCTCGAAGGTAAGGCCGTAGCGAATGGGGTCGAGCTCGGTGATGCCCAACAGATAGCTCGTCAGGCTGCCGGCAGCAGAGCCTCGCACCCCGAAGTAGATACCGGACTTGCGCGCGAACTCGGTGAAATCGCGAACGATGAGGAAGTAATCGCTGAAACCAGTTCGCTCGATCACCGAGAGCTCATAGTCCAACCTCTCGCGCACCTCGTCCGGGGTGTTGGGGAACTTTTCGGCGAGGCCGCGATAGCAGAGGTCCACCACGTGCTGGTGAGGAGTAACACCTTCCGGAAGGCCCGGGCACGGGAGCTGAAGCCGCTCTGCGCTCAACTCCACATCGCACCTCTCGGCGATCTCCAGCGTTCTTTCTACGGCGCCTGGGTCGTCCTTGAACAGGTCGTACATCTCGCGCGGGGACTTCAGATAGAACTCGTTCGTGTCGAACTTCAGCTTCCGGCTTTCGTCCTTCACCGTGGCGTTGGTCTGGATGCACAGCATTACGTCGTGCACTCCGGCGTCCTCGCGCATCAGGTAGTGCACGTCGTTCGAGCAGATGACGGGGATGTGGAGCTGCTGCGCGATGCGGCGAAGATGTTCGTTGACGAGCCGCTGCTCCTCCAGCCTGTGGTCTTGCAGCTCGATGTAGTAGTTCTCGGCGCCGAAGATGTCCCGGTACTCGGCGACGCACTCCTTACCCGCTTCGTACCCTTCGGCGATGATCTTGCGACAGACCTCGCCCGAAAGACAGGTAGAGGTGCCGATGAGGCCTTCTGCGTGTTCGGCCAGCACCGTCTTGTCTATGCGCGGGCGCATGTAGAAGCCCTCGATAGCAGCGATGGTGCTGAGCTTCATGAGGTTCTTGTAGCCGGTCCGGTTCTTGGCAAGGAGCAGGAGGTGGTGCCGAACCTGGGCCAGCTTGCCGGACTTGTTCTTCATCCCGTGCGGCGCGATGTACGCTTCCAGGCCGATGATGGGTCGGATGTCCTCCGCCTTACAAGCGTTGTAAAACTCCACCACGCCGTACATCGCGCCGTGGTCGGTGATGGCTAGAGCGGGCAGCTCTAGCTCTTTCGCACGCCTGACGAGCTTCTTGATCGGCTGCGCTCCGTCGAGAAGGCTGTATTCGGTGTGGACGTGCAGGTGCGCGAAAGAGGACAAAGCGTGCTTCCTTTCTCGTCGTGTGAACTGGCTTGGAGACGGCGGGCCTTTGCAGGACCGTCGCGATAGGTGGTTCGACGGGCGGCCGTGGATTCCCCGTGGATTTTGCGAGATACATGTCCAGCGTCCTGCCAGATATCGTTCATCGCCGGGACGGCGAGATGACACGTGTCTCCCGCCGGCGCGCGGAAGGGCTAGGACCCTTGACATGTAGACGCATGTCTGGTATAATAGGTCCCAGCGTTGCTCGAAGAAGGGTTTCTAGCGGTACCCCCTTGGGCGACGGACGCTGCATCGAGTGAAAACCGGGCCGGCCCGGAGATTGGGAGGCCCTCGCCGAGGACGTCTCGGCGGGGGCTCCTTTTCTTTGGAAGGGCTGGCCGGGTCGGACCCGTCCGAGCAGCTGGCAGCAACAAAGAACGGAGGCTGGAGTGCGCGAAGTAATCAAACAAGCGAAGCTCTTCGAGGCGGGGGACTACCCCGACAAGGGGCTGAGCGTCTCCGAGGAGGACCTCGACGTGATGGCCCGTACCTCGGGCGAGGTGCCGCTGACCGTGGGCCATCTGGACCCGGATTCCGAGAATCCGCTGCGGCTGGGCACCGTGAGCAACCTGCAGCGGAAGGGCCGCGAGCTGTTCGGGGTGATTCGGTTCGCCCCGGAGGCCTGGGCGCTGCTGTTGCGATCCGGAGCGAAGTACCTTTCGGTGTGCCTCGACCGGCTGCGCAAGCGGCTGCTGGAGGTGTCACTGGTGGTGAGGCCGCGAGTGCGGGATGCACGCGTGCGATTCTCCGAGGGCGATGTCCCGGTTCGGATCGACGTGCCGTTCGACTCGACTCTGGACGATAGGACGGGGGCCGTTCGGGCGGCGATCTACGATGCTTTCGGCCCGGAGGTATGGGTGCCCGAGGTGTACGAGGACCATGCCATCGTGGAGCGTGGGGCCGAGCTGCTTAAGGTGCCCTATCGCTTCACGCGGGACGGCGCGGTACGGCTGGGGCGCGGGAAGCGGGTCGAGCGGCGGTACGTGCCTTTGAGCGCAGAGGACGTGCGCTCACGCAGGCCAGCCGAGGGTTCGCTCTCGCAGGCCAGGCTGCGCTCCGAGGCGGAAGAGCGGATCGAGCAGTGGCGGCGAGGGGGGCGTATCACGCCTGCTACCGAGGAGTACGCACGGAGGTTGCTGCTACACGCCCCGCCGGAGACCCGGCGCATGTTCATGGACTTCGTCGAGGCTCAGCCGGAGAGCATTCTGTTCACCCAGGTCACGCCATTCGCCATGAGCGAGGAGGAGCCGCTGCCGGAGCTGGAGCCGGCCGAGGCGGCGCTGTGCGAGCGCTTCGGAATCGGGCTGGACGAGTATCGGCGCATCAAACACAGCGCCCAGGGGAACCACCGATACACAGGAAGGAGGGCATAGGTTGGCGGCACTCACATCCGAGCGAAACCACCCCATCAAGGACGGTCTCATTGTCAGTCTGAAGATGGCAGCTGTGAAGATCTTCAAGGGTGCTATGGTAGGCATGACGGCGGAGAGCGTGGCAGGAGTGCCTGACACCGGCTACGTCACCAATCTCGCGACGGGCACGACGAACCCGATGCTCTTCATGGGGGTCGCGGAGGAGACCGTGGACAACAGCGCCGGACAAGCAGGGGCGAAGGCTATCCGCGTGCGACGGTCCGGCAGGTTCGTGTTTTCGCGATCGGGAGCCTCTCAGGCAGATGTCGGGCGGGAGTTCTACGCATCCGATAACCAGACACTCACTACTACCTCCACCAAGAACGCGAAGGTCGGCAAGTGCGTCGGCTACGTGGACGCCGCGCGCCTCGAGGTGGACATCTCCAATTACACCTAGGCCGAACACCACGCACGGTAGACCTCAGGATCACACTCATAAAGGGGGATCATCATGCCTGTCACCGACAGTGACATTCAAGGCTTCATTGCGCCGGTATTGCGCAACGACTTCTTCGAGGCATACTTCCAGGCGTTAGAGGGCGACGTCCAGCGAGCCATTGACCTGCTCGCCACCACCGTACCCATCTCCGGAAACATTGCGCGCTTCCCTTTCGTCGGGGACGTTCCGGAGATGACGCGCTGGACCGACGAACGGGCCTACGATGCCTTCAACACTTACAATTACACCGTGACGCTGGGCGATCCGTGGGAGGAGACTGTCGCCATCAAGCGCACTGCTCTACGGGACGACATGACGGGTCAACTCCGGCAGCGAGCGCGGGACTTGGGTGCTTTGCCTATCAGTGCACGGCTCAAGCAACTGATAGCTGCCCTAGAGGCCGGAGTTAGCACACCTTGCTACGACGGGAAGAGCTTCTTTGCATCCGACCATCCGGTGCGCAATCTGTCTGGAGCAGCGGACACTGCAGCGAATGTCGGCAGCGCCGATCTAGGGACGGATGCGATCGAGGCGGTGATCGAAGCGATGCGTTCGTTCACTTCCGACCAAGGGAAGCCGCTGGCGGTCACGCCTTCTCACCTGCTGGTAGGTCCGAAGCTGGAGTGGCGCGCTCGCAAGCTGCTGGAATCTCCTATCGTGGTAGTGAACGTCGGCGAGGGAACTGTGGGAACCGGCGCGACGGCTGCAACGCCCTACAAGAACGTTCTGCAAGGACAGCTCGAGTTGATCGTGTCGCCCTGGATCGACAACTATCACTGGTACGTGTTGGACCTGACCAAGTCCGCGAAGCCGCTGGTGTTAGTGACCGAGTCGGGGGAGCCGGTGGAGTTTCAGTACCTAGAGCAGGGTAGCGAGCATGCCTTCAAGCGGGACGAGTTCGTGTTCGGGGTGCGTGACCGCTTCGAGGTGGGATACGGGTTGTGGCAGCTCGCCTACTACCAGGCGGGAACGGGCTAGCATGCAGTTGGACTGGCAGGTAGGGTTGCAGTGGCTTGCGCTGTTAGGTTTGGGTGGCGTGCTGGGGGCGTTAGTCGCGCTGGCCTCGGCCACTGCTCGCCTGCGCGCACACTGGAACACCCTTCGGGAGGCACTCACCCCTTACTTGGAGTGGCGACGAGAGGAAGGCGACGAGACGGCCCGGCTGCTGCTGGAGGCCGTCGGCTCCGTGGAGACGGACATGCAGGCCGCGTCGAAGGCTCTGCGCGACCTGCAGGAGCGCCTGCGCAAGCGATGAGCATCACGCTGCCGTTGGAGGCGATTGCAGCAGCGCTCGAGGAGATGGTCGCCGCGGCGTGGCCCGAGGTGGTGTCGCCCATTCTGTACGAGACGGAACCGATGCGCATCCTATTGGACCGACAGTCTTCTCCGCAGGTAGCCGTGGTGTGGGGAAAGGTCTCGAGCGAGCCGGACTGGGGGCCGACGGTCGGCGCGTTCGACCTCGAGGTGGACGTGTTCTACTTTCAGCGCGCCGAGGCACCCGCTGCGATGGAAGCTGCCATGCGGACGAAGGCCGCTGCCCTTCTGAACCGCGCGCTGGATGCGGGAAATCGCTGGAGCGGTGTCGCTGGCATGCACGGCTGGAGGCTCCGGGACGCCGAGGCGCCGCAGGCATCGAGGGCGTGGCGGGCCACCGGTTGGGTGGTGGCGCACATCCCTTTGGAGGTGAGGTTCGACTATGAACGGTAGCGTGGCAACGGAGTCGGGCGTGACGCTGTCCTGGCTGCAGCTAATGCTCGGCGTGGTGAGCCTGCTGGGCACCGTGCTTTGGTCTTGGCATTCGATTGCCTCACGGCTGGAGGTGACTACGGCGGTACAGAGCGAGCAGCTCGGGCGACTGTTTCGCACTGCGGAAGAGCAGCAGCGTCTGCTTGCGGACGTGCGAGAGCGGGTGGCTCGGATCGAGGAAAGGGGGCGAAAGTGACCTACGATTTGTTCAAGTTTCGCTGGACGATCTTAGGCGCAATGATGGTCGGCCTGGGGGCCGGGCTGGCCGGATCGGAGTTCCACCCGATCCTGCGCGCTCTGGGAGCGATGCTGTCTTCGGGCGGTGCGGCCATCGGTGGGTTCTTTCTAGACCGGAAGGCGGCTGGTTCGTGAGCTACTTCAGCGACGCCGACCTGACGGAGCGACTTCGGGGCACCGGGATCGTGCCCGTCTCGGCCGAGGTCAACGCCGCGAGGGCGTTTGCCGAGGGCTATGTGGACGCCGCTCTGACGAGCCGCTATCACGTGCCGTTCGACCCGGTGCCCGAGGTGGTTCGGTTCGTGGCGCTGGACATCGCCGCGTACGAGGTGCTCTCGAAGCACTTCACAACCGAGGACCCCAACGTCGGCGACCTAGTGCGGCAGTTCTGGAAGAGGGCACAAGACACGTTGGCGGCCCTGGCCGAGGGACGGTTGCGGTTGGGGGACGACGCCCGCGTGGACCAGACGGCGGAGCAGCAGCCGCTCGCGAGCCGCACGACCGAGGACAGCGTGTTTCGCCTGCCCGACGAGCGGTCGGCAGAGCCGGGCACGATGGAGGACTGGTGACAGGGCGGTACATGGAGCGCCGGTCGCCTAATCAAGGGAGCCGGCGCGGTGCCACCGTGGACACCATCGTGCTACACGCGACCGGCGGAACGAGTTTCGTAGGTGCGGTTCGGTGGTTGTGCGACCCGGCGAGTCGCGTGTCGGCGCACTTCGTGATCGGCAAGAAGGGCGAGCTGGCCAAGCTGGTGCCGCTCTCTCGCGCCGCCTATCACGCGGGAAGGTCGCGGCTGCCGGACGGTAGCGGCGGCGTCAATCGCCGTTCCATCGGCATCGAGCTGGTGAACCGCAACGATGGTGACGACCCCTACCCGCTTGCCCAGCTATCGCGTCTAGAGACGCTGCTGGCGGAGCTGATGCGCGCCTTTCCCATTCGGTGGTTGGTGTCGCACGCCAGCATCGCACTGCCCGCGGGCCGAAAGACCGACCCGAGGGGGCTGGACGTGCAGGCGCTGGCTCGTGAGCTCGGATTGGATGGTTAGGAGGTGCATGCATGGCACAACGCCTGATCGCACAAGACGCGATCATCACCATAGCGCCGGCGGGTGCGGACGACGGCACTTTCAGCCCTGGTAGCGCGGTCACGTTGAGGTTTCGAAGTGCCAACTTCCTGTTCCGAAGCGACCTCGTGGACGTAACAGCGGCGGGAGACCCCTACCGAATGCTGCGTATCGCGAGGCGCGACTTCGTGGTGGAGTGCGAGGGGTTAGTACACACGACGAACGGCAACTATCCGGACTTGACAGCCCTCGCCTTCGACAACGCACTCGCACGACTTACATGCACTCTCATCGGATCGGGTAGGTCCGTGGTCGTGGACGGCATCATCGAAAGGCTGAACCTGAACGTGGCCGAGCCCGATACGGAGAGTCTTACGCTGCGGCCGTATGGCATCGCCCCGATCCTCACATGACACCGGAGCGCAAGAGGGAGATTGATGGCTCTCGATTCGGTTACCCGCAACGCATACGCCTGAGACGTATCGAGGACCTGGCAACGTTGATACGTGTGGCGTGCGACCAGCGCGAGGCCAAGCCGCTTGCCGTGCATTTCTCGAAGGTGTTCGGTTTCGGTGTGACCGAGGCGGTGGTGCAGGCGTCGGCCGTGCTCAGTGCATGCTGGGACGCCGAACCGCCGAAGCGCCTGGAGGATCTGATTGCTATGTCGCGCGAGCACGGATCGTTGATGCTGGAAATGCTCCGTGTGTGCAACGAACTGAACGGGTGGAGCGACGACCCTTTTGGGAGTGCCGCTGGTGGCGGCGGCTGCTAGGTGCATCTTTGGGTGTGCTCGGACGACATCCCATCGAGCTCTGCCATCTACCTCGGTGGGTACTCGAGGAGGTTGCAGAGTGGAGGAGTCACTTAGGCGAGAAGTAGCCTCTTCCTTGAGATGGGCTGAAAAGGTACTAGGATGGATTCGGGCGTGTCTGACGCCAGCGCTGTCAGTGGGTGGAGTGTCGCAACGCCTGCTAGCAAGCAATCCTCAGTCGAGTACCGATGCTGGCGGCGGAAAGGTTTCGCCGCAACGAGCGGAGGAGTCTGCGCGCACTGGCACGCCAGTGCACTCGCAAGAGGCTGTTTCGGATGATCTGCTTCGACGGCTTCAGGGGGTGGCCCGACTGCTGGAGGAAGTGGTGATGCGCGCAGCGCGCGTAGGCGAGCCGGTGTTAGCAGACGATCCGTGGCGGGATTCGCGCATCGCGTTGAGCGAGGAGCTGTAGATGTCCATCGAGCTGCTGCTGAACACGACGGAGAGGGAGTTGCGCGATCCCGGCTGGGGGAAGACCTTGTCTGCGTTGCAGATCGTGCATCGAGAACCCTTGGACGAGGGCCTGTGGCGGGAGCCTATAACCGGTGCTGTCATGTTACGCCCCTCGCCGCTGCTACCCGAGTGGAAGGAGGGTGATACCTACGAAGGAGACAAGCTGACAGTCGAGGACTTCCACCGGCGCGAGATGTTCTGGGAGACGGTGTACACCCGCGGCGGACTGGAGGACCCGTTCCTGTCCCTGGGGTATCCGGCCGGATCGATGCCCGGCGATGTGGAGTTGGACACCGGGCTCGGCATGGGGGGACTGGTCGAAGGCTACGGTGCGGGGCTCGTGTGGGCCTTGCACTCTAAGGAGAACCTGACGCTGAACCAGGGCGTATACCTCGAGGCGCGGCACCTAGGATACACCTACGATCGTGCGGCAGACTACCTAGCTCTCGTGTTCGGGCAGTATGCGCTCAAGCTGCGCACAGACGGCACCGCACTGCTGCTACGCTACATGCAGCGCGAGAACGAATGGTCTCGGCTTCATGCGATGAGGTTCGCTGGTCCTTCGGAGCAACATGGGGAAGGGCTCTCGGTGTTAGTGCTCCCGGTGCTTGGGAACCGACTACATTTTTACTTCTCCAGCCTGCGGGCCGTGGATGCTAGCACCGATTCGGAACGACTGCCTGCGCCGCGGAGCAGCTACCACGCGTATCGCTTGCCACGCTCGGAAGAGCAGTGGGATTCGGTAACACGCGTGTGGCGAGTGGTGGACGAAGGGCCGATTCGGGTCGCAGTGTCTCCTGGGCGTCGCTACTTCCTTCAGATCGGCAAGGTGCGATTCGCGGCCGGGCAGCGCTCGGTGTATCTAGGACACGACGATCTGGGTGCACCGCTTGCGAAGCCACCTAAGATCACGTTGCACGGGTACTTGCCGGGAGATGCGGAGATGGAGGGTCTGGTCCTGGACGCCGACACGGGTGGCGTGTTTAGCGTGGGTGATAGCACCAAACCCCAACCTCGCGTTCTGCTGTCGGGTGCGGTGTCGGGGCCGTGGTCGCCGGAGCTTCACGCGGTCACCGTGCAGTTCGCGCCACGGATCGCATCGGTACCGCGAGAGACGCTCGACGTGAGCAGCGACGTGATGACAGTGCGGCTGCGCCTCAGCGACGATATGCAGCCGCAAACACTGCTAGCGACGCTCCGCGACTGGGCTGCTCTGCCGTTGCACGCGGGCATTCCATGCCGAGTGTCACTGGGTGGTACGTCGCTGTTTCGCGGCAACGTGGACTCTGTGACGAGCCGAGCCGGGGTGCCAGGGCAGACGGTCACATTGCGGGCGCGAGACGGATGGTCGCGGCTCGAGAGCGTTCAGGCCGTACCTTCGCCGGCATTCGACGGCTGGGTTCATACGGAAGTAGTGCGCTACCTGCTAGGGCGCGCGGGTGTGGCGGACGACGAGATGGATATCGCGGAAGGCGACGCGAGCTTGCCGGGCGGTGGCCAGACCGACGAGGAGCCGGATGCTATCCCGCTGAGCCCGTCGGTGAACGACTGGCGCTTCTGCCCGAAGCCCGGAGACACGGTGGCGGATATGCTTCGACTGATTGGCACGCAGTTCAGCGGTTGGACGCTGCGCCACGACGCAGGAGTGTGGCGTTACCGGCCACGACCACAAGGACAGGAGCCGGACCTGTGGGTGTTCGCCCGGACCGCAGACTACGTGGAGTCCAGCGAGCCCGACGAGCACAAGCTGCGAGCGCTAACACTACACCGCGTGGTAGTCCCACCCGAGTTCAACGTTCTGTACGTGTACGGCGCGGACGGATCGCGCGATGCGCATAGGGTGATGACCTATGAGCGCAACCTCGCATCCATTCAGCTGCCAGGCTCGGAGGACTACCTAGGGCGCGCCGTCGAGGCCCACCACACGGTGTCGTGGGCTACTACGGCGGAGGCGTGCGCGCGAGTCTCGCGTCTGCTGATGAACGAGAAGGGCCGGTCGCGCCACCTGTGTACGTTCACATGTGAGTGGCGAGCCGCGGTGCTACCGGGCGCAGTGGCGTCGGTAGTAGGTGTCAACGGTGAGGCGTTAGGTGAGTACCGGCTGACGGATGTGCAGATCGAAACGGGGGGTCGACGGGGTCAGCGTTTGCTCGCACGCTGTACCGGCACGGCATGAGGCGGGGCAGCGCGTTGCGTACGTGTTTCTGCCGGTCTCGTGATTCGGCCTTGCTCGACCTCACGCCAATACGGTCATGCTGAGCTTGTCGAAGCATGCGGTCGGTAGCCGCGAAGGTGGCGGTGGATAACGTTAGCGTGCGGCGCGCGAGGTCATGCTTCGACAGGCTCAGCATGACGAGTGAGGGCTAGTCGCGGAATCGCGCGTAGGCATTCGGGCCGAGGCGGTGGCAGGAAGGAGGTCGTGCGATGGATTGGGAGCGGGAGCGATTGAGGGAGGCACTATCAGGTCTTATGAGGCAGGAGTATGTGCGGTCCGGGGACCGGGCATTCACGAGTGGGAACCTGACCACACAGCGGCTAGATGTCGCACGGCTTCCGCTAGGCGAGTCGCGATCGCTTACAGCCTCCGACGGCTCGCCGTTCCTGATCGTGGGCCTCAGCCACATCGGCGACGGGTCGGTGGTAGGCCGCTAGCATGGTAGACCTGTTCCGCACGGGGCGGACGCGAAGGCTGACACTCGCGTGGGCGTTTAGCGTCGAGGCGGCCTATCGTGCCCTGCAGCCCGTGGGCGAGGGATACACCGGCGGCTCCGGCATCGCTGTGCGGTGGCTCGGCTTCGAGGTGTGGGCAGGCAGCCCGGGCGATGTGTGTGGCCGCAGCGACACGGGCGCACCGCCGAATGGGTTTCTGCTACCGATCGCTGGTGGCCCGGATGGCCTGTCTTGGGTGTTACAGATCAGGCTGCCGGGCGACCCCGCCACGGGCTTCGGAGGGTACTTCAATGCCTATGGCCCCTGGGGCCACGTTGGCGACGAGATGCCCGTGGCCGCTTATAAGCCGCTAGGGATGCCCACCGTTCCACCCGGGCAAAGGTATGGCGTCGTCGGCTCCGTCGCGCTATGGATGGACGTGGAAGAGTGGAAGGGTATCGAGATCGACGCACGAACCCCTCGGGTGCCACTTTCGTATCCCACGAGCGGACAGGGTCCCGGCGACGACGATTTCGTAGGTATGTGCACCATGCATTACTACGAAGGGCCGAAGGCGGGCGGGCAGTATGGGTTCGCGATTACGCTCGAGGAGGGGTTCGGGGCATCTGCATCGGCTGACATACCTGCCGACATCGTCGGCCCCGACGTGCTAGCACACACCCCGACGGCGAGGCTGTTCCACTCCCCATCGAATGAAGAGGGCTTCGCAGGAAGTATCGGCACCATGCGTCTCAACGAGCTACCGATCAACTTCGATCGCGTAGCCTGCGAGCAGCCATACTACACGTGCGTGGGTGCGGAGGACGGTACGCTGTGGGGAGAGACTGCTGCACACCCCTCCGGCCCCTACCTTGCGACGTGCGAGTGCGCGCCCGACACCGAATTGCAGGTGCATGGTGTCACCACGAAGGTCTTCGAGCCGAACTACGGTGCGGCCGTTCGCTATCGCCGCTCGTGGGCGGAGCCGCCGGAGGTCGTGAAGGCTAACGGGGTCTACGCCGGAGAGCCCGAGTCGTACACGGAGCAGCGCGCTGCCGTGGAGCGGTGCGTGGGTGGAGAGCCGGTCCCGCTATGCGACGTACTGCTAGCGAGGCCCGACCTCTTCCTTTGGCTAGACAACGAGTGGATGACGCAGAACGGCGAAATACCTCAGGACTGGCGAATCCTGATCGCAGACGACTTCTCGTGGACGCCCTTCGAGCTGGCTCACACAACTTCGCGCACGGTGGATGCGTTCGACTCGGCTGAGGGCTGGGTGGGTGAGAATGCCACGGTTACCGCATCGGGTGGCATCCTGCGCCTCGTCGTGGCTGGCGGCGAGGGCAGTGTGCGCAAGAACCTCACGCGCGACGCATCGCAGTATAGGAAGCTGAGGCTCACTGCGCGCTCCAATCCGGCCGGACCCTGCACGGTCCGGCTGAACGACTCGAACCTATACGTGTGGGAACTCGACCTGACCACGGGGTTCAGGGAGTACGTGCTCGATCTGTGCGTGCCCCAGGGGGCGAGTGCCGACTACGACCTGACGGACAGCTCTTACGTACCTCCGGGAGAGTACTACGGCCCGAGGCACATCGAGAGCGTCGGCCTGGAGCGACTGTCGGATGGCGCCACCTACAGCTTCGCCGATCTGTCTCTTGTTAGAACGCGGGAGGCTGCAGTCACGGCCCTGCCGCCCTTCGACGAGAGCGTGATAGGTGACGACGGGGTGAGGCGATATCGCCTGTGCTGGGGATTGTGCGACGGTAGGCAGATTCTGGACATGCCGTATCGTGTCGAGGACACTCGCGGGGATCGGTTCCTCAGCGTGCGCGAGCTGATCGAGGAGCTAACATCGCACGATGCATGCGACGTCAGAGTGCCGGCGCCGCCCGGCAGTGACGAGCGCACGCGGTACTACTACGATCACGACTCTCGCTTGGCGGCCTTCATGGCGTCCGAGTGGTACTCCGGAGGCACCAAACTCGACCTGCTAGACGTGAGCCTCGTGGGCAGAACTCCCATCCGCTGGCTACAACGATACGACATGGTGGGTATCTATCCAGGGATCGGTGACCCTGCCGGCTCGCACGGCGGTCCCTACCCTCTGCGCTTCACCAAACGGTTGCGAGCGATGTGTCATGGACTAACCGTGGACATCACGGAGCAGCGCTCGGCAGAAGGCGTGCCCGTCACACTCTATCGGAACGGTTCGGGCTACGCGAGCGCGGTCAGTGGAGAGGAAGGCTACTACCGCGTGGGCCCGTTCGCCCCTATTGACGGAGCGTGGTCTATCGGGACATCGGAGAGCGGGCCGATCCCTCTTCCGTCCGGGCTAACCGACAGGAAGTACCGCTGGGTGGGGCTCGCCGGCGAGCCACACCCTCTAGCAGGCAGGACGAGCATGACGCGTAACGAGACAGGAAGGCTGTTCGTTGCGTACACGGCGAACGACGGGCTGAGGCTGAGACGTTTCGAGACCGACGGACGGAGCGAGGACTTCATGCTGGAGGCCGGGTTCGCGGGCAGCGGCTTCGCGATAGCGTGGTCCCCGCCGGGACGTTTGCACGCGGTGCTGGAGATCGGCGGGAATGTGTTGCATCGGGTCGCCCTCGATGACGGTGAGACATGGGAGGAAGACGGGATGGTTTTCGCTTCGGCAGGTCATCCGAACTTAGCGGCGGACCCTGTAACGGGGTTCCTGTATGCTTTCAGTCACGATGGCAACGGAATACGTTGCAGCCGCTCCATAGACGGCGGTGCCACCTGGACCGATCCGGTGATCGTGGTTGCTCAGTGCCCTCAGCAGACGTGTGGTGTGACTATCAGGCCGGATGGTGCTAACACTCTCTTCGTGAGTTGGCTAGCCGAGGATGGGACGGTACGTCTCAGCCGCAGCCTGGACAACGGGGTTACGTGGCAAGAGTAGGAGGAGAAGATGGGTTACTTCCGACTAGTGGACGGGGCGGTGCTCTCGGCGAGTCAGCAGAACCGTAACTGGAGCGACTTCGAGACGTTGTCGCGCCTATCGCAGGGGCATGTGGTATTGAGCGGCCTCACGCTATCGGCGGGCCAGGGACTATCCGTGACCGTGGCAGAGGGGGCGGCCTCGCTCGATAAGTTGGTGGAAGTCGCGGAAACCGAGATCGTCGGCTTGCCACCCTCGAGCACCACATACGTCTGGCTGCGCGAGGACGGAACATTCACGCTGACACCGACCCTTACCCCGCCCATGGGGACTCACACCTTGCTCGGTTCCGCGACGACGGGTACCGATAGCGTCATCGGAGTGGATACTTCCATCGCATGGCGCGGGCAGCGCGTGGAAGACTCTGTCCGACAGGTGACGGGGCCGAACGCACTGACCGTGATGCTGAACGCTGTTAAGGTGGGAATCGGCACCGATAGCCCGTCGGAGGCTTTGCACGTGTCCGGGGCTGCGCGTGCGGACGCACTTAGCCTCCCGGAGCGCACAGCCCCGCCCACTGGAATTGCCAATCGTGGCTTCTTGTTCACGTTGGACGTCGGTGGACGGACCGAGCTGTTCTACCGCGACGATGGGGGCAACGACACGCAGATCACTTCGGAAGGCGGGCTTGCTCCGGGTGGTTTTCTGCTGCTCTCCGGCGGCACCATGGCGGGTGACATCGCGATGGGTGGGCACCGGGTGACCGGCCTGGCTGCGGGGCAAGCCTCCTCGGACGCGGTGCGGCTGTCGCAGCTCCTTGCGCACAGCATTCGCACCTTTGCAGTACACACGGGTTCGTGGGCGCAGCTTCAGAACACCACGCGGTTCTTGCCGCTCGTTGGCTACCGCGGGCCGTCCACCGGGAACGAGGCATATGCGCAGGTTCGTCTGTACGACCAGTCGCACACGCTGCGCAACCTCAGGGTCTTCGTCAGCGCCAACAGCACGCTGGCCGATTCGACGGTAACGCTGCGGGCGGACGGGAGCGACACGGGCCTCTCCGTCGCGATTCCCGCGGGGCAGACGGGGGAGTTCGAGAACACCAGTGGGAGTGCGGAGCTCTCGGCGGGCTCCCGGGCGTGCTACAAGGTGTTCGCGGGCGCAGGCGGCACCGGAATGATCACGGTGGAGACGATCCAGGTGGACTCGCTGAGCGCGTAGAGAACGGCGGAGCTCCGCCGCGGCGAGGCGCTCAGTCGGGAATGAAGCCGAAGGCTCGATGTCCTGCCTTCATGCCGTTGCTTCGGGACGACTCGTTCGCGGACCTCTGCGTGTTGCGAAACAGAGCCCGGGCCGGCGTATTGCTGCTGCTCCCGTCGCAGCGCCACCAGGGTATGGGTAGGTGCTATCACGCGGCGTTCGCAGAGGCGGCGCCGAGAACCGAAGAGGGTCGGCCACCCGCCGATCGCACGGGCCCGTCAGCGCAGCCTTCTCGCTGAGGCCTTGGTAAGGAAGAGGGGTGCCGACTCGCTCGCTCTTTTCGGTCTGGAAGCCCGCGCGAGCCCGCTGCCCTGTGACTTTTCACAGAGTGATCCGACAATCCTTATGACACATCAGGCGTTTGCGCCTGAGCTATGGAGGAAAGTGCGGTTCATGGCTGTGAACAAACAGAACACGCCGAATACCGGCAACGTTGAGAACAAGAACGTAGGGACCTCGACGTACAGGCTCATCGGTGGGACGGCAACGGTCACCAAGCCTGTGAAGAAGAGCGGCTCTACCAAGGCCAAGCGGACGACGAAGACGACGGCGCAGACCACCCGAACGGTCAAGCCGAAGGCCGTGACCAAGAGGACCACCTCGGTCCGCCGGACCACGACGACGACCCAGAAGTTCGGCGCCTACACCGGCACTGCAACCGCTCCGCAGTTCCTGCCGTTCTTCAACATCAAGTTCGAGAAGCTGACCAACGGCATCAAGTGGCAGCTCATCAGCAACACGCCGGACGCCGTGAAGAGCCTGCAGAACTACTTCCAGATCTACTCGGGCAGCATGGTTAGCCTGAACATCCTGCAGAACGGCATCCCGTGGTTCAGCTTCAACTTCGCCTTCGGTAACTGCACCTGGAAGCCGGCCGCCAACGGCGTCTGGTACCTCTGCAACACCACCGACAAGGACTACATCAAGGCGTTGCACATGTTCGTAGACCTTGCGAACTACAGCATGAAGTGGGGCTCGACCTGCTGCCTCTCCATTGGCGGCAACCCCCTTTGCTGCTGCTACTCGAAGTAGTCCGGTAAGGCGACTTGTGATGCGAGGGGCCCGACCGAATGGTCGGGCCCCGGTTCGTTGACTTGAGGGCCGACTCAGTTCATCGAGAGGTATTCTTCGGCTTCGGCGCGTTGGCGTTCCATCTCAGCCTCCGGGTCCACGATTGCGGGCGGGTGGTGCGGGGGGCGCATCGTGCCGAAGAAGGGCGACATCCATCCCCAGGCCGTGCGCGGCAGCGCGATCTCGCCGGGAGGTTCCGGCATAGGCAGTTCGTCGTCCTCTAGGTAATCAGCGTCGTCGAATCGAGCTTCATCTTCCCCATACATGGGCCACCTCCGAGACGTTCGGAGAAACGTCGATCCCTGACGTGCAATGGCCGAGCCAGAGCGACCCGCGCCGGTACTGGGTGTCCGGACGCGGGTCCCGCTGCGTCCGCACACAGCGCATCCATTCCGTGAGTGCGCTACCATGGTACACACTCGCTTTCCCGGTTGCGGCCCCGCAGATCGGCGAGATTTCGGCCGCCTGCAGTCGCAACCGGCAGAATTGCTTGGCCGCTAAGCGAAACTTCGAAAGCGGGTCGTGAGGTACCAGGCTCGGGGGAAAGGCTCAGGCCTGCTCGACGGGAAGTCTGCGGGCCATCCTTGCGGAAGTGTTGACATTCGGTGAATCGTGTGTTAACATAGGCAAGTCGCGGGCCTGCGTGCCCGTGCCGAATGTTTCCGTGTTTTTCTTTGCTATTGTGCCGCTCCTTCCCGTGGATGCAAGCTAATCGCAATCACGCAAAGGAGATTGGACAATGCTCACCAGAAGCTTGCTGCTGGCCGCGTTCGTTACGGGCGCGATTAGCGTGGCGTTCGCGGATCTCTCCGAGCAGGAGCCCAATGACACCTTCCCCGGCACTCACATCGGCACGCTGAACAACGGGGAGAACATCACCGGCTCGATGACCTCGAGCGACGACGACTTTCATTACTTCGACACGGCAGCCAACGGCTATGCCGCGCTTCGGCGGTACGTGTTCGACGTGAATGTCGATCCCGGGAATGGTGATTCGTACCTGTACATCTACGATACGAGCCCCGAGGGCTGGATCCTCGGCAACAACGACGACGTGAACTATCCAGCGGACGCAACGAGCTGGGTCAGCTTCGACCTGTTCGACTCAGGGGGAACGAACACCTGGGGCTACTACATGTGGGGCTACAACTCGTTCAACTATTGGCTGAACGTCTCGTGGTATGACCTCACGCCGACCTTCGCTGGTACGTTCGGACCCGGAGCGCTGAACATCAACACTTTCGCTGCGGACTTCGACACCGAGCTGTCGTTCTTCGACGGCTCCGGCAACTTCATCGCCTCGAACGACGACTTCAGCGGCACGAGGTCGAATTTGGACCTGGTGCTGTCTCCGGGGCTGTACTACCTTTGCCTCGGTGGCTACAACACCCGGGATCCCGGCGATGCGATCAGCGGTGGCGGGTCGTGGGACCGCTCGGGAGCCGGTGGTGGGATCGACACCCGCGGCGGCAACTACGGCCTGAACATAGGTGGGACGCTAATCAACGGCACCCTGGCACAGGGTGACCGCCACTGGTTCACGATCGAGGTCGTTCCGGAGCCCGGCACCTACGCCGCGATGGCGACCGGCCTTCTCGGGCTGCTCGCTCTTCGCCGACGCAAGTAGTCACGGACTCTGACATGCCTGTGTGAGGCGGGGCCGAACGGCCCCGCCTCCTCACTTTGCAGCCGCCCCCCTCGTCTGCATCACCGCGCGGGGCGGCCTTTCGGTATCATTGCTCACTCGTAATGAGCGGAGAAGCCTACAAGATCGTCACCTGGGGTTGCCAAATGAACGAGGAAGACAGCGAGCAGATATCGCTCTTCCTCGACGAGCGCGGCATGCACCCTGCTGACACCATCCGGGATGCTAGCGTGGTGATCCTGAACACTTGCTCCGTCCGCGCCAAGCCCGAACAGAAGGCCTTTTCGCTGCTCGGACGCTTGAAGAAGCTGAAGAAAGAGCGGCCAGACCTGGTGATCGGAGTGGTCGGCTGCATGGCTCAGCTCAAGGGGGCGAGCATCCGTAGCAGGGCGACGCATGTGGATTTCGTCGTCGGTACACGAGACCTGGCCGTGATCCCCGAGCTGGTGGAGCAAACGAAAGAGCGGCGAGGCTTCGCTCTGCGCACGGAGATGCCGGAGCGCAAGGGCGCCGTAGTGACCGACCTGCCCGGACGGGCTTCGGGGAGAAAGCCGAAGCTAAAAGCCTTCGTGCCCATCCAGTATGGATGCGATAAGTTCTGCACCTTCTGCGTGGTGCCGGTAACACGAGGACGGGAGCGAAGTAGGCCCACCGAAGACATCCTGCGCGAGGTTCGCGAACTGGTAGCGCAAGGGACGAGGGAGGTCACACTGCTCGGCCAGACGGTGAACAGCTATGGCAAGAACCTGCTAGAGGGCCGCGTGCCGTTCCACCTGTTGCTACGGCGACTCGCAGAGCTCGAAGGGCTGGAGCGCATCCGCTTCACGTCCCCCTACCCGAGGGACTTCTCGGACGAGCTCGTCGAGACCATTCGCGACGTGCCGCAGGTGATGGAACACGTACACCTACCACTGCAGTCGGGTGACGACGAGGTGCTGCAGCGAATGAAGCGGGTGTACTCGGTGAACGAGTTCCTTCATACGGTGGAGCGCTTGCGCGAGGCCGTGCCACACATCGGCATCACCACCGACCTCATCGTCGGTTTTCCGGGAGAGACGGAGGAGCAGTTCCAGCGCACTTTAGACGTTGTGCGCGAGGTGCGGTTCGACAGTGCTTTCATGTTCGCATACTCCACCCGGCCGGGCACGAAGGCCGCCGAGATGCCGGATCAAGTGCCCGAAGAGGTGAAGGCCGAGCGCTTGAACCGCCTGATAGACCTGCAGAACGGGATCGCCGTGGAGAAGAACCGCGCTTGTGTCGGTCGCGAGTTCGAAGTGCTGATCGAAGGGCCGTCGGACAAAGACCGACGACTGCTGGCAGGGTACACGCGGGAGTTTCGAATGATGCATTTTCCCGGTGGGCCGGACCGCGCCGGCCGCCTCGCCACCGTTCGCGCCACCGAGGGGCATCTGTGGGGGATGATGGGAGAGCTGGCGTAGGCACCGTCACGTGCCATCTCGAAGTCCGCAAGGTCGAGAGTGACGAAGCAGGATCCGAGAGTCCGCCCACGACCGTGTCTCTGTCCCTCACCGCTCGCACTGGTGATGCATGGATGGACCCGCCACGCTCAGCCTGTCGCCATGCTGCGTCTATCGTCATGCTGAGGTTGACGTCATGCTGAGCCTGTCGAAGCATGACGCCGGATGCCGCGACCGCAGTATCTGAAGGCGATGACGTGCTGCCTGCGTGTGCATGCTTCGACAAGCTCAGCATGACGATCGTGACGATGGTTGGACCTGCAAGAGCCACCGTGGTAAAGGCGGACGGGACGCCTGGCAGAGCCAATGCCGCCATGCTCGGCCCATGGAAGGTGGTGGTCCCTACCTGGGGCTCTAGGGCCCCAGCAGCCAGCGCACGGGTCGGGGCGCGGCCAAACCCCATCCGCCGTC